>NZ_JAXAVU010000014.1:0-961712 GCF_033949975.1 Lentzea sokolovensis
CGTCAGGCGACGAGAAAGCCGGTGTGCCAAGGCGATCGGCAGCGGCATCATCTCCGGCGTGTCGCTGCAGGCGTAGCCGAACATCAGGCCCTGGTCGCCGGCACCCTGCTTGTCGATCTCGTCGTCAGCGCCCTCGACGCGGTTCTCGAACGCCGTGTCGACACCCTGCGCGATGTCCGGGGACTGCGCGCCGATGGCCACGTTCACGCCGCACGAGTGGCCGTCGAAACCTTTCGCGGACGAGTCGTACCCGATCTCCAGGATCTTCTCGCGGACGATCGTCGGGATGTCCGCGTACGCCTCGGTGGTGACCTCACCCGCGACGTGGACCTGACCGGTCGTGACGAGCGTCTCCACGGCGACGCGCGAGCGCGGGTCCTTGGCCAGCAACGCGTCCAGGATCGAGTCGCTGATCGCGTCACAGATCTTGTCGGGGTGGCCCTCGGTCACCGACTCGCTGGTGAACAACCTGCTGTTGGTCATCGCAAAGCGCTCCTTGAAAGTGGGGGTTACTGAGGACGGGCAGGCCTACGCGGCCGGCTGCACGGCTTCCGCGTCGTGCGCGTAGATCTCGTCGCACAGGCGAAGCACTTCGTCCAGCGACTGAGGTGCGGTCATCACGTCCGCGTGGCTGCTGGTGTCGACCACGGTCACGCGGAAGTCGTCGATCTGGGTCTTCCAGTCGCGCCAGTACTCGACGCCGTCCATCCCGGGCAGCTCCGGGTTGTCGAAGAGCACCATGTAGTCCTTGAACTCACCGAAGAACTCGCCGCTGCGGTTGCGGAAGTAGTGGCAGGACACCGAGTCCCGCCGTGGCAGCCGCGACGTCACGTAGTTCTCGCTCTGCATCGCCTCGAAGTACCGGGCGAGCTGGGTGACCTGTTTGCGGAGCTGGGCCTCGGTCTTGGTGATCCCGGCGGCCAGGGCGGCCTTGATGAGCGAGTCGAAGAAGTCCGGATAGGACAGACTCGGGTCGACCTCGTCCTTGTGCAGGATCGGGGTGGTGCCGTCCTCGGTGTTCAGGCTGTTGTTGCCGAGCACGAGGTTGACCGCGCGGAACGCGGAGACCTTGGCGACCGCGTCCGGCTCGGTCCTGCCGCCCTGCATGATGGCGTTGACCTGGTTGGTCGCCGGGGCGTCCAGGGAGTCGAGCATGACCAGCGTGTTCACCTCCGCACCCTGCAACTGGAGCTGGCGCACGACCTCGTAGGCCAGCAGGCCGCCCAGCGAGAACCCGCCGATGTCGTAGGGGCCCTCCGGTTGCACGGCGCGGATGAGGGACACGTAGTGCCTGGCCATCGGCACCTGTCCGCCGAGGATCTCGCCGGACCCGGCCCATCCCCTGGGCTGGATTCCGTAGAAGGGGCGCCCGGAGCGGTCGGCCAGCGGCCGGTAGGACTCCACTCCCCCGTTGCCGTGGTGGATCCAGAAGACGGGCCTGCCCTCGCGGCCCCGGTTCATCTGGACGAGCTCCGGATGGTCCTCCACCGCCAGCACGGGCGCGGACGTCGCGCCGACAGCAGCCAGAACATCGCGCAACGACTCGCATTCCGCGATGACGTCCAACGACAGGGTGTCGTCGACGTGCTTCCTCAGCTGGGACAGGAACTGGGCCATGAAGATCGAGTCGAAGCCGTAGCGCCGCAGGGGCGCGTCCAGCTCCAGCTGCGCGGGATCGAGTTCGAGGACATCGGCCAGCAGTGAGGTGACCTGGTCCGCGACCGTGCCCGTGGCCTCGATGTGCTGAGCAGGCACGGTTTCGGGCGCCTCGACGGGAACGGCCGCGGTCCTCGGCTGACGAACGGCGCCGTCGCTCTCGGCGACGAGGACCTGCCATCCGAACGCGTCCTCGGCGGCGGCGGAGACTCCGCGGAAGCCCGCTTCGGTCAGCGGCCGTCGCCATCCGCCCTGCGGGGACGCGTCGGTGAGCAGCAGGATCCCGTTGGCGCGCAGCGCGGCCTTGATGTTGCGCAGGGCGATGCGGGGGTCGTGGTCGGTGTGCCGCAACCCGGTCGCGACGACGACGTCGAACTCGCCGACCTGAACAGCTTGTGCGGCAAGGGGTTCCTCGACGTCGAACACGCGGGTCTCGAAGTAGTGCGCCGTCTCGCCGAACTCCTGCCGGGCGGTCTCCAGGAACTCCTCGGAGTCGCCGGTGTAGCAGTAGGTCTCAAGGTGGTCCCGCCACGCCCCGAGGTGACGCAACACCGTGTTGCCGGCCTCTCCGATCTCCAGGACCCGCAGGGTGGTCATGGGGTCGTCCGCCACGCGGTGCCGCACGTAGTCGACGAGCGATTCCGCCAGAGCCTTGCTCACGTCACCGGCGATCGGTTCGACCGCCGCGTCACTCGCCGGGCGGTGACCGGCGAGGCCGGCCGGCACGGGCGCGACGTGCTCGATCACGTCCTCGCTGAGAAGTCCGTCGAACGCGCGGGTGCTCGTCACCTTCATCATCGCCAGCTGGGAGCGCTGACAGCCCAGGAGCGTGTCGTAGGCGGCCATTCCCTCGGCGGGCTCGATCGAGGCGACCCCGCCCTTGGCCATCCGCTCGCGGTGAGCCTCGTCGGCGGCCACACCTACACCGCCCCAGTAACCCCAGTGCATCACTTTGACGGGGCAGGACAGGAGGGTGCCCAGGTGCTCGGCGCAGGCGTCGGCGAACGTGCAGCCCGCGGCGTAGTTGGCCTGTCCCGGTGAGGTGAGGAACGACTGGAGCGAGGAGAAGAACACGACGAAGTCCAGCGGGTCGCCCGCGAACACCTCCGCGATGTTCACCGCGACGTCGGCCTTGGCGGCGTAGCTCGCGCCGAACCGCTCCTCGTCCATCCGCGCCAGGCTCTGGTCGCCGAGCACGATGGTGGAGTGCAGCACTCCCCGCACCGGGCCGTAGCGGCGCACGATCTCGTCACGGGCCCGGCGCAGCGCGGCCGGGTCGGTCGCGTCGGCCTGGATGTAGTCGGGGGCCGGCCCGTGTGCCGCCAACCTGGTGCGAAGCCCTTCGATCCGGTCGTCGAGAGGACGACGGCCGATCCACACCACCCGCGTCTTGTGCCGGCGGATCAGGTGCTCGGTCCAGACGACGCCGATGCCTCCCGCACCTCCGATGGCGACGACCACGTCGTCCGGGCGCAGGTTCTCGTGCGCGGGTCCGGCCGGAACCGGCTCGGCCAGCTCCACCAGGCTCTGGCGGTACCACTCGCCGTCACGGCGTGCCAGCAGCGCGCCGCCCGGCTGCGGGGCCAGCTCCAGCACCTCGTTCCACGGCACCGGTTCCCCCGCGGGAACGTCCACGACCCGGACCGGCCACTGTGGACACTCCTGGGCCAGTGAGCCGAACAGGCCGTGCAGGCCCGCTCCCGCCGGGTCGGCCCCGCTGTCGCCGGGAAGGAGCCGCGCCTGCTCGGTGATCACGGTCCAGCCGATCTCCCTGCCGTCACCGCCGGCCGCCTGGACCGCCTTCACCAGCCGGAACGCCGCGCGTGCGTCGGCCTCCAGCACCACCACGTGCGTGGCGTCGACGGGGAACGCCGAGGTCAGGTCGTCCAGCACCTCGGTGTTCGGCCGAATCGCCCGGAACGCGGCGTGGTGTTCCGCGCTGCCGCCGAACAGCACGATCTTGTCGTTCTCCGCCGGCCACTGGGCGACCGGCTCCACGCTGACGGCGTCCCACGCCTGCGTCATGAGGCATGTCCGGACGTCCGCCAGCGCCCGCAAGGTCTTGATGCTGAAGCCGAGCAGCCGCACGCGGACGAGGCCGTCGGTGCCGCAGACGTCGATGTCGAACCGGTGCACGTCACCACCGCGATCCTCGGTGGCGCGGCGGATCACGGCCCAGCCGTCCGCCGGAGTCGCGCCGCGGACCTCGACCTCGCGCACCGCGAAAGGCAGCGCGAGACGGCCGGCACCGTCGTTCTCGCCGCCCCACGCCCCGAGAACGGCCTGGAACGCGCCGTCGAGCACGCTGGGGTTGAGCACCAGCGGCGACACGGCCTCGCTGGGCACGGTCAGCCTCGCCACCGCCACGCCATCGCCCTGGTGCAGGGAACGCACGGCGCGCAACGACGGGCCGTAGTTCATGCCGAGGCGTTCGTAGGTCTCGTAGAACTCCGCGGAGTCCATGGCGCGCGGGCACGAATCGAGCAACCCCTGCACGTCGATCTTCTCGGCGGTCGTGGCGAGCGCCGCGTCGACCTGCCCGACGCCCTGGGCGTGGACCGTGTCCGCACCTTCCACCCTCACCTCGAACGTGCCGTCGCCGGCCGAGAGGCGCACCTCGACACCGCACTGCCCGGTGACCTCGATGGGCCGCAGCCAGCACACGTCGCGCAGCCGCACGCCCGCCTCACCACCGGTCAGCGCTTCCCGCGCCAGTTCGAGGTAGGCGACCGCGGGCAGGACCGGAACTCCGCGCACGAGGTGGTCGCGCACGTAGAACTCGGTGCCGCTCAACGCGTGCGACTTCGGGCCGCTCGACCGGGCCACAGCACGGGGAGCGCTGTCGGCGATCCAGAAGCGGCGGAGGTTGAACGGGTAGGAAGGCAGCGGGATCCGGCGCGGCGGAGTGTCGCCGTGCAGCCGTCGCCAGTCGAAGTCGAAGCCACCGGCCCACAGTTCGAGCAGACGGGACAGCTTGCCCTTGGCGACCCAGGTGTCCATCGCGGCGGCGATGTCCTCGTCCGCGGCGAGCGCCTTCCACAGCGCGTTCGGCTGCGGGCTGCCCCTGTGCACGCGCCCCGGTGCGTCGCCGGACACGAACGCCCGCAGCACTTCCCGCAGTTCCTCCACGGTCGCGGCGGTGAAGGCGAGTCGTTCCGCCATCGCCACCCTGCCGATCTGGAGGGTGTACGCCAGGCTCGCCAGGTCGCTGTCGGACGGCGCGTGGTCGTCGATCCAGGTGAGCAACTGCTGGGCGCGGGCCACCAGGGTGGTGGATTCCTTGGCGGACAACACGAAGGCGAACGGCCCCTGCTCGGCGCTCGTCCCGGCGGGAGCGCGGTACTCCTCGAGGACGACGTGCGCGTTGGCGCCGCCGAAGCCGAACGAGCTCACGCCGGCTCGGCGAGGAAGCTCGTTGCCGTCGGCGTCGAGCGGCGCCACCCAGGGCTGCCGTTCGCGCACCAGGAAGAACGGGCTGCCGTCCAGCTCGACGTACGGGTTGACGGTCTCGCTGTGCAGGCTCTCGACGAGCGTGCGATGACGCATCTGCAGCAGCACCTTGAGCACGCCGGCCACCCCGGCGGACAGTTCCAGGTGCCCGATGTTGGTCTTCACCGTGCCGATGCCGACGTGGCTGCCGGTGACCTCGGCCCCGTGGTCGGCGTAGAGCTCCCGGAACGCCTCCCGCAGACCGTTGATCTCCACGGGGTCGCCGAGCTTCGTGCCGGTGCCGTGCGCCTCGACGTAGCCGACCGTGCGCGGGTCGATGCCGGCCCGGCGGTGGGCGTCGAGGATGACCGCCGCCTGCGCCCTCGGGTTCGGCGCGGTCAGGGAGTTGGCGCGGCCACCGTGGTTGACGGCGGTCGCCCGGATCACGCCGTGGACGTGGTCGCCGTCGCGTTCGGCGGCGGACAGCCTCTTCAGCACGAGCATCCCGATGCCCTCGCCCCGGGAGTAGCCGTCGGCCTGGGCCGAGAACGACTTGCAGCGGCCGTCGTCGCTGAGCATCCCCGCCCGGCCGAAGCTGATGTGACCGTCCGGCACGAGCACCGTGTTGACCCCGCCCGCCACCGCGAGCGAGCACTCCCCCCGTTCCAGCGCGGACACCGCCCGGTGCAGGGCGACCAGGGAGCTGGAGCAGGCCGTCTCGACCGGCTCGCTCGGGCCGTGCACGTCGAGGAAGAAGCTCATCCGGTTGGGACCGATGGACGGCACGGTGGCCGTCACGGCCACGCCTTCGCCGCCACGCGCGTTCTCCTCGATCAGCCGCTGGTACCCCGTGCCGGCCGTGCCCACGATGATGCCCAGGTCGCTGCCGGCCAGTGACGACGCGGCGTAACCGGCGTCCTCCAACGCCTTCCACACGTGCAGCATGAGCAGCCGGTGCTGGGGGTCCATCAGCCGTGCCTCGCGGGGCGAGACGCCGAAGAACTCCGGGTCGAAGTCGGCGACGCCGTCCATGAACCCGCCCCACTTGACGGTGGTGCGGCCTTCCTCCGCGAAGGGATCGCCGTACAGCTCCCGCCAGTCCCAGCGGTCGGCGGGCACCTCGCTGATGCAGTCGCGGCCCTCGGACAGGTTGCGCCAGAAGGCGTCGAGGTCGTCCGCCTGCGGGAAACGGCCGCTCATGCCGATGATCGCGACCGCGTCCGTTCCCAGGTCCTGCACGGCGGGAACCTGTCGGGGAGGTGTCACGGGGGCACGCGGGACCTCGCGGACCGGTTCCTTCACCACCGGGACGGCGGCGGGACGCAGGCCGAGGCGGTCCGCGAGCCGGGCGCCGTGCTCACCGGCGATGTGCGCGGCCAGCTCGCGCAGGTTCGGGTGGTCGAACATCGTGGTCGGCTTGATGTCGGTGCCCAGCGCGTCGTTCACCGTGGTCGCGAGCTGGGTGATGATCACCGAGTCGAGGCCGTACTCGCTGAGGTCCACGTCCACGTCGAGGTCGTCGGCGCTGACCTTGAGCAGCTGCCGGACCTTGTCCGCCAGGACGTCGCAGACCCGGTCCGCCAGCACGTCCGGATCGACTCCCGGCGTCACCGCGGCCCGGGCGGGCCCGGCCTCCTGCAGCTGCCTGGCCAGGCGTACCGCTTCCGCCTTGTCGATCCGGCCCTGACTGACCAGTTCGTACAGCTGGGTCACCGAGGTGACGCGGTGGCTCATGTCTGGCTCCGTTCGCGTTCGGGGAAGTGCCGATGCGCCCCAGGGGCACGCGGAGGGGTGGCACGCGGGAGGTGGCACGGCACCTGCCTCGTCCAAGGTCGCGGAGCGGGTTCCCGCTCCGGTACCTGTCCGGCGGTAATGCAGACAAATCGGACATCAGGCCGTTCGGCCGGAGAACTCGCCTAGGTGCGTCGCCGCGGCGTCGAGCAACATCCGTCCCACCTCGTCGACGTGCCGGTGCCGCCACGACGCTTGGGGGCTGTCGCGCACCCACTGGTTGAAAGAGCCCAGCGCCGGCCCGGTGTGGACCTGGTAGTTGACCTTGTCGTCCGACCGGCCTTCCAGCGCGATCCGTGCGCTGTAACCGAAGTAGCGCCGGAAGACCAGGGCCATCTTCTGCTTCGGCTGCTTGGCCGCGTGGTCGGCCAGCTCGGCCCTGCCGGTCGCCCGCAGGCGCCGCTCCACATCGGCCCAGACCTCGTCCAGCGGCTTGCGGAAGTAGGTGCGTTCGAGCAGCGACCGGGTCTTCTCCGGCAGGTCGTCGAGGCTGCCGTACTGGCTGTAGAGCGCGTGCAGCTTGTTGCCGCGGGCCGGGAAGAACACGCCCTTGCGCAGCACCTGGACCCTGCTGCCGAGCTCGAACATGTCCCCGGCCGGCGCGTAGTCCGTGTCCTGCACGTCGATGTCCTGCAACATGTCCTTGACGACGTCGCTGGTCGCGGCTTCGAGCGTGCACTGGTTGATCGAACCGGTCACGACGAAGTCGGCGCCGAGCACGAACGCCGCCGCGACCGCCGCCGGCGTGCCGATCCCGCCGGCCAGTCCCATGCAGATCGGTTCGTCGTAGCCGCGTTCGGCTTCCACACGACGCCGAAGTTCGAGCAACGACGGCAGCAGCACGGTCGCGATTCCCCCATCGGTGTGCCCACCGGAGTCGGCCTCGACGATGACGTCGTGGCTCATCGGCACCCGCCGGGCGAGTTCGGCCTGGTCCGCGCCGATCGCCCCGGCCGTGAGCAGCCCGTCCAGCACCGCGTCCGGAGGCGGAGCGAGGAACGCGGCCGCGACCTCGGGACGCGACACCTTGGCCACCACCCGGTGGTCGCAGATCGGTGCGCCGCCGGGACCTCGCCGCAGCCCGGTGGCCCGGTACCGCACGAGTGCCGGTGTCATCTGGATGAACGCCGACGCCTCGATCGTCCGGACGTGGTGGCGCAGCAGGAGGTCGACCAGTTCCTGCTCGGAGGCCGGATCGTCGTGGTTCGCGATGAAGTTGACGCCGTACGGCCCGTCCTGTCCCACGGCGGCCTGGATCTCCTTGATGCCGCGCTCCACCTCCACCGGGTCCAGCCCGCCGGTGCCGTAGAACCCGAGCATCCCGGCGCGGCTGAGCCGGATGACCATCTCGGGCGAGCTGACGCCGCGGTACATGCCGCCCGCGACGTAGGCGAACCGCAGCCCGTGGCGTTCGCGGAACGTCGCACTGCCGAGTTCCTGTGCCTGTCCAGCGGGTCGGCGATGGGTCGCGCGGGTCCGTTCGACGAGCTTGGTCAGCACGGTGCCGCCCAGCTCCACGAACTCCGTGACTCCCGCGTCGAGCAGATAGCGCACCGTCTCGGTCCAGCGCACCGGACTCACCAGGTGGTCGGACAGCAACTTCGCCGTGTCACCGGCCTGGTAGGGCGCCGCGGTGACGTTCGCGATCACCGGCGTCCTGGGCGTGCCGAGGTCGACGCCGTCGAGGAAACGGCTGAACTCCTCCCGTGCCGGGCGCATGAGCTCGGAGTGGAACGCCCCGGACACCCGCAGCCGGACCCAGCGGACGTTCCGCGCCCGCAGGAACTCTCCCAGCGACTCGATCGACTCGGCGTCCCCGGACACGACGCACTGCTCGGGCGAGTTGTCGTTCGCCACGACGAGCGAGCCGAAACCGCCCTGTCGCAACAGATCGGTGACCTGCTCGCGGTCCAGGCCGGTCACGGCGATCATGCCGCCACCGTCCGCGCCGGCCATCAGCTCGCCCCGGCGCTGGACGAGCCGCACGCCCGTCTCGAAGTCGAACGCACCGGCCGCGTGCAGCGCGCAGTACTCGCCCAGGCTGTGCCCGGCGAAGAACGCCGCCTCGGTTACGCTGTGTTCCTGCCAACGCCGGTGAGCCAGTGCACCGACCACGAACAGCGCCGGCTGCGTGAACTCCGTGCGCTTCAGCTCGCGTCGCGGATCGTCCAGGCACAGCTCCCGCACCGAGTAGCCGAGCAGTTCCGAGGCTCGGTCGACCTCGTCGGGGTAGGCGTCGAACAGATCGCGTCCCATGCCCTTCGCCTGGGCACCCTGGCCCGGGAAGATCACCGCTGTCAGGCTCATGCCAGGCTCCGTTCGAACTCGGCCAGGCTGAGGGAGCCGTCTCCGGCGGCTTCGATCAACCGGGCCAGGAAGTCGTCCTCCGGTTCGGCGGTCACCGCGGCCGGCGCTCCCACGAGGGATCGGACGCGGAAACCGGTCAGCCGCACGCAGATCCGGCCGTCGTCGTCGCACACGTCGATGTCGAACGACTGCTCACCCGGTGACTGGCCCTCCGCGGCGAACCGGGTCACTGCCCAGGCCGTCGCGGGCAGTGGCGCGATCACCCGCACCTCTCCGACCGCGTAGGGCACGGCCGTGGTCGTGTCGTCCGAGGCGAAGAGGCCGAGAGTGCTCTGGAAGGCCGCGTCGAGCATGCTCGGGTGGAGTGCGAACGCCCCTCCCGCGGCGGCATCGGGAAGCCGCAGTCGCGCAACGGCGAGCCGTTCGCCGCTGTGCACCCGTTCGATCGCCCTCATCGCCGGGCCGTAGGCGAGGTCGAGGCGGGCGAACCGCTCGTAGCACTCCGGCGCTTCGAGCACCGGACCGGCGCAGCGGCCGATCAAGGCGTCGATGTCGTGCGAGGGCAACGGTTCCGCGCTCGTCTCCCGCAGCGCTCCCCGCCCGTAGACCAGCGGCGAGCCCTGGCCGGACGAGCCGAAGACCCGGTAGGACACGCCACCGGAGGCCTCGACCGAGAGTCCGATGTGGACTTCAGTGGCGGTCTTGACGGTCAGGGGCAGTTCCCAGGTGACGTCGGTCAGCGCCCAGGAACGGTCACCGCCCGCCAGTTCCGCCGCGGCCCTGGCCATTTCGAGGTAGGCCGCTCCCGGCAGCACCGCCGCGCCGCGCACCTTGTGGTCGGCGAGGAAGAACTCGCGACCCGTGAACCGCGTGGTGTAGCGGGGCCCGGCGAGGTCCGAGGTGTTGGCGTGCACCAGCGGGTGCAGCTTCGACGCCTTCTCCCCCACCGGCGTGCTGGTGTCGATCCAGTACCGCTTGAGCCGGAACGGGTACGTCGGCAGCGGAATCCGGCGCGACGAGTCGGAGTGCCAGCGGGTCCAGTCGACCTCGGCGCCGCGCACCCATGCCCGCAGCACCTCCGCCGGACTCGTTCCCTCCGGCGCCGCGGGAATCTCGTCCCGGGACACGCGGCCGGTGATGATCGAGCTGTTCGGTTCTCCTCGCAGCCACGACCTCAGGCCGGCCTGGAGCTCTGCGACCGTGCCCGCGACACACCCCAGCCTCTCGGCCATCGGCGTCCGCCCGACGTGCGTGGTGTAGGCGATCGAGGCCAGTGCCGCGTCGCCGTGGGCGTTCAGCGCCTCGACCCACTCCTCTGCCAAGGATCGCAGCACTTCGGGGTGGCTCGCGGACAACACGACGGGAACCGGTTGCGCGGGCGGGCTTTCCACGACCGGCTTCGCCCGGTACTCCTCCAGCACGACGTGCGCGTTCGCTCCGCCGAAGCCGAACGAGCTGATGCCCGCGCGCCGGGGCAGTTCCGTGCCGTCACCGTCGACCGGCGCACGCCACGGCCGCTGGTCCTGCACCAGGTAGAACGGCGTGCCGTCCAGCTTCACGTACGGGTTCGTCTTGTCGTTGTTCAGGTTCCGCACCAGCGTGCGGTGCTTCATCTGCAGGAGGACCTTGATCAGGCCGGCGATTCCGGCCGCGACCTCCAGGTGCCCGATGTTGGTCTTCACGGACCCGATGGCGCAGTGCGGTCCGGCGACCTCCGTCGCACCGGTGTCGGCGTAGAGATCGCGGAAGGCCTCCTTGAGCCCGTTGATCTCCACCGGGTCGCCGAGCCTCGTGCCGGTGCCGTGCGCCTCGACGTAGCCGATGGTGCGCGGATCGATTCCCGCCCTGCGGTGGGCGGTGCGGATGACCGCGGCCTGCGCCTTCGGGTTCGGCGCGGTCAGGGAGTTGGCGCGGCCGCCGTGGTTCTCGGCGGTGCCCCTGATCAGGCCGTAGACGTGGTCGCCGTCGCGCTCGGCCGCCGACAGCCGCTTCAGCACCAGCATGCCGACGCCCTCGCCGCGGCCGTATCCGTCGGCGTCGATCGAGAAGGTCTTGCTCCTCCCGTCCTCGGCGAGCATGCCGGCCATGTTCATGCTGATGTGCAGGTCCTTGTTGACGATCGTGTTGACCCCGCCGACGATCGCCATGTCCGAGGTGCCGTCCTGGATGGCGCAGACGGCGCGGTGGACGGCGATGAGCGCACTGGAACACGCCGTGTCGATCGGCTCGCTCGGGCCGTGCACACCGAGGAAGTAGCTCATCCTGTTGGGCCCCATGCAGGGGGCCGCCCCGCTGGTGTCGTAGGCGTCCACCGCCGGCGAGTACTTCGCCACCATGCTCGGGTAGCCGGTGCTGGCGGTGCCGATGACGATCGCCGTGTCGGTGCCCTCGACGGACTCGGCCGAGTACCCGGCGTCCTCCAGCGCCTTCCACGCGTAGAGCAGCAGGAGCCGCTGCTGCGGGTCCATCAGCTCGGCCTCACGCGGGGAGATGTCGAAGAACAGCGGGTCGAAGTCGCCGACGCCGTCGATGAAGCCACCCCACTTGACGTTGCTGGTGTTGGGTTCGGTGACGGGGTCGCCGAAGCACTCCCGCCAGTCCCAGCGGTCCGCCGGGATCTCGCTGATGCAGTCACGGCCGTCCAGCAGGTTCTGCCAGAACTCCGCGATGTCGCGGGCCATGGGGAACCGGCCGCTCATGCCGATGACGGCGATCGGTTCCTGACCGACGGGTTGCGGGGCGGTGACGGTCACCGGGGCCGGCTCGGGTGCGGAAGCCGGTTGTTCGGCGTTCTCGGCCACCGTGACGCGGTCGGCGTGGTGCTCCAGCAGGAAGTCCGCGAAGCCGCTCAGCGCCGGGTGCTCGAACAGGATCGTCGGGTCCAGGTCGAGGCCGAACCGCTTGTTGACCGTCGCCACCAGTTCCGTCAGCGACAACGAGTCGACGCCGTACCTCGACAGCTCGCGGCTGCCCTCGATCCGGTTGGCGGGCAGGCGCAGCACCGCGGCGGCCATGCCGATCAGCTCACCGAGCAGTGCCTCGTGGGACGGAGTGGCCGCCGTGATCGGGGCGGGCTCCGGGGTCGGCGCGGGTGCCGGGGTCGGCGCGGGTGCCGGGGCGGCGCTGCCGAACGCGTCGCCGTGGGTGTCCCTGAGGTAGGACGCGAACCCGTCGAGGGTCGGGTACTCGATCAGCAGCGTGGGCACCAGGCCCAGGCCGAACTCGTCGTTGAGCAGGCCGACGTACTCCACCAGCGAGATCGAGTCGAACCCGTACTCGGTCAGCTCCACCTCGCCCTCGATGTCGTCGACGGGCACGTCCAGCAGGGTCGCCACCCTCTCGGCGAGCAACCTGACCAGGACATCGTTCTCCGGCACGGAAAGGACCTCCTGTTCCGGGGTCTCAGGGGCGGTCAGGATCGCGCGCTCGATCCGTTCCCGGTCGCCGTGGACGACCAGGACGTGCGGCTCACCGCTGCCCCAGGCTTGGTACAGGGCTTCCACTCCCTCGTCCGTGGGCATCGGCAGAACGCCGACCGTGTCCCACATCGCCTGCTCGGTGGCGGCGTCGACGCGCATGCCGCCCTCCGTCCACAACGGCCAGCCGATGCTGAGCGAACGGCCGCGCCGCGTGCCGGAGGCCACCAGCGCATCGCGCCGGGCGGCGTACCCGTCGAGGAACGCGTTGGCCGCCGCGTAGTCGGCCTGGCCGGGGTTCCCGGACGAGGACAGCGACGAGAACCCGATGAAGAAGTCCAGGTCCTGCCCGGCGGTCGCCTCGTCCAGGTTGACGAAGCCGGTGACCTTGGCGGCGAACACCTCACGCAACTGCGCCACGGTCTTGCGGACGAAGTAGCTGTCGCGCAACACACCGGCGGAGTGCAGAACACCACTCAGTTTCCCTTGCGACGCAACGACGTCCTGGACGCACCGGTCGACAGCGCCGCGGTCGGCGACGTCCAGCTGCCGGTACTCGGCGTGCGCACCGGATGCCCGCAGCTCGTCGAGGAGTTCGCGCTGGCTCGCTCCGGCGGCGGAACGCCCGCACAGCACGAGCACGGCGTTCTGAACGGCGGAGGCGATCTCCCTGGCGAACACCGCTCCCAGACCACCGGCACCGCCGGTGATCAGGTAGACACCGCCGTCACGCCACGGTCGCTCAGCCCTGGCCTCACCCAGGGAGGTCCACCGCGCGACCTCCCGGTGTCCTCCGGCCACTCGGGTCACGACATCGTCCACAGTGGACGCTTCCTGACGAAGACGCTCGGCCAGGTCCGCCGCGGTCGTGCCAGGTGCGACCAGCACGAGCTGGGTGAGCAGGCGGGTGCATTCGTTGCGCGCGGTGCGCAGCAGCCCGGCCAGTCCGGCGAGAGGCTGGTGCTCTGGGCCGTCGGGAACGACGACCTGCACCAGGACCCAGCCGTCCCGGCTCGCCTTGGCTGCGTCCTGCAGACGGGTCAGCAGGAACTCGGCCCGGCGGGTGTAGGTCGTGGCGACGTCGTCGGCGATGGGGAGGACTTCGCCGTGAACGCCGAGGCGGTCGGCGACGTCACCGGGGTCGACGTCCGCGAAGAGAACCTCGTGGCGGACGAACTGCCTGGTCTCGGTCGCCGTGGTGGACCGGTGCCAGCCGGGGCGGCCGAGCACGAGCGCACCGGGGCGCTGGTCCGTTCCACTCGGCTCCTGCGTCTTCTCCTCGGTCGCACCGAACTCGCGGAAGGTGAACCCGAGCAGCCGCACGCACACCCTGCCCGCGTCGTCGCACAGGTCGATGTCCAGTCGCCGGACGGTGCCGGGCAGATCGTTGGACGACGGCCTGATCACCGCCCAGCCCTCCTCCGGCGTGGGCGCGTGGATCTGCGCCTCGGTGAGGGCGAACGGCAGTGCCGCGGTCACGTCGTCCCTGCCCTCGGCGAGCGCGAGACCATGGGTCGCCTGCAGAGCCGAGTCGAGCATGGACGGGTGCACGGTGAAGCCGTCACCGGTCCCGGCCGGCCTGCGCAGCCGGGCGACGATCAGGTTGACGCCGATCTCCAGTTTCTCGACGCCGCGCATGGCCTCGCCGAGGTGCACCTCCGTGCCGCCGTAGCGGGCGTAGCAGGCGGCGCGGTCGAGCTTGGTCCGCGTGCACCTCGCTCGCAGCGCGGCGATGTTCAGCGCCGGTCGAGCCTCCTGCACGGAGGGCTCGACGCGACCTTGGCCGTGCACCAGGGTTTCGCCGCCGACGGTCGTCGTGATCTGGTAGGACAGGCCGCCGTCGCGCGGTTCGAGCGTGACCTCTGCCGCGGTGGGACCGGGGATCCGCGCCGGGCGGATCCAGACGACGTTGCGCAGTGTCACGCCGGTCCGGCCGTAGCCCTCGGCCTCGGCTGCCGCCCTGGCCAGTTCGAGGTAGGCGACGCCGGGCAGGACCGGAGTGCCGGAAAGGCGGTGCTGGTCCAGGAAGAACTCGCCGCCGGTGAGGTCAGCCGCGTAGGACCTCCCTCGCTTGTGGACGGTCAGCCCGGACGAGGTCGGCCGGGTGGGTTCGGCGGACTGGGACGAGGCAGGCGTGACGGGCCGTTCGGGCACGACGGGACGGGAGGGCACGATGGGACGCTGAGCCACGACAGGCTGCTGAGCCTCGACAGGCTGCTGGGCGACAGCGGGCTGCTGCGCCGCCACGGCCGGCTGGCTGGGCGCGGGTGCGGTGGAGATCCAGTAGCGCTCACCGCCGAACGGGTAGCCGGGCAGCGGAACCACGCGGAAGCCCTGTCCGAACAGGCTTCCGAGCGCCGCGACCTCGCCCCGCACGAACCGGTCCGCGACCTCGGCCAGCGTCAAGCCCTCCGTTCCCACAGCCGCGGGAGCGTCGTCAGGCACGGAGCCCACCACCACGGACCCCGCATGGCCGTCACGCAGCCAGGTGCGCAGCGCACCGAGCCACTCGTTGCGGTCGCCCGCGACGACGGCCAGACGCAGGTTCTCGTGGCGACGACCGGTCGCGAGGCTGTACGCGATGTCGCCGAGGTCGAGGTCAGGGCGTGCGTCGACGTGGTCGATCAGGCGCTCGACGTGCGCGCGCAGCGTCGGCTCGTCCTGTGCGGACACCGCCACCAGCCACTCGTCCTGGGCGGGACGTTCCGGCCGGCCCTGTTCGGGAGCCTCCTCGACGACGAGGTGGGCGTTGGTGCCGCTGGCACCGAAGGAACTCACACCGGCCCGGCGCGGCCCCGACGCGGGAGCAGACCACTCCTGCAGCTCGGTCGGCACGTGGAACGGGCTGCCCTGCAACGGGATCGCCGGGTTCGCGCGGCTGAAGTGCAGCGACGGTGGCACCTGCCGGTGGTGCAGCGAGAGCAGGGCCTTGATCGTGCCCGCCACGCCGGCGGTGAACTGGGTGTGCCCGACGTTGGTCTTGATGGACCCGAGCGCGCAGCCTCCCTCCGGCGCACCGGTGAAGGCCGCTGCCAGCGCGCCGAACTCGATCGGGTCGCCGAGCGGGGTGCCCGTGCCGTGCGCCTCGATCATCTGGACGCCGCCGGGGCGCACCCCCGCGTCGCGGTGGACCTGGCGCACCAGGTCCTCCTGGGCCTGGGCGCTGGGCGCGGTGATGCCGTTGGTGGCGCCGTCCTGGTTGACCCCGGACGCGCTGATGACGCCGTAGACGTGGTCTCCGTCGCGCAGGGCGTCGGACAGACGCTTGAGCACCAGGACACCGGCGCCCTCACCGGGCACCATCCCGTCCGCGGCCGCGTCGAAGGTGCGGCAGCGACCGGTCGGCGACAACATCTTCGCCGTGGCCGAGAACTCGTAGAGCCGCGGCGTCGCCTGGACGAACACGCCACCGGCCAGTGCCATCGACACCGTGCCCAGCCGCAGCGCGTCACAGGCCAGGTGAATGGCGACGAGGGAACTGGAGCACGCCGAGTCCACCGCGACGGCAGGGCCCGAAAGGTTGAGCAGGTAGGAGATGCGCGACGCGATGACCGACGCCATGTTGCCCCACATGGTCTGCGGGGGCCGCTCGTCGCCGATCAGCGCGTGGTAGTCGCCGGGGTAGGCGCCGACGTAGACGCCACAGCCGCGGTCCGTCAGTCGTTCACCGGCATAGCCCGCGTCCTCTAGCGCGTGCCAGCACTCTTCGAGGAACACGCGCTGCTGCGGATCGGTGTAGGTCGCCTCGATGCCGGACACGCTGAAGAACAGCGCGTCGAACCGGGCCGGGTCGTCGAGGAAGCTGCCGTACTGGCGGCCCGCCCTCTTGCCCAGCTTCCCGTCGAGGTCCCAGCGGGTGACGTCACCGACGAGGTCGTCGCCGGCGGCCAGGTGTTCCCACAACCGCTCGGCGTCCGGGGTGTCCGCGAACCGGGCGGCGAGCCCGACGACGGCGATGGGTTCGTTGGTCTGCTTGGCGCCGGACGGCTGCTGGTCGGCCGGACCACTCCCGTTCACCCAGGCACTGCGGCGCTGGAACGGGTAGGTCGGCAGCGGGGTGCGCCGCACGTCCAGTCCGGTGAAGAGCCCCTCGCTCTCCAACTTCCCACCGTCCGTCCACTGTGCACGGACGCGGTCGAGCGCGGCGTCACGCGCCGGGTGCGAGGTCCCGTCGGCCAGCCAGTCCTCCAGGCGGGACAACAGGGTCCGTCGGTCCGCCGCGGTGAAGGCCACCCGGTTCACGAAGTGGGCGCGGCCGTGCGCCAGGGTGTGACTCACGTCGGCGAGCGGGAGCTCCGGCGTCTCGCGCAGGTGCTCGGCCAGGTTCGCGACGAGTTGCCGCAACGCTTCCGGCCGTGGCGCGGACAGCGGAAAGAGCAGTTCACGGCCGTCGTGCTGCCGTGCGGCGAGGGCCGGCGGCTCCTCCACCACGAGGTGGCCGTTGGTGCCGCTGAATCCGAACGAACTGGTCGCGGCGACGCGCTTGCCCCAGCGGTTCGGTTCCCACGGCGTCAGCTCGGTGTGGACGCGGAACGGGCTGCCGGCGAGCCGGATCGCGGGGTTCGTCTCGTCGTGGTGCAGCGAGGGCGGCAACATGCCGTGCCGCAACGCCAGCACGATCTTGAGCACGCCCGCCACACCCGCGGCGGACATGGTGTGTCCGACGTTGCTCTTCAGCGAGCCCAGGGCACAACCGGTGGATGCCTCGGCGGCACCGAACGCGCGGACGAGCGCCTCCGTCTCGATGGGGTCACCGAGCTTCGTTCCGGTGCCGTGCGCCTCCATCAGGCCGATCTCGGCGGGGTCGACGCCGAAGCGTTCGTACACCTCGCGGATCAGCCGCTCCTGCGACGCCGCGCTCGGCGCCGTGATGCCGTTGGTCGCACCGTCCTGGTTGATCCCCGAGCCGCGGATCACCGCGTGCACGTGGTCACCGTCGGCGAGTGCGTCGGACAGTCGCTTGAGCACGACGACGCCGACTCCCTCACCGGGCACGAACCCGTCGGCGGACGCGTCGAAGGTGTGGCAGCGCCCGGTCGGGGACAGCATTCCGGCGTGGCCCGCGGTCAGGTAGGTGTTCGGGGTCGTCTGCACGGCCACGCCACCGGCGACGGCGAGGTCGGTCTCCCCGTCGCGCAGACTCTGGCAGGCCAGGTGGATCGCGACGAGCGAACTGGAGCACGCGGTGTCGACGGCGATCGCCGGACCGTGCAGGTTCAGGTGGTACGCCACCCTGGCCGGCACGATCGACGGGGCGTTGCCCCAGGCGGCCTGGGCAGGCGGACGCTCGGTGAACCACGACGTGTAGTCACCGCTGGTGCAGCCGACGTAGACGCCCGCGCGCTTGCCGTCGAGCGCCGCACCGACGTAGCCGGCGTTCTCCAGTGCCGTCCACGCCTCTTCCACGAACAGGCGCTGCTGCGGGTCGGTGTAGGCCGCCTCGCGACCGGACATGCGGAAGAACTGCGCGTCGAACTCGTCGATGCCGTCGAGGAAACCGCCCTCCCGGCAGGTCACGTCCGTCCACTCCGGACCAGAGGTGTCCCAGCGCTCGATCGGGCCGACCAGGTCGTCGCCTTCGGCGAGGTGCCGCCACAGCGCGTCCAGGTCGGGCGATCCGGCGAACCTGCCGCTGACGCCGATGATCGCGATGGGATCTGCCGAGTTCTGCTCGGGCGCCACCACGGGTTCGGCAGGAGTCGCGGGAAGCTCCTGGACGACCGGCGGTTCCGGAATCTCCTGCGACGCCGCGACGGGCAGGACGGGCTGGTGGTCGGAGGCGATGTGGGCGGCCAGCAGTTCGACGCTGCGGTAGTCGAAGATCACCGTGGTGAGCAGGTCGAGGTCGAGTTCGTCGTTGAGCCGCTGGACGAAACCGGCGCCCACGATCGAGTCGAGGCCGTAGTCGGCGAAGGCCCGCTCCGGATCGATCTGCGCCTCGGTCATCCTCAGTGCACCGGCCAGCGCCTCCAGCACCACCGCGCGAATCGGCTTCTCCTGCACGACTTCGACGGGTGCGGGAGCCGGCACCGGCACCGGCGTTTCCTTGATCTCGCCGGGTCCGCGCGACACACCGTCGCTGTACGCGAGAGCGACCTGCTGGCCGAGCGGTTCGCCGCACGCGGCCGCGTGCACGAACCCCGTGAAGCCTTCCTGTTCCAGCACCGCCTGCCACGAGGCCGGGGACAGCGCGGGACCGCCGGGCACCCTCAGCTCCGGGTCGGTGTGCTCCCACCAGCCGTCGAGCAGGCCGAACGTGAGGTGGTTGACCAGGTAGAAGCCGCTGATCTCGTTGAGCGCCAGCAGGCCACCGCCCCGCAGCAGCGCCTTGGTGCCGCGCAGGGTGACGCGGACGTCCTCGGTGGCGTGCAGCACGTTGGCCGCGATCACGACGTCGAACGCGCCGAGGTCCAGGCCCTGTCCGTGCGGAGGAAGGGCGGCGTCGAACAGCCGGTAGGTCAGGTAGTTGTGCGCCGCACCGAACGAGTCCTCCGCCCGGTGCAGGAACGCCCGCGAGATGTCGGTGAAGCAGTACTCGGCCACCGGCAGGCCTTCACGCGTGAGCCGGTCGAGGACCACGCGGGTGGTGCCGCCGGTGCCCGCGCCGACCTCGAGCAGGCGCAGCGACGCGCCCGGTTCCGCGGCGAGCCTGGCCCGCAGGAACCCCACGACGTGCTCGGCCAGCACGGCGTTGAAGTGGTCGGCGACCCGGTTGTCCCGGTACACGCCCTCGACCAGGTCGAACGACCCGTTCGGGAAGAGCACGTCCGTGGCGAGCACCTCGCCGCGCAACACCCTGGGCAGCACGGGAACGGTGCGGGCGAGCAACGCGAGCGGGGTCCGCAGATCGGAGTTGGCCTCCACCCACCGGTTCGTGCAGCGAGCCCACTCCGCCCGGCACGACGCGGAGTCCGCGGTCAGCGCCCAGCGGCCGGCGGCGTCGACGAGGCCGTGCTCGGTCAGCGCCCGCAGCATCGGAGGAATCCAGGCGGCGAACCGGGCGTCGGCGCGGAGGTACGACGGCTCGGCGAAACCCGCGTCACGCAGTTCGGCGGCGACCCACCGGCACAGCGCGGCGTCGATCTCGGCAGGCACCGGTCCGTCCTGATAGGCCGCGAGCGCCACCGGCAGCCGCGGTTCCTGAACCCGGATCGGCGCGACCGCGGCCCGTGGGCGCACCGCGGCGACCTCGCCGGTCAGCACGCCCTCCACCGGCAACGGCCGGCCCAGCCGCAGGAAACCGGCGACGTCGACCGGACCGGCGAGCAGCGCCTCGACCGTGGCCATCGCGGTGGCCGGGTCGATCGGGGCGAGGCCCATCGCGGCCATGCCCTCGATCAGGTCCTCGGTGACGTTGCCCCAGTAACCCCAGTTGATCGTCTTCACCGCGCACCCGAGCGAGGCGCGCAGACCGTCGGCCGCCGCGTCGACGTAGGCGCAGGCCGCGGCGTAGTGCGCCTGGTTCGCGTTCCGGATGAAGCTGACCAGTGAGGACACCAGCAGCACGAAGTCGAGCTCGATCCCGGAGAACGCGTCCGCGAGGTGCACGACCGGGTCCACTTTGGACGCGAGCGTCGCGGCGAGTTCCTCGTCGGTCAGGTCGGCGATCGGGGTGTGGGTGAAGGTCATCGCGAGGTGCACGACCCCGTCGACCCGGCCGTAGCGGGCGACGACCTCGTCCCGGACCCGGCGCAGAGCCTGCGGATCACCCGCGTCGGCCTGCAGGTAGAGCGGTTCCGGACCGGTGATGCCGGCCTTGCGGGCACGGAGATCGTCGTTCTCGGCGCGCCGTCCGACCCAGACGACCCTGGCGCCGTGCGTGCGGGCGAGATGCTCGGTCAGCACGACACCGAGATCACCTGCCCCGCCGATGAGCACGTACACGCCGCCGCGCCGGATGGCGGAGGTGGCGGGCACGGGCAGGTCGGCCCGGACGAGCCTGCGGCGCAGCCACTGGCCACCGGCCTGCACGACGGGGTGGGCACGCCGGTCACCCGGCAGCCCGAACACCTCGGCGGGCTGCCAGGACGTGTCCTTCGCGAGGTCCACGGCCCGGACCCGCCAGTGCGGCTGTTCCTTGGCCAGCGCGCCGATGAACCCGTGCAGGCTCGCCTGAGCCGGATCCCCGCCGCTGGGCCCGAACGCGTCACGGGTCAGCAGGGTGAGTTCGAGCTGACGGCCCGCGTACCGCGTCTGCACGGCGTTGACCATGTGCAGCAGGCGCTGCACGGCGGCACGGTGGTCCCGGACCCGTTCGGCCGGGGTGTTGCTGGTGCGGGTCGGCACCGAGAGCACGACGTGGTCCGCGTCGCCCGGGATGGGGCCGAAGCCGTCCCAGGTGATCGCGTCGGGCACGGCCTGGTGCAGCACGGCGAGGTCGTCGGTGCCCAGTCCGATGGCGAGAATGTGGCCGGAGAACTGGACCTCTCCTGGTCGTTCGACCTCCCAGACCGGGCAGAGGGTGAGATCGCCCGCCGGCAGCACGTCATCGACGGTGGCACGGGGGTGGGGAACGGCGGCGGGCTGGACTTGGGGCGCGGGAACAGAATCCTTTGCTGCCACGGGAGCCGGGGTGGCCGAGGGCGCTGGACCGGCCGAACGCCCTGCCTGGGAAACCTGTGCCGGGGTCGGAATCGGTGCACCGGTGGAGGTTGGTGCTGCGGCGGGGGTTGGTGCCGCGGCGGGGGTTGGTGCCGCGGCGGGGGTTGGTGCCGCGGCGGGGGTTGGTGCCGCGGCGGGGGTTGGTGCCGCGGCGGGGGTTGGTGCCGCGGCGGGAGCCGTTGCCGCGGTGGGAGTTGGTGCTGCGGTGAGAGCCGTTGCCGCGGCTGAACTCTGCTCAGCGGAGAGCTCCGCCGTCCTCCCCCCGCTCGGCAGCACGTCGGTGTACCAGTACCGCTCCCGTGCGAACGGGTACGTCGGCAGGCCGACCTTGCGCGGGCGCGGCCCATCGGCGTGCAGGCGCGACCAGTCCACCCGTACCTGGTTCACCCAGGCTTCCGCCAGCGGCCCGAGCCGGCGCCGCGCCGCCCAGCGGGCCAGCGTCTCCTGGAAGTCCTCGTCGTCCTTCAGCGCCGCGAGCGAGCCCGACGGGCTGTCGCCGTTGCCCACGAACGTGTCCGCGGGCAGATCCGCGCCGGTGGCGTAGGCGTCGAGTGCCGCCACCAGGGCCGGCAGGTCGCGGACCACCGTGGCGAAACGCGCGGTCATCGGCTCGCGGCCGACCTGCAGGGTGTAGGCGATGTCGGGCAGGTCGGCGTCGCTCCACGCGCCATCGCGCAGTTCGTCGCGCAACCGCTCCGCCGACTCGCGCAGCCGCTCGTGGTCCGTTGCCGAGAGCACCACCGCCTGGGCCTCGGCTGCACGCTCTGGACGTTCCGGCACGATGTACTCCTCCACGAGCAGATGGGCGTTCGATCCACCGGCGCCGAAGGCCGAGACCACCCCGGCCCTGGTTTGTGCGCCGGTGCGGGGCCAGGGCGCCGCCTCGCGCTGCAGCACGAACGGGGTGCGGCTGAAGTCGATCTCCGGGTTGACCTCGGCGGAGTGCAGTGACGGCGCGAAGGTGCCGTGCCGCATCTGCAACAGGAGCTTGCCCAGGCCGGCGACACCGGCCGCCGCCTCCAGGTGGCCGATGTTCGACTTGACCGAGCCGATCGCGCAGAAGCCGCGGTCGTCGGTGAACTCGGAGAACGCCGAGGTGAGTCCGGCGATCTCGATGGGGTCGCCCAGCGGGGTGCCGGTGCCGTGCGCCTCGACGTACCCGATCCGCCGCGGGTCGACGCCGCTGCGCCGGTACACCTGCCGGATCACGGAAGCCTGCGCGACCGGGTTCGGGACGGTGAAGCCGTGCGTGTGGCCGCCGTGGTTGACCGCGGTGCCCCGGATGACGCCGAGGATGCGGTCTCCGTCGGCCTCCGCGTCGGCCAGCGGGCGCAGCAGCACCGCGCCGACGCCCTCGCCGGGGACGTAGCCGTCGCCGCCCGCTCCGAAGCTGCGGCACCGGCCGTCGCTGGAGGCGAACTGGGTCTGGCCGATCATCAGGTACTTGCTCGGGTGCAGCGAGAGGTTCACCCCGCCCGCCAGCGCGACGCCGCACTCTCCGCGGCGCAACGCGGCACACGCCAGGTGGATCGCCGTCAACGCGGCGGCGCACATCGTGTCCACCGCGATGCTCGGGCCGTTGGCGTCGAAGAAGTACGAGACGCGGTTCGCGATCGACGCCAGGCTGCCCGGCACGACCACCGGCTCGCCGCGCACGCCCTGCTCGGCACCGTAGAGCTGGTACTCGGTGTACATCGCCCCGGCGAACACGCCGATGTCTCCGGCGTCCTCGTTCACCACGGCCCTCGCCGCGGCCCGCAACGAGTCCCTGGTGTGGCCCGCGTCCTGCAGCGTCTCGTAGGCCGCCTGCAGGAACAGCCGCTCCTGCGGGTCCATTGTGGACGCGGCTCCCGGCGAGATGCCGAAGAACAACGGGTCGAACTCGTCCACTCCGTCGAGGAAGCCGCCCCACTTGGCGTAGGTGCGTCCCGGCTTGCCGCGCCGCGGGTCGAAGTAGCGGTCGTGGTTCCAGCGATCGGCCGGGATCTCGGTGACGCTGTCCACCCCGTCGAGCAGGTTGGCCCAGAACTCGTTCAGGTTCCGCGCACCGGGGAACCGGCCGGAGATCCCGATCACGGCGATCGGCATCTCCTCGTCCGTCCGGGCGGGGACCGACGGCACGACGACCGGCTCAGCCACAGGCTCAATGACCGGAGTGGCCACCGGACTGGTCACGACCTCCTGCTCGGCGGCCGGCAGACCCACGAGCGCGGCGAGCGCGTCCGGCTGGGTCTTCACGAAGTGCGCGGCCAGGCCGTCGATCGTGCGCACCTCGAAGAACAACGTGCTGCCGACGTCGTCGAGCCCGCGGCGCACCGCCTCGGTGAGCTGCACGACGAGAATCGAGTCGATGCCGTACTTGTCGAAGGTCACGTCGGCGCGCACCGAGGAGACCGGCAGCTGCAACACATCCGCCACGAGTGCACGGAAGTGGTCGCGCGCTCGCTCCAGCAGCTCGTCCTCACGGCCGGCCGAAGCCGCCGCGACGGGCTCGACGGTCTCCGGAACGGCCTGCACGACCGGCAGGGCCACCGGCTCGTTCTCCGGCCCGGCCGGGAAAGCCGCGCCACCCGCGGGAATCGGCTGCCGGACGACGTCATCGGCACAGGCCACGAACACCTGCTGGCCGAGGTCGTCGGCGCCCTCCGCCGCGACGAACGCGGACCGGAAACCCGTCTCGCTCAGCGCACGCAGCCAGTCGGAGGGCGTGAGTCCCGGAGAGCCCGGAATGCGCAGCGCGGGGTCGTCGTAGCGCCACCAGCCTTCGAGCAGGCCGAACGTGAGGTGGCTGAAGTAGACGTTGTCGCTCAGCTCGTTGAGCAGCAGCACGCCGTTCGCGCGCATCGCCGCCTTGGTGTTGGTCAGGGTGGTGCGGATGTTGCGGGTCGCGTGCAGCACGTTGGTCGCGACCACGATGTCGTACCCGCCGACGTCCAGGGACTGCTCCGCGAGCGACTTCTCGACGTTGAGGATGCGGGTGTCCAGGTAGGGGGCGATGTCGCCGAACGAGCGGCGTGCGTGCAGCAGGAACGCCTTGGAAAGGTCGGTGTAGCAATAGGTTTCGATGTTGTCGCGCCACGGTGCGAGCCGGCCGAACACCACCCTGCTCGTGCCGCCGGTGCCCGCGCCGATCTCCAGCAGTCGCAGCCGCACGTCCGGGTTCTCGGCCACCCGTGCCCGCACGTGGTCGACGAGGGTGTCCGCGAGGACGTCGTTGAAGTAGTCGGCGACCGGGTTGTTGCGGTAGACCGCCTCCACGAGTTCGAGGGAGGACTTGGGGAACATGACGTCGGTGGCGGGACGGCGTCCCGCCAGGATGTCGTTCAGCGCCCGCAACGTCGTGTCGACGAGCACCGCCTGCGGTCGCTTGCCCTCGTTGTCCAGCCACGGCGTGCGGTCGGCGTCCCAGCGACGCCAGGCGGCGGCCAGGTCCACCGGACGCGGGTCGATCGCGGCGTAGCGGCCGTCACCGGAGTCGCGCAGCAGCCCGTCCCGCACGAACACGTCCAGCGTGTGCGCCAGCCAGCGGCGGTAGAGCGCGACGATCCCGCCCGTGGCCATCCAGTCGTCGACCGTGCCCGACTGGCCAGGCCCGAACAGGCCGAGGTCGCGCAGCAACGCCCAGGTGATCCGGACGAGCGCCGGTTCCATGGACCGGCCGTGGCCGTCCGCGGCGACGCGCACGCGCTCGATGGCGGCCTGCCGGTCCGGTCGTGCCGCGAGCAGCGCGGCCGCCGGTGAGGAGTTCGTCTGAGGCAGGGCCGTGAGAGTGCTGCGCTCGTAGAACGCCGCGATGCTGCGAGAATCTGCGGCCTTCAGCAGGGCCAGGCGGTCGTGGGACGAGCCGAGCAGGTGGTCGACGGCGGCCATGCCCTCGTCCGGCTCGATCGAGCCGAGTCCCAGCCGCGCCATCCTGCGCCGGTAGCCGTCCTCGGCGACGATGCCGACGTTGCCCCAGTAACCCCAGTTCATCACCTTGACCGGGCAGCCGAGGCGGGCGGAGAGCCCGTCGGCGTAGGCGTCGGAGAACGTGCAGCCGGCCGCGTAGTTGGCCTGACCGGGGGCGGTGAAGAACGCCTGCATGGACGAGAAGAAGACGACGAACTCCAGTGGCTGGTCCGCGAAGACCTCCGCCAGTGCGACGGTCACGCCGGCCTTGGCGGCGTAGGTCGTCCGCAACAGCTCCTCGTCCATGCGCGCCACGCTCCGGTCGCCCAGGACGATGGCGGTGTGCAGGACGCCGTGCACCGGCCCGTACTGCCGGACGATCTCGGCACACGCGCGCCGCAGATCGTCCACATCGGACGCGTCGCACGACAGGTAGCCGGGTCGCGGGCCGAACGCGGCGAGCCGGTCCTGCTTCGCCGTGATCTCCGCGTCGAGCGGACGGCGGCCGATCCAGACGACCTGCGTGCCGTGGCGGCGCAGCAGGTGCTCGGTCCACACCTCCCCGATGCCACCCGCGCCGCCGATGGCGACGACCACGCCGCCGGGCGCGCTCGGGGCGACAATCGGTCCGTCGGCGGCCACCTCGACCAAGCGTGGCAGGAGCCACTCGCCGTGACGCAGCGCCACGACTCCGCCTCGTGCCGCCGCGGGCGGGTTCAGCACGGCGTCGAAGGACACAGCCGCTCCCACGGCGATGTCGACGACCCTGACCTGCCAGTGCGGGTACTCCTTCGCGACGGAACCCAGCAGGCCGTGCACTCCCGCGTGCGTCGCGTCCACGGTCTCGTTCTCGCTCACCCGGCAGGCCTGCCGGGTGACGGCGGTGAAGCCGGTCTCGCGGCCATCGGCACCCCGGGCCAGCAAGGACTTGATCCAGCGGAAGACGGTGAACGTCCCGTCCGTCCCGCCGGTCTCCGGTGCGAGCCACACGACGTGGCCGGCGTCGGCGGGAAGGCTCTCGTGATCGTCGGCTCCGAGCACGGTGGCTCCGGGGAACCGGGCCAGGAAAGCGGCGCGGTCGGCTGCTCCACCCCCGGCGAGCACCAGGCGGCTGCCGATGGCGGGCTCCAGCTCGACACCGTCCGGAACCGCGTCCCACACCGGAGCGAGCAGTGCCGTGCGCAGGTCCGGTTCCGCGGTCACGCGACGGAAAGCGAGCCCCCGCAGACGCACGGCGACACGGCCGGACTCGTCACACACGTCGATGTCCACAGTGGACGTCTCCGAACCGCCACCCGTGTGCCGCAGGTGCGCCCACATGGTGCCGGAAACCGGCCCGAGGAGGTCGATCCTGTCGACGGCGAACGGGAGTGCGGGACGTCCGCTGCTCTCGGCGAGCTCGCCGGACTCGCCGCCGAAGAGTCCGACGACCGCCTGGATGGCGCTGTCGAGCACCGCCGGGTGGACGGCCAGGTCCTCGTCCTGCGCACCGGCCGGGACGACGAGCTTCGCGAGCACCTCGCGATCGCCGATGGCCAGGCTTTCGAGCGCACGCAGGCGAGGGCCGTGGGCGATGCCGACCGCGTCGAGTGCCGAACGGCATTGCTCCGCGCTCAACGTCCGCGCGGTGCACCGCGCCCTGACGGCGTTCAGCGCCACCGTCCCGGCCGGTTCCGACTGGACGTAACGACCGTGCGCGTGCACTTCCGCTTCGCCTTGGCATACGCGGAAACCTTCGCCATCTCGCTCCACCGTCAGGTCCGCGCCCTCGGCACCGACCGGGAACGGCTTGGCCCACACGAGGTCACGGATTCCCACCGCCTCGAACGCGCCGCTGGTGGCCGCGCGGCGCGCGAACTCCAGTGACAGCACCGCCGGGAGCACGGCGCGGCCGTTGACGTGGTGGTCGGCGAGGAAGAACTCCTGGCCGGTGAGCCGGGTGCGGTAGGCGGAAGCACCGCGAGAGGGCCAGTAGCGCTGCCGCTGGTACGGGTAGGTGGGCAAGGGAACGATCCTCCGCACTGCGGCCGGGAAGGCCGTGTCGAGGCCGGCGAGGTTCTCGCGCACGAACGCGGACGCCAGCTCGTGAGCCGTGCTGGGAAGGACGCCGTCGCGCGGTGCGGCGTCGACGGCGACCTCACCGTGGTGCACACCGGTCGCCGTGCCGGAAAGCCAGGCACGCAGACGCTGGGCGGCCTCGGCCGTGCTCGCGGCCACGACCGCGAGACGGTGCGGCAGGGGTGCGCGGCCGGCCGCGAGGCTGTACGCGACCTCCGCGGCCGACAAGCGGGGTTCGCGCTCCAGGTGAGCGGCCAGTCGTGCGGCGACCTCGCGCAGGGCTTCCGGCGACCTGGCCGACAGCAGGAACGGCTGCTCCCCCGTGGCGTCCGCGACCGGTTGCCGCTGGTACTCCTCCAGCACGACGTGGGCGTTGGTTCCGCTGGCGCCGAAGGAACTGACGGCCGCACGGCGCGGCCCCTGTTCGGGCTCCGGCCAGGCGACGGTCTCCGTGGGCACGGTGAACGCGCTGCCCTGCAACGGAATCCGCGCGTTCGCCCCGGTGAAGTGCAGCGTGGCGGGAATGGTGCGGTGCCGCAGCGCGAGAACGGCCTTGACGACACCGGCGACACCCGCGGCGAACTGCGTGTGGCCGAGGTTCGACTTGATCGACCCCAGTGCGACACTGCCCGGCCGCGCGCCGGCGAAGACCTTCGACAGCGCCCGGAACTCGATCGGGTCGCCCAGCTGCGTACCGGTGCCGTGCGCCTCGACGTACTGGACGCCACCGACACCCAGGTTGCCGTGCACCTCGCGCAGCAACCGTTCCTGGGACAGCGCGCTGGGAGCGGTGATGCCGTTGGTGGTGCCGTCCTGGTTGACTCCCGAAGCGCGGACGACGGCGTGGATGTGGTCGCCGTCCCGTTCGGCGTCGGCGAGGCGTTTGAGCACGATCGCGCCCGCGCCCTCACCGGGCACGAACCCGTCGGCACCGGCGTCGAAACTGCGGCAGCGGCCCGACGCCGAGAGCATTCCGGCCACGGAGGCGGACTTGTAGAGCCGCGAGGTGTTCTGGACGAAGACCCCGCCGGCGATGGCGAGATCGGCGGTGCCCGCGAGCAGGTCGCGGCACGCGAGGTCGATCGCGACGAGCGAACTCGAACAGGACGTGTCGACCGTGAGGGCCGGGCCGGTGAAGTTGAGCAGGTAGGCGATCCGCGACGCGACGACCGAGCCCATCGTGCCCCACAACGCCTGCGCCGGCGCGTCTTCACCGAGGTGCTCGGAGTAGTCGCCGGCGTAGCAGCCGACGTAGACGCCGGCCCGCGTGCCGCGGCGACGCCCACCCGTGTAGCCCGCGTCCTCCAAGGCGTTCCAGCACTGCTCCAGGAAGACGCGCTGCTGCGGGTCCATCGCCGTCGCCTCGACGCCCGAGATGCCGAAGAAGGCCGGGTCGAACCGGTCGATGTCGCGCAGGAAGCTGCCGGTGCGGCAGGCGACGGCGGCGGGCAACGGCCAGCGCGTCACGGGTTCGACCAGATCGGTGCCGGAGACCAGGTGCTCCCACAACGCGTCGGGGTTCTCGGCGTCGCCGTAGCGTGCGGCGAGGCCGACGACGGCGATCGCGTCGTCCCGGCCCGAGGTGGTGGCGACGACGGGAGCGGCGGCCGGACGGGCGCCGGCCAGGAACGTGATGAAGCGTTCGGCGGTGCCGTGGTCGAACAGGTCGGTCGTGTCGACGGACGTGCCGAGGACGTCGTTGAGCCGGTGCACGAGGCTGACGCCCAGGATGGAGTCGAGTCCGTAGTCGGCGAACGGCCGGTGCCGCTCGATCTCGGAGACCGGCATCTGGAGGATCTCCGCGAGCTCGGCCATCAGCACGCTCTCGACGTTCACGGCCGCCGGGCGCGCGACCGGCGCGGCCTCCTGCTGGAGTGCGGCGGGCTCGAACCAGAACTCAGGTCCGGCGAAGGGATAGCCCGGCAGGTGCACCCGCGGGCTCGCACCGTCCACTTCGGACCATTCGATCGGTGTGCCCCTGACCCAGAACGAGGCGAGCTCGGCGTGGCCGCCGTTGCCGAGCCAGTGCGCGATCAGCTCCCGCAGCTCGGGTTTGGCCGCCAGCTCGGCCAGCGTCTCGTTGGTGGCCTCGACGCGGCCGCGCCACCACGACTCCCCGGAGGAGTCGGTCGTGGGGGCGGAGAGGAACGCGCGCAGCTGACGGCGCCACTCCAGCGCGTCGCGTGCCACGAAGCACACCCGCTCGTTCATGGCTTCACGGCCGGTGCGGAGGGTGGCCGCGATGGCCGGGAGGTCCGGCGTCTCCTGCGTGTCGAGCCACTGCGCCAGCTCCGCCACACGGGCGCGCAGGTCGTCCTCGGTGCGCGCCGACACGGGCAGCAGCTCCGGAATCCCGTGCGCGGTCGAAGGCACTGCTGCGGAAAGGTGCTCGGCGACGATGACGTGGGCGTTCGCGCCACCCGCTCCGAACGAGGAGATCCCGCCGATCCGGCGCCCGCCGGCGGGACGGGGCCACGTGCCGCCGTCACGGGACAGCTCGAACGGCGTCGCCGCGAAGTCGATGTTCGGGTTGGTGCGCTCGGCGTGCAGCGTCGGCGCGAACTCACCGTTGCGCAGCTGGAGCACGACCTTGGTCAGTCCGGCGATGCCCGCCGCCGCTTCGAGGTGACCGATGTTCGACTTGACCGAGCCGATCGCACAGGAAGCGGCCGCGTCCGGCTCGAAGGCCTGGGTGAGGCCGTCGATCTCCACCGGGTCGCCGAGCCGGGTGCCGGTGCCGTGCGCCTCGATGTAACCGATGTCGCCCGCCCGCAGCCCGGCGGCCTTGATGGCCTCGCGGACGACGGAGGCCTGGGCGCGCGGGTTCGGCACGGTGTAGCCGTTGGTGCGGCCGCCGTGGTTGATCGCGGAGCCGAGGATGACCGCGTGGATCGGGTCCCCGTCCGCCTCGGCCGCCGCCAGCGGCTTGAGCAGCACCGCGCCGACGCCCTCGCCGGGCACGAAGCCCTCGCCGCCGTCACCGAAGCTGCGGCAGCGCCCGTCGGCGGCGAGCATCCTGGAGCGGCACAGCTCCACGTACGTCGAGGGGTGCAGGTAGAGGTTCACGCCGCCCGCGATGGCGACCTCGCAGGTGCCTTGACGCAGGTGCTCGCACGCCTCGTGGATCGCGGTGAGCGAGGCGGAGCACATGGTGTCGACCGGCAGGCTCGGGCCGCGCAGGTCGAGCAGGTAGGAGACGCGGTTGGCCAGCGAGGCGAACGACGTGCGCGGCGACCGGCGCGGACCGCTCACCGGGGGCGGCACGTTGCGGTCGAAGCCGGTCTTGGTCACCCCGGCGAACACGCCGACCCTGCCCTGGTGGCGGGTGGCGAGCCGGTCCCGCGTGTAGCCGGCGTCCTCCAGAGCGGACCACACGGTCTCGAGGAAGAGCCGCTCCTGCGGGTCGATGTCGGCGGCCTCGCGCGGAGAGATGCCGAAGAACGCCGCGTCGAAGCGGGCGAAGCCGTCGAGGAAGCCGCCCCACTTGCTGTAGCTGGCGCCGGTGTCGACGGCCTTCTGCTGGTCGGGCTCGAAGAAGCCGTCCAGCGTCCAGCGCTGGGCTGGGATCTCGCGGATGCTGTCGCGGCCCGCCCGGAGGTTGGCCCAGAAGTCGTCCAGCGTCGGGGCATCGGGGTAACGGCCGCTGAGACCGATGATCGCGATCGGCTCGCCGGCGGGGTCGGGGCGCGGCCCGGTGGTGGACGCCGGGCGCGTGGCCGCCTCAGCTGACACCGGAACCGGGCGCGTGGCCGCCTCAGCCGGCAAGGGAACCGGGCGCGTGGCCGCCTCGGCAACGGACGAGGTGTCCGGGCGTGCCGTCCTCTCCGCCACGTCCGCGGCCACCGGAGCCTGGACGTCGTCCAGCCAGCGCGCGCAGCCCTCGGGGTGGCGGTCGGTCAGGTGCGCGGCCAGCTCCGCGAGCGTGGGGTACTGGTAGAGCACGGTCTTCGGCAGCGCGCCGAACCAGCGCGCGAAGTGCTTGTTCAGCCGGGTGACCGTGATCGAGTCGATGCCGTGGCTGTCGAGCGGCGCGGTGGCGTCGAGCGTCGCGGGGTCGAGTCGCATGGTCTCGGCGATCAGGCCCTTGAGCCGTCCGAGCACCCGCCCGCGGAGGTCGTCGGTGCCGGTCATCACTGTTCCTTCCCCGGAGATCACGACGTGGGTGGCACCGAGCGCGACGGCTCCGTGCAGCGCGGCCAGCGCGGCCTCGGTGGGCAACGGCGGGCCGAAGCGCTCGATGAGCGCGGGAAGTTCGTCGTCGGGCACGTGCATGCCGCCGTCCCGCCACAGCGGCCACGCCAGCGAGACGCTCAGCCCGTGCCGTTCGCCGCGGGTGACGAGCTCCTGCCGGTGTGCCGCGTAGGCGTCGAGGAAGCCGTTGGCCGCTGTGTAGGCGGCCTGGCCGGCGTTGCCCAGATTCCCCGCGGCCGCGGAGAACGCGGCGAAGAAGTCGAGCGGAAGATCGCGGCTCGCCTCGTCGAGGTGCACCAGGCCGGCGACCTTGGGAGCGAGCACGCGCAGGAAGTCCTGATAGGAAGCGCGAATCAGGTAGTCGTCCCGGAGCAACGCGGCCGCGTGCAGGATGCCGTCGAGCCGGCCGTGCGTGCGGACGACGCCCGCGACGAGTTCACGCACCGCCGCCGCGTTCGTGACGTCGACTCGGTGGTACTCCCCCGGTCCGTCCGCTGTCGCGGACCGCCCACACCGGACGACGATCGCGTTCGGAGCGTGCCGGGCGACGTCCTCGGCGAGCAGGCGGCCGATCCCGCCCGCGCCGCCGCTGATCAGGTAGACACCGCCGTCGCGCCACACCGGGGAGGCGGTCGTGGGTGCCACCGGCTCCCAGGTCGCGGTCTCCCGCCCGGCCGGGGTGTGCCGCACGTGCTCGCCCTGACCGTTCAGGGCCGCAACGAGATCGGCGGCGGACGGTTCGCGGGTGAACTCGACCAGCCGGACGGTCAGACCGGGGTCCTCCTGCGCGGCGGTGCGCAGAAGTCCCAGCAGCCCGCGGTAGAGGGAGTCCGCACGGCAGGCGAGCTGGACGACGCACGGGCGTCCGTCCGAAGTGGACATCAGCCGCTTGAGCTCACCGAACAACCGGACCGCCGCGCGCTCGTAGGCGATGTGCGGGGCGTCGCCGCCGGTGGTCACCTCGGCGGTCTGGACGCCGGGAAGGTCGATGGCGGGCAGGTCGCACAGCACGACCAGCCGCCGGCCGCCGGCGGGTGCCGGCGCGGCCTCCTGGCCGGCACGCCACACGGGCACGCTCAGGATGCTGCGGGTCACGGCGAGGGTTCCTTCCGAGAACGAGGTGGGCTCAGGCGAGCGCATCGGGAACCTCCCGGTTGGCCAGGACCGCTTCCAGCAGTGCGGCGCGCGCACCGACGTCGAAGGAAGGGGGTCCGATCACCGTCACGGGCACGGCCGGGGGTTCCGGGGTGCTCGTCTCCGGCACCCAGTAACGCTCGCGTGCGAACGGATAGGTGGGCAGCTCCAGCACTCGCCGTTCACCGGACGGATGCAGGCTCCCCCAGTCGACCGCGCGTCCTTCGCACCACAATGCGAGCAGCCGGTGGAGATCGCCGTTCCGCAAGGCAGCAGCGACTTCCGGCTCCGTTTCACGATCACGGCGCACGGCCGCACCACGCGCCCGGCGCAGGCTTCCGGTGTGCAGGCCGGTGCCACCCGCGAGGAACGCGGTGAGCGCGTCGACGACCTCTCCGGCGTCACGGGCGACGAAGCCCAGCCGGTGCTCCATCTCCTCCCTGCCGACCTGCAGCGTGAAGGCCAGGTCCGCGAGTGACGGCGAGTTCTCGCCGAGGAAGGCGCGCAGGTCCTCGGCACGAGCCGCGAGGCGAGCCGCGTCACGGGCAGAGAGGACGATCGCCTGCGGTTCGGCAGCCGGCGCCGGTTCCGGTCGCGATGGCGGGGCTTCCAGGACGACGTGGGCGTTGACCCCGCCGAACCCGAAGCTGCTGACACCGGCCCGCAACGGCAACTCGGTGCCGGAAGCGTCGGTCGTCGGCTGCCAGGGGCGCGATTCGCGCAGGACCTCGAAACCACTGCCGTCGAGCTTCAGGTGCGGGTTCAGCTGATCGAGGTGCAGCACCGCCGGCAGCTCGCGGTGTTCCATCTGCCGCAACACCTTGACCACACCTGCCAGCCCGGCCGCCGCCTCGGCGTGGCCGATGTTCGCCTTCACCGCACCGAGAGGGCGCGTGGCCGAGCCGCCGAGGTTCCGGTAGGCGGTGGTGAGCGCGTCGACCTCGACCGGGTCACCCAGCGCGGTGCCCGTGCCGTGCGCCTCGACGTAACCGATGCTGTCCGGGTCGATGCCGCGCATGGCCGCCTCGATCACCTCGGCCTGCGCCGAGGCGTTGGGAGCGGTGAGCGAGGCCGCCCTGCCTCCGTGGTTCTCCGCCGTGCCGAGAACGACACCGTGAATCGTGTCGCCATCGCGCAGTGCCGCGGCCAGCGGCTTGAGCAACACCGCCGCCACGCCTTCCGCACGGACGTACCCGTCGGCGTCCGCGGAGAAGGTCTTGCAACGCCCGTCGGGGCTGAGCATTCCCGCGGCCCGCGTCGAGACGAACGTGTCGACGCTCAGCAGCAGGTTCACCCCGCCGGCCAGCGCCATCGCACAACGCCCGGACCGGATGCTCTCGACCGCGCGGTGCAGCGCCACCAGCGAACTGGAGCACGCGGTGTCGATCGGTTCACTCGGTCCCCGGACGTCGAGCAGGAACGAGATCCTGTTCGCCAGCACGGCGTGCGAGTTGCCGGTCGCGGTGTAGCCGTCCGGCTCGACACCGCTCGCGTTGAGCAGGTGGTGGTAGTCCGTGCCGGACACCCCGAAGAACACGCCGGTGTCCTCAGGCAGTCGCGCGGGCGAGTAGCCAGCGTTCTCCAACGCCGTCCACACCGTCTCCAGCGCCAGCCGCTGCTGCGGGTCCATGAGTTCGGCTTCCAGCCGGGACAACGAGAAGAAGCCCGCGTCGAACCGGTCGACGCCGTCGATCAGCCCCGCGTACTTCGGGAAGTCGGCGCGTGCCACGACATCGGCGTAACGGCCGTCGAACCGGTCAGCCGGATAGGACGAGACGAGATCCGCGCCTTCGCGAAGCCGCTCCCACAGGGCGTCCGGATCGTCGGCACCGGGGAACCTCCCGGCGACACCGATGATCGCGACCGCGTCGGTCTCCTGCTCGGCCGGAGGCAGCGCCGCCGGGAGTGCCTGCGGAAGTGATGACGGCACAGCGGGAACGAGCCCGGCCGGAGCGGGTGCCCCGACCTCGTCGACCAGCTTGCCGACCAGACCGCGGATGTTGGGGTGCTGGAAGAACACCGCCGGGCTCAGGTCGATGCCGAGCCGGCCACCGAGTTCCTGCGCGAGCGAGGCCAGGCTGATCGACTCGAACCCGAACGCCGGGAAGTGCGTGTCGAGGTCGATGTCGGCCGGGTCGGTCTTGAGCAGCTGGGCCACGGTCTCGCGAACCTGGGCGGTCAGCCGGTCCCGGGCCGCGCCGTCCCCGTCTTGTACGCCGGTGACAGCGGCCGGTGCGTTGCCGAACTCCACGCCTTCCCACCGGCCCAGCACCGCTCCGGTCTCGTCGAGCAACCGCAGGTCGAACGTGGAACCCTTGCCGTCCAACACGATCGCCCTCGTGCGGCCGAGATCGGCGCCTTCCACCGAACGCACCCGCACGACGGTCGCGTCGGCGTCCGACGTGAGGTACTGCACGCCCTGCACCAGCCCGTTGAGGACCCAGGCCGGTATCCGGACGTGCCGCTTGTGCGGGTCCTGGGACAGCGCGGGTTCCGCGACGCGGACGAGCAGCCGTCCGCCGATCTCCGCGACACCCTCGACCACCCTGGCGTAGGGCCGGGCGTCCACCCCCAGTTCGCCGAGCTTCGCGTAGAACCCCTGCTCGTCCAGCGAGAGCGGCTCGCTGATCACGGATTCGTTCTGCCGCAACGGCTCTGCGGCGGCGACGAGATCGGCGCCGAACACGACAGTGCCGTTCTGGTCGTGCAGTTCGGCACGGTTCGCGCCGAGCTTCCACGTGAGCAGCTGTTCCTGCGACGGATCGGGCATCGCGGCCCAGCGCGCGTCACGCACGGCCCAGCCGTCACCGAGACCTGCGACCTCGGCGAACGCGAGCACACCGTCCAGCAGCGCGACTGTGGCGTAACGCTTCTCGCGCCGCACCGAGTAGACGTAGTCGAGCAGTTCGTCACCGCGCAGTGCGAGCCGGTAACGAACGCCGTCGAGGTCGGACTCGTTGACGCCGACCCACGGGTGCGCCCGCCGAGCGAACGCGATGGGGTCCAGCACGCTCGGCGCGTCGTCGAACTCCGGGTACCAGCACCGGACGCGCTCGAACGGGTAACCGGGCAGCGACAGCTTCGCGGGCCTCGCGGCCCGCGGCCACAACACGTCCCAGTCGACAGCCGCACCGGCGGTCCACACCACCGCGAGCGCACCGAGGTCCGTCCCGGCAAGCGCCTTCTCCACGTCCGCCTCGTCCGGCGGATCGGTCACGCCCATCGTGCTCGGCACGAACCACACGCCGGCCGGCACGACCGGGTTCGTCCAGTCCACTTCGGACAGAGCGGCGAGCTTCGCCGCGACGGCGTCGACGTCCGCGGCGACGAACGCCACACGGGAGGACATCTCGTTCTTGCCCGTCTGCAACGTGAAGGCAAGGGCGTCCAACCCGGGCCGCGACGCCACCACGTGCGCGTGCAGGTCGCGCAGCACACGTCCCAGTGCCTGCGGCGTGGCCGCCGAGCAGACGATCAGGCGTGGCAGTCCGGACTCGGCCACCGGCTGGGTCACGTCGTCGTGCTCCTCCACGACGATGTGCACGTTCGCGCCGCCGGCTCCGATCGAGGTGACACCGGCACGCCTGGGCACCGCCTGCCCGTCGAGCACCGGACGCGCCCACTCGGTGCGCTCGTGCTGCACGACGAACGGCGTCTCGGCGAAGTCGATCGCCGGGCTGAGCGTCTCGGAGTGCAGCGACTTCACGATCGTCCGGTGCTTCAGCTGCAGCAGGACCTTCGTCAGGCCGACGATGCCCGATCCCGACAGCAGGTGCGCCACGTTGGACTTCACCGAGCCGAGCGCGCAGAAGCCCCGGTCGGCGGTGTCGCGGCGGAACGCGCTCGTCGCGCCGCGGATCTCGATCGGGTCACCCAGCGACGTCGCCGATCCGTGGCCTTCGAGGTAGCTGATCGTGCGCGCGTCCACGCCCGCGTCGTCCAGCGCCTTCTCGATGGCACGGCCCTGCTGCACCGGGCTGGGCACGGTGAACCCGTTGCGCACGCCCGCATTGGTCATGCCGCTGCCCCGGATCACGCCGTACACGTGGTCCCCGTCGGCCACCGCTTCGGCGAGCGGCTTGAGCACGACCATGCCGACGCCCTCACCGAGCACCGTGCCGTCCGTGCCGACGCCGTAGCTGCGCAGGAGGTCGGCCGTCTTGCTGGTGAAGTGGGCCTGGGAGGTCCCGATCAGGTCGTAGGGGTGCAGCATCAGGTTGATGCCACCGACGACGGCCATCCGGCACTCGCCGGCTCGCAGCATCCGCACGGCCTGGTGCACGCACGTCGACGAGGACGCGCACATCGTGTCGAGGAACATCGATGGCCCGGTGAAGCCGTAGAAGTACGACAGCATGTTCGCGAACACGCCGATCTCGCTGCCGCTCGTCGCCGTACCGCGCATGAGCATGTTCTGGAAGCCGTACAACGAGTAGCTGTTGTTCATCGACCCGACCAGCACGCCGACGTCTCCCTGGTAACGGCGCTGGATCGTCTCGCGGGAGTAGCCCGCGTCCTCCAGCGCCGTGACGCCGGCCTGCAGCAGCAGCCGCACCTCGGGTGAGAGCAGTTCGGCCTGCCGCTGGGAGAGGGAGAAGTAGCGCGGGTCGAACGCGTCGATGTCGCGCAGGAACGTCCCGGACTTGACCACGGACTTGCCCGGCACGTCACGCTCGCCGTAGTAGATGTCCTGCTGGCGCCACCGGTCCTGAGGCGGCGGCTCGAAGCTGTGCCTGCCCTCGCTGAGCAGCTCCCAGAACTCGTCGAGCGTGTCCGCGCCGGGGTAGCGGCCGGACATGCCGATCACCGCGATGTCGTGGTCTCCGTGCTCGGCCCTGGGGCGTTCCACGATCTCGGCCCGAGCGACCGGTACGGGGTCGGCCACCGGCTGCTGCGGCAGTTCGGGTTCCACCACCGGCACCTGCTGCTCTGCCGGTCCGAACAGCTCGACGAGCCGGGACCGGTGCTCGGCGAGGAGATGTCCCGCCACGCCGCGCAGGTCCACGTGCTCGAAGAACAGCGTCTTCGGCAACGACCCGAAGTCGTCCTCCAGCCTGCTGGTCACGTCCACGATGACGAGCGAGTCGATGCCGTAGCGCTCCAGCTTCTGGTCGGCCCGGATGCGCTCCGGTTCCTGACCGGTCAGCTCGGCGAACAGGTGCCGCAGGTGCTCCTCGGTGCGGGCCGTCAGCGTTCGATCATCCATTTCGGACTTCACGGCGACGGTGGTAGTGCGCTGGACGGGCGCGTCCTTCGTGAGACCCGAGTAGCGGCGCAGTTTCGGCGCGTCGCCGTACAGGACGATGCGCTGCGAGGGGGCGTCGACGCCCAGTGCCCGTTCCAGCGCGCCCAGTGCCGCGGTGGTCGGCAGCGGGACGGTTCCCGTCGTCTTGCGCAGGTAGGCCTCGGTCGCCGAGTCCACGCGCATGCCGCCTTCCGCCCACAGCGGCCAGTCGACGGCGCGGACGACGTGGCCGGAGGCCCGCGAGGCCCAGGCGTCGAGGAAGGCGTTGGCCGCCGCGTACCCGGTCTGGGCCGCACCGCCGAACGCCCCCGCGACCGACCCGAACACGAGCAGGAAGCCGACGCCGTGCTCGCGGCACACCTCGTCGAGGTGCGCGGTGCCGGCCAGCTTGGGAGCCAGCACCGGCGCGGTGGTCTCCAGCGGGGTCTGCACGAGATAGCCGTCGTCGAGCACGCCGGCCGCGTGGAAGATGCCGTCGAGGCGGCCGAAACGGCTGGTGATCGCGCTCGCCGCGGCACGCACGCTCGCCGGGTCGGTCACGTCGGCCTGCTGGTAGGCGATCCGGTCGCCGAAACGCTCCCGCAGGTCGGCGATCTCCGTGCTCTCAGCCCGTCCGCTCAGCACGACGCTCGCACCGTGACGCGTGCACAGGTGCGAGGCGACCAACCGGCCGATGCCACCCGCGCCACCGGTGATCCAGTAGACACCCTTGTCGCGCAGCAGCGACTCGCCACCGCCGGTGACGGGCAACTCTTCCGTCTCCCTGGTCAGGCGCCCACCCGCGACGTCGTAGGCGATCTCCACGTCGGCGGAACCGGCCTCGGCACGCACGATCGTCTCGAACCGCGCGGCGTCGACAGGGCCGTCGACGAGCACGACCTTGCCGCGAATCGCCGGGTTCTCCTTGTGCAACGACTTCAGCACCGCGGCGAGCGGAGCGAACACCGGGTCGCCGGGGCGTCCCGGCGCGACGACGACCACCGTCCGGCCGGCCGGTCCAGGCCGGTCGAGCAGGGCGCGCAGGTGCCGGTAGCAGGCGTCGAACACGACCTTCGCGGCGTCGGCGGGGCCGCCCGCGAGACTTCTGGGCAGTTCGAGGATCTCCGCGTCCAGCCGGCCGCCGGCACCTCCGCCCAGGACCGCGTCGAGCACGACCAGCGGTCCGGCGGGTGCCGTCACGGCCGGGAGTGCGGCGGCGCGCCACACCTGGTGGGCCTCGATGAGGGTGTCCTCGGGCGTGGGCGTCTCGGGCCTGCGGACGTCGGGCGTACGGGCCTCAAGCGTGCGGGCCTCAAGCGTGCGGGCCTCGGGGGTGCGGGCCTCGGAGGTACGGGCCTCGGTCGCGCGGACCTCGGAGGTACGGGCCTCGGGCGTGCGAGCCGCGAGAGCGCGATGCGTGTAGCCGCGCAGCCGAGCGCACAACGTCCCGTCCTCGCCGTACACGTCCAAGTCCACTTTGGACTCGCCGGAGGCGCGGAGCACCGCGTGCGTGATCCGGCCGACCGGGGCCAGCAGCGTCAGCTCGTCGAGCGCGAACGGAACCGCCACCGCGTCGGGGCTGCGCCAGCCGGACTCGTCCGCGCCCAGGGCGAGAACGGCCTGCAACGCGCTGTCGAGCACGACCGGGTGCAGCAGCCAGCCGGACGCCGCCCGTGCGGGCACCTGGATCCGGGCGAGCACACCTTCCTCGCCGCGCGACACCTCCACCAGGCCGCGCAACGCGGGCCCGTGCTCGATCCCGCTGGCGCGCAGCGCCGCGTATCCGCGAGCGACGTCGACCGGCCGCGGGAACCGGGAGGACAGGTCACCGGCGGCTTCGCCCCCTGCTTGCCCGGAAGCGAGATGCCCAGTGGTGTAGCGGTTTCCGGCGTCGTCGAGAACCGTGAAGCCGAAACCGCCGTCACGGGGTTCCAGTCGCAGTCGCACGGCCAGCCGTTCCCCCGTGACCGTCAGCGGCCGGAGCCAGCCGACGTTGCGCACGCTCGGCACCTCGATCCCGCCGATCCGCTCGGCGGCGGCGAGCACCAGACCGAGCACCGCGACACCGGGAACCACCGGAACGCCGTTCACCACGTGGTCGCGAATGACGTCCTGGCCGGCGTCGAAGGTCAGCGGGAAGGTCCAGCCGCCGTTCTCCTCCACGCCGGCACCGAGCGACGGGTGACCGGCGGCTTCCAGCGGCCGGAACCAGTACGGCGTGCGCGCGAACGCGTAGCCCGGCAGGTGGATCCGCCTGCCGGTCGCGGGCCACGCCGACCAGTCGACCGGGAGGCCACGAACCCAGGCGCGGGCGAACTTCTCCGTGCGGCCCTGTTCACGCCACACCGCCGCCAGGTCCGTCAGGTCGCTCTCGTCGAGCACGGCGCCCTGCTCGTCCTCGGCCAGTCCCCGCACGCTGTCCCCGCGCAGCTCGCCGCTCTCCGCGAACGCTTCGAGCTGCTCGGCCCAGTCAGCCAGATCCTGTGCGCGGAAAACCACCCGCACGGGCAACGGCACGCGGCCGTGCCTCAGCGTGTGCGCGACGTCGGTCAACGAGGGCGGCACGTCCTCCGTCAACCGCGTGCGCGCCCACACCGCCAGATCGGCGCACGTCTCGCGCAGCCGGTCGTCGTCCCAGGCGGACACCGGCAGCCATTCGTCCTCTTCGGACGGTGGCGTCGACTCCGCGGCCGGGACGGACTCCAGCACGGCGTGCGCGTTGGTGCCCGCGAACCCGAACGAGCTCACCCCGGCCCGCAGCGGCCCGCCGTCCGGCGCGGTCCACTCGGACAGCCCCTCGACGACGCGGAACGGTGACCCGGTCAGGCTGATCAACGGGTTGAGGCGCTCGAACCCGACGGTGGCCGGCAACCGGCGGTGCCTCATCGAAGCGATGACCTTGAGCAGACCGGCGACCCCGGCCGCACCTTCGAGGTGCCCGATGTTCGTCTTGACCGAGCCGAGGCCGCAGTGGTGCTCCTCGCCCGTGTCGCCGAGCTCGGCGAACGCCTTCTTCAGGCCGCGCACCTCGATCGGATCACCGACCGGCGTTCCCGTGCCGTGCGCTTCGACGTAGCTCACCGACGCCGGGTCGATCCCGGCCCGCCGGTAGACGTCGACGATCAGCTCCGCCTGCGCGTCGGGGTTGGTGACGGTGAGCGAGCTGGTGCGGCCGCCGTGGTTGCTGCCGATGCCGCGCACGACCGCGTGCACGGCGTCGCCGTCCCTGAGCGCGTCGGCGAGCCTCTTGAGCAGGAGGACGCCGCCGCCCTCGCCGCGCACGTACCCGTTGGCCTCCGCGTCGAAGACCTTGCTCCGACCGGCCGGGGAGAGCATGCCCGCCTTGCTGAACGCGACGAAGTGCCGCGGTGACCAGACGAGGTTGACGCCGCCGGCCAGTGCCTGGTCGCAGTCTCCCGCCTGCAACGCCTGCACGGCCTGCTGCACCGAGACCAGCGAACTGGCGCACGCGGTGTCGTTGACCACGCTCGGGCCGCGGAAGTCGAAGAAGTGCGAGACGCGGTTGGCGATGACCGCGTACGCCGCGCCCGTCGGGTAGTAGGCGTCGATCGTGGCGAGCTCCTGCTCGACCAGTTCGGCGTAGTCCCAGTGACACACGCCCATGAACACTCCGGTGCGCGAACCCGCCAGCCGGTCGGCGCGGTGGCCCGCGTCCTCGACGGCGTGCCAGCTCAGTTCGAGGGCCAGCCGCTGCTGCGGGTCCATCAGCCGTGCCTCGCGCGGGGAGATGCCGAAGAAGTCGGCGTCGAAGCACTCGACGTCGTCGACGAAACCGCCCCAGACGCTGGCCGTCTTGTCGCCGTCCCGGCGTGGGTCGCCCGCGAAGTCCGAGGCTCGCCAACGCTTCTCCGGCACTTCACTGATCAGTGAGCGCCCCTGTTCGAGGTTCGCCCAGAACTCGTCGGCGTTGCGCGCACCGGGCAGCCTCAGTGCCTGTCCGACGACCGCGATCGCGGTGTCCTGCGCGCCGGAAGTGTGCTGTGTCATGGAAGTTCCTCGTCTATTCCTGGCCGTGTCCGGCCGGCAGCGCGCTCGTGCGGCGATCGACCACGTGCAGCCCGGCGCGCAGGGGCGAGGCGTCGAACGCCTGCCCGCGGACGAACCAGTGGTGCAGCCAGTGCAGGGAGGCCAGCAGCGTGAAGGCCTGGTTCTCCTTGGTCCCGATCCGTTCGGCGGGACTGGTGAAGACGCGGTCGACCAGGGCACGGGTGAACCGCGGGTCGAGCACGCCGATCGCGTCGAGCGTGGTCTGGTCGGTCAGGACGTCGCGGAACTCCGGCCACGCACGCACGAAGGCCGCGCCGTCGGTCGCGCGGTAGGGGAACTTGCCCTTGTCGATGACCTTTTTCGGCAGCACGCCGGCGAAAGCGCGCTTGAGGAGGTACTTCTCGTCGAACGGGTCGCCGAAGCGGTGGTTGAGCGACGCGGCCAGCTTCACGACCGCCGGGTCCAGGAACGGGCAGCGGTTCTCGACGCCGTGGGCCAGCGCCATCCGGTCGCCCTGGGTGGAGAGCAGATAGCCCGACAGCAGGGTGCGGAACTCCAGCCACTGCGCCTTGCGCACGGTGTCGAGCGCGGCGTAGTCCGGTTCGGACGCGACCATCGCCTGTGCGGCGGCGAACGGGTCATTGGCACCGCGCAGCAGACGTGCGGCGAACCTGCCGTTCTGGAACCGCATCTGGTGCGAGAACAGTCCGGTCAGGTGCTCCTCGGTGAACTGCTGGTACAGCCCCAGCATCCGCCGGGGAGCGTTCTCCCCGGAGAAGTGCGGGAGGTACGGGTAGATCCGCCCGATCCGCTCCAGGCGGGCCTGCTCGTCGAGGTCGTGCCAGGAGTCGAGCAGCAACGCGTCCTTGAAGATGCCGTAGCCGAGGAACGCCTCGTCCGCGCCCTCACCGCTCATCACCACCTTGATCCCGGCCTCGCGCACCTTCTCGGCGAGCAGGTACATCGGCACGAACGCCGTCCGGAACGCGGGAACCTCCGCGTGCCTGACCGCGGCCGGGAACGCCTGCACCACGTCGTCGTCACGCACGTGCACGGACTGGTGGTGGGTGCCGAGGTCCGCGGTGACCGCCGCCTGCTCGGCGGACTCGTCGAACTGGGCGTCGTCGAACTCGATCGAGAACGTCCGCAACGGGTGCTGCTGCCGTCCGGCCGCCAGGTGGGCGATGATCGAGGAGTCGAGCCCGCCGGAGACGTAGACACCGACCTCGACGTCGCTGCGCAGCCGCACGTCGACCGCCGCCGTCAGCTCCGCCCGCACCAGTTCGATCGCTTCTTCCTCGGAGTCCGGTGGCAGACCCGGCTCCAGGTCGAGCGTGGCCCACCGGCCTCGTTCGACCTCGTCTCCGCGCAGGCACAGGAACTCGCCCATCGGAATCTGCTCGACGTCGCGGTACCCGCTCTGCGCGGGCAGCGGCGTCCAGGTCGCGAAGATCGACGCGAGCTGCTCGGAGTCGAAGGAGAACCGGAATCCCGGAACGGCCAGGAACGCCTTCATCTCGGAGGCGAACAGCCACTTCCCCTCGTGGCGGGCGACGAACAGCGGCCGCTTGCCGAACCGGTCGCGCACGAGGGTGAGCTCCCCCGTCAGCGAGTCGTAGAGGGAGAAGGCGAACGCGCCGTTGAACCTCCGCAGGCAGTCACGCCCCCAGGCGAGCCACGCCTGGAGCACGACCTCCGTGTCGGAGTCGGTGCGGAAGCGCATCCCGAGCCGGATGAGTTCCGCGCGCAGCTCGCGGTAGTTGTAGAGCTCGCCGTTGTAGCAGAGCCACCACCGGCCGTCCTCGCTGCCGACCGGCTGCGACCCGTGGGTGAGGTCGATGATGCTCAGGCGGACCGTGCCCATCACGAGTCGGTCGTCCAGATAACACCCGGCCTCGTCAGGGCCCCGGTGCTCGATCTGGCGCAGCATCCCCGCGATCAGGTCCTGGTGCCCGGAGATCCGGTGGGCGCCTCCGTAGGCGCCTGCGATTCCACACATCCCCGGTCACCGACCGTCCACGACGGACAGAACATGGGCCTCGACGAACTTCACGATCGCACTGAGCGAGACCAGCACCTCGTCGAGCAGCTGCTCGCCCAGCTCGAGGCCGTAGCGCTGCTGCACGTGGTTCATCAGCGAGATGTAGCCGAACGAGTCGAGCACCCCCGCCTTGAACAGGTCGGTGTCCTCGGTGATCTCGTCCCCGAACGTGAACAGCGCCTCGTTCTCCAGGTAGCTCTTCAGCTCCGCGGTCAGCTCGGCGGTCATGGGTTTGCTCCTTCGATCAGGTGAGCCAGTTCAGGCCAGTGGGCGCGGATGAAGAAGTGGTCGCCCGGCAGCCGGTGACGGACCAGGGGTTCGGTGGTTTCTCGTTGCCACGCGAAGATGTCCGCGTCGCTGAACGGTTCGAGGTCGCCGGTGACCACCGTGATCGGCACGTCCAGCGGCGTCTCCTCGTGGTGGCGATACCGTCCGAGCACGGTGAAGTCCGCGCGCAGCACGCGTTCGTAGTGCGCCATGAGGTCCTCGTACTGGCGCAACTGCTGGGGCACCCCGCCGAGTTCGTCGAGGTGTGCCCAGAAGGCGTCCCCGGTCAGCTGCCAGGTGTCCCGCTCCCGGCTGGGCACCGACGGCCCGCACTCGCCGGAGACGACCAGCCGCACCGGAGCGGGCAGGCCCTCGGCGCGGAGCTGCCGGCACACCCGGAACGCGAGCCTGGCGCCGAGGCTGTGGCCGTAGACGGCGAACGGTTCGTCGCCGCGCAGGTGGTCCCGCAGCTGGCCGGTCAGGTCCGCGACGAGCGCGTCGGGATCGGTGACGAGCGGTGTCGAGTGGCGGCGTCCGCGGCCGGGCCGTTCCAGCGTCACCAGCTCGACGTCCCCGAGATGCTCGTTCAGCGGCCGGTAGGAGTTCTCGTCGCCGCCCGCGAACGCGATGGCGAAGACCCGCCGCGGTGTCACCGCCCGCGACACCGGCGCGGTCTCGATCTGGCGCACCATCCTGGTCAGCACTCCGTTTCCGCCGATCTCCCGGAATCGCGCCGCGGGCTGCGAGCGAAGTACCGCGAGGACGCTGTCCGACCAGCGCACGGGGCCGTCGAGCTGGGCTGACAGCGTTGTCGCCACCTCGCCGTCGCGGTACGGCCGTGCGGTCGCGTTGGCGATCACGGTGCCGTCCAGCGGCGCGAACCGGAATCCGCGCAGGAACGCCGCGAACTCCTCCCGCGCCGGCTTCATGTACCGCGAGTGGAAGGCCGCGGACACGCGCACCTGGGCCACGCGCAGGCCTTGTCCCGCAAGGACTTCACGGGCACGGTCGATGTCGGCGGCCGGTCCGGAGAGCACGTTCTGCAAGGGGGTGTTGCGGTTCGCCACGTCCAGGGTCGTGAGCTCGTTCTCGGCGAGCAGCTCCTCGAGTCGCTGCACCGACGCGCCCACCACGGCGAGCATCGCGCCGCCCCGTTCGGCCCCCATCAACGCGGACCGCTGCGCCACCAGCTTCAGGCCGGTCTCGAAGTCGAACGCCTTCGCGGCGAGCAACGCGTTGTACTCCCCCAGACTGTGCCCGAGCAGCACGCCGGCCGGCGGCTCGCCGCGATCGACGCTGTCCCAATAGGACAGTGCGTTCACCACGAAGACCGCGGGCTGCGTGTAGCGCGTGTCGTCGAGGCGGCCGTCGGGGTCTTCGAGGCACAGCCGCGCGATGTCGTAGCCGAGGACGTCGCTCGCCAGCGAGACGGCCCCGGGATATCGGTCGAACAGTCCCGCCCCCATCCCCTTGGCCTGGGTTCCCTGGCCGGGGAAGAGCGCGACGCCGCCGCCGTGCGTGACAGGCATTGCTGCTCCGCTTCTCGGATCAGTGAGTTCAGAAGAGTTCTCCCCGAATGGGGAGGAAAGACCGGCTCGATCAGCCGGAAACGTCGTCGCCAGACCGTTTTCGGGCATGGGTCTGCCGCGGTCTTGATTGAGGAAAGTTTCGCCGATCGGAAAGGATCGGCCACGAACCGGGGCGGAGCGGCGACTCAGGCCGCGGTCACGCCGGCCTGGACGGCACCGGCGACCTGCGCGGATGCGTTCGACAGCACCATGTTGGGTCCTTCGACGCCGGAGTCGGGACCGCCCAGAGCGATGACGGCCGCGACACCCAGGCTCATTCCGGTGTAGCGCGTGACGACGGCGAAACGCTTCACAGTTGAGTTCTTCAGCACTTTGTCACTCCCGTTCGCTCGACTGAAACCACTGTCGCAGCCGTGGTTCCCGATCCGTTCCTTCCCGGGATACCGCTTCAATACCTACGCGGTAGGACCGGATCTGCGGGACGGCGGCGGATCAGGTGAGAGCGCGACTCCCCGGCCGCGGTCCAGCAGCGCCTCCACCGCTTCCGGTGTCGGTCCCTCGGCCACCACGTACAAGGCACCCTCAGGCGCCGCGTGGGTGTGCTCCGCACCGGCGAACCACCGGGCACTCGACGGACGTACCTGGCCACCCGCCAGCGCCCGGAAGAGTTCGGTCTGCACGTCGACGCCCGCCGCGATCTCGATGAGCCTGGCGATCGTCCTGGTCCCGAATCCAGGTCTGACGCTGACGACGCGGGGACCTCGTTCGGACAGCACGAGCGTCGTCTCCGCGGGCCCGAACTCGTATCCCACCAGGTCGAGCACGGCCGTGACGGTCGCCCGTGTCTCCCTCGACACGGGCTCGGCCAGCTCCGCCGGGTGCAGGTACCGCACCCCGCCACTCGTCATCCACTTGGCCGTGGCGCCGACGACGCGGTGCATGCCGTCCAGGGTCAGCGTGGTGATCACGACCTCGGGCCCGATGACGAACTCCGCGATCTCGACGGGCCCCGGCTCCGCACCGTTCAGCCATTCCGCCAGTTCGGCGCCGCGGCGCAGCACGACCTCTTCCCGTTGTCCCGAACGGATCACCACGGGCAGGCCGATCCTGGAGACGGCCTCGGAGACGTCCGCACCAGTGGCGGTGGCGCGGCGGATCATCGGATACCTGCTCGTGGCCAGCACTTCCGCGAGCCTGTCGTCCTCGGCGAGGACGCGGGCGGCACCGGCGGAGTCCGGAACCGTCTGTGCCGCCGGGAATCCGTCCGAGGCGAGGACGTGCGTGATGTGGTGATCCTGGACGACTTTCGCGACGGTCCTCGTCACGGCGCTCTTGTCGTCCGGGTCGACCACGTCGGTGTGATCGGACACCAGCGTCCCGAAGGCCTGCCGCTCGTCCTCCGCGATCACGAGCCGCAGGTCGACTCCGCTCCGCACGGCCTTGCGCGCCAGCGACACCGACGGGAAACACAGCAGCAGCCGTATGTCCGCGTTCATCGCCGCATCGCGTTTCCGGTCCCATCGGACCGAGTGCTCGTACACCGCCGCTTCATCGTCGCGCTCCTCAGCAGATCGGTGAGGCCCAACGATTCTCCAAGGCCACATCAGCTGTCGACACCTGCTTTTCAGCCAGCGTGCCCTCAGCCGATACCGATCCGTTCCCGGTGGAACTCCGGGTGGGAACGAACCCCGGCAGCCGTCAGATACGCGCTCCCCGAGGAACGCCAAGGCTTTCGAACAGCGCGTCCGCCCGCTGCGCGAGCGAGCGGGCCCGCTCGTCCTCTCCCCGCCGGTCGCAGATCTCGGCCAGGCCGGCGAGTGCCCGTGCCTCCTCGATCCGGCACCCGATCCGCGTGGCGAGCGCGAGCGCACGCTCGTGCAGCGTCCACGCCTCGGCCAGTTCCGACTGAGCTCGGTGGAGACGGGCCGCCAGGTTGTCGATGACGATGCTCCGCAGCGGTGTCCACCGCACCTTCTGGTGGCCCAGTCCCAGCCCGAGCGCGGCGAACTGCCGAGCCTCGGCCGTACGGCCCTGACGGTGGACGACCAGTGCGGAGAGGACGTACACGAGCGCGATGTCGCCGGGGACGCCCGCGGTCAGGGTGAGATCGCGCGCGGTCGCCAGCAGCTCGTCCGCCCTGGTCACGTCGCCCATCGCGAGGCGGGTCATCGCGAGATAGGCGAGCGTGACGACCTCGTTCTCCTGGACGCCGAGCTCGCGGTTGAGCAGCAGGGCGCGCTCGCCGACGGCGATGGCCTCGGCGTAGTCACCGCGCTGCTCGTGCAGGGTGCCGAGGTTGACCAGCGACTCCGCCTCCGCCCGTCCGGCCCCCAGCTCCCGCTTGATCCGGATGGCCTCCTCCAGCAACGTCCTGGCCTCGTCGTGCCGCCCGGACGTGAGCACGAGCAGGCCGAGCACCCCGGTGTCCTTGGCAACGCCCCTGCGGTCGTCGATCGCGTTCGCGACGGCCAGCGCCTCCGACACGGCCTCGATTCCCGCCTCCAACCGGCCGAGCTTCCAGTTGGCCACCGCCAGGTTCGACAGGCTGAAGCGCACCAGCTCGGCGTCGCCGACCTTCCGCGAGGAGACGACGGCCAGCCGCGCCACCTCGGCGAACTCCTCGAACAGGCCGTCCGCGTCGAGCAGGAACACGACGTTGCGGGCCAGCCGGACGACCTGGCTGTCGAAGCCGCGCTCGTGTGCCAGCACGAGCGCCTCGCGCAGGGTGGCCTGCTCGCGGTACGTCCACTTGCGGGCGGCCTCGTCGGTCGACATCTGGGGAAGCTCGAACGTCTCGGCGATCGGCGTGCCGCGCAGCACCGCCCTGCCGGGGAACAACACGTCGCACGCCTGGTCGGTGGCCCGCACGTAGTACTCGAGCAGGCGGGCGAACGCGGCCCGCGTCTCCGCCAGCACCTCGTCCCCGCTCTCCGCGTGGGTGAGCTGGCGGACGAAGCTGCGCACGAGGTCGTGGAAGGTGTAGCAGCCGATCTCGTGCTGCTTGAGCATGTGCGCGTCGAGCAGCACCTCCAGGACGGCCTCCGCGTTGAGCGCGGACATGCCCAGCAGCGCGGCCGACGAGTAGACGTCGACGTCACGACCTGGGCACACCCCGAGCATGCGGAAAGCGGTGCGATGCCGTGACGCGAGACCTTCGTAGGACATCCGCAGCGACAGGTCCACGCCGCGCTCGCCGGACTTGAGCTCGTCCAGGAGCCGGGACTCGTCGCTCATCCGGTCGACGAGATAGCTGATCGGCCATCGGGGCCGGTTGCCGAGACGGCTGAGCGCGATCCGCAACGCGAGCGGCAGGTGCCCGCACAGCGCGACGAGTTCGGCCACCGCCTCGGGCTCGGCGGCCGCCCGCCGCCCGCCCAGCACCTGGGCGGCCATCGCCGCGCCGTCCTCGTTCGTCATCGTCCCCAGGGTCATCCAGTGCGCGCCGTCGAGGTCGATGAGCCGCGTCCGGCTGGTGACCAGCACCAGCGCCTGACCGCTCTGCGGCAGCAACGGCAGCACCTGGGCGACGTCGCAGACGTTGTCCAGCAGGACGAGCAGCCTGCTCTCCGTCGTCATCGTCCGCCACAGGGCGATCCGCGCGTCGGCCTCGGAGGGCAGGGCGTCGGTCTCCACGCCGAGCATGCCCAGCAGCTTCTCCGCGGCGACCTGCGGCGGCACCGGCGTGCCACCGGCGGTGTAGCCGCAGAGGTCGAGCGCGAACTGCCCGTCCGGATAGCTGTCGGCCATCAGGTACGCGAAGCGCACGGCCAGCGACGTCTTGCCCACGCCGCCCATTCCGTCGATCGCGACGACCTGCGGCCCCTGGCCCGCCGGTTCGCTGAGAATGCCCTGCAGCGCGGTGAGTTCGGGTTCGCGGCCGATGAAGTCCGTGAGGTCGTAGGGCAACGAGCGCAGGGCCGGCCTCTGCACCGCCTTGGCGACGGGGAGAACCGGGCTGTCGGCCACCGGCGCCTCGATCTGCGCCGGAGCACCGAGCGCCGGGTCGTTGCGCAGGATTCGCTCGTACAGCGCGGAGAGCTCACGGCTGGGGTCGATCCCGAGTTCCTCCGCCAGCAGCCGGCTGAGCTGCTGGTACTCGTTGAGCGCGTGTGCCTGCCGTCCGCAGCGGTACAGGGCCAGCATCAGCTGGGAGCGCAGCTTCTCCCGCAACGGGTTGGCCCCGACGTGTTCGCGGAGCTCACTCACGAGTTCCCGGGAGTCACCGCGTGCCAGGCGCAGATCGGTGAGCTGTTCGACCGCGTCGAGGTAGCGTTCGCGCAGCGCGACCTCCGCGGTCTGGATCGCCTGGCCGCCGCTGCCCGCGAGCACCTCTCCCCGCCGCAGCGCCACCGCCGCCCGCAGGTGCGCCGCCGCTTCCTCCCAGCTCTGCCGGGAGGTCGCTTTACCCGCCTTCTCCAGCAGGTCCAGGAAGACCTTGAGATCCAGCTGCTCGACCGGCAGTTCGACCCGGTAGCCCGGTCCCTCGGTGAGGATCATCTCCCCGCCGGAGGGGATCAGCTGACGCAGCCGCGCGACCGCCTTGCGCACCTGGTGGGTCGCGGTGGCGGGCGGTTCCTCGTCCCACACGAAGTCGACCAGCTGCGAGACCGACATGACCTGCCCGACGTCGAGCAGCAGGGCGACCATGACACGTTCCTGGACAGGCCCGCCGAGGTGGATCCGGCGGTTGCCGGCCCAGCACTCCAGCGAACCGAGCAGGTTGATCCTCAGGCCCTGCTCACCCGCCGGTGGCAAGGTCGACGAGGGACCTTTCGACGTGCGGGTCACATCGTCACCTCACTCAGATCGGGCTCCTGCAGCCAAACGCGTTTCGATCAGAGAACCGCAATTCGAGGCCGATCGGGTTGCACCACAAAGAAGTTACTACGACACACGTTACAGATCGGCAACCAATACGAACACACCTCACAGCACGGCAACGCCCGCCCCGGCAATCGCCCCACTTCGCCACATGCCTTCTCACCAGGCAAAAGTGGCCTATCTAATTCGCCCTTCAACTAGAGACTGGGCATCTGCCAGTTCTTTCTCAACGAGGAAGAACTGGCAGATGCCCTAAAAGATCGAGTCCCCCGGAAAACTAGGGAAATCACTGGGACGAATGTGCTGCTAGGGCCCGAGCGGTTCGAGTCGGGCCGGCACGTGCTTGTGCCACGGCGTGCCGGCCCACTCGTCGCGGTCCTCCGCGGCGGTGAGTTCGTTGGGAGCGACGCCCGTGCGCTCCTTCACGGTGAGCCCGAGGCCGTTGGGAAGCGAGATGTGGCCTGAGCGCATGGTGTCGGTGGCGTCCACGGACACCTCCGCGCTGCCGCGCCGGGTCGTGAGCCTGACCCGGTCGCCTGTCGTGACACCGAGCCGCGTCGCGTCGGTGACGCTCATGCGCAGGCGGCCGTCCGGGTCGCGCCGACGCCAGCTGGGATCGCGCATGATCGTGTTGGCGGTGAAGGCGCGCCGTTCTCCCGCGGACAGCACGAACGGCCACTCCGGATCCTGCCGCGGGACGGGCCTCTCGCCCAGCGCAGCCACCGCGGCGAGCAGTTCCGGCACGGCGAGGGTGATTCGCCGACCGCGCAGGCGCCGCCACGAGGCGTCGTACTCGTCGTCGGTGATGTGCACGCCGTGCGAGCCGTTGACGATCGCCTCGAAGAGCCGCTCCCCCGCTTCGAGCCCGGACCCGTAGCCCGCCTTCTCGACTCCGGCCGGGTTCTTGCGGGCGCACTCGTGCGCGGCCATCCACAGCACAGCGGCCGCGGAGGCGTCGTGCGGCAGCGTCGGGCCGAGGGTGCGGTACAGCAGGACGGACGCGAGCCGCCGTTTCGCCGGGTCCGCGAGGACGGAGAGGAACGCCTGCGCGAACTCGGCTCGTCCAGCGTTCGCGGCCGCGCGCAGCGGTGCGTAGTCGGCCTCGGTGAGCGCGCCGGACGCCTCGACCAGACGGGCGTGGATCTCCGGCTCGGGCAGCACGCCCCGCGGTGCGGGCACGACGGGGTGCCGCAGGTGGAAGATGTTGCGCGGGAAGTCGAAGTTGAAGAACGTGGCCTCGAACTTCTCGAACTGCGTCGGCGCCGGCAGCACGTAGTCGGCCAGGCGTGCGGTCTCGGTCATCGCGACGTCGATGACGACGACGAGTTCCAGCGCGGCGAGCGCCTCCCGCATGCGGGCCGAGTCGGCCAGGGAGTGCGCGGGGTTCGCGCTCTCGACCAGCATCGCCCGGTAACGGGCCGGGTGGTCGGTGAGTATCTCCTCCGCGATCACGTTGCACGGCACGAGGCCGCTGATGATCCGCGCGCCCGCGACAGGGCTGCGCGGGCCCTCGTCGCCGGCGTGCCCGCGGTCACGACCGATCGGCACCAGGCTGGAGGGCACGTACTGGGCGCCCTGTTTGCCGAAGTTGCCGGTGAGCAGCCAGACCAGCTTCTCGGCGTAGCTCACGAGCGTGGAGTCGCGGTTCATCTGGACCCCGAGGTCCTCGAACACGGACACGGAGTCCGCGGCGGCGATCCGGGCGGCGACCGCCCGCACCAGCGTCTCCTCGACGTCGGCGACGGCGCAGTAGTCACCGACGGGCACCTGGCGCAGGACGGCGGCGACGGCGTCGAGGCCGTCCGCGTGCTCGGCGAGCCAGTCGGCGGCGATCAGGTCCTCCTGCACGAGCACGGCGGCCAGCGCCGTCAGCAGGTAGAGATCGGTGCCGGGCCTGACCTGGAGGTGGAAGTCGGCCAGCTCCGCCGTCTCGGTCCGCACGGGGTCGATCACGATCATCGACCGGGCCGGGTCCTTGGCGATGTCCTTGAGCACCGAACGGGCCCGCGGAAAGCCGTGCGACTGATAGGGGTTCTTGCCGACGAACAGCGCGACCTCGCAGTGCTCGAAGTCCGCGCGGGTCATGTTGCCGAGCATGCGGGCGCTGACCCAGAACTCGCCGGTCTTCTCCTGCGCGAGCGCGGACGAGCGGTAGCGGCCGCCGAACGCGGCCATCGTGGCGGGCGAGTACGCGCCGCCGAGGTGGTTGCCCTGCCCGCCGCCACCGTAGTAGAAGATCGTCTCCCCGCCGAAGGTGTCGCGGACCTCGCCCAGGCGCGCCGCGATCTCGCTGATCGCGGTGTCCCAGTCGATCTCCTCGAAGGTGCCGTCGGGCCGCCGGCGCAGCGGGTGCGTGATCCGGCCGGTGTCGCCGTTCTGGTGCAGGCCGAGGCGCAACGCCTTGTTGCAGGTGTAGCCGGCCGACGCGGGGTGGAGCTTGTCGCCGCGGATCTTGTCGAACGACCGCCCGTCGTCACCGACGAGGATCTCGATCCCGCAGTTGCACTCGCAGAGGATGCAGGCGCTGGGTTTCCACATGGGCCAGGCTCCTAGGTCGTGTCCTGTAAGTCTGTTCGATGAGAGTCACGGTCGAGAGTCCCGGAGGCGGTGCCGCCGGGGCGCCCTCATACCGGGCGTGTTCGGGCGTTCCGGCGGTGCCGCCTCCGGGGCCCTCGGCCGCGACTGTCGCGGACCGACTTGCAGGACACGGCCTAGTCTCGTCGCTCCAACAGGGGCGCGATCTCGACGAGCACGTCGTCGAGCGGGCCCAGGTCACGGTGGGCGCGGCAGAGGATGATCGCACCCTCGATCGCGGACACGACCAACGTCGCCAGTCGCTGCGCGCGCTGGGCCGCGAAACCGTTGGCGGCCAGCGTGTTCGCGAGGCTGGCCTGCCAACTGGTGAAGATCTCCCGCACCACGTCACCGGCCTCGGGGACGAGATCGCGGCTGTCCAGGGCCATCGCGGCGACCGGACAGCCCGCCCGGTAGTCGGTCTTGACCAGCGCCCGCTTCCAGAAGACGACGAGCCGGTCCACCATCTGCCGGACGTCGCCCCCGGCCGCCGACTCACTGACCACGGCGGCGATGTAGTCCCCGGCCTGGCGGACCGCGCCCAGGACCAACTCGTTGCGACCACCGGGAAAGTGGTGGTAGACGGACCCCCGCGGCGCACCGCTGTGCGCCAGCACCGCGTCCACCGTCACGCCGGCCGCGCCGCGTTCCCGCAACAACAGCACCGCGCTGTCCAGCATCCGCTGCCTGGTGCCCCGCCTGCCCTGCCCGCTCATCGCGCCGTCCCCTGATTCGGGAGTATGGCAGAGACCATAGTCGGTGTCGCCGGCCGCGGCTACCCGTTCGTCACGCCGGAACCACGTCACTCCGCGCCTGCCCGAGGCGGTCGAAGTCCTCGTCGGGCAGATCGACGTTCACCGCACCGGCGTTCTCCTCCAGGTGGCGCAGGGAGGACGTGCCGGGGATGGGGAGCATGACCCTCGACCGGCGCAACAACCACGCCAGCGCGACCTGGGCCGGGGTGACGCCGAGCCGGCGCGCCACCTCGGTCACCGGCGAGTCCGGCCGCACGCTCGGCGCGATCGGCAGCCAGGGCAGGAACGCGATGTCGTGCCGCTCGCAGTGCTCCAGCACGTTCTCCGAGCGCCGGTCGTCGAGGTTGTACCGGTTCTGCACGCTCACGATCGGCGTGATCCGCCCGGCTTCGACGATCTGCTCGACGGAGACCTCGGACAGCCCGACGTGCCGCACCTTTCCCTCGTCCTGCAGTTGCCGCAACGCGCCGATCTGGTCGGCCAGCGGGACCGCGGGGTCGACCCGGTGGAGCTGGAACAGGTCGATGCGCTCGACTCGCAACCGCCGCAGGCTCAGTTCGGCCTGCTGGCGCAGGTACTCCGGGCGACCGAGCGGGATCCACTCGTCGCCGGGGTGGCACTGACCGGCCTTGGTGGCCACCACGACACCGTCGGGACAGGGGTGTAGCGCCTCGGCCAGCAACTCCTCGTTGCGGCCCAGGTCGTAGGAGTCGGCCGTGTCGATGAAGGTGACGCCGAGCTCGACCGCGCGGCGCGCCAGGGCGTGTGCGGCGGCCGGGTCGTTCTCAGGCATCCGCATGGCGCCGAAACCCAGACGGTGGACCGGAAGGTCGCCACCGAGGACCAGAAGCTGATGGTGCACGAAGTCTCCTCGCGAAGGTCGGTTCAGGCGGCACCGACACTGCCGCTCCACCGTCGCTAAGACAATCGAAACATTCTTCGAACAACCGCGTAGCATCGCTAATGTGTTGAACCTGGAACGACTGCGGACCCTCCACGCGGTCTCCACGACGGGATCGGTCCGCGGCGCCGCCGAGGCATTGCACGTGACCACCTCGGCGGTGTCGCAGCAACTGTCCAGGCTGGAGCGCGAGATCGGCCAGCCCCTGCTGGAGAAGCAGGGTCGCGGCATCCGGCTCACCGACGCCGGCGACCTGCTGGCCGGCCACGCGGGCAGACTGCTGCGGCAGGTCGAACTCGTCGAGACCGACCTCGCCGGCCACCGCGGCGCCGTGGCCGGATCACTCACGGTGGCCGCGTTCGCCACGGCCGCCCGCGGCCTGCTGCCGACGGTGCTGCACACGTTGCGACAGCGGCACCCGAACCTGTCCGCACGACTCGCGGAGCTGGAACCCGACGAGTCGATCGCACAACTGCGCCACGCCGACATCGACATCGCGGTGGTGCAGGACTGGCCGGAAGAGCCACTCGCGGTGCCCGACGGGATCTCCTGCGCGCCGCTGCTGGAAGACGTTCTCGACGTGGCCCTGCCCGCCCACCATCCGCTGGCCGACCGGGCCGCCGTGACGCTGGACGAACTGAGCGGCGAGGACTGGGTCGGCTGGCCCAGCGACGAGATCTGCCACGGCTGGCTGGAGAACACCCTGCGCCGCAACGGAATCCAGCGCCAAGTCAGGCACACCGCCTCCGAACACTCCACCCAGCTCGCGTTGGTGACGGCCGGGCTCGGCGCCGCGATCATCCCCCGGCTCGGCCGCGGCGCCACACCAGAAGGTGTCCGGTTCGTGCCGCTGCTGCCGGCACCCCGACGACGGGTGTTCGCCTTGTGGCGCGACAGCACCACGAACCGCCCCGCGTGCCGGGCGGCGCTGCGCGCACTGCAGGACGCCGCCCTGCAGTGCGACACCTGACCAGCGTCAAATCCCGTAGCTGAAGTGGAGCAGGCCGACGAGTTCTTCGACGTCGTCCACGAGTTCGATGCACGAAATGCCGCTGGCGCTGTCGTAGGACGGGAACAGCATCACGTTCAACCCGGTCTCCGGGTCGACGACCTCGTTGGGCCACGGGCCCTTCCGGTGCACGCTCTCGGTCGACAGCACCGCCTCCTTGAGGCGGGCGAAGGTCTCCCCCGTGATGAACGAGTTGGCCTTCTGACTCGCCAGGCAGGTGTAGTCCTCGATGGTCATGAGGCCCGCCTGCTCGTGCCGCCAGGTGGCCTCGGCGAGCTTCTCCGGTCCGGCCAGGGCGATGAAGACCACGCGCACGTCGTACCGCGTCCGCTCGGGGTCGTCGCCGTAGCCGTCGATCCCGACGAACACCGAGTAGGTCCTGGGCGGCACGTCGTAGCTGTCCTCGCCGAACGGCGTGTCGTCCGGCGTGGACCAGACGACCGGCCCGTCCACCACCAGGTCACCCGCGCGCTCGATCCACTGGGGCAGGGCACCGCACGGTGAGTTGGCGTCCGCCCAAGCCCAGTTCCGCTCGATGAGGTCCGGCACGAGAACGTCCATGTCCATGGGGAACCTTTGCACGGCCGCGAATCGTGCGAGCAGGTGCTCGTTTCGCTAACCCGGCGCGCGAGCTGGGCCGGGAACTACTCGGCCCGGTCAGGGTTGGCCGGGTGGCGACGCCACCAGCCCAGCAGTGCGGCCAGGACCAGGCAACCGCCCAGCGTCCCCACACCCGCGCCCATCCACTGAGCCCGGTCGTGCAGCAGGACGGCCGCCACGACGAGCGCGATGTAGACCGCGCAGACGACGAGCCAGAAGCGCACCCGCTGGGCCTTGGTCGCACGGTCGGACATCAGAAGGATCCTTTCAGTCCTGCGGCGAAACCTGCGCAGGTTCCGCCGGGTCAGTGGTGTTGATCGGGTCCCTGGGCGTAGTTGTACAGGTCGGGCGAGCTACAGCCCAGGCCCCGGAACCGGTGCGCCCGCGCAGCTGCCCGTCGACGTGCGGCCGGTGTCGAAGAACGTCACCGCGGCCTCGGCGCAGGGCAGGTCCTGCAGCGAGCCGTGGGCGTCGTCCTCGATCGTCATCAGGTCACCGCCGATGCGACCGCGCATCTCCAGGGCCCAGCCGATCGGCGTCACCGGCTCGTACAGGTGGGCGACGAGCTGCACGGGGCTCTTGCCGGCCTTGAGGTCCCACGGCTTTCCCTCCGTCGGCCAGCCGACGCAGCGCTGTTCGTAGATCCCGAACCGGCCGGCCACCGGGAAGCGTTCGGCGCGCTCCTCGTGGTGGCGCCACACGGTTTCGAAGTCGCGGGCGCTGGGTGAGTCGTTGCACAGCAACGCGGTCTGCGGGAACGGGTCGTAGCGGTGGACGTCCGCGTCCCAGCCGAGACCACCCGGCCGGTTCGGTGCTACCGCTCCGGTGTCCTTGATGGACCTGAGCTGAGCGGCGAGGCCCGCCCATTCCTTGCGGGGATTGGCGTACATCATGTTCACGGTGTCGCCGTCGACGACGCTGCCGTCGGGCATCGTGCGCGGGTGGGCGGTCAGCTCGGCCCGCAGGTCCAGCAGTGCTTGGGAGACCACGGTCTGGGTGGAGCCGAAGTGGTAGACGGCGTCGTAGCGGGCGATCCAGGCGGCGAACTCGTGGAACGTGTTCTCCCCCGCGTTGGCCTGACCGTCGTCCATCGTCCTGACGTCGAGCACCGGTGGCACGACGGAGTCGAGCAGCATCCGGTCCACGCGGTCGTCGAACAGCGTCCGGTACGTCGCGCCGAGCCCTGTGCCCCAGGAGATTCCGTAGTAGCCGATCTTCTTCTCGCCGAGTGCCTCGCGGATGACGTCCATGTCGCGGGCGACGTTCTGGGTGGTCATGGAGCGGACCAGGTCCGGGTCGCGGTCGAAGCACTCGCGGTTGCGCCTGGCGTCGCGTTCGGCGGCGAACCGGGCACGGTCCTTCGGGGACAGCGACGGGTCCGGCCGCGTGTCATCGCTTTCGCACGGAACGGCTGTGCTGTAGCCGATACCGCGCGCGTCGAAGCCGATGAGGTCGTGATGGACGTTGAGCCCGCCGGCCTTGCTCGCGGCGAGATGCTGCGGCATCGTCACGCCCTGCTGGCCTGGACCGCCGGGGTTCACCAGGATCGCGCCGGTCCTGTCACCGGTGGCTTTGAGCCTGCTGACCGCGATCTGGATCTGACGCCCGCCGGGGTTCGCGTGGTCGAGCGGTACGCGGACCATCGCGCATTCGGTGCGCTGGTCGTCCGGATTCCATCCGGCGGCCACGGCCGAGCACGGTTTCCAGTCCGGCTGCTCAGCGGCGGAAGCGACGCCGCCGGCGCAGAGCACGGAGCCCATCAACACAACTACGGACAGCATGGAACGCAACGGTTCTCTCCTCAGGTTGGCAGTCACTCGGTGTCCGTCTTGATCGCCGTCAGGATCGGGATCCGCACGGCGCGGCGGGCCGGGACGAAGGCCGCGGCGACACCGATCGCGACGGTGATCGCCATGAACACGGCCAGCCGGTCCCACGGGAGCACGGGGGTGGTGTTCGCCTGTCCGCTCACCGTCATCGCCCCGATCACGCAGCCCGACACGACGCCGGCCAGCGCACCGATCACCGCGATGATCACCGACTCGATCCGCAGCACGGCGCCCACCTGGGACCGGCCGAGCCCGACCGCGCGCAGCAGGCCGATCTCGCGGATGCGCTCCATGGTGGACATCGTCATGGTGTTGACCACGGACATCGCGCCGATCAGGACCGAGACGCTCAGCATCGCGTAGAGGAGGTTGAGGTACAGGTCGTACTGCGCGGCCTGCGACTCGACGTACTCGTCGCGCGTCTGCACCACGAGGACCGGGTTGTCCAACGCGCTGCGGATGTCGTCGCGCACCTTCTCCGCCGATCCGCCTGCCTTGATCAGGATCTCGCGGTTCCAGAGCTCGTCCGCCGGGATGTTCGCCGTGTCGACGAGGGCATCGGCGCCGAACTCCTCGGGTGCGTCGAAGGTGGCCACGACCGTGAGCGGCTTCTCCTCGCCCACCTTCGACCCCACCGTCCAGCCGTGTGCCGCCGCGACGCCGCTGTGCACCGCGATGCCCGTGCCGAGCTGGTCCAGCGAGCCCTCGCGAATCGTCAGCGGCACGAGCGCGCTGATCGATCCCGCGTTCACCCCGGTCACCTGAAGGGAGCCCTTGTCCAACGGCAGCAACGCCTGCCGCAGCGCCGTGACGTGCTCGACGCCGGGAACCTTCGCGATCTCGTCGGCCGTGCTCGGGCTGACATCCGCGAACGGGAGCGCCTCCACGCGGATGTCCGCGTGGTTCCACGACTTCGCGGTCTCCTCGCTCTTCGCCGAGATCGACGCGATCGGCACGGTGACGGCGGCGCAGACCGACAGTCCGATCATGAGCGCGCTCGCCGTCGCACCGGTGCGACGCGGGTTGCGGCGCGTGTTCTCCACGGCGAGGGTGCCGGTGAGGCCGGCGAACCGGGTCAACGGACCGCGCAGCACCGAGGTCAGCCCCGCGGCGAGCAACGGCGTGAGGATGATCAGGCCGATCAGCATGGTCGGCGCGCCGAGGTAGATCATGGTCTGCTCGCCTCGCCCGAGCACCACCATCAAGGTACCGATCGCGGTGACCACGAAGCCCACGATGTTCCTGCGGCGCAACGACTTCCCCGTCGGAGGAAGGCCGGTGCGCAGTGCCGCGACGGGCGGGACCGCGGCAGCGCGGCGGGCCGGGAGGTAGGCGGCCAGCAGGGTCACGCCGAGTCCGACGCCGAACGCCGCGAGGAGGGTGGCCGGGGTGAACGGCCGCAACGGGACCGGCGCCCCTTCGAAGACGGCGAACTCCGACTTCAGCACCGCCGCGCCGCCCACGCCCAGCAGGTAGCCGACCGCGGTCGCGGCGACGCCCAGCAGCGACGCCTCGGTGAGGACCATGCGCAGCACGTACCGCCGCCCGGCGCCGATCGCCCGCAGCAGCGCGTGTTCGCGCGCCCTGGCGGCGGCGAGCATCGTGAAGGTGTTGGCCACCAGGAAGGCCGACGAGAACAGCGCCACGCCCGCGAAGATCAGCAGGATCATGGTCAGCTTGTCGTTGTCGCTCGCTTCAAGACTGGTCAGCTCGTCGGCGGTGGACGTCCGCAGGTCGGGCGACGCCGTCTCCACCGCTGTGGCCAGCGCTCCCGGGCCAGTACCCGGCGCCGCGGTCAGCAAAGCCGAGGTGTAGCCGCCGTGGCCGAACTGCTCGCGCGCCGTGGCGTCGGCGAACGCGACGAGCGTGCCGCCCCGCACGATCCGGGTGTTCTCGTAGTCGAACACACCGGTCAGCCGGACGTCACGCGCCGTGCCCGCCACGACGACCCGCATCTTGTCGCCGACCTGGTAGCCGGTGCGTTGGGCGGCCCACTTGTCGAGCGCGGCCTCGTCCGGTCCGGACGGAGCCACGCCGTTGGTCAGCTCGTGGCGCTGCGGGTCGAAGTTGACGCCACCGTCGGATCCCGGTGTGCCGACGAGCTTCCCGTCCTTGCCGACCAGGAACGCCGGGCCTTCCGCGACCGGACGCAGGCCACCGGCCCCGGCCACGCCGCGCAGCCGTTCGATCGTCGCGGCGGACAGGGCCTTGTTGTCCCGTTGCTCGACCTGGACGTCGAAGTCCTTGGGCGCGCCCTCCACGGCCGCACGCACGGTCTCGCCGTAGACCAGTGACCCGGTGACGAACGCGACGCCGAACACGATCGCGATCGCCGGCAGGAGGAAACGCACTCGGTTGTCCATCATGGACCGCCATGCCACGCGGATCATCAGCGCACCGCCTGGCCGTCGAAGCGGCGCATCCGGTCCAGCACCAGATCCGCTGTGGGGCCGGCCATCTCGTCGACGATCCGTCCGTCGGCGAGGAACAGCACGCGGTCCGCGTAGCCGGCGGCGATCGGGTCGTGCGTGACCATCAGCACCGTCTGTCCCCACTCCTTCGCGCACCGGCGCAGCAGCCCCAGGATCTGCCCACCGCTGCGGGAGTCGAGGTTGCCGGTCGGTTCGTCGGCCACCACGATCTCCGGCCGCGACACGAGCGCCCGCGCGCAGGCCACGCGCTGCTGCTGGCCCCCGGACAGCTCGGAGGGCCGGTGCCCGAGCCGGTCACCGAGCCCGACCGCGTCGACCACCCGCCGCGTCCAGTCCTGATCCGGTTTCGTGCCGGCCAGCGTCAGCGGCAGGACGATGTTCTCCCAGGCGGTCAGCGTCGGAAGCAGGTTGAACGACTGGAAGACGAACCCGATCCGGTCCCGCCGCAGCCGCGTGAGCTCGGCCTCCTTCAGCGAGCCGAGGTCGGCGCCACCGACCCACGCCTTGCCCGAGGTCGGTGTGTCGAGCCCCGCCAGGCAGTGCATCAGGGTGGACTTGCCGGAGCCCGAAGGCCCCATCACCGCGGTGAACTCGCCGCGCAGGAACTGCGCGGACACCCCGTCCAGCGCCGTCACCGCGGCCTGCCCTGACCCGTACACCTTGCCCAGCCGGTCGGCCACCGCCACCGTTCGCTGATCCATCTGGCACCGTTCTCGTCGACTCCGGGGAACGGTGCACAGCCTGCTGACGGAAGACCCCGCGCGGATCCATCGCACTGCTGAGTGATCTCGGGACGGCTCCACCGAAAGGTTGAGGCGGCTCGCCGCGGCTCTGACCTACCGTCGCCGGTATGACAGGCATCCTGACCCGGCTCACCTGGTGGCAACGCGTCGTCTTCTGGCTGATCGTCGCGGCCGGGGGCGCCGTGCTGGTCGTCGAGGCGTTCAGCTCACCGAGCGTGTACGGCGCCGTGGGATTGGTGGTCTGCGGGATCCTGCCCTCGGTGGCGTTGTTCACGCGCGACCTGCCCGCACGGGCCGTGGCGGGCATCGGGACGCTGTCGATCGCCTTCACCGTCGTGTGCGCGACCGTGCTGCCCGGTCACCTCGACAACACGTTCGGGTTCTTCGAGCTCATCGGGCTGGCGTGCCTCTGCGTCCGGACCCTGCTGGTGTTCCCGGCCTGGCGCGCGGCGGGGCTGTGCCTTCTGCTGGGCCTCGCCGCGACCACACTGCCGTTGCGCCTGGAGGACCTGGACACCGCCTACACCCCCTTGATGTCGTTCATCATCGCCGTGGTGCTGGCGTTCGTCCTGCTGCTCGGGCTGGTCATGCGGCTGTACGACCGCGGCCGCACCGACTCGTTCCAGCTGTCCCGGCAGGCGCAACGGCTGGAGTACGCCCGCGACCTGCACGACTTCGTGGCCCACCACGTGACCGCGATCGTCGTGCAGACCCAGGCGGTCCGCTTCGCCACGGGCAGCGGACAACTGCCGGACCCCGCCGTGCTGGACAAGATGCTCGACGGCATCGAACGGGCGGGCTCGCAGGCGTTGACGTCGATGCGGACCATGGTCGACGTCCTGCGCGACGACAACGCCCCGATGCACCCCCATCAGGCGATCACCCTGATGATGAACGACCTCGCGTCCAGCTTCACCGGTGCGCCGGTCAGCACGAACATCGATCCGGCTATCGCCTCCCTCGACCTGCCCACCTCCACTGTGGACGCTGCCCGGCACGTGGTGCAGGAGGCGCTCACCAACGTGCTGAGGCACGCCACCCGCGTGAGCCAGGTGATGGTCAGCGCCCGCGCCAGGGGTTCGGAGGTGGAGATCAGCGTCACCAACGACGGTCAGGCAGGCGACAACGGCCTGCCCAAGGGCGGCTTCGGCCTGGTCGGCCTGGCCGAACGGGTGGAATCGGCCGGTGGCAGCCTTTCCGCCGGCCCGACGGGTCGTGGTTGGGCTGTGACAGCACTTCTGCCATCCTCCACCGCATGACAATCCGTGTGCTGATCGCCGACGACCAGGAGATGATCCGCTCGGCGTTCGGGATGATCCTCGGCACACAGCCCGACATGGAGGTCGTGGCGAGCGTCGCGGACGGCGAGAGCGCGGTCGAGCAGGCCCGCCGGCTGCGCCCCGACGTCTGCCTGCTCGACATCCGGATGCCGGCACTCGACGGCCTGGAGGCGACGCGGCTGCTCGCCGGCCCCGATGTGGACGCACCCCTCAACGTGCTCATCGCGACCACGTTCGACCTCGACGAGTACGTGTACCGCGCGCTGCAGAACGGCGCGTGCGGGTTCCTGCTCAAGGACATGTCGCCGGCGCTGCTGATCGAGGCGGTCCGCGCCGCCTCCACCGGCACCAGCCTCATCTCCCCCACCGTGACGGTGCGGCTGCTGTCGAAGCTGGCGCCGGCCCGGCGGACCGGTGACTCCACTGTGGACAGACCACTGCCGGAACCGCTGACCGACCGCGAACTGGACGTCGTGAAGCTCGTCGCGAACGGCCACACCAACGACGAGATCGGCGCCAAGCTGTACGTCTCCGTCGCCACCGTGAAGACGCACCTGGCGAACGCGCAACGCAAGCTCGCCGTCCGCAACCGCGTCGAGATAGCGGCCTGGGCGTGGCGCACCGGCGTCGTCTCCGGCTGAACGGAACAGCGTCCTCCGAACCAGCCATCTCCGGCCAAGGTTGCCTCGGCGAGGCAGATCTCACGGTTCACTACTTCACTAGTGAAAGGTGTTACCTTGGCGTCAGCCGATGACGGAAAGGAGACGGCCGTGAACATGCGAGGTCAGCCGGAACAGGTGCTTCCGGTCTTCACCCAGGGTGTGGGCAAGCGGTACCGCAGGGGCTGGGCGCTGCGGGAAACATCCCTGGTGATCCCCCAGAACCGGGTCGTGGCCCTCGTCGGCCCGAACGGCGCGGGCAAGAGCACGCTGATGGGACTCGTCACCGGCCTGCTGCGCCCGACGACAGGAACCATCACCGTGTTCGGTGACCGCCCGACGGGCAAGGGCCTGCACCCGGCGGTGTCCTACCTGGCTCAGCAGAAGCCGCTCTACCACCAGTTCACCGTGGCGGAGACGCTGACGTACGGCGCGCGGACCAACCCGACCTGGGACCAGGGCTACGCGGAGCACCTGATCGAGCAGGCGGCGGTGCCGATGAACGCGAAGGTCGGCACCCTGTCCGGCGGGCAGCGCACCCGCGTGGCCCTGGCCCTGGCGCTGGGCAAGCGGCCGAGCCTGCTGCTGCTCGACGAACCGCTGGCCGACCTGGACCCGCTGGCCCGCGAGAACGTGCTGCGCGCACTGATCACCGAAGCGAGAACCCAAGGCATCACAGTGGTGTTGTCGTCGCACGTGCTGGCCGAACTCGAAGGCGTGTGCGACCACCTCGTCCTGCTCCACAAAGGACGGATCCTGCTGGCCGGCGACGTCAGCCGGCTCGGCGCGGGCGGCACCCCGCTCGGCCAGCTGGCACTCGACCACATGCGCGCGGCGGCGGCGCAGGAGGAAGCGGCATGATCTGGGCTTCATGGCGGCAGCAGCGCCTGCAACTGATCACCCTGCTGGGCATGCTGGTGATCGGCGCGGGTGCCATCGTCCTGCTGTGGTCGAACATGGTCGACGACATCACCTCGTCGCAGCTCACCGCGTGCGTGACGCAGACCCTCCAGGAGTGTTCCGCGCCGGACGGGGCGGAGAAGGCCTTCCGGGAGGTGTGGGGAGACCGGTTCGACACGGGGCGGTTCGTGATCACCGCCCTGCCGGCCCTGATCGGTGTCTTCATCGGAGCGCCCCTGTTCGCCAAGGAACTGGAGCAGGGTACGCACGTACTGGCCTTCACCCAGTCGGCGAGTCGCACCCGGTGGATGTTCAGCAAGCTGGTGGTCGCGCTGCTGCCCGCGTTGATCGTGCTGATCACGCTGCAGTACCTGGTATCCGGATGGCTGGCCGCGGCCGGCACGCTGGGGCCGCTGAGGAACGGTCCGTTCAACGCGTTGAACTTCGGCATCGCGCACGTCTCGCCCGTGGGCTACACGCTGTTCGCGTTCATGCTCGGGACCTTCCTCGGGGTGCTGACCCGCCGCACCCTGGCAGCGATGACCGCGGTGCTCGGCGCGTTCATCGTCGTGCGCGCCGCCCTGTCCGGCCTGGTGGACCGCCTGGTTCCCCCGCAGCGACTGGAGGTTGCGTCCGGCGCGAGCCTGGAGGTGGACAGGAACACCAGCCTGGTGATCGACGACGGCTGGCTCGACACGGCCGGACGACCGGTACCGCAGGACAAGGTCTCGACCCTGACCCAGGCCTGCAAGTCGACGCCGGGCGGGACGCCGAACACGCAGGAGGGATTCCTGGCGTGCCTGCCGCAGTCCGGTCTCGCCAAGCGGTACGCGGTCTTCATCCCGGAGAGCCAGGCGTGGCAGGTGCACCTGGTCGACGTGGCGATCTTCGGCGGGCTCGCCGTCCTGCTCCTGGCGGGCACCGTCTGGGCGCTGCGGCGCCAGAGCTGATCGCGGTGGAGGCCCTGAACTGCGGGAGCACCTATGCTGACCGATGTGATCGAGTTCCGGATCGACCGGCGCTCCGGGGTCTCCACCTACATGCAGATCGTCCATCAGGTCAAACACGCCATGCGACTGGGACTGCTGACCCCCGGCGACCGGCTGCCCTCAGCGCGCGAGGTGGTGGAGGCGACCGCCGTCAACCCCAACACCGTGCTCAAGGCGTACCGCGAACTGGAACGCGACGGACTGGTGCAGGGCCGCCGTGGTCTCGGCACGTTCGTGACGAAGTCGCTGTCCTCCGAGGCCACCGCAGGCGACGACGCCCCGTTGCGGCAGGAACTGACCGGCTGGATGGGCCACGCACGGGAAGACGGCCTCGGGGTCGAGGACGTCGACGCCCTGTACTTCGCGGTCCGCGACGAGCACTACCCCGCTGAGGAACGATCATGACCCCGTTGACCGCCACCGGCCTGGGCAAGCGATACCGCGACAACTGGGCCGTCCGCGACTGCAGTTTCACCATCCCCGAGGGCAAGGTCGTCGCCCTGGTCGGACCGAACGGCGCCGGCAAGAGCACCCTGCTGCGCATCGCCGCGGGCCTCGTCCGCCCGAGCACCGGTGAGCTGAGGGCGTTCGGCACCCCGCTGCGGGGCCGCATCCACCCGGACGTCTCGTTCCTGGCGCAGAACAGGCCGCTCTACCGCGATCTCACGGTGCGCGAACTGATCCGGGTCTGCGCGGCCATGAACGACCGCTGGTCCGCCGAGCGAGTCGACGAGGTTCTGGGACTGCTGGGCGGCGTGGACCAGGAGGCGAAGGTGCGCACCCTGTCCGCCGGCACCCGGACCCAGGTGGCCATCGCGATGGCGCTGGGACGGCTCCCGCGGTTGCTGCTCCTGGACGAACCTCTGTCCGACCTGGATCCGCTGGCACGCGACGAGACGCTGCGGATCATCATGACCGAGGTGGCCGAACGCGGCACCACGGTGGTGATGTCCTCCCATCTGCTCACGGACCTGCGCGAAGTGTGCGACCACCTCCTGCTGATCGACGACGGCCGGGTGCAGGTCGACGGCGACATCGAGGAAGTCCTGGCACAGCACAGGTTCCTGGCCGGACCGGCCGCGGACGAGGCCAGTGTGGACGGAACGCTGGTGAGCGCGACCCGCACCCAGCGCCAGTCCATCCTGCTGCTGCGCGACCCGAAACCGGCGCCGGAGGGCTGGTCCACCACGGAACCGGATCTGGAATCCCTGGTCATGGGCTATCTGCGCGCGTCGCGCGACCGGCGGTCACCGGCCCGACGCGGATAGCTCCGCGGACGGAGATCAGGGCTTGGTCTGGTACTCGCGGGCGACGTCGACCAGCAGTTGGTGCATGGCGAGTTCGGCGGGTGCGCGAAGCCGGTCCTGGCGGTGCGCCAGCAGGACGCGCCGGGCCGGCACGTCGGTGCCGAGGGCGAGGACGCGGACGTCCGGGTTCGGGTTGCGCACCGCCGTCCTCGGCGCGAGCGCGACTCCGAGTCCGACGCTCACCATGGCCTGCGCCTCCTGGTAGTCGTTGGCCTCGAACGCGATCTTCGGGGTGAAGCCGGCGGCGCGGCAGCTGCGTTCGAGCACCTCGGCCACCGGGTGGTCGTGGGCGCGGACGATCCACTCCTCGTCGGCGAGCTCGGACATGGTGGTGAACCGCTTGCGGGCGAGGCGGTGGTCGGCGGCGACGATGAGCACGGTCGGATCGTCGAGCAGCGGGGTCAGGGAGATGTCGTCCACGTCGACCCGGTTCCACGCGTAGTCCCACAGGAGCGCGATGCCGACCGTACCGTTCTCCAGCAGTTCGACGAGCTCGTCGAACCGGGTGCTGCGCACGTCCAGGCGGAGGTCGGGGTACTGGCGGCGGAACCGGCTGACGACCAGCGGGAGCAGAGCGCTGGCGACGGTCGGGAACACCCCGACCGCGATGGTGCCGCGGCGCAGTCCCGCGAGTTCGGCGAGATCGGCCTCGGCGGCGCTGAGCCTGCGCAGGACGTGGCGGGCGTGGCCGGCCAGCACGGCTCCCGCCTCGGTGGGGCGCACGCCCCTGGCCTGCCGGTGCAGCAGGGGTTGACCGGCCTCCACCTCAAGCCTGCGCAGCTGCTGCGAGACCGCGGACGGGGTGTAGCCGAGCTGTTCCGCGGCGGCGGTCATCGAACCGGTGTCGACCACGGCCGCGAGCAGCGCCAGGCGTCGGACGTCCAGCATGGGCGCTCCTCGTGCGAAGAAGTTTGATGCGGCGACTTCATTGTTCGATGACTTCTGTGCAGTTTAGCTTCAAGCTGCTGGCCGACTCTCAGCTGTGACTTTGTTCGGCCAACGTCCGAACTGGCGGTCAGTTGGGTCAGCTGAGCCTGAAGCATTGCTTCACGGGTGTTCAGATTCTCGTGATTGTGTTCACTCTCGACGCGAGTCACGGTAGCCGTCGTTCCCCGGCTGTTACGGCGGTGTTGCGACCGCCGCGAAGGAGTGACTGTGCGAGAGATCCCGGCGACGTGGATGCGCGGCGGCACCAGCAAGTGCTGGGTGTTCGAGCGCGACGTCCTCACGGTGCCCGGCCGCAGCGTCGACGAGGTGCTGCTGCGCCTGTACGGAAGCCCTGATCCGCGCCAGGTCGACGGTGTCGGCGGGGCGACCTCCACCACCAGCAAGGCCGTCGTGCTCACCAGGAGCGACCGGCCCGGCATCGACGTCGAGTACACGTTCGCCCAGATCGGCATCGCCGACGGGCGGGTGGACTGGACGAGCAACTGCGGCAACTGCTCGGCCGTCGTCGGGCCCTACGCGCTGCGGCGCGGCTGGGTGGCGCCCACCGGCGAGGTGACCACGGTGCGGATCAACAACACCAACACCGGCCAGTTGATCGTCGTCGACGTGCCGACGCCCTCGGGCCGCGTGACCGAACAGGGTGGAGACCACATTCCCGGGGTGGCCCAACCCGGCCTCGGGGTGCACCTGTGGTTCGTCGATCCGGCCGGCCGGACGACCGGGGCGTTGCTGCCCACGGGCAACGCCGTCGACGTGGTGGACGGCGTCCGCGCCACGCTGCTCGACGCCGGGGCTCCCGTCGTCCTGGTCTCCGCCACCGAGGTCGGCGCGGACGGTGAGGCTTCCCCGGCCGCACTCGACGCCCAGGAAGACCTGCTGGCCCGGCTCGACCGCATCCGCCGTGTCGCGGCGGTCCGCATGGGCCTCGCCGCCAGCCCCGCGGACGCCGCCAGGGCCATCCCCAAGATCGCCCTGGTGAGCGCGGGCCGACCGGGGCGTTCGGACGTGACCGTGCGGATGTTGTCCATGGGACGGACGCATCCCGCGCTGGCCATCACCGGAAGCGTCGCGCTCACCGCGGCCGCGCACACGCCGGGTACGGTCCTGTCCGACTTCACCACCGGCGAGCGGGAGGTGCTGCGCCTGGACACTCCGGCCGGCGTCGTGACCACCCGTGCGGGCACTCGCGACGGACTGCTCGCGATCGGGGTCACCCGGACCGCACGTCGTATCGGCGACGCGACCCTCGCCCTGCCCGACGACGAGCCGCTGGCGACCCAGCCCACGACACAGGCCGCCTCGTCGGCCGCCTGACCGCACCGTCCCCGCCCGGACGGAAGCGTCAGGGCCGTACGACCGAAGAGGACAATGATGTCATCACAGCTGATCGCGATCCTGGTTCTGGGCGGCATGTTCGTCATCGCCACGATGCTGCCCATCAACATCGGGATCCTCGCGCTCGTCTCGTCGTTCGTGGTCGGCACGTTCGTGTTCGGCCTGGAGGACAAAGAGATCTTCGAGGGATTCCCGGTCTCTCTGTTCATCACCGTCGTCGGCGTCACCTACCTGTTCTCCGTCGCCAAGCTCAACGGCACCATCGACCTGTTGGTACAGGGCGGAATCCGGCTCGTGCGAGGCCGCGCGACCCTCGTCCCGTGGGTGCTGTTCCTCGTCGCGGCCACGCTGACCGCGCTGGGCACCTTCACCCCCGCGGCCGTCGCGCTCCTGGTGCCGATCGGGATGAGCTTCGCCTTCACCTACCGCATCAGCCCGCTGATGATCGGCATGATGGTGATCTGCGGCGCGCACGCCGGGGCGTTCTCCCCGATGGCGGTGTCCGGCGCGCTCGTGTACGGCATCGTGGCCAAGTCCGGTCTGACGATCTCCCACGCCACGTTGTTCTTCGCGAGCCTGGGCTTCAACCTCCTGCTCGCCGCCATCACCTACGTGATGCTCCGCCGCCGCGGCGAGGAGAGCTTCGACGAGCACCCGGACAGCGCCACGGCCGACGGTGACGCGCCCACCGGAGGAAGTGCCCCGGCACCGGCCGCCGGTGGTGTCGCCACCGAGGTCAGGCCGAAGACGACCGCGGTCACCTGGCACCAGCGGGCCACGCTCGCGGCGCTGGTCGGGCTCGTGGTCGGCGCGCTCGCCTTCCACCTGCAGATCGGGTTCCTCGCCCTGGCCGCGGGTGTCGTGCTCGCCCTGCTCGACCGCGCGAACCTCGGCAAGGCCGTCGACGGCATCAGCTGGCCCACCATCCTCCTGGTCGCCGGCATGGTCACCTACGTGGGAGTGCTGGAGCACTCCGGCACCATCGACTGGGTCGCCCACGGCGCGGTCGGCCTGGGAGCCCCGTTGCTCGTGGCACTCGTGCTGTGCGTCATCGTCGGCGTCACCTCGGCGTTCGCCTCGTCCACGGCCATTCTCACCGCGACCATCCCGATGGCGATCCCGTTGCTGCTCACCGGATCACTCCCGGTCGCGGGCGTCGTCGCCGCCATGGCCATCTCCACGACGATCGTGGACGTCTCACCGTTCTCCACCAACGGCGCGCTGGTCCTCGCCAACGCCCGCGGTGTCGACCGGAACCGCTTCTACCGGCAGGTCATCTCCTACACCTGCGTCATCGTCGCCCTCGGACCGGTCGCGGCGTGGGCGGTGCTCGTCCTGCCGGGCTCGTTCTGATCAGCGGTCGCCACGGGTCTCGCCCGTGGCGACGCGTGTGCTGACCGAGACGCCGGTGCGTCCCAGCGGTCGCCGCTCCACGGGTCTGTCCTTTCCGGAGTGTCAGCGCGGGAGAAGCCGGATCGTCACCGGGATCGCGTCCGCGCCGACGACGGTGCCGACGATGGCGGGCCCGTGGCGGTCGTACTTGGCGTGGTAGGCCTCGTCGATGTCGTCGTGCACGTCCGGGGCCGCGTCCGCGAAGGTGACGTCGCGCTCGACTCCGCCTGCCCGGACGCGTCCGGCTCCCGCGGTCGTGGCGTTGCGGTACCAGGGGTTGTCCGGGCCGTAGGCGCTGCGCACGTAGAGGGCGTCACCAGCGCGGACGACCCACATGGTCACGTACGGCCGGAGTGCGTCGTCCGCGCGAAGCGAAGCGAGCTGGAGCTCTTCCGCGCCACCGATCTGGTCGAGTTCGTCCGCGGTCCAGGCGGTCATGGCTGGATCAGGACCTTCAGCGCGGTGCGGTCGGCCATCGCCTGGTAGCCCGAGGCGACGTCGTCGAGCGCCACGGTGCGGTCGAAGACGCGGCCTGGTTCGACGCTGCCGTCGAGGACGTCGGGCAGCAGTTCCTCGATGTAGGCGCGGGCCGGCGCGACTCCGCCGGTGAGGGTGATGTTGCGGAAGAACACACCGAAGCCGGCGGGCACGTCCGGGTACTGCGGCACGCCGACGCGGCTGACGGTGCCTCCGTTGCGGACGATGCCGAACGCGGTCTCGATCGCGGGCTTGAGGCCCACGCACTCCAGCACGACGTGGGTGCCGTCGCCGCCGGTGAGCTCGCGGACTCGTTCGACGCCTTCGTCGCCACGTTCGGAGACGACGTCCGTGGCGCCGAAGTCGCGCCCGAGGTCGGTGCGGTCGGCATGGCGTCCCATGAGGATGATCCGCTCCGCGCCCAGCCGCCTGGCGGCCAGCACCGCGGACAGTCCGACGGCGCCGTCGCCGATCACCGTGACGGTCGTGCGGGGGTTCACGCCGGCGGTGACGGCGCAGTGGTGGCCGGTGGGGAACACGTCCGACAACGTCAGCAACGAGGGCAGCAGCGCGGAGTCCTCGCCGACCGGCAGCTTGACCAGCGTGCCCGCGGCCTGCGGCACCCGCACGGCCTCGCCCTGGCCGCCGTCGACACCCGGCGAGCCCCACCCGCCACCGTGCCGGCAGGAGGTCTGCAGGCCCTCCTGGCAGAAGTCGCAGGTGTTGTCCGCCCACACGAACGGCGCCACCACCACGTCGCCCGCCTTCAGGCCGGTGACGTCGGAGCCGGTCTCCTCGACGACGCCGAGGAACTCGTGGCCGATCCGGTCGCCGTGGTCCTGCGCGGGCTTGGCCTGGTACGGCCACAGGTCACTGCCGCACACGCACGACCGGAGCACGCGCACGATCGCGTCCGTCGGTTCGTGCAGTTTCGGGTCCGGCACGGTCTCCACTCGCACGTCACCGGCACCGTAGATCAACGTCGCCTTCATGAGCCTCTTCCTGTCGTGGCCGTCCGCTCCGGGGCGGCTTCCCCGGTCAGGTTCGATCAAACGCCGACGGCGGGCAACGCGACAGCGCCTGCCTTCACGGGGCAACGACAGAACCCCTCAGACGGGTGACGCCCCGTGCTCAGGAGACGCCGATGCTGTTCATCGGCGGCGGATCAGGCCGATGTCGGTCGCGGTCGCGACGGCGGCGGTGCGTGAGTCGACGCCGAGTTTGGTGTAGCAGCGGGCGAGGTGCGACTTCACGGTGCCTTCGGTGAGGTGCAGGCGCGCCGCGACGGCCCGGTTGGACAGCCCGTCGGCGACCAGGACGAGCACTTCGATCTCCCGCCGCGTCAACGCGACGTCGGGCATGCGCATCCGGGTCAGGAGCCGGTCGGCGACGGTGGGGGCCAGGGTGGTGCGCCCCGCGGCGGCGGTGCGGACGGCGGCGGCCAGGTCGTCGGGAGGCGCGTCCTTGAGCAGGTACCCGGTGGCGCCCGACTCGATGGCGGGCAGCGTGTCGGCATCTGTGTCGTAGGTGGTGACGATGAGAACACGGGGCGCACCGGGTCGAGCGGTGATCGCGGCCGTCGCCTCGGCACCGGTCATTCCCGGGCCGAACCGCAGGTCCATCAGGACGACGTCGATGTCGCCCTCGGTGGCGCGTGCCACCGCGGCTTCGGCGGTCGCGGCCTCGGCGACCACGACGAGACCGGGTTCGGTCTCCAGCACCGCCCGCAGACCCGCGCGCACCACGGGATGGTCGTCGGCCAGGAGGAGCCGGATCGGGGCGTCGGTCATGGCAGTGCCTCTGGCTGGGTGTCGGTGGAGCGCGGCAGGGGCAGCCGGGCGGCCAGAGCGGTGCCGCGGCCGGGGACCGACTCCACGGTGAGGGAGCCGCCCAGCGCACGGGCGCGGGTGCGCATGGCCGCCAGGCCGAACCCTCCCTCGCCGGGATCGGGAGCGGGAAGGCTCCCGGGGTCGAAGCCGGTTCCGTCGTCGACGACGCCCAGCGCGATCTCGTCGCCGAGGTGGCTCAGGGTGATCTCGACGGTGGTCGCGCCCGCGTGGCGGACGGTGTTCGCGATGGCGGCCTGGGCGATGCGCAGCAGGGCGACCTCGTGCGCCGTCGGCAGCGGGACCGGATCGCAGGTGAGGTGGAACCGCGCGGTGATCCGGTGGCGGGCGCCGGTGGTGGCGCACAGGCGTTCCAGGGCGTCAGCCAGCGTGGTGTCGTCGAGGGCGGGCGGGGTGAGGGCGGCGACGAAACGGCGTGCTTCGGCGAGGTCGTCCGCCGCGGCCTGACGGGCCTGGCGCACGTAGCGGGCCGCGTTGCCGGAGGTGTCGGGCAGCACCCGTTCCGCGGCGCTCAGCAGCAGCTGGATGCTGGACAGCCCCTGGGCGAGGGTGTCGTGGATCTCGTGGGCCAGGCGTTCCCGCTCGGCCAGCACTCCGGCGGTGTGCTGGGCACGGGCCAGGTCGGCCCGGGTCGCGGTGAGTTCCTCGATCAGGCGCCTGCGTTGCTCGCTCTCCCGGTAGAGCGCCTGGTAGCCCCTGACGACGGCGACCGCGACGGCGGCGCCGAGCAGCGGGCCGATCGCGGCGACCGGGCTGAAGACGGCCTGGTGCGCGCCGAAGGCGGTGATCGCGGCCAGCGCCGTGGCGATCACCGCGGCCAGGCCCGCCCGGCGTGGCAGCAGGTGGAGCTGGAGGAAGTACAGGGGGAAGGCCACCCACACGCCGTCGGCGGTCAGCAGCACCAGGACCAGCCACACGGCGCTGACGGCACCCAGCCACCCCGCGGCGGCGAGCCGGGACGTGCGGACGCGGGGCAGCAGCGGTCCGGCCGCGTAGACCGCCCCGCAGACCAGCGCGACCGCGACGACCGCCCCGGTCTGAGGGTGTCCCCCGGCCACGGCCCGCGCCATCGCCAGGACGAGCAGGGCGAGGAACAGCAGGTGCAGGCACCAGGTCAGTACCCGGTTGGTCGGTGTCAGGGCGGGAGCGTTCACGGTCTGTCCAGGCTACGTGGGCGGCAGCGGGAGGCACCTCTGTCGAAAGGTGTAGCAGGGGCACCGACTTCCGGCTCGGGAAGTGCCATCCCCGGCCAGATGCCGCGGCAGGGCTCCGACGGCGACCGTGGCGACGTACCGATCCACCCGCCGGAAAGGACAGGTCGAGATCTTGTTCGTCGCCTGGAGAGAACTCCGGTTCGCCAAGGGGCGTTTCGCCCTGATGGGAACCGTGATCGTGCTGATCACCCTGCTGGTCGGTCTGCTGTCCGGCCTGACCGCCGGGCTCGGACGGCAGAACGTCTCCGCCATCACCGGCCTTCCCGCCGACCGGATCGCCTTCGCCGCGCCCAGCGGTGATCAGGGGCTGTCCTACTCCGACTCCACCGTCACCGAGACGCAGTGGCGGCGATGGGCCGGCACGCCCGGCGTGACCACCGCCGAACCCCTGGGCATCACCACCACCAAGGCGACCGCGGGTGACCGGAGCACCGGTGTCTCGGTCTTCGGTGTCCGAACAGGATCTCCCCTCGCCCCGGACGGCGGGAAGCTCTCCGAGCACGCCGCGGTGCTGTCCGCTGCGGCCGCCACCGAACTGGGAATCCAGTCCGGCGGCAGCGTCGCCCTGGGTGGACGGCAGCTGACCGTGGCCGCCGTGTCCGGCGACGCGTCCTTCAGCCACACCCCGGTCATCTGGACCACCCTCGACGTCTGGCGCGCGACCGCTCCCCCGACCGGCAACCCGTTCGCCACCGTGATCGCCCTGACCACCACCTCCGGCGCCGATCTCGCCACCACCGACCAGGCCGCGGGCACCAGGACGGTCACCGCTGACGACTCCCTGGCGGCGATCGGCTCCTACGCCTCCGAGAACGGCTCGCTGCAGCTGATGCGCGGTTTCCTGTTCGCCATCTCCGCTCTGGTCATCGGCGCCTTCTTCACCGTCTGGACCATCCAGCGCAGCGGTGACGTCGCCGTTCTCAAGGCGCTCGGCGCCACCACGGCCGGGCTGCTCGGGGACGCGCTGGGCCAGGCCGTCGTCCTGCTCGCGGGCGGCACCCTCGTCGGAACCGGGCTCGCCGCCGGCCTCGGTGCCGCCCTCGCCGGCTCCGCCGTTCCGTTCGTGCTCACCCCCGCCACCGTGCTCGTCCCGGCCGCGGTGATGGTCCTGCTCGGCGCGCTGGGAGCCGCGCTCGCGATCCGCCGCATCACCTCCGTCGACCCGCTGACCGCACTGGGGAGCACCCGATGAGCCTCACCCTGACCGGCGTCACGCTCACCTACCCCGACGGCGGCTCCCGCCTCACCGCGCTCGACCAGGTCACCCTGGACGTGCCCCGAGGAAGCCTGACCGCCGTGGTCGGCCCCTCCGGCTCCGGCAAGTCCAGCCTGCTCGCGGTCGCCGCCACCCTCATCACCCCCGACGCGGGCACCGTCACCGTCGACGGCTCCACGACCACCGGCATGACCCGCGGCGAGCTCACCGACCTGCGTCGTCACAAGATCGGCATCGTCTTCCAGCACCCCAGCCTGCTGCCCGCCCTCTCCGCCCGCGAACAGCTCCAGGTCATGGCCTGGATCGACGGCCGTTCCCCGGCCAAGGCCCGCACCCGCGCGATGGAACTGCTCGACGCCGTCGGCCTCGCACCGCAGGCAGAACGCCGCCCGCACCAGCTCTCCGGCGGCCAGCGCCAGCGCGTGAACATCGCCCGCGCCCTCATGAACGATCCCACCGTCCTGCTGGTCGACGAACCCACCAGCGCCCTCGACCACGACCGCGGAGCCGCCGTCGTCGACCTCCTCACCCGCCTCACCCGTCAGCAGGCCACCGCCACCGTCCTGGTCACCCACGACCGCGGCCACCTCACCGGCGCCGACCAGATCGCCGAAGTCCACGACGGCCGCCTGCGCCCCGGCGCCCTCAGGCAGGCGTGCAGGTGATCGACACGATGCCGGGCGAGACGCCACTGCCGACCACGTCGAAGCTGGTGGACTTGCCCGGTTCGAGCACGCCGTCGCGCACGCCGCCGACCAAGTGGACCGACGAGCCGGACTGGGTCACCTGACCCACGGACGTCCTCTCCACGTGCTGGCCGCCGGGGAACGTCCAGTCGAGGATCCAGCCCTGGACCGGCGAGTCGCCGACGTTGGTCACCTCCACGACCGCGCGGAACCCTCCCGTCCAGGTCTCCTCCACGTTCAGGGCGGCGAAACACGGCGTGGGAGCGGACGTCCCCAGCGCCCTCCTGGGCTTCTGGTCGTCCACGGAGACGGAGAAGTTCTCGATGGCGTTGCCCGCGCCTCCACGCCACAGGTTGAATCCGGCCTCGACCGCGATCAGGTACCAGTCCGGTGAGACCAGACCTCGTCCGACGGAGTCCCCGGTGAACGCGCTGATGTCGAGGTCCCTGACGGCCGTGGTCTCGCCGACGCGCTCGTAGGTGATCCGCACACGACCCTGGTCACGTGCCAGCCACACGTTCCACCGGGCGTCGGAGATCGGCACCTCGCGGGCCAGCATGACCCCTCCCGGCCGGACCCCGCCGCGGCTGCGGAGCCAGATCACCATCTCGGCGCCGTCCGGCGTGCCTTCGGCGACGGGTCCGCTGTGGAACCACACCACGTAGGCGGCGTTGAAGACCCCGGTGTCGACCTGGCTGGTGACCCAGTCGCTGGTGACACGGGGCATCGCCGACACCTGGACCGGCAGGTCGCCGACATCGGTGCAGTCCTGCCAGTGACACCCCTTGAGCAACGACGGAGTGGCGGCGGGGGCGCCTTGCGGCGACACGTCGTGCGCGGCGCTCTCGATCCGCAACGACTGGTCCCCCACGGTGACGCACTGGGGCGTTTCGGCGTTCCACACGTTGTTCTGGGCGAGGTAGTCCTTTCCCCCGGCCGGGGCGACACCGTCCTTGGCGCAGAGGGACAGGCTCGCGCTCGCCGCGGGCCCCACGTTCGTCAGGACCAGGCCGACGATCGCGGCGATCAACGCTCCGCCCAGTCCGAGCGCCACGAAAGCCGCGGCGACGCGGAAGGCGATGTGAGCGCTGGGATTCATCCGTGCTCCTCACTTCGGTGGCCCGGAGGCGCCGGCACCTCGCTGCACGACGCTCTGCAGAGGGATACGCCCTGCCCGGCGATCGCGTTCATCCCGGCTCGCGAACCGGCGCGCGACCACGTGGGTGAGCCGCGCCACTCCATCGGGCTCGCCGGCCGTCATGCAGGCGGTCATGCGCGGCAATAGCGTTGGTGCAGAACTTCTGGTTGTGGCGCAGCGGCAGGGAAATCGGGACATCGTGAGCTCACCATCGCGCCACACCGGCGCACACGACGCGTCGTCGACATCGACGCCGACCCGCGCGTCCGCTCACGGACGAACTGGCCTGGGTGAGCTGATGACCGCTGTCGCGAGCGGGGACCAGGCAGCGTTCGGGCAGGTCTACGACCTTCTCGCGGTGCCGTTCTACCGCCTGGTCCTGGGCGGACCGCGACGGGAGGACGGCCGAACGGCCGACCGGGTCGCGCTCGACGCGTGGACGCGGGTCTGGCGGGACGCTCCACTGCTGCTGCACGGGTCGCGCCGGCCGCTGTCCTCCGCCGAGGCCGTCGCCTGGATCATGAACAAGGCACGCGAGCAGCGCCGATGAGCTCGCACAACGACGAAGAAAAAATCACGGAGTCCGTGTGCCCGCCCATCAAGCGGACGCGGAACGGCGCACTTAGCGTTGAGTCATGTCTTTGATCTGCTCCAGCGTCGTCGACGCGCCACTGGACGACGTGTTCGCCTGGCACGAGCGGCCGGGAGCGATCCACCGGCTCACGCCGCCCTGGCAACCGGTGGGGGTGGTGCGCGAGGCCGGCTCGCTCGACGGTGGCCGGGCGGTGCTGGGGTTGCCGCTGGGACTGCGCTGGGGTGCGCGGCACACCGAGTACAGCCCGCCGCACCGGTTCGTCGACGAGCTCGACTCCGCGCCGCTGAGCTGGGCGTTGAGGTGGCGGCACACCCACGAGTTCCAGGCCGAGGGCGAGCGGACCCGGATGACGGACCGGGTGGACACACCGGTGCCCGGCGCGCTGCTGCGGTCGATGTTCGCCTACCGGCACCGCCAACTCGCCGCCGACCTCGCCGCGCAGGCGGCCGCCCGGGAGGCGGGCGACCGGCCGATGACCGTCGCGATCACCGGTGCCAGTGGCTTCGTCGGGACCGCGCTCTGGTCGTTCCTGAGCACCGCGGGCCACCGGGTGGTCAAGCTGGTGCGGCACTCCCCCGCGGGCCAGGACGAGCGGCGCTGGGACCCCGACCGCCCGGCCGCGGATCTCCTCGCCGGCGTGGACGCCGTGGTGCACCTCGCGGGCGCCTCGATCGCGGGCAGGTTCACCGAAGCGCACCGGCGGGCGATCCGCTCCTCCAGGATCGGACCGACCCGCGCGCTCGCCGACCTCGCCGCGGCCACCGGTGTGGCGGTGTTCGTCAGCGCGTCCGCGATCGGCTTCTACGGCAACGACCGCGGTGACGAGGAGCTCACCGAGGACAGCGAACGCGGCGAGGGTTTCCTGGCCGACGTCGTCGCCGACTGGGAGGCCGCCACCGCTCCCGCCGCCGCGGCAGGGGTTCGAGTGGTGACGGTGCGCACCGGACTCGTCCAGTCGCCCGACGGCGGCACGCTGCGCATCTTCCATCCGCTGTTCACCGCCGGGCTGGGCGGCAGGCTCGGCGACGGGCGGATGTGGCAGTCCTGGATCGGCATGGACGACCTGGTCGACGTCTACCACCGCGCGCTCTACGACACCTCGCTCAGCGGACCGGTCAACGCCGTCGCCCCAGAGCCCGTGCGCAACAGCACCTACACCGCCACGCTCGCGAAGGTGCTGCACCGGCCCGCGTTGCTGCCGGTCCCCTCCTTCGGGCCCCGGCTCCTGCTCGGCGAACAGGGTGCGCGGGAACTGGCCGAGGCGAGCCAGCTGGTCCGGCCCGCCGTGCTGACCAAGGCAGGGCACGTGTTCCGGTATCCGGATCTGGAGCAGGCGCTGCGTCACGTCCTGGGACGCGTGCCGGGGTGAGCCCAGTGCTCCAGAACCTCCAGCAGCCGTGCGGCGCCCACGTCCGGCCCTGCGGCGCGCACCGCGTCGTGCAGGCCCGCGAACCGTTTCTCCAGCACCGATTCCAAGGCCTCCGCCACGTCCTCGAACGTGGCCGCGTTGGGATCGAGGCACACGCCCGCGCCCGCCTTCTCGGCGTCGTGGGCGATGCAGAACTGGTCACTGGAGAACGGCAGCACCAGCGCGGGAACGCCCGCCTGCAGGCATTCGGTGAAGGAGTTGTTGCCACCGTGGTGAACCATCGCGGCGACGTGCGGCAGCAACGCGCGCTGAGGCACGACGGATTCCACGACGACACGCGGATCAGCGGCCAGGTCGGCAAGTTCGGCGACACGGCCACCCGCGGCGACCACCACGGTCAGGCCGGGAATCCGCAGGGCCCCGCGAACAACCGTGCGCAACACGTCGTGCCGCGCGGACAGGAACGTGCCGAGCGCGACGAGGAGCACTCGCCTGCCGCGCACGCGGTCGAGCCAGACGTCGTCGAGCGGCTCTGGAGTCGTGCAGTGGCCGAGAAAGATCTGCTGCTGGCGTTCCGGCAACGGTGGCAACCAAGGCAGTTCCGGATAGTTCAGCACGGCGGCGTGGGAGGAGGTCAGCGCGAACGCGCGGGGCGGCACCGGCCGCGATGGCGCGAAGTCGCGCAGCAACCGGGAGAACTCGGCGGTGAGAGCCTGATCGGTGAGGCGCACCTCCGCGGCCAGTTCGGCGAGCTCTTCCGGTGACGGGCGCACGGAGGACGGCCACACCTGCGGCAGTCCGAAGAGCTGGTCGTCACGTGACACCAGATAGGTCGGATGCCCTGTGACATAGGACAAGAACGGCAGATCGAGCGCGTGCAGCGCCAAGGTCGTGGCGTAGTCGATCTGGTCGACCACGTACCAGTCAGGCCTCAGGCGATCGTGCAGCGCACTCAGATCGCGCATCACTTCTTCAGGTGCGGCAAGCAGTTCCGTCCTGCGGCGGCGTGTCTGCGCGAGCAGTGCTGCCACCGCACCTCCTTTGGTGGCTTCGAGGAAGTCGGTGAGACCACGCGCCGAGCGCGCGTCCTGCGCCGTCCGCTCCGCGACGCCGCTGTTCGACTCGCGCGTGGTTCTCATTGCCACGAAAGGAACACCGGGAGCGAGATCGGTGAACTCGGCCCCGCAGGCGAACGTCACCGCCCGGGCACCCGCCGTGCTCAATGCCGTGGCGAACACGGACATGGGCTGGGCGTGGGAACGAAAGGGCGGGCTGACAACGACGAAACGCGGCACCGGACTCCTCCTTGGTGGTGTGACTGGAAAGTTGTTCGATCCGAAGGCACCCTCCGGTTCGAACACCAGAGGTGCGGACACATCCAGAAGTACAGCGAGCACTGGAATCCCGGCAGGCCGAGAACGCCCCCGTGGCGCAGAGCCCTCATCTCCTGGTCGACGCCCTGAGACGCGATCCGCGTCCGACCACCTTTTCCCTTTTGTGTGAACGGATCCCCGCGACCGTGCGCGCACACGGCGAGGAGGCGACGACCGCCGAATTACGCCGTGTGATCTCGTCCACAAGGGACGAGGCGGTCCGCACGTGGCTGCTCGACGCGTCCTGGTTGCACCGCCTCACTCCGCTGGGTCCCGAAGAAGCGCGCGAGTTCGCCACGGGCCCGGCGCTGTGGCGCCATCTCGACGCGCTCGGCGAGCCGGTCGACGCCGATCCCCGCTCCCCCTATGAAAAACTGATGCTCGACCTGCTGCACAACGACATCTCGTTGCCGGTCGCCTCACCCGTGTCAGGACCCACGATCGCCCAGTCGATGCTCATCGGCGGAACCGCCCGGCCGGGCGAGGGTGCGAGCGGCGGCCTCACCGTCTTCCTCTCCTCGCTGGCCGACGCGTTGGTCGCGCGGCAGGACATCGGCCGCGTGGTCACCGTGGTGCTCGCACCGGAACCGACCACCGTGACCGTGGAGAAGAACTCCGAGCTCGACCACTGGACGGTGCGCGTGCCCGTCGACTCACCGGTCGCGCTCGCACAACCGGACATGGCGCGTCATCGGGCGGGAATCACCTGGTGGCTCACGAGACTTCTGCCGAGGTGCGGGCTGTCGCCGGACGTCGTGCACGTCCGCTACTCCGACGACGGCTCTCTCGCCGTGGCCGACGCCGCTCGCCTGCTCGGCGCGAAGCTCGTGTTCACCGTCACCCCGGACCCGCACCGTCACCTGGCCGAGCGCCATCCCGCGGACACCGGGGACCTCGCGGCCATGCGGTTCGACCTGCACCGCGTGCGCACCGCCGACCACCTCGTCGAGCGCGCCGACCAGGTGATCACCATCGGCGGCAGGCAGGACGAGGTGCTGACGCACTTCCCCCAGCTCACCCCGGCGGCCCTGGGGGCACTCGAAGAAGGCATCGCGCCGGCGCCGCCGCCCACCGGGCGGTCACTGGTGCGGGAGCTGTTCGCGCCCTCCGCGCTGCCCCGCCTCGACGTCTCCGCCGAGGGCCTGCCCGTCCTGCTCAACGTGGGCAGGCTGCACCCGATGAAGCAGCAGCCGCTGCTGGTGCGCGCCTGGCTGGAGGCGGGTCTGCACCGCTCGACCGCGCTGGTGATCATCGGTGGCTCCTCCACCGACCGGACACCGGACGAGCAGAAGGTGCTCGACGAGGTGCTCGGCCTGGCCCGCTCCGAACCCTCGGCACGGGGACGGCTCGCCGTCCTGCCTGCCTGGTCGAACGACGACGTCCGGCTGCTCCAGCACGAACTGGTGGCCGCCGCGCCGTCCTCAGGCGCTCCGCACGTCTACGCCTGCGCGAGCGCGAAGGAGGAGTTCGGCATCGCGGTGCTCGAAGCGATGGAGGCCGGGTTGCTCGCGATCGGTCCGCTTCGCGGCGGCCTGAGTTGTTACGTCGAGCACGGGCACAACGGTTTTCTCGTCGACACGTCGGCCGCGCGGTCGCTGGGCGAGGGCCTGGCGCAGGTCGTGCGTCTCGGCGCCGCCACCGCCCCGATCGCGGCGGCCGGGCAGAAGACCGTGCGCGAGCGGTTCCACATCGACGCCGTCGCCGATCCGTTCGCCGCGCTCTACCGCGGGTTGTCAGGCTGACCTGGCCCGCACGAAGACCTCGTCCGCGCCCAGTCTCGTGAACAGGCTCTGGTTGTGGGGATCGCGGACCGCCGCCACGATGGTCGCCGTCCGGTTGAGGCTGCGCGCGGCCATCGTGACCTGCAGTCCGTCCAGGTCGTCGGGAACCGCGACGACCACCCGTGCCGCGAACTCCGTTCCGGCGTGCCGCAACGCGCAGATGTCCCGGCCATCGCCGCGGGCGACCCTGGCACCGTTGGCGAACGCACTGGTCAGCGCTATCGCGTCATGGTCGAGCACCACGACATCGGGTCGATCGAAGCGCGACGGCAGATGCCGCAACACGTCCAGAGCCGCGTCCCCGTACCCCACCACCACGGTCAGGCCGGTCACCGCGACTCCTCGTCGTCGCCAGCCGTGAGCGCGGACCGTGAAGGACGCAGTCGCTGGGGCGACTCGGCCTTGCGCGGCGGCCGGTCGTTGGCGATGAGGACCGCCATCCAGGGCAGCGGAACGGACAGCAGGATCAGGATGAGCGCGAGCCACCAGATCTTCGCGAACAGCAGGGCCAGCAGGATGCACGGGATGCGCAGACTCATCATCAGGGCGTACCGGCGGCGCCGTGCCGAGAGCTGGTCCTCGTAGGAGGGGGCGGCAGAGGTGATCAGTACGGGGTTTTCGTTTCGGTGCGAGTTCACGACGAGACCTCCGTTCTCCTGGTTGGTTCGGAGCGGAGGCCGATCGGGTTCGTGTCTGCTCGGTCACGCCGGAGCCGTGTCGACGAGGCTCTGGCACCGCGTGGTGAGCCACCCGCCGCGAATGGGTTAGCCTTCGCACAGATTGTGGGTGACCAAATGAGTGAGCCTGACTTAGGCCCGTTGAGCCGTCATGGCTCCGAGATGCTCGACAGCACCACCGACCAGGCGCCGCACGAGCGGGCGATCGAAGTGCTCGAACAGGCAGTCGCCGCGGGAGAACCCGCGGCCGCGCGGTTGCTGGCCCTCGGGTATCTCGAGCAGGGCCGGCTGATCGAGGCGCACGAGTTGCTCGGTCCCCTGGTCGCGGCAGGACGCGACGATCTCGCCGACGTCCTGGCCGACGTGCTGGCCGACCTCGACCTGACCGACGACGCCGAGAACGCCTACCTGCTCGCCGTCGCCTCTGGCGACAGCAAGGCGATGAACAACTTCGCCTTGTTCCTGGCCGAGCAGGGACGCTTCGACGAGGCCGTGGGAATGTTCGAGCGCGCCGTCGCCCTGGGCGACACGCTGGCGCCCGCGAACCTGGCCCGCCTCCACCTGCACGACCGGCACGACGTCGACACCGCACTCGCCGTCGCCGAGCAGCACCTCGACGCGGCCCGGCCGACGACCTACTGCGCGCTGGCCGAGGTCTACGCCGAGCTCGGACGCCTGGACGAAGCCGAACGACTGCTGCGCGCGGCCATCGACCTGGACGCCCAGCAGGCGCACATCGACTACGCCAAGTTCCTGCACCGGCGCCGCGACGACCTCGCGGCCGCCGAGCGCGAGTACCGGGCGGCCGACGAACTCGGCGAGCCCGCCGCCGGCTACCACCTCGGCGCGTTCCTCCTGGAGCACGGCGATGAGGACGAAGCCGCCGGCGTGCTCGAACGGGCCGCCTCCTGGGGCGATCTCGACGCTCGACAGCTGCTGGACACCGAGTTCGAGCTCGTCACGGATCCGTGAGAGCGCGACGGCGGACAGAGCTGTGGGGTCAGGCCGTCTCGCTGGAGTGCTGCGGCGCGTCCGCCGGTTCGCGGAACAGACCGGTGTAGGACCGCTGGTCCTCGTCGGGCGACGAGTCAGACCTCGAATCGAGGTGACCCGTGTCCGGGTGGCTGAAGAGCCCGTCCCCTGAGAACGCGGCCGCCGGACGCGTCCCGGCACCTGCGCCGTCTGCGCTGTGGTCGGGCACGTCGTTACGCGAAAAGTACTGGGATTGCATGGGTTTCCGACTTTCTTTGCATCCTGTGCGTGCTCTCAGCGAGTGGTACTGGAGCCGAAGCAGCCGCACGGCGCTAGGGGGTTCGGGAAGATTTGACGAAGTCAGGCCCCGATAGACGGCAATACTACACCTCATGCGTCGGCATGTGCCTTGTACGCCGCAACAGCGCGTTGCGCGGCGTGTCGGGGGCCTGCGAACGAAAGTCCTCTGTGGACGCACCGCAGGATCTCAACGCGTTGCACGACAACAATTTCATCGGTTCGAGGCGACCGCTTCGGTGATGTCGCGCTGCTGGCGGCGGAACTTGCCCGGCGCCGCGCCGAACTCCCGCTTGAAGGCGGCGGAGAAGGCGAACTCCGAGGTGTAGCCGACGTTGCGGGCGATCGCGGCCAGCGGCGCCTGGCCGTCCCGCAGCATCCGTGCGCCGGTGCTCAGCCGCCACCAGGTCAGGTAGGCCATCGGGGACTGCCCGACCAGAGAGGTGAACCTGCGGGCGAAGGCCGTCTTGGACAGTCCGACCTCGGCGCCCAGTTCCTGGACCGTCCACGGGTGCGCGGGCGAGCGGTGGATGTGTTGCAGCGCCGTGGCGACGACCGGGTCGGTGAGCGCGAGGCACCAGCCTCCGCGCGGGCCGTGGCGTGCGGCCTCCTCGTCGAGCCAGGCGCGCAGCAGGTAGACCAGCAGCAGGTCCATCAGGGCGGGAACGGCCGCCGCGGCACCGGGACGGGCCTCGATCAGGTCGGCGCCGAGCAGGTCCACCGCGCTGCGCAGGGCGGAGTGATCACCCAGCCGGGCGGGGAGGTGGACGACCTCGGGCAGGGTCCGCAGGAACGGGTGGGCCTGCCCGCGATCCAGCCGATAGGCCCCGCACAGCAACTGCGCCTGGCCGGGCGCGGGCTCGTGGTCCGGCGGGCCGGCTTCCGGCGCCAGGGGCAGCTCGGCGATGGTCCTGTCCGGACTGTCGCTCATGCCGTGCACCACGCCGTGCGGCAGGAACACCACGTCGCCCGCACCGAGGGCGACGGGAGAGCCGGACGGCGGAATCAGCCAGCAGTTGCCCTCCAGGACGACGTGAAAGCCGGCTCCGGGATACGGGCCGAACGCGTACCCCCACCGGCCGCTCAGACGGGAACGGGTGAACTTCGCGCGGCCCGCCCTGACCGTGGAGATCACGTCGCTGAAGACGTCCATGACATCAGGCTACAGCGCTCCAGGTGGTCGTTTCGAGTATGTATGAGGTCGAGACAAGCATTGGAAGGACCGATCTCCGCGTTTAGCGTCGACAGCGTTCACCACATCGCATCTTGAGGAGACGCGGACATGACCGCCTATGTCGTGATCGATCTGAACGTCGCGGACCCGGCCGGCTTCCAGCAGTACGTCGACGGGGTGATTCCGCTGCTGGAGAAGGCAGGTGGCCGCAACGTGCTCACCGACGCCGACGCGCTGGTGCTCGAAGGCGACTGGACCCCGCCGACGCTCGTGATCCACGAGTTCGCCGACAGGGCCGCGGTTCAGGCGTTCTGGGACTCGCCGGAGTACCAGCCGTTCAAGGACCTGCGCCGCAAGTACTCCACGGTGAAGGTGGTCGTCGGCCAGACCGCCTGATCCCGGGCGGCCCGCTGTCAGGCGGCCAGCGTGCTCAGCAGCACCAACGCGTCGGCGGAGCGTGATCCCGGTTCGGCCGGCTGGGCGACCAGCCGCTGGCCGGGCGCGCTGGTGATCGGGAAGACCTCCGTGCGCAGGTCCAGCTCGCCGACGTCGGGGTGGAAGAAGCAGGTGCCCGGACGGACCTGGCCGCGTGGCTCCGGTTCGGCCCAGAGCCCGCGGAACCGGGGGCTGGCGATGGCCAGTTCGCCTACCAGCTCCCGCAGCCCGCGCTCGTCGGCGGTCTGGCCGGCGACCTGGCGCAGATCGTGCACGGCGGCGCGGGCCGTGGCGGTCCAGTCGCGGAAGAACTCGGGTCCCGCGGGATCGAGGAAGATCATGCGGTGCAGGTTGTCGCGGTGGACGAAGCGGTTGTGCAGTGCGGCGGCGAGGGCGTTGCGGGCCAGGACGTCACCGGACCGGCCGAGGACGTAGGCCGGCGCCGCGGTCCAGTCGCCGAGCAGGACCAGCAGGTGCGGACTGACGCGTTCGCGCCGGTCGCGGGCAGCGGGGCGAGCCAGCCGGTGCAGCTCGACGGTGGCGCTCTCGTCCAGGCGCAGCGCGTGCTTCAAGCTCTCCACGGTCTGCCGGGTCGGCCGCTCGTGTCCCTGTTCCAGCCTGGCGTAGTAGCCCGCGCTCAGCCCGGCGAGCAGGGCGACCTCGTCCCGGCGCAGCCCGGGCACCCGGCGGCGGCCCGCTGTGCTCAACCCCGCCTGCTCGGGTCGAACGAGAGCACGGCGCGTGCGCAGGAACGCGCCCAGCGCCGTGTTCCGGTCGCCGTTCATGCGATCGAGGCTAGGACAGGAGCGAGAGCTCAGCCTGGGTGCGTCTCACCCGGGGAGCCCTGCGGTTGACGGGAAACCGCCGCACGGGTTGAGTCTGCCGTCATGACCGGCACACCACTCGGCGACTTCCTCCGTGCCCGGCGTGAAGCCCTCACGCCGCAGGACGTCGGCCTGCCCGAGCACGGCCGCCGACGCGTCAAAGGCCTGCGCCGCGAGGAGGTCGCGATCCTCGCGGGGGTCAGCAGCGACTACTACATGCGCCTGGAACAGGGCCGCGAGTCCAGTCCGTCGGCGCAGGTGGTGGAGGCCGTGGCACGGGCTCTGCAGCTCGACGCCGCGACCACCGAGCACCTGTGGCTGCTGGTGCGGCCGGCGGAGGCCAGGGCGTGGCGCGGCACGGACGGCCTGCCGGTGAGCGCTCAGCTGCGACAGCTCATGGACAGCTGGTCCGACGCACCGGCGTTCGTCGTCGGGCCCGCGCTGGACGTCCTGGCGGGCAACGCCATGGCCGACGCGCTGCACGCGGGCTTCACCCCGGCGGACAACCTGGCCCGCATGGTGTTCCTCGATCCGGCCGGGCGCGAGTTCTACCGGGAGTGGGACCGCGCGGCGCACTCCTGCGCCGCCGAGATCCGCGCCGCGTACGGGCACGATCCCGGCAACGCGCGCATCGCCGAGGTCGTGGCCGTGCTGTCCGAGCGCAGTCCGGAGTTCGCCGAACTGTGGGCCCGGCACGACGTGAAGCCCAAAACCCAGGAGATCAAGCACCTGCGCCATCCGCGGGTGGGCGACCTGGAGATCCAGTTCTCCACGTTCACCGTCAGCGGCGCACCGCACCAGCAACTGGTCGTCTACCAGGCCGAGCCCGTTTCCCCGACCGCGGAGGCGTTCCGGCGCCTGCGCGTCCACGCCGACGCGCTATGCGCCTCCCGCACGGCGGAGGTCCCGCTCGTCTAGATCTCGGCGCGGTGCCTTGGGTGGGTGCGTTCCTCCCAGGAAATCCGCGGCCTTCTTCCGGCTGTCCCACGTGGACAAACTCGTTCCTGTCAGCAGCGGCAAACCCCCCGCCGCACAGGCAGAACAGCCGGAAGGAACGAGATTCACATGTCCACCTGGTTCATCACCGGAGCGTCCCGCGGCCTCGGCGCGGAGATCGCCCGTGCCGCCCTCCGCGCCGGCGACAACGTCGTGGTCGCCGTCCGCAACCCCGACCGCGTGCCGGAAGACCTGAAGACGGCGCCGACCGCGTTGGTCGTCGCGCTGGACGTCACCGACGCCCAGGCCGTCCCCGGCGCCGTGCAGGCCGCCACCGACCGCTTCGGCGGCATCGACGTGCTGGTCAACAACGCGGGCCGTGGTCTGCTCGGCGCGCTGGAGGAGATCACCGACGCCGAGGCGCGGTCGCTGTTCGACCTCAACGTCTTCGGCCTGATCACCATGACCCGCGCGGTGCTGCCCGTCCTGCGCCGGCAGGGCTCCGGCAAGCTCGTCCACATCGGATCCCGCTCGGGTTTCGAGGGCGAGCCGGGCGTGAGCCTGTACAGCGCGTCGAAGTTCGCCGTGGCCGGGATCAGCGAGGCCCTGTCGGCCGAATTGGCACCGTTCGGCATCCAGTCCATGGTGGTCGAGCCGGGCGTGCTGCGCACGGACTTCCTCGACGCCAGTTCGCTCTCGCTCGCGGCCGAGCGGATCGCCGACTACGACGGCACGCCCGCGCACGTGACCCTCGACTGGGTCGGCACGGCCAACCACACCCAGCTCGGCGACCCGGTCAAGGGCGCCGCCCTGATCCACGAGGTCACCAGCGGCGACACCCTGCCCACCCACCTGTACCTGGGACCCGACACGATCGACCGCCTGCAGGTGAAGCTCGCTCGGATCGAGCAGGACCTGGCGCCGTGGCGCGACAAGTCCGCCGCCACCGCCCACGAAGACGTCGTCGCGGTCTGACCCGTTCACCCACCCGCCTTTTCCCGGAAGGGGACTTCCACCATGTCCGCTCTGCTCACCAACACCCCGCTGGCCGGCCGCGTGGCCGTCGTGTCCGGTGCCTCCAGCGGCATCGGCGCCGCCACCGCCCTCCGCCTGGCCGAACTCGGCGCGAAGGTCGCCGTGCTCGCCCGTCGCAAGGACAACCTCGACACCCTGGTCGAGTCGATCACCCGTGCCGGTGGCACCGCGATCGCCGTTCCCGTCGACGTCACCGACCGGGAGGCCGTGCACGCCGCGGCCCGCCAGGTCGCCGACCGGCTCGGCACGGCCGACCTCGTCTTCAACAACGCCGGCGTGCAGCTCGTCTCGCCGATCACCGACCTGCGCCAGGACGACTGGCAGCGCCAGATCGACCTGAACGTCACCGGGGTCATGAACGTCATCGGCGCCTTCGTGCCGCACCTCACCGCCGCCGCCGAGGCGGGCGGGCCCGCCGACCTGATCACCACGTCGTCGATCGCGGCCACCCGGATCCTGGAGAAGTTCTCGGTCTACTCCGGCACCAAGGCCTACATCAGCCACCTCACCCGGCTGCTGCGCGTCGAGCTCGGCCGCAAGAACGTCCGCGTCGCCACGATCGAGCCCGGCATGGTCGACACGGAGCTGCCCGGCCACGTCACCGACCCGGACGCGACCAAGCTCATGGCCGACCTCATCGACCAGATCGACGTGCTGCAGTCCGCCGACGTCGCCGAGACCGTGGCGTTCATGGCCGCCGTGCCACGCCACGTGAACCTCACCGAGATCACGATTCTCCCCACCGCACAGGCGATCTAGCCGCATGCGGTGCGTGTTGCCGGTGACGGCGGGCGCGAGCTCGCCGTCACCGCCCGCGCCTCCACCAGAAGGGCTCCGACCATGACCACCGCCAATCTCGACCGCCAGGGTTTCACCGAGTACCCGATCAGCGACGTGCACCGGTTGATCGAGCCCGGCCCTGTCGTCATGGTGTCCACTTTCGACGGACACCGCGCGAACCTGATGACCAACGGTTTCAACATGCCTGTCGCCCACGGTGCGTTGATCGGGCTGATCGTCGGCCCGTGGGACCACAGCTACGACGCACTGCGCTCGACCGGGGAGTGCGTCATCGCGATCCCGTCCATCGACCTCGCCGAGCGCGTGGTCGGCGTGGGCAACACCTCCGGCAGGGACACCGACAAGTGGCGGCGGTTCGGCCTCACCCCTTCCCCCGCCACCGTGGTGCGAGCGCCACTGGTCGCGGAGTGCTTCGCCAACATCGAGTGCACCGTGGCCGACGACCGGCTCGTTGACGACTACCACCTGTGGATCCTGCGCGGGGAACGGGCGTGGTTCGACGCCGCCAAGCGGGGAGCCGGCGAGTTCCACCACCGCGGCGACGGCACGTTCTCCGCCAACGCGTCCACTGTGGACCTGCGCGACCGCATGAACAAGTGGCACCACCTCACCCGCTGAACCCCAGAAGGCAGGAACCACCATGTCCACCACGCTCGAACTGCTGCGCCGGCACGCCTCGGACCCGCGACGCCGCGTCCTGCTCACCGGCGGGACCGTCGTCACCATGGACCCCGCTCTGGGCGTCCTGCCCAGAGGCGACGTGCTCGTCGAGGGCGGCACGATCACCGCTGTCGCCGCCGAACTGCCCGTCACCGACGCGATCGTCGTCGACGCCACCGGCTCGATCATCGCTCCCGGCTTCGTCGACACCCACCGGCACGCCTGGGAGGCGCAGCTGCGCCGGGTCATGCCCGACGTCAACGACCTCGGCGAGTACGTCATGTCCACGCTGGCCGGCATCGCCCCGGTCTACCAGCCAGACGACATGTACGTCGGGACGAAACTGGCCGCGCTGACCGCCATCGACAGCGGCATCACCACGATGCTCGACTTCTCCCACAACTCCCGCACACCCGCCCACTCCGACGCCGCCGTCCAGGCCCTGATCGACACGGGCATCCGCGGCGTGCACGCCTCGATGCGCCCGCACTTCGGCGACTGGGACGGCCACTGGCCGGCCGATCTCACGCGGCTGAAGGACACCTACTTCTCCACCAGCGACAGCCTCGTCACGCTGCGCCTCGCCACCCTGGCCACCGACGAGATCGCCGGACCCGACCTCGCCCACGGTCCCCGCCTCGCGCGAATCGCACGCGATCTCGACATCGGCGTCAGCGTCGACGCCGTCTTCGGCACCTCGTCGTCGGCAGCCGTGCTGCGCTGGGCAGAGCAGGGAGTTCTCGGTCCGGACGTCTCGCTGATCCACTGCACCGGCCTCACGAGCGCGGCCTGGCAGGCCATGGCCGACACCGGCGCCGCGGTCTCCCTCGCGCCCACGTCCGAAGCGCAGATCGGACTCGAGACAGCCGTCCCCGCCATCGACGAAGCACTGGCGGTGGGCATCCGCCCCGGCCTGAGCATCGACGTCGAGGTCGCCCTGGCCAGCGACATGTTCACGCAAATGCGCGCCCTGCACGCGATCCAGCGCATGCGTGCCGTGAACGCCGCCTACGGCACCACCGCGACACCCTCCCGGATCGGCGTTCACGACGTGCTCGACTTCGCGACCCTGCACGGTGCGAAGAGCATCGGACTCGGCGACGTCACCGGCTCCCTCACCCCGGGCAAGCAGGCGGACCTGCTGGTCGTGCACGCCGAGGACCTCAACAACATGCCGCTCAACGACCCGATCGGCACCCTCGTCCTCGGCTCCGACGCCCGCAACATCCGCGCGGTGTTCATCGCGGGCCAGGTCCGCAAGTGGGAGGGCACCGTCCTGGACGTCGACGTGCCCGCGCTCGGACAGGACGTCCGTGCCTCACGGGACCGAATCCTCAAAGCCGCGCACTCGTCCTGATCACGCCGCAGACCAACGAAAGGCGAAGACCATGTCCAACGACATCAGCCGGCAGGCCACCGCACCACACCCCCATGTCGGCATGTGGGTCACCGCGGACGGCCGCATCCGGCAGGAACTCCTGCCCAACGGACGCTACGAGGAAGAGCGCGACGGCCGCGAACGCGCTTACACGGGCCGGTACACCGTCGACGGCGACCACATCGACTACTTCGACGACCTCGGGTTCACCGCGACGGGCGACGTCCGCGACGGAATCCTCTACCACGAACACCTCGTACTGCACCGTGAGCGGTGAGAACCCCGCACCCGGCAACGGTCACCGGCTGCCAGACTTCCAGGCGTGAACAGTGCGCTCACCAGCTTGATCGCAGTAGTCGGAACCCTGGCGGGATCGGGCCTCACCTACCTGTTCGGACGACTCACCGCGCGACGGACCGAACGCGTCGCGCGCCACGAACGACTCCGTCAGGAAAGGATCAACGCCTACGTGACGTTCGCCGGGGCGCTGACCGAGCTCCGGCAAGCCCTGATCTCCTTGTGGTTCCTCAAACGCGGCGAGCCGGACGCGGCGGACGCACGGGCAGCCCACACGGAGTCGGACAAACGCGGTGCCGCCGCACACCTCGCCCGGCTCAGCATCCGGTTGCTGACCGACGACGCGGAACTCCTGGGGCACGCGGACAGGGTGTTCGGGCCGGTCGACGGACTGGTCAACGCGAAGGACCTCTCGGAGCTGAAGGCGCTCGAAGTGAAGAGCGAGGAGATGCTGGCCGCGTTCATCGAGGTCGCTGGCCGACAGGTCAGATAGCGGCCTGCCGGCATCCGGCACGGACACCGATCGCGGTCACGCCTCGAGAAACCTGAGAGCTTCGGCGACGAACTCGTCGTGGTACTGGAAGATGCCGCCGTGCCCGGCATCCGGGTACAGCGTGAGCCGGGCATCGGGCAGGCGCCGGGCGAGATCGGCGGAGTTGCTGCTCGGAACCATCCTGTCGTGGTCACCGTTCGCGACGAGGACCGGCTGCCGGACGACCGTCAGGTCCGCAGGCCGTTGAACGCCCCACGCGTGGATCGCCTTGAGCTGGTTGCGGAACGCCGTGACGGAGATCGGCTTGTCCCGGTCGTCCGCGCGTTCCTTCAACCGGTTCACGAACTGCCGCGCCGTCGCCTTGCCGTTGGCCGTGCGGGTGAAGAAGAGGTACTCCTTGGGGTCCTTGAAGGTGAGCACGGCTTTCAGGGTGTCGAGCACGGTGACGGCGGTGACCTTGTCGATGCCCTCGCCACCGGCCGGGCCGGTGCCCGCGAGGATCATCCTGCGCACGAGTCGCGGTTCCCGCTCGGCGACCACCTGGGCGACGAAACCGCCCAGCGAGAAGCCGAGGAGGTCGACCTGGTCGTGGCCCAGCGCCCGGACGAAGGCGGCGGCGTCCCGTGCCATCGCGTCCACCGAGCGCGGTGTCCTGCCCTGCGAGGCCCCCACTCCCCGGTTGTCGAAGGTGATCACCCGGTGCCGGGCGGCGATGCCGTCCACGACACGGGGATCCCAGTTGTCCAGCACCGCGGCCAGGTGGTTCAGGAAGACCACCGGCGTGCCGGTGTCCTGGCCGAGTTCCCGGTAGGCGAACGTCGTGCCGCCGACGTCGGCGGTCCGGGTCGGTGTGTCCTCGTAAGCGGTGATCACGGTCATGACTCCTCCTCGGACGAGCTCCTACCTGACCTTCACGACGACCTTGCCCTTGGCGCGTCCTGTTCGGACGTACGCCATGGCTTCGTTGGTCGCCTCGAAGGGGAAGATCCGGTCCACGACCGGTGTGATGGCGCCGGCGTCGATGAGCGAGGTGATCTCGCCCAACTGCTTCCCGTCCGCCCGCATGAAGAGGAACGAGTAGCTGACCTGCTGGCGCCGGGCGGCCTTCCTGACGCCGCGGCTCAGGACCCACATGACCGGCCGCAGGAACCACGGCCTGCCGGGCTCCCTGGCGAAGGCGGGGTCCGGTGGGCCGGAGATCGAGACGAGCTTCCCGCCGGGCTTCAGCACGCGCAGCGACTTCCTGAGCGTCTCGTCGTCCAGGCTGTTCAGCACCACGTCGTAGTCGCGCAGGACGGTCTCGAAGTCGTCCTCGCGGTAGTCGATCACGACGTCGGCGCCGAGCCGCCTGACCAGGTCGGCGTTGGCCGCGCTGGTCGTCGTGGCCACGGTGGCGCCCAGGTGTTTCGCCAGCTGGATCGCGAACGTCCCGACACCGCCGGCTCCGGCCTGGATGAAGACCTTCTGCCCCTCGCGCAGGCCGGCGATCTCGACCAGCGCCTGCCAGGCGGTCAGGCCGACCAGGGGGATGGCGGCCGCCTCCTCCATCGTGAGCCGCTCCGGCTTCAGCGCCAGGTCGTCCTCACTGATGGAGATGAGTTCCGCGAAGGTGCCGATGCGGTCCTCGTCCGGTCGCGCGTAGACCTCGTCGCCGGGCTTGAACCTCCGCACGCTGCCACCGACCCGGATCACGACACCGGCGACGTCGTTGCCCAGGACGAACGGCGGGCGGTAGGGCAGGACGAGCTTGAACTCCCCGTCCCTGATCTTGACGTCCAGGGCGTTGACGCCCGCGGCGTGGATCTGCACCAGCACGTCGTGCTCACCCACCACCGGCTCCGGGACGTCACCGGCCCGAAGGACGTTGTCGCTCTTGCCGTAGCGATCGACGATGAACGCCCGCACGTCAGCCCACCATCCGGTTCAGCTTGCGGACGCTCCTGTCGAACGCCCACGCAGGGGCGACACGGCGAAGCACGCTGACGCGCGCGGCGGTCGAGCCCGCGGTGTAGCGCCGCTTCGGCTTCTGCTCGGTGGCCGCCGTGGCGATCACCCCGGCGACGAGCGCGGGATCGTCGCCGCCTCGCATCGACTCCGCCATGACGTCGTCGTAGGCGCGTCGCTGGCGCGCGTAGACCGGCAGCGGGCTGTCGGCCTGCACCATGTTCGCGTCGAACGGGCTGTTGGTGGGACCGGGCTGGACGCGCACGACCTGAATGCCCTGTTCGCGGACCTCGTGGTCCAGCGACTCGGAGTACCCCTCGACCGCGTGCTTGGTCGCGACGTAGACGGCCATGAACGGGTTGGGGACGAACCCGGCCACGGACGAGACGTTGATGATGCGGCCGCTTCCGCGGGCGCGCATGTGCGGCAGGACGGCCTTCGTCATGCGCATCAGGCCGAAGACGTTGACGTCGAAGACCGTCTGCGCCTGAGCCACGGAGATCTCCTCCGCGGCGCCGTTGGCACCGACTCCGGCGTTGTTCACCAGGACGTCGAGCCGCCCGAACCGGTCGAGCACCTGCCCGACGACGGCGGCGACCGACTCGTCGCTGGTGACGTCGAGGTCCAGGAACGTCACGCCGTCGGCAGAAGTGATCCTCGACGTGTCACGACTCGTGCCGACCACGCGGAAGCCTGCCTTCGCCAGGGCGACCGTGGCCGCCTCGCCGATCCCTGAGGACGCACCTGTCACGAGCGCGACCTGCGGTGTTGCCGTCATCGTGGGCTCCAACCCATTGGATTATGATCGTACGACCATAAGACCGGACAGACCCGGGGGCAAGAGTTCCGGCAGATTTAGATTATGATCGTACTAACATCGGGGCCGGAGGACCACATGGCGCGGTACGGCAAAGAGCACAAGCTGGCGACGAGACAGCGGATCATCGAGACGGCGGGCCGCCGCTTCAAGCGCAGCGGCATCGACGGCTCCGGCGTCGCCACGCTCATGGCGGACGCGGGACTGACCAACGGCGCGTTCTACGCGCACTTCGAGTCCAAAGAGGACCTGGTCGCCACCGCCGTCTCCGACCAGCTGCGCGACCAGCGCGAGCAACTCGCGGCCGTCGCACCCGGCCGCGCCGGCGTGGAGCAGATCGTCCGGGCGTACCTCTCCCCCGAGCACCGCGACAATCCGGAGGAGGGCTGCCCGTCCGCGGCCCTGCTCGACGAGATCGGCCGCTGCGGGGATCCCACGAGGCAGGCCTACACCGACAGCCTGCTGGCGATCATGGACGACTTCGCCGCCCGTCTCGCACCACACGACCCGCAGTCGGCTCGCACCACGGTTCTCAGCGTCTACGCCCTCATGGTCGGCACGGTGCAGCTGTCCCGCGCCCTGACCGACCGGCGACTCGCCGACGATCTGCTGGAACAGGGCATCCGCAACGCACTGGCGGTACTGGACGGCGAAAGCGCTTCCCAGGAGTGATGAACGCGGTTCCGCCAGCCCTGCCACCACATCTGATCACGTGGCCGACTTCGGCCCCACCACAGGGTTTTCCGGACTAGGCTTGAACTCTCCGATGGTTGCGGCAGCGGATCTGAGGGAGCTACCCACGTGGTCGAGACGCACGACATCGTTCGCCCGCCTGCCGAGTTGAGTGCGGCCCTCGCGGCCATCGGCAGTGCGACGGCCAGCGCCGAGCTCAGCAGGATGGGCATCCGCAGCGCGTTCATCCGCGGCCCGGTCTCGGTCACGCCCGGCGTGCGCGTGGCCGGTCCCGCGCTGACGCTGCAGTTCCTGCCGAAGCGAGAGGACCTCTACCCCGTCGACGAGTACGAGGAGCCGGAGAAGCAGTTGCACCGGCACGTCATGTACCACGCCCAGCCCGGCGACATGATCGTCGTCGACGCGCGCGGTGACATGGGCAGCGGTGTGTTCGGCGAGATGATGCTGACCTACTTCAAGGGCCGCGGCGGCGCCGGCGTGGTGATCGACGGTTGCCTGCGCGACATCGGCGAGGCCAAGCAGCTCGGCCTCGGGCTGTGGATCCGGGGCGCCACACCGAACTTCCACGCCCAGACCGACATCGTCCCGGCCGCCGTGAACGTGCCGGTGGCGTGCGGGGGCACGATCGTCGTGCCGGGCGACATCGTCGTCGCCGACGACGACGGGGCGGTGGTGGTGCCGATCAAGCTCGCGCCCGCTCTGGTGGCCGTCGCCCAGGAACACGCGGAATGGGAGGAGTTCTCCCGGATCCGGCTGGCCGAAGGTGGCGACCTGCGGCGGTACTACCCGCTGTCGGACGAGGCCCGGCCCGAGTACGAGCAGTGGCGCGCCGAGCGGGGCCAGGCCTGACCTGGTGGCGCGACTCGGAACGTCGGCGAGGTGATCCACGCTCAGCAGGGCACCTCACGGCGCCTCTGACCGCGAATTCCCCCGGCGACGTTCCGAGCCACACCACTAGCTCCACAGCCGGTCGTGGCTCGACTCGGCGTCCCAGTGCGTCGTCTCGGCGAAGAACACCGGATCGCGCGGGTCGAGGTGGCGCCGCAGCAGTTCCTCGTCGAGGTCGCCGAACCCCAGTCCTGGCGCGTCCGGCACCGCGATGTGGCCGTTCTGGATCAGCGGCCGGGGCAGGCCGGTGACGAGGTCGCTCCAGAACTCCACCTCGGCCGCGTGGTGTTCGAGTGCGAGGAAGTTCTCCGTGGCGGCGGCCAGGTGCACGCACGCCATCGTCGCGATCGGCGACGCCGCCAGGTGCAGCGCCATCGCGATCCCGCGTTCCTGCGCGTAGTCCCCGAGCCGCTTGGTCTCCGCGATCCCGCCCGCCGTCGCCGGATCGGGGTGCACGACGCGAATGGCGCCGGCGTCGAGCAGCGGCCGGAAGCCGTCGAGCAGGTAGATGTCCTCCCCCGTGCACGTCGGGACGGCGACGGCCGCGGTGAGGCTGCGCCACTGGTCGGTCAGTTGCCACGGGATCAGATCTTCGATCCACGCCAGGGTGAACGGCTCCAGCGCGCGGCCGATCCGGATGCAGGAGTCGAGGGCGATGTGGCCGAAGTGGTCGGCGGCGAGCGCGATGTCGTAGCCGACGACGGAACGGACGACGTCCACGTAGGACGCCAGGTGGTCGACGCCCTTCGCGGTGACCTGGATGCCGGTGAACGGATGCATCGTCGTCAGGTTCGCGCGGGCGCCCGGCGGCGCGATCAGCGCCCCCGGCACGTCCCACAGCAGGTCGATGCCCACGTCCATCTTCAGCATCGTGAACCCGCGCCGTTCGCGGTCCAGCAGCCGGGCGCCCATCGCGTGCGGGTCCGGCAGCGACGGAGTGTCCGCGTAGCAACGGATCTCGTCCCGGAACCGGCCCCCGATCAACGCGTACGCGGGAACTCCGTACGCCTTGCCGGCGAGGTCCATCAGCGCCATCTCGACGCCGGAGACCCCGCCGCCCTGACGGCCGTGATGCCCGAACTGCTTGATCTTGCGGAAGATCTTGTCGACGTTGCACGGATTCTCGCCGACGAGCCGGCTCTTGAGCATGAGCGCGTAGGTGGCGCTGGCCTGGTCGCGCACCTCCCCGTAGCCCGCCAGCCCCTGGTTGGTGTCGATCCTGATGATCGACGAGCGGAACGGCACGCCGGCCACGTTGGCCACCCGCAGATCGGTGATGCGCAGGTCACTCGGCCGGGACGCGGTCGCGACGTGCTCCTCCGTGATCGCCGGTGTCTCGCTCATCCCTTCACGGCCCCCGCGGTGAGGCCCTCGGTCAGGAACCGCTGCCCGAACGCGTACATGGTCACGACCGGAATGCTGATCAGCAGCGAGGCCGCGGCCAGCTGTCCCTGCGGCACGACGTCACCGAAGATCATCGACTGCATGCCGACGGGCAGCGTCTTGTAGTCGTCCTTGGTGATGAACACGAAGGCGAACAGGAACTCGTTCCACGCGTTGGTGAGCGTGAACAGCGCGACCGCGAGCAGGCCCGGTTTGGCCAGCGGCAGCACGATCCGGATGAACGCCCCGAACCGCGTGCAGCCGTCGACCAGCGCGGCCTCCTCCAGGTCGGCCGGGATCGACTTGAAGTAGCCGACGAGCAGCCACGTCGCGAACGGCAGGGTGAACGTGGGGTAGGCGAGCACGAGCGACCACAACGAGTCGTTGAGCCCGATTCCGCTCATCATCTGGTACAGCGGGATGAACAGCAGCGCGCCCGGCATCACGTAGGTGAGCAGGATCGTCACCGTGAAGCTCTCCGAGCCCCGGAACTTCAGGCGTGCCAACGCATAGCCCGCCAGTGCCGCGCAGACCAGGGCGATCACGGTCGACGCCACCGACACCAGGATCGTGTTGAGGTACCAGGTGCCGAACGCCCTGCCCGTGAACAGGTTGGTGAACTGCTCGGTGCTCCACGGGGTCGGCCACAGGTCGTCGGTGCGCGCGACGATCTGGTTGTCGGACTTGAAGGCCGTGACCGTCATCCAGTAGAGCGGGGCGAGCACGAAGCCCAGCAGGCCCACGAGCGCGATCCCGCTGCCGGTGCCACTGACCACGCGCGCGGCCAGCCGGTTGCCCCGCGCGGCGAGCACGGAGACGACTCGTCCGACGGCGGCCGCGAGCACCACGAACACGCCCAGCACGAGCGCGGCCTTCCACACGATGTGCGGCGAGGCCCAGACCAGGATGAGCGTCGAGCCCGCGACGATCACCCACGGCAACGCCCTGCGCTGAGCGGGAGTGAGCCGCCTGCGCCCCATGTCGCTCGCGCCCGGCTGGTCGCTGCGCCGCATCATCCGCACGAGGATCACCACGAGGATGCCGATGATCGGCAGCATCACCAGCGTGACCGCGGCGCCCGCGCCCAGTTGCAACTGCTGGATGGCCTTCGAGTAGGCCACCATCACGTACGGGGCGGTGGCGTCTCCCGGCCCGCCCTGGGTCATCAGCCAGATCAGGTCGAAGTTGTTGAACGTCCAGATCGACGACAGCAACACCGTCACGATCATGATGTGGCGCAGGCCCGGCATCGTGATGTGCACGAAGCGCTGCCACGGCGAGGCGCCGTCCACCACCGCCGCCTCGTAGAGCCCGCTGTCGATGGCCTTGAGCCCGGCGAGGAACGTCACCGTGAAGAACGGGATGCCCTTCCAGACGTTGACCAGGATGACCGCCGGCATCGCGAGCGCGGGATCGGACAGCCACTCCGCGGGCCACCGGTCGACGAGCCCGACGGCAGCGAGAACGGGCCCGATCCCCGAGTCGGTCAGCAGAACGTTGACGCTGCCGAAGATCGGGTCGAACAACGACCGCCAGGTGAAGGCCGTGACGACCGTCGGCACGACCCACGGCAGCAGGATCACCCCGGCGATGATCGCCCGGCCGCGGCGCATGTGGTGCAGCATCAGCGCCGCGATGAGGCCGAGGGTCACCTTGAAGATCTCGGCGTACGCGGTGAAGACGAAGGAGTTGAGCACTCCCTTGTGGAACACGGTGTCGCCGACGAGGGCGGTGTAGTTGTCCAGCCCGACGAAGACCGTCTCCGCACCGTGACGTTCCGTCGTGCTGGTGAGGACCGAACTGACGATCGGGAACAGGATCAGGCCGGAGACCAGCACCAGCGTCGGCCCGATGAACACGGCGGCGAGGCGCCAGTCCCGCCCGAACAGCCGCTGCGACCTGGTGTGCGAAGAAGGCCCGCGCGGCGCCGGACGGACCGGCGCCGGCCTGGTGCGCAGCACGGTCACTGCTTGTAGCCCTGCTGCTCGAAGACCTGCACGATGCGGGTGTGGGTCGAGGCGACGGCATCGGCCGGCTTGGTGCCCTGGATGACCGACTGCATCATGTCGGTGAGCAGGTAGGCGGCCGTCGCGGCCTGTTCACCGGGACTCGGCGCCTGCGGGAACTTGAAGCCCGTCCTGGTGGTCACCGGGAGCGGCGTGCGGGTCTGCTCCCGCAGCGCGGGGAAGGCCGGATCACCGGTGGTGTAGTACGGGTCGGAGTCCCACACCTTGTCCCACGAGGGATTCACCAGGCACGGTGCTCCCTTCGCGACACCGAGCAGCGCGGTCCCGCTGACCATGTACTTCGCCACCAGCTTGGCGAGATCGGGGTTCTTCGCCCCCTTGAACACGACGAACGAGTTGGACTCGCCGAACGCGAGCGGCTTGTCGATCGCCGGTCCGGTGGCGCCGTTGAACGGGTGGGTGTTGGCGTAGACCGGGTTGTTCTTGGTCTTCGAGTCGGCGTAGACGCTGAACTGGTTGAGCGTGAGCCCCAGGATCTGGGCCAGCCAGTTCTCGTTGTTGCTCGAGTCGGTCCAGCTGCCGATGCCCGGTGGCAGCATCGGCGTGTACTTCGGATTCGTGTAGATGTCGCCGATGAACGTGACGGCGGCGACGGTCTCCGGCGAGTTGAACACCACCTTCGTGCCGGTGTTGTCCGCGATCGCGCCGCCGTAGCAGTTGATGACGTTCGCGATGAAGCCGTTGGCGTCGCCGGAGCGGTTCACCGTGAGCCCCCAGCCGAAGCGCTTCTTCGCCGGGTCGGAGACCTCCAGCGCGTTGTCGCGCAGCTCCTCCCACGTGTAGTGGGGTTTGAGCTCAAGGCCCTTCTCCTGGTACCAGTCCTTGCGCAGGTACATCGCGGACGCGATGAAGTGGTACGGGATCGCGAACCAGCGCCCGCCGAACACGCAGTAGTTGGTCGCCTCCGTCGCGGGCTCGCCGTAGAGCTTGCGCATCTCTTCGACCACGTCGGTGACGTCGGTGAGGGCGCCGAGGTTGTGGAGCTGGCCGACGAACCGCCGATCGCTCACGAAGGCGAAGTCGCGGCTGGTGCCCGCCTTCACCTCGGCGTCCATCTTCGCGACCATGTCGCCGGCGTCACCGGAGACCAGGTCGTTGCGGACCGTGGTGCCGGTGGCCTGTGCGAACACCTGCAGCGACCTGTCCAGTGCCTGGTTGGCGGCCTCCGCGTACAGCTTCTGCGAGAGCATCCCCACCGACCCACCGCGCAGCGGGCCGGCCTGGTCGAGGAGTGCCTGGGGCACTTGGACGTCGACCTGCGGCGCGGGTGCCGGCCCTCCCCCGCACCCGGCGAGACCGAGCACGCCCAGCGCGCTCACCCCGAGGAAGGTGCGCCTCGATAAGTCCGTTTTCTCTTCCATGACCACTCCTCTCGCGTCCGGCGAGCGGACGCGTACCGACGGGGCGACGTTGCAACCGGCGGGACAACGAGGCGTGGGCCGCGCTGCCGGGTCGTTCATGTGCTGAAGAACGGTGAAGCGGAAGAACTCTCGTGCGGTGCGCTAGCGCCGTCGGGCAGCGCGTTTGGTCTGCTGCTCCTTCTCCGCGAGGAGGTTGGAGTTGTTGGCCAGGTGCTTGCGCATCGCCGCGCGGGCGCCTTCCGGGTCGCGCGCCACGAGTGCCTCGTAGATCTCCGTGTGGTCGCCGGTGGCCTTGCGCAGCGCGGCCGGCGCCTCGTTGGTGATGCGCCGGCTGGCCGTGCCCAGCCAGCGGGCGGAGTACATGATCCGGTCGAGTATGCGGTTGTCGGCCGCCCGGCAGATCTCCATGTGGAACTCGTGGTCGACCTCGAGGTAGGCGTTGGGGTCCCCCTCGAGCGCCGACATGCGGTCGAGCTCGTCCTTGAGCCGTTCCAGCGTCTCGCCGGTGACACTGGCCGCGGCCATCGCGGCGAGTTCGGGTTCGAGCAGCACGCGCATCTGGTGCAGCTCCTGCAGCAGCTCGCCGACGATCTCGGTGGGCAGCCACTCGATCAGCAAAGGACTCAGGTAGTCCCACTCCGCCCGGGGACGCACGGCGACGCGGCGGCCCTGCGCGACCTCGACGATGTCGAGCGAGGCGAGGATCTTGAGCGTCTCCCGCGCGACCACGCGGGACACCCCGAACTCCCGGGAGATGTCGAGTTCCGACGGAGCACGCCCGTCCTCGATCTCGCCGCTGACGATGCGCCGGGTCAGGTGTGCGGCCACCTGCACCGGGAGAGTCCGGACCTTGACAGCGTCCGAAGACTCTTGTCCCCTTTGCATGTCATCAGCTTATAGGACAAGTTGGACACAGCGACAGAGTCCGTTCCTCTGCACGACCCAGCGGCGGGAGAGCAATGCGGATCGTCAACGTCACGACGGCGGTGGTGGACTACCACGGTCAGGCCACCCTGGTCCGGATCGACACCGACGAGGGCCTCAGCGGGTTCGGCGAGGCCAACCCCGACGCCGGCGCGGGCGCCGTCGTCGGAATGATCAATTTTCTGGCGCCCCTCCTGATCGGCGAGGACCCGCGCAACGTCGAGCGGTGCTGGGAGAAGCTGCGCCGCAACAAGGTCTTCGCGGGCCCCCAGGGCGGGGTGTTCGTGATCGCCCTGTCCGGTATCGAGCTCGCGCTGTGGGACCTCGCGGGCAAGGCCGCGGGCCAGCCGGTCTACCGGATGCTCGGCGGGAAGTTCCGCGACCGGATCCGCCTCTACGCCGACTGCGGCGACGGCGACGACCCGGCGGGCTCGATCTCCGGGTGCGTCGACCGGGCCCAGCGGATGGTCGCCGAAGGCTTCACCGCCATCAAGTTCGACATCGACAACCTCCACCACCCCGCCAAGTTCGACGACTTCAACCACACGATCAACGCCGCCGAGCTGCGCTCGATGGTCGAGCGCGTGGCAGCCGTGCGCGACGCGATCGGACCGGACGTCGACCTGGCCATCGACCTGCACGCCCGCTACGACGTGCCGAGCGCCTGCCGGATCTCGTGGGAGCTCGAGCCGTTCCGCCTGATGTGGCTCGAGGAGCCGCTGCCGGCGGAGAACGTCGACGCGCTGGCACGGGTGCGCGCACAGACCCGCACGCCGATCTGCGCGGGCGAGAACCTCTACCTGCGGTGGGGATTCCGCGACCTGCTCGAACGCGGCGCCGTGGACGTCATCGAGCCGGACGTGCCGAAGTGCGGCGGCCTCGCCGAAGCCAAGAAGATCGCCAACCTCGCGGAGATGCACTACATCCCGTTCGCACCGCACCTGGTGTCGACGCCACTGGGCACGATGGCCACGTCGCACCTGTGCGGAGCCATCCCCAACTTCTTCGTCCAGGAATGGCACGCCCTGGAGGAGCGCGCGGTGTGGGACAGCTACGTCCACGCGCCCGACGGGAGCGGCTCGATCGTGAAGGACGGCTACATCACGCTGCCCGACACCCCCGGCATCGGTGTGGAGCTCGACATGGACGGTGTGCGGGCACACGCCGTCGCGGGTTACGGGTTGTTCGAGTAGCGGAGCCCGAATCCCTGATCGGCGCTCCGGCACGTGAGCGTGGCGGTGACGTCACCGCCACGCTCGCGCAGGCCCTAGCGGAGCTGGTCGTCGGTGTAGTACCCGGACTCCACGAGAACCTTGTGGTAGTTGGTCTTGTCGACGCTCACCGGGTTCAGCAGGAACGCCGGGACGACCTTGACGCCGTTGTCGTAGTCGTTGAGGTTGTTCAGCTGCGGCGGCGTGCGGTCCTTCAGCACGGCCTCGGCCATCGACGCCGTGGCCTTCGCCAGTTCGCGGGTGTCCTTGTAGATCGTCGAGTACTGCTGGCCGGCGATGATCGACTTCACCGAACCGAGCTCGGCGTCCTGGCCGGTCACGATCGGGAACTCGGGGCCGTAGCCGCCGTTCTTCAGCGCGGTGAGGATGCCGAGGGAAATGCCGTCGTAGGGCGAGAGCACGCCGTTCACCTTGGCCCGGCGGTACGTCGTGCCCAGGATCTCCTCCATGCGCTTGCCGGCGGTCTCGCCGTCCCAGCGGAGTGTCGTGACGGCCTGGAACTCCGTCTGACCGCTGCGCACCACCAGCTTGCCGTTGTCGAGGTACGGCTTGAGCACGGACATGGCACCGTTGAAGAAGAACGCCGCGTTGTTGTCGTCCGCGGAGCCTGCGAACAGCTCGATGTTGAACGGACCCTCCGCGGGGCCGGGACTGGCGTCGGGGTTGCGCAGACCCAGCCCGGTCAGCAGCGACTCGGCCTGGTAGACGCCGACCCGGAAGTTCTCGAACGTCGCGTAGAAGTCGACGTTCGGGCTCCCGCGCAGAAGCCGGTCGTAGGCGATCACCGGAATCCTGGCGTTCGCGGCCGTGTCGAGCGGCTTGGTCAGCGCCGAGCCGTCCACCGAGGCGATGATCAGGAGCTTCGCGCCCTTGGCGATCTGGTCCTCGATCTGCTTCACCTGGGTGGGCACGTCGTTCTCGGCGTACTGGAGGTCGACCCGGTGCCCTCGCGACTCCAGGTCTCGCTTGATGTTCTCGCCGTCGCTGATCCAGCGCTCCGACTTGGTCGTCGGCATGGTGACGCCCACGAGCGCGCCGTCACCGGGTTTGGGCTGATCACCGGCCGCCGGCCCGCCGCACGCCGCCGCCAGCAGCGCGACGGCCAGCACAGCGAACCTCGGGAATACCATTGTGGCTCCTAGCGTGGATCAACGTTGACGGTCGCCACGGTTCGAGGCAGGCCGAAAGGGCGGCTTCGGTGTGACCCGCGCCACAAGCGGATGTGGACGTTAACAAGCGAACTTGGCCGAATCAAGCGAAGACGCGAAGACGTTGTCAGCCTTGCCAGTTCAGCGATTCGCATCTCGAATCACTCCTTGCACCTGACGCTGGTGTCAGGTTCTAACCTGGCGGCATGACCCTCTCCTCCGGCACGCACGACGGTCGTTTCGATGCCGTTCGCGCCGCGTTCGAGAACAACCTCGCCACCGGTGAAGAGCTCGGCGCCTCTCTCGTCGTGGACATCGACGGTGAGTCCGTCGTGGACATCTGGGGTGGGCACCGCGATGCCGCGCGCACCGCCGGCTGGGAACGGGACACGATCGTCAACGTCTGGTCGACGACGAAGACCGTCACCAGTCTCGCGATCCTGATGCTGATCGATCGCGGACAGCTGGACGCACACGCCCCGGTCGCCCGGTACTGGCCCGAGTTCGCCGCCCGCGGCAAGGACGCCGTCGAGGTCCGCCACCTCCTGTCGCACACCTCCGGCCTTTCCGGACTCGAGCAACCGGTGAAGCTCACCGACCTCTACGACCCGGCGGACTCGACAGCGCTCTTCGCCGGTCAGAAACCTTGGTGGGAACCAGGTACCGCGTCGGGTTACCACGCGGCCACCTACGGCCATCTCCTCGGCGAACTGGTCCGGCGGGTCACCGGCAGCACGCTGCGCGAGTTCGTCGCGACCGAACTGAGCGGTCCGCTGGCGGCGGACTTCCAACTGGGCGCGGCCGAAGTGGACTGGCCGCGAATCGCCGAGATCGTCCCGCCGCCTCCGCCGTCGCGGTTGCCCGAGCCCGGCGGCATCGCGGCCCGGACGTTCGCCGGCCCCGCCGTGAGCGCCGGCGCGGCCAACACGGCCGACTGGCGCAGGGCCGAGATCGGCGCGTTGAACGGCCACGGCAACGCCCGTTCGGTCGCCCGGCTGCTGTCCGTGATCTCCCGGGGCGGCAGCGTCGACGGCACCCGCTACCTCGGCGAGGCGACGCTGGATCTGATCTTCGAGGACCAGGCCGACGGCGTGGACCTGGTGCTCGGCATCCCGATCCGCTGGGGAACGGGCTTCGCGTTGCCGAAGAAGGAGACGCTGTCCTGGATCCCCGACGGGAGGATCTGCTTCTGGGGCGGGTGGGGCGGATCGATGATCATCATGGATCTGGAGCGCCGGCTCACCATTTCGTACGCGATGAACCGCATGGCGCCCGGCATCATCGGCTCGGACCGCAGTGAGGCTTGCGTTTCCGCCGTGTACGACGCGCTCGCCTGACTCAGCATCCACGAAGGCCGGCTCCCCCACCCGGTGGGACGAGGGAGCCGGCCTCGGTGGAACGACCTGCGTCAGACGCTCAGCGTTGCAGCGTCAGCACGCCCGGCCGGTACGGCAGGAGGCCGTAGTCACCGCCGGAGTTCGGGTTGCGACCCTGGTAGAGGAGCTGGAGGTTGCAGGGGTCGATGGTCTTGGTCTGGTCGGGGTTGGATCGGATCAGGTCGCCGTGGCTGATGTCGTTGGTCCAGGTGGCGCCGCTGTTGGCCTTGCCGGCGAACGGGTTGCTCTCGGTGGCGGCCTGCGGCGTCCAGGAACCGCTGAGGCTGCTGGACGTGAACGAGCGGAAGTAGCGCCCGTTGTTGCCCATCGCCTCGACGATCATGAGGTACTGGTTCTGACCCTGAACCTTGTACACCTCGACGCCCTCGAACAGGTTCGCCGTCGTGTCGCTCATGATCTGCGTCCAGGACGAGCCGAAGCTGCCGGGGAAGTTCCCGATCGGCATGGTGGCCCGGTAGATCTTGCCGTTGTCACCGGCGAAGAACAGGTACATGTTCGTGTCGTCACCGATGAGCGTCTGGTCGATGGGGCCTGTGCCGGAGTTGGGAATGGTTCCGGTGAACAGGGTCTGCGCCGACGACCACCCGTTCGCGTTCGTGGGGTCGTTCGACGTCCGGTAGCTGAAGGTGGTCGGGCCCCATTGGTAGGTGAGCACCCAGATGTTCTTCGGTGCGAAGTAGAACAACGTGGGGGCGACCGTGCCCGCGCTCATCCCGTTCTGACTCGCCGAGCCCATGTCCGACCAGTTCGTGAAGGTCCCGAAGTTCATCGAGCCCCAGGTCGTTCCCGTGTCGTGCGTCGTCGCGTAGACCAGGTGCTTGCCGTTGTGCATGACGTGGGTGAAGTCCTTGAGCGACACCCATCCCTGCTTCGGGTTCGCGAGCGAGCCGGTCGACGACCAGCGGTAGGTCGACGGGAGCTGGCAACCGCCGCCCGGCGGGGTGGTCGTCGTCGTGGTGGGGCCCGTGCCGCCACCGACTCGGACGAGCTGCCACTGCTGGTTGGTGCCGTTCCAGTCGCTGTACTGGACGACGTTCGCGCCATCGGCGGTCGAGCCGCCCTGCACCTCGACGCTCTTGTTGCTGTTGCGGTTGATCAGGCGCACGTAGCCGCTGTCGGAGTCGGCGAGGCGGAACTGCTGGTTGGTGCCGTTGCCGTCGGCCCACTGGACGATGTTGCCGCCGTCGGCGGTCGAGAAGTTGTAGACGTCGAGGACCTTGCCCGACAGCCGGGACTTCAGCCGGTAGTAGCCCCCGCCGGAGTCGGTGAACTGCCACTGCTGCTGGTTGCCGTCGTTGCGAGCCCACTGGGTGATGCGCGCGCCGTCGTTCGTGGCGAGGTTGTAGACGTCCAAGGCCTTGCCGCTGTTGCGGTTGACCAGCACGTACCAGGCGGAGGTGTCGACGGTCGCCGCCGACACGGGTGTCGCACTGAAAGCCGCCACGAGACCGCCGAGCAGGACGGCCACGACGGCGGTGACGCCGGCCACTCGACGTCGGCCGGCGCGGGAGACGGAGGTGGGCGGGTGATGGCCTGATCCGGCCATGAGTGTGCTCCTCTTCGTTGAGGTGAGGGAGAACCCGACCGGGGCACCGTTCGATCGACCACTTGCGCCGAGTGGTCTATCGCGTTTTCTGAACGAACACTGATCACGTCACAGAGGTGCCATTTCTGCGGATACCGGTCGCGTCCATCAAACTGTGGAGGACGATCTCCGTCCGGTCAAGAAGTGTCGAATGCATTCGACTGGGGAAGCGAACAGGTCGTCGAATGTCTGTTAGCGCACTCATTCCGCGGAGAACTGTCCGGCGGAACCGAAGAAGAATCCTTTGCTTTGCATTCTTGAACGGGTTCACGCCGTCCGGTCCAGCACACTCGTTCTCCCGGGTCACCTACCGTCACGGCAGCGTGCCGTTGCGGCGCAAGAGGTCTCGCGCGTGCTCGATGGCCTCGGGTGTGCTGGCGAACGTGCGCACGCCGTGGGTCTCCAGCTGGTGACGGTGCTCGTCGCGCACGCCGGAGAGCAGCACGGTGACGCCCCTGTGCTCCAGTCTCTCGACGGCGTCGCGCAGGACCAGCACGCCGGTGCCATCCATCGTGGACACGCGGGACATCCGCAGGATCACCACGGAGACCGCCGCGATCTCGGTGAGTTCCAGCAGGAAGCGATGTGCCGCGGCGAAGAACAGCGGTCCGTCCAACCGGTAGGCGACGATGTGCTGGGCGAGCAGTTCGTGCTCCTCCAGGGTGTGATCGCCGGGCTCCAGCGGTTCCTCGTCGATGCGCGCCGACCTGGCGACCGCTCTCAGGGCCAGCGCTCCCGCCACGACCAGGCCGACGATCACGGCGGTGACGAGGTCGAGCGCCAGCGTCGCGATCGCGGTGAGGGCGAGCACCACCGCGTCGGAGCGGTTCGCCCGCATCAGGACCCGGACCGAACCGACCTCGACCATCCGCACCGCGGTGGCGAGCAGCACGCCGGCCAGCACGGCCAGCGGAATCCGTCCGACCGCGGAGGCCGCGACCAGCATGATGGCGGCGAGCGTCGCGGCGTGGACCAGGGCCGCCAGTCGCGAGGTCGCACCCGACCGGACGTTGACCGCGGTCCTGGCGATGGCCGCCGTCGCGGGCACGCCACCGAACATCGGCGTGATGACGTTCGCGATGCCCTGGCCGAAGAGCTCGCGGTCCGGGTCGTGCCGCTGGTTCACGCTCATGCCGTCGGCGACCGTCGCGGACAGCAGGCTCTCCAGCGCGGCGAGTGCGGCCACCGCGACCGCGGACGGCAGCAGCGACCACAGCGCGCCCAAGTCCAGAAAGGACAGCGACGGCGCGGGCAGCAACGCGGGCAACGAGCCGATGCGGGGCACGGGAAGGGACCAGATCTCCGCCACCGCCGTTCCCACCGCCACGGCCAGCAGCGAGAACGGGATCGCCGGTTTCCAGCGCGCGCCGACGAGCATGATCACAACGACTCCGCCCGCGAGGGCGACGGCGGGCAGAGCGGGGCCGGACCCGAACGCGTGGACGGCGTTCACCACGACGTTGTGCCCGTCCGGGGTGGGTACGCCGAGTGCCGCGGGGATCTGTTGCAGCGCGATGACCGCGGCGATGCCGAGGGTGAAGCCCTCGACCACCGGAGCCGGCACGTACCGCATGTAGCGCCCGGCTCTGGCCACCGCCAACGCGAGCAGCAGCACACCCGCCATCAGCCCGACGGTCAGCACACCGCCCGGCCCGAACGTCGCGACGATCGGCACCAGCACCACGGTCATCGCGCCGGTGGGCCCGGACACCTGCAGGCTGGAGCCGCCGAAGACCGCGGCCAGGGTGCCCGCGACGATCGCGGTCGCCAGTCCCGCGGCGGCACCGAGGCCCGACGCCACCCCGAATCCCAGCGCCAGCGGTAACGCCACGACCGCGACCGTCAGGCCTGCGACGACATCTCTCGGAGTCGCTGCCGACCAGTCCGCCTTCGCGGGCAGGAACGCTCTCACGCGGAGTCCTCGCGCAACTGCGCGAGCAACTCGTTCTGCCCGACCAGCAACTCGGTGAGAATCCTTCTGGCGGCTTTCATCAGATCGGCCACGTCCGCGCCCGCGAGCGCGTACACCACCGTCGACCCTTCGCGGGTCGCCGTCACGATGCCGGACCTGCGCAGCACGGCCAGTTGCGCGGAGAGGTTGGACGGCTCGACCTCGATCTCGGCCAGCAGGTCGCGCACCGCTTTCGGGCCGTCCTGCAACAACTCCAGCACCCGGATGCGCACGGGGTGGCCGAGCATCCGGAAGAACTCGGCCTTCGCCTGGTACAGCGGAACCGGCACCGCTCAGCCCTCCTCGGGCGTGCGGACCGGCACCCCGTGTTCGGCCGCCAGGCGCCGCAGGTTGGCGAGATCCGCGGCGTGCACGTCCGCCGCGTACTCGTCCTGCTGCGCCACCGCTTGCCGCACTGCCTGTTCCGCCTGCTCGACGCGGATGAGCAGGCTGTCCACGAACTCGTTCACGGGACCACGACCTGTCGACTTGAAGAATTCTTCAATTCGACACTCTACAACTCCGTCAACACGAACGGTCAGCTCCCCGCGCGCACGGGTTCGGTGGTGAACTCGACGTCGGTCACGCCCGCGACCGCGCGGACCAGCACGTCGACCACGTGCCGTTCGGTGGCGCTGTTGCCCTTGTCCATGATGGACACCTTGCCGCCGTTCACCGCGACCTGCCACCGTTGCGCGCCACCGACCATGCCGAGCCGGTGGTGGATCTCGGCCTCGACGACCCAGTCCGCGCGGGTGATGGAGCGGAGCATGTCGCGGCGGGTCACGATGCCCGCGAGGTGGCCCTCGTGGACGACCGGCACGCTGCGCACACCCTGATCGAGCATCAGGCCGGCGACCTCGGCCAGGTCGGTGTTCGGGCTCACGGTCGCCGGGGACTTCGTCATCACGTCGGCGACCACGTCCGCGGGCGCGTGCCTGGCTTCGACGGGTTCGCCGTGCACCAGTCCCCTCGGATCCTGCGGCAGGCGATCTCGCAGCAGATCGGCCTCGCTGACCATGCCGACCAACGCTCCCAGGGCGTCGACCACGGGCAGGGCGGTGAAGCCGCGTTCGGCGATCAGCCGGGCCGCGTCACGCGCTGATGTGTCCTGTTCGACGACCACTACGTCCGTCGTCATCACGTCTCGAGTCCTCATGGCGCTCCTCAGCCGAAAATCTCGGTCTGGTGGGTGTGTGTGGTGTCGTTCCACTCGGGCAGCAGGTTGTTGTGCACGTCCACCACGCCCGGCAGCGCGCGGATCAGGTGTTCGGCGATCTCGACTTCGCTCTGCCGTTCCAACTTCCCCTGCACCGTCACCACGCCGTCGGTGACCGCGACGTAGAGGGAGTCGGGGTCCACCCACAGGATCCGGCCGAAGATCTCGTCGCGGATCGTCGTGCGCAGCTCGTCGTCCTCGCGCACGAAGAGCTTCAGCAGGTCGCGGCGGGACAGCACGCCGACGAGCGCGCCGTCGGAGTCCAGCACGAAGAGCCTGCGCACGCCGGCAACCGCCAGTTCGCGGGCGGCAGTGCTCGCGGCGAGGTCCGGCGCGATGCTCTTCACCGGCGACGTCATCACGTCGCGGGCGGTCACCCCGCTCGCCTGCTCCCAGCGGTGCTTCGTGGCGTGGCCCGCGAACAGACCGGGCACGTCTTCGGTGCCGCCGCGGAACTCCTCCTTGGGCATCAGGTCCGCTTCCGACACGACGCCGACAGGCCAGCCGCCGTCGAGCACGGGGACCGCACTGATCTTGTTGTCCTCCAGCAGCCGCACGAGGTCCTTGAACGAGCACTCGACGTCCGCGGTGATCACCTCACGTGTCATCAGCGAGGCGACTGTCGGTTCACGCATGACACCCTCCGGCGATCCTCGGTTCTTGTGTGACCAAGCCTCGTCGGTGGCGCAGCGACCAGACACCTGCCAAGGGCCCGGCCAGGCCGGGACGTAGTCCCCTCTTCAGCGGCCGCTCGTGCTGCGAGCTTCACAGCAGGACTTCAACGTGGAGGTGAGCGGGATGGACCGCGGTCAGCCCGACGAGACGACGGTACGAGCGGCGGTGGCGCTGGCCGGACGTGCGCCGTCCGTGCACAACTCCCAGCCGTGGCGCTGGGAGGCCGGTGCGCGCAGCCTGCACCTGTACGCCGACCGCACGCGCGGCCTGCCCGCGACGGATCCGCAGGGCGCCGACCTGGTCGTCAGCTGCGGAGCCGCGTTGCACCACCTCCGGGTCGGGCTCGCGGCGCTCGGCTGGCGCGCGAAGATCCACCGGCTGCCCAACCCGGCCCAGCCCGACCACCTCGCGGCGATCGAGTTCCAGCCGTTCGAACCAAGGGAGTCGCACGTCGCTCTCGCCGCCGCGATCCCGCGCAGGCGCAGCGACCGGCGCGCCTTCTCCTCCTGGCCCGCTCCCGACGAGATCCTCCAGCAACTCGTGAAGACCGCCCGCGCGGAAGGGGTGGACGCCCACGTCGTCACCGGCAAGGCGCACGACGAACTCCTGATCGCCACCGCCAAGGCGGCCGGCATCCAGGAAGCCGACCCGGCGTACCAGGCCGAGATCCGGCAGTGGAGCGGCGTGTATCCCGGTGCGTCGGCGGGGGTCCCCGCCGCGAACATCCCCGCGGGATCCCACCAGTACGGCGACCTCCGGATGCGCGAGTTCGCGCCGGGATCGTTGCTGCAGGGCGGTCCCAGCCTGCTCGGCGAGGACGCGGGAACGCTGCTCGTGCTGAGCACGTCGTCCGACGACGACCTGTCGCGGTTGCGGGCCGGGGAGGCGACCAGCGCGGTGCTGCTGGAAGCGACCGCTGCGGGTCTGGCGTCCTGCCCGCTCAGCCAGCCGCTGGAGGTCGTGGAGACCAGGGAGCTGGTGCGCGACGAGGTCCTCGACGGCGCTTCCTGCCCGCAGCTGGTGATACGCGTCGGCTGGGCCGCGTTCAACTCCGATCCGCTGCCCGCGACGCCCCGCCGTCCCGTCATCGACCTCCTCCGCGACCAGGAGCGGACCTGACCACCCGCATCCGTGACTTCGGCGAGGACGACGATCGGATCGGCCGAACGGCGGTTGTCGTCGCGGCAGACCCGTTGGCGCCAGAACCGGAATGCACCGCCGCACGGGGGCGGAAGGCCCTGTCGCGCGGGGAAACCCTTGAGGAGGCTGGAGAACGGCGGCGGCGCGCGGACGCAGATTGTCACGATCGAACCGAACCGCGTCGCCGCCCCTTCGGCGTCCTCCGATCTGGAGGAGTCCTCCCCCTGCCAAGAGAAACCGGCGTCCCGTCGCCACTGGGCACAAGGGCTCTGTCCACCCCTGATCACTGCAACGATGGTGGTGGCATGACCGAGATCCTCGTCGCCTACGCGACCAAGACGGGTGCCACCAAGGAAATCGCCGAAGCGATCGCCACGAGGATCCGCTCGGCGTCGCACGAAGTCGTCGTGCTGGACGCCGCGGACGTCGGCTCCGTCGAGCTCTTCAAGGCGGTCGTGCTCGGCAGCGCGCTGTACGCGGGCCGGTGGCGGCGGGAAGCGGTGAAGCTGCTGACCCGCAACGAGAAGCTCCTGCACGCCCGGCCGTTGTGGCTCTTCCACAGCGGCCCGCTCGGCACCGATCTCACCCCGTGGCGAGCGCCGCGCAAGGTGCGCGAGATCGCCGCTCGCATCGGTGCGGACGAACCCATCACCTTCGGCGGCAGGCTCACACCGGAGACCGCGACCGGCTTCATCGCCAGGAAGATGGCGCAGGGCCCGATGGCGGGCGACTTCCGGGACTGGGACGAGATCGAGCGCTGGGCGTACACGATCGCCGAGCGGCTCGTCGCGGCGCGCTGACTCCTCAGTTGTGCATCTTCAGCAACTGGCGGTGCAGGTGGTCCCGGACGGCGTCGACCGCCTCGGTGACGGTGTTCGCCTCCGCCCGCGCCACCACGCGGGTGCCGTTGACATCGAGGTTCGCGTGCACCTCGACTGTGCGCGGACCGGGATTCGCGATGCGGACGTGCGCGTAGTTCGTCGGTTCGGGTGCGAACCTGGCGAGGGGCGCGATTCGGTCGTGCGCGTACTGCTTGGCGTCCGGCGAGGTCTGGTCACCGGCGTCGACCACGACGTTGGCGATCTCCTGCTGTCCTGCGTGCTTCATCAGTTCTCCTTCAGCCCAGGTCCGGCCAGGCTGGTAGCGATGAGTGCCACCCGCACACCGTAGCCCGAGGCGGAGTCGAAGGACCCTGCCCGACGCGGTCCCGTTCACCGGATGCTGGATGCCGACGACCGACGAACCTGGAGCGATGATGAAGATCGAGGAACTGATCGCCAGCGTCAAGAACTCCGTGGAGGCGAAGCGGGTCTACGCCGAGCCGTACGAGCGCAACGGAGTGACCGTCATCGCCGCCGCGTCCATCTCGGGCGGCACCGGTGGTGGCTCTGGCCGCGACGAGAAGGGCCAGGAGGGCGAGGGCGGAGGGTTCGGGATCTCCGCGAAGCCGACCGGCGCCTACGTGATCAACGGAAACGACGTCCGGTGGGTGCCCGCGGTCGACGTGAACCGGCTGATCGCCACACTCGGCGCCGTCGCGGTCGCGGCGATCTTCGTGGCCGCCCGTTTCCTGAAGTCCCGCAGGTGATCGGGACGTTCACGCCGGAGGAAGTGAGCCTGCTGACCGCGACCTGCGTGGCAGCGCGGTCTTCCTGCGGCCGCCGCGGCAGGTCGTGACGTCCCGGCCGGGTCGGGACCAAGGGCCGCGTTCGCGGACGACCTTCCAGACAAGACTCGAACCAGAAGAACTTCCTGGGAGGTAAAGATGTCCGCTGTTCACGCTCCTGTCCGCACCCGAACCGGAACGAGTGCCGTGCCCCTCGCGGTGCTGCGCATCGTGACCGGGTTGCTGTTCCTCTGGGCGTTCGTCGACAAGGCGTTCGGTCTCGGCTACGCCACCCAGCCCAAGAACGCGTGGTTCTCGGGAGGCTCGCCCACGAACGGCTTCCTCAGCCGAGTCGCCGTCGGGCCGTTCGAGTCGCTGTTCCACGACATCGCCGGGGCCTGGTGGGCCGACCTGCTGTTCATGGCCGGTCTACTCGCGGTCGGTGTGGCGCTGGTGCTCGGCATCGGCATGCGGATCGCCGCCGTCAGCGGCACGCTGATGATGGCGCTCATGTGGGCCGCTGAATGGCCGCCGGCACAGCACACCTCGGCCGGCGAGCCGACGATGTCGACCAACCCGCTCATCGACTACCACGTCGTCTACGCCCTCGTGCTGATCGTCCTCGCGGCCACCGCGTCCGGCGTCACGTGGGGCCTGGCGCGCTGGTGGAACGGTCTGCCGGTGGTCAAGGCGAACCCTTGGCTGCGGTGAACAACGAGAGAAGTGACGGAGGGCGCCGCGGACCGCGGCGCCTTCTCTTTTCGTTCGTGCCAGACCGGTCTTCTTCACGGCCGCGGCCGCGTCGTGCGTCCGTGCCACCGCCTCTTCGGGCAGTGCCCGGTGGGCCGTGCCGGAAGCGTCCGGGACGCCGGCGGGCAACGGCGGTTCCGGGTGGACGAGGCGTGGTTCCGCACCCCGCCGAGCCGTCCCACACCGGCAACGACAGCGCTGGAACGTCCAACAGGAACGGTGACCGCCTCAACGCCCGGTCCAGTCCGGCGCGGTCAGCTCCCACTCGAGCTGCCACCAGCGCAGCCGAATCCTCATGCACGCGAACCTCACCAGTCCGTACAGCAGCGCCATCGCACCCGCGATCAGACCCCACAGCAGCAGTGCGCTGAAGATCGCGTTGAACGCGGCTCCCTGGTTCGTCATGGGAGGTTCGGTCGGCTCACCGCTCAGGTCGACCCAGATTCGCAGGGTCGTGCCGGCCTCGGCGCCGTAGGGCGCGCGAACGACGCCCTTCCGCGCAAGGCCACCGGGCAGGTGCCAGGTCGCGACGGCCTCGGTCGTCTCGATCAGCGCCTCGCTGCCGACGGCACCGTCCATCGAGGGCGCGGCCTCCGCCAGCACGGCGTCCACCTGGATCCGGCTCTTCTGCTCGGCCCCGACGCGCGACACGTGCGTCGCGTAGATCTCCGAGCCGACCGCTCCGGCCACCGGGACGGCGAGCAGCGCCACCACGACCCCCAGTGCGAGTACACCACCCTCGATCCGGTCGCCGAACGTGGCGAGCGGATTGTGTCCGGGGAAGGCCCGGCGGACAAGTCGGGAAACAGCGGTCATGGTCCACCTCCACCCCCGAGACTTCCGGGTGAAGGCGGTGAACCCCAGGGACCTTGGTCTCGTCACCGATGAGCCCCTGGTCTCGAAGAAACGAGAGTCTCGGCGCGGGGCTTCCGCTACGACGTTCAGACGAGCTTGGCGGCGTGATCCGGCACTTCTCGCTGCAGGGCGCGGGCCGTGCGCTGGTAGCCGCTGGACGGTGGCCGCGCCGGCAGCTTGATCTTCGGCGCCGTGACCTCGTGGTAGTCGATCGTGCCGAGCAGGTGGGCGATCATGTTGATCCGCGCCCGTCGCTTGTCGTCGCCCTCGACCGCGTACCAGGGTGATTCGGCGATGTCGGTGTGCACCATCATCTCGTCCTTGGCGCGGGAGTAGTCCTCCCAGCGCGTCAGCGACTCGAGGTCCATCGGCGAGAGCTTCCAGCGCTTCAGAGGATCGTCCAGGCGCTTGCGGAAGCGGCGTTCCTGCTCGGCGTCGCTGACCGAGAACCAGTACTTGCGCAGCAGGACGCCGTCCTCGACGAGCATCCGTTCGAACTGCGGGCACTGCCGGAGGAACAGCCTGTGCTCCTCCGGCGTGCAGTAGCCCATCACGCGTTCGACGCCGGCGCGGTTGTACCAGCTGCGGTCCAGCAGCACGATCTCGCCCGCCGCCGGCAGATGTGCCGTGTAGCGCTGGAAGTACCACTGGGTGCGTTCGCGTTCGCTGGGTGCGGGCAGGGCCACGATGCGGGCGACGCGCGGGTTGAGGTGCTCGGTGATCCGTTTGATCGCCGAGCCCTTGCCCGCCGCGTCCCGGCCCTCGAACGCCACCACGAGCCGGGCGCCGGTGGCCTTCACCCACTCCTGCAGCTTCACCAGCTCGGTCTGCAGCCGGAGCAGCTCCTGCTCGTACACCTCGCGACCCAGCTTGGCCATCAACTGCCTTTCCCGTGACGCTGCCGCCACTTCTCCAGCTCCACGACGACGTACGCCGCCGCACTCAGCATGAAGACCACCAGCCAGGGCTGCCACCCGAGCGGTTCGGTGTGGAACAGCTCGTTCATGAACGGCACGTAGGTCAGCAGCAGCTGCAGCCCCACGGTCACGCCCACGCCCACCCACAGCCACCGGTTCGGCCCGGTGCTCGGCCGCCACTTCTCCAGCGAGCGGCAGTTGACCAGGTAGGCGATCTGGGCGCCGACGAAGACGTTCACCGCCACCGTCCGCGCGGCCTCCAGCGTGGCACCCGATGCGAGCTGCCAGCGGAACGCGCCGAACGAGCACGCGAGCAGGATCGCCGAGACGAACACGATCCGGCCGACGAGCCGCCGGGTCAGCAGTGGAAGCGACGGCGGCAGGGGTGGGCGGCTCATCACGTCGGCCTCGCGCGGTTCGAACGCGAGCGTCAGTCCCAACGCGACGGCTGTGGTCATGTTGATCCACAGGATCTGCACCGGCAGGATCGGCAGTGCCGTGCCGAGCAGGATCGCCGTCAGGATCACCAGGCCTTCGGCCATGTTGGTGGGCAGCGTCCAGATGATGAACTTGCGCAGGTTGTCGAAGACCGCGCGGCCCTCCTCGACCGCGGCGCGGATCGAGGCGAAGTTGTCGTCGGTCAGCACCATGTCGGCGGCCTGCTTGGCGACCTCGGTGCCGCCCTTGCCCATCGCCACGCCGATGTCCGCGCGGCGCAACGCGGGTGCGTCGTTCACGCCGTCGCCGGTCATCGCGACGACGTCACCGCCGGCCTGGATCTCCTTGACCAGCCTCAGCTTCTCCTCGGGTGCGACGCGGGCGTGCACCTCGGTGATGCCGAACTCCTCCGCGATGGCACGGGCGGTGGCCGGATGGTCGCCGGTGATCATCCTGACCTCGATGCCCGCGGCCTGACAGGCGCGCACGGCTTCGATCGCCTCGGGCCGCGCCGGGTCGTGCATCGCGACCAGGCCGAGCAGGACCACGTTGCCCCGCAGGCATTCCTCGGTCAGCTCCACGCCTGCCGCGCGTCCGACGGCCAGGACCCGCAGGCCGGCGGCGGCCAGTTGTTCGGCTTCGGCGCACTTGTCCTGCCCGGCGAGTGCCAGGATCCGTTCGACCGCGCCCTTGACGTAGACCACGTCGTTGGCGTGCCGGGTCGCCATGAACATCCGTTCCGAGTTGAACGGCAACACGTCCACCCGGTCGGGTACGTCGCTGTGGTCGAGCCCGGCCTTGTGCGCCGCCACGACGAGCGCGGCCTCGGTCGGATCACCGATCGGGAGCCAGCGTCCACCGTCCTCGACGATCCGGGCGTCGTTGCACGCGAGGCCCGCCAGCAGGCACTCACGCAGCACAGGGGTGACTTCAGGCGTGATAGCCCCGGTCGGCTCGTACCCGATGCCGGACAGGTCGTGCCGTGCACCTCCTGCGACGACCGTGTTGACCGTCATCGCGTTGGCGGTGAGCGTTCCCGTCTTGTCCGTGCAGATCACCGTGGTGCTGCCCAACGTCTCGACGGCGGGCAACCTGCGGATGATCGCGTTGCGCTTCGCCATCCGCGCCACCCCGATCGCCAGCGTCACGGTGACCGCGGCGGGCAGGCCTTCCGGGATCGCGCCCACGGCAAGAGCGACGGCCGCGGTGACCATCTCCGCGAGTGGTTCGCCACGTAGCACGCCCACAACGACGCTGAACGCCGCGAGGCCGAGGATCACCACGGTCAGGATCTGGCTGAAGCGCGTGAGTTTGCGGGTCAGCGGGGTCTGCACGGTGGTGGTCGTGCTGACCAGACGGTGCACGCGGCCGATCTCGGTGTCCGCGGCGGTCCCGATCACGACACCGCGCCCGCCCCCCGCGGTCACGAGCGTGCCGGAGTAGGCCATGTTGGTCCGGTCGGCCAGCGCGGTGTCCGAGGGCAACTCCACCGGACTCTTCGCCACCGGCAGGGACTCGCCGGTCAGCGCCGACTCGTCGACGCGCAACTCCTTCGTGGCGACGAGCCGGAGATCCGCGCCGACCTGGTCGCCCGCCTCCAGCACGACCAGGTCGCCCGGCACGAGCTCCGCGGACGGAACGCGTGCGGTGAGACCGTCGCGCACGACGGTCACCTCCGTGCGCACCATCGCCGTCAAGGCGTCCAGGGCACGTTCGGCACGGGCCTCCTGGATGAACCCGATGACGGCGTTGACCACGACGACGGCGAACACCACGGAGGCGTCCACGACCTCGCCCAGGGCCGCGGTGATGCCCGCGGCCACCAGCAGCACGTAGATGAGCGGGTGGTGCAGCTGTCCGAGCAGCCGCACCACCCAGCTCTGGCCGCGCACGGCGGCCAGCTCGTTCGGCCCGTGCGCGGCCAGCCGGTCCCGCCACTGGGTGGTGGTGAGTCCGGCTGCCTCGTCGGTCTCCGCCATCAGGACGACCTCGGCCACCGGCAGTCCGTGGTGGACGACGTCCTCGCGGTCAGCCGTGCTCAGCGGCATGGCCCACTCGCAGGTGCGGGTCGTCGTGGCTCATGGCGCGCAGCACGTCGAGCCGGGTGACCACGCCGATGACCCGGCCGTCGTCGAGCACCGGCACGCAGAGCACCTCGTAGCGGGTCATCGCCTCGAAGAGCGTCGCCACGTCGAACTCCGCCCCGACCGTCAGCGCGGGCTGCGTCATGACCTGCTCGACCTTGGGCGAGCCGCCCTCACCGCCGCGGCAACCGACTTTGGTCACCACGGCGACGAACATGTTCCCGTCGACGACGGGCAGCATCGTCAGGCCGAAGTCGTCCATCAGCCCTTCGGCGTAGCGGGTGAAGTCACGCGGTCCGACCGTGACGAGGGGACGGACCATCGCGTCGACGGCCTTCATCGCGTGGTCTCCGCGAGCTCACGGTCGTTCACCGGGATGACGACGATCGGCGCGTGTGCGTGCCGTACGACGTGCGTGCTCGTCGAGCCCAGGACGATCTGGCGGATCCGGTGTCCGGTGTGCGAGGCGACGACCAGCATCGCGGCGCCCTCCGAGGCCTTCTCGAGCGTCTCCGCCGCGTCGCCGCGCAGGCTCGTGCGGACGATCTCGGGCAGGTCCTGGCGCTGCTCCGACGCCTTCCGCACCGCCTTCTCGATCAACGCCTCCGACTCGGCCCGCACGCGCTGTTCGGTGGTCTCGGTCCAGTCGGCGAGCGCCTCGAAGGTCCAGGCGTGGACGACGTGCAGCGGGCATCCGCGCACGACCGCCTCGTCCAGTGCCCACTCCAGCGCTCGGTCCGACGCGGGCGTTCCGTCGATGCCCACCACGATCGGCTTGGTGCTCATGGCTCTTCTCCTCTGGTTCGCGTTGTCAGGTGGTGCGCAGGCGGCGCAGGAACGGATCGGTGTGCCGGGCAGGTGCGACGCGGACTCGTGCGTCGACGACCACGCATCCCTTGTCCGTCAGCACCAGGGGGTTGATGTCGAGCTCGACGATCTCGGGCAGTGCGCCGGCCAGTTCGGCGACTCGGAGCAGCACTTCCCGGACGGCGTCCTCGTCGGTGCCGGCGAGCACGTGGCCCGCGGTGCGGAAGCCGTGCAGCAGGTCGTCCGCGTCCGCTGTGGACAGTGGCGCGAGTGCCGCGGCGCGGTCGTCGAGCAGATCGGTGTCCACGCCGCCGAGGCCCGTGACCACGAGTGGTCCGAACTTCTCGTCGGTGACGACACCGACCAGCAGCTCCCGGCCGCCGGACGCCATCGGTTGCACGAACACGCCGCGCAGCCGGTCGCCGAAGCGTTCCTGGAACGCGCGGAAGGCTTCCGCCACACCGCCCGAGTCGGTGACATTGAGTTCCACGCCGCCTCCCTTGCTCTTGTGCAGCAGGTCGTCGGCCACCGCCTTGAGCGCGACCGGGGCGTCGTAGGCCAGTTGCGCCGCCACCGCGTGTTCCACGGTCGTCGCGAGCGTTCCGCCCAGCACCGGGAGCCCGAACGTGGTCAGCAGCGCCATCACCTCGTCCGGAGGCAGCCAGCCCTCTTCCCCGGCCACGATCGACTTCGCGGCGTCGAGGTCGATCCGGTTCAGGCGGGCGAACTCCCTCGGGCGGGCCAGCCAGTCCGCGCGCTCGACCAGCCGGGCCAGTGCCGCGGCGGCTCGAGCGGGTTCGGCGTAGCAGGGCACGTCACCCGCGAGCCGTTCGGTTTGGCCGGTGCGCACCGCGAGCACGGGTTTGCCGTCGACGTCGTGCACGCCGCCGGTGGGGTCGCCGAGTGCGGTCGGCACCGTCACGGTGATCACGGAGTCGACCGCCGGGTCCGCGCCGATGATGTCGAGGCAGCGGGCGAAGGTCTTCTCGTCGACGACAGCGGTGGTGTCGACCGGGTTCTGCAGGCTGGCCGTCTGAGGAACGAGCTGTGCCAGCGCCTTGCGCGTCCCCTCACCGAGTGTGGCCATGTGCAGGCCTTGGCGTACGCAGGCGTCCGCGGCCAGCACGCCGAGCCCTCCGGCGTTGCTGAGCACTGCCACCGACCGTCCATTCGGGAGCGGCTGCCGGCTCAGGGCCATCACGGCGTCGGTCAGTTCGGGCACGCTGTCGACCGCGATCACGCCCGCCTGCCGGAACAGCGCGTCCCTGGTGACCGACGGCGTCGCGGTCGAGGCGGTGTGCGAGGCGGCGGCGCGCTGGCCGGCTTCGCTGGTGGCGGCGCGGATGGCGAGGACCGGTTTGGTCGCGGCGACGCGGCGGGCGATGCGGGCGAACTTGCGCGGGTTGCCGAAGGATTCGAGGTACAGCGCGATGATGTGAGTGTCCTGGTCGTGTTCCCACCACATCAGCAGGTCGTTGCTGCTGATGTCGAGCTTGTCGCCGGTGGAGACGAGGGTCGACAGGCCGAGACCGAGGCGGCGCAGCTCTTCCTGCACGCCGATCGCGATGCCGCCGGACTGGGTGATCAGCCCGATGTGGCCCGGGAGCGTGCTGTGCGCCGCGAAGGTCGCGTTCATCCGCACACCGGGCGAACTGGTCGACACACCGAGGCAGTTCGGCCCGACGAGCCGCATGCCGTGCGCACGAACCGCGTTCAGCAGCTCCTCCGCGTCGACACCGGACGAGATGACGACCAAGGCCCGCACACCGCGACGACCGCATTCCTCGGCGACGGCGGGAACGGCCTTCGCCGGCACGCACAGCACCGCCAGTTCGGGTGCCTCCGGCAGGTCGTTCACCGAGCCGTGGCAGTCGACGCCAGCCACGGACTTCGCGTGCGGGTTGACCGCGTACAGGTCGCCGGTGAAGCCGCCCTCGACGAGGTTGCGCAGGACCGCGTGGCCCACCGAGTCCGGTGAACGGCCGGCGCCGATCACGGCGATCGAGCCGGGCCGCAGCACGTGCGTCAGGCTGGCGACGTCGGCGCGCGACTCCCGTTCGCTCATCACGTCGAGGTAGTGGTCGCCGGGCTCGAGGACGAGCTCGACGTAGATGACCTCGCCGTCGGGCACGATCGAGGTGACGAGCCCCATGCTCGTGAACACGCGCAGCATCCGGCCGTTGATCGTGAGCACGTCGGCGGTGAACCGCCGCACCCCGCGGCCGCGTGCCAGCGACGCCAGGTGCTCCAGCAGCAGGGTGCCGACACCGTGGACCTGCTCGGCGTGCGACACGACCAGTGCGACCTCCGCGAAGTCCGTCTGCCGCACCACCACGTAGCTCGCCGCCCCCAGCAGCCGGCCGTCGCGGTAGGCGCCGAGCACCACGTGGTGCGGGGCGGCCGGCGAGACCATCCGCTCGACGAAGTCCTCCAACTGCCGCGGCGACGTGCTGAAGAACCTGAGGTACTGGTCCTCGATCGGCAGTTCGTGGTGCAGCGCGAGCAGCGCCGGGACGTCGCCCGGCCCCAGCTCGCGCACCGTGACGACCGAGCCGTCCGTCAGCAACGCCGCCGCGTTCACAGCAGCGGTCCGGGCGTCAGCGGTGCGGCCGCGGCAACGAGCGCGTGCTCCTTCTTGACCTTCGGCTGCCGGATCACGACGACCGGGCACGCGGCGTGGTGCACGCAGTACGAGCTGACCGAGCCGAGGACGACCTCGACGACCGTGTTGTGCCCGCGGCTGCCGACGACGAGCAGCTCCGCTTCCTCGGACGCCTTGGTGAGCGCGTCCCTGGGGTCGCCCTCGACCAAAATCCGGCGGATCTCCACGCCCTCGAACCCGTGCACCGCACCATCGAGCGCCTTCTGCGCCGACTCCTTCATCGCCTGCGGCGACATCGCCATCAGAACCTCGGCGGGCACGGGGCCGATCATCCCGCCGTAGTACGGGTGCCACGCGGAAATCACGTCGACCGGGCATCCGCGCCGCCGGGCGTCCTCGACGGCCCACTGCAACGCCGCCTGCGAGGCGGGTGATCCATCGACTCCGACCACCACGGGCCGGGACTCCTTCTCGCTCATGTGCTCCAGCCTCGCGGTCCGCGCCGCGGCCGGTGAGTGCCCGCGGTCCCGCGCCGTCCGGGACCTTCGTCCCCGGTCTACCAGGCCATGCCCAGCCCGACCGCGACGACCGCGGGCGCGAGCCACGCGGCGAGCCTCAGCGCGAACCGCGGTCCGCCGGCCACCGTGGCCAGCACGAGTTTCACGACGGTGTTCGTGGCCAGCGCGGCACCGCACGCCAGCACCGCGATGTGCACCGAAATCGACTGTGGCGCAAGCGACGCGGCCGCGATCGCCGCGGCGTGCGCGTCCGCCAGGCCGCCCAGAGCGCCGGCAGCCACCACTCCCCCGCCGCCGAGCCACTCCGCTGCCGCACGGGTGACCACCAGGAACAGCACGAGGATCGCGGCCAGTGACAGCGCCGCCTTCACCGACATCGGCCTGCTCACCACGGGCTCGTCGTTCTCCGCTTCGGCAGGCTTGGTGCGCCAGACGAGCCACGCCACCTCGGCCAGCAGCACCAGCGCCCCCGCTCCGATCGCGGGCAGAAGTCTCAGCGCGACAGACGGACTCGCGATGGCGGTCACCGCGACGATCTGCGCCAAAGTGGCCAGGTTGACCGCCACCGCACCCGGAAAAGCCGCCGCACCAACGGTTCGGTGCTTGCGCGCCATCACCGCGGTGGTCGCCGAGCCGGAGACGAAGCCACCGGCGAACCCGGTGACCAGCAGGCCCCAGCGCTCGCCGAACGCCCGCGCCGCCACGTAGCCCGCCCAGCCGATCACCGTGACGGCGATGACAAGCCACCACACGCGTGCGGGGTTCAGCACCCCGTACGGGCCGAGGGGCCGGTTGGGCAACAACGGCAGCACGACGAACGCGACGACGAACAGGATCATCGCGTCGCGCACGTCCTGATCACTCACCACCTTGCGGGCGAACCGGTGCAACGGCCGTTTGGCCGCCAGCAACGCGGCAGCCGCCACACCCACCGGCACCGCGAGCTCGGGCCGATGCCAGGCGAGCGCGCCCAGCAGGAACGTGGCGATGGCGGCGATCTCGGTCGTGGCACCCGGCTCGGAGGTGCGCAGGTACCAGGTGATGACGAGCGCGGCGACCGCACCGAGCGCGACGGCGACGGCGACGGGTGACAGCGCGGCGCTGATCGCTCCGGCCAGCGCGATCAGCGGGAACGTCCGCGAGCCCGCGGGCCTGGTCGAGTCGTCGGCGTTGTCGTGCTCACGTTCCACGCCCAGCAGCAACCCGATCGCGAGCGCCGTCGCGAGGTGGCCGAGTGCGACAGCGGTGTCCACCGGCTCAGCCCGCGCGCAGGCGCGCGGCCTCTTCCTCGGCCGTGACGACGTGCGTGTCCGGGCCGGGGAACACCAGTGCCTCGTGCTCGGTGTCCAGCCACCGCACGAGGTAGGGAGGTCTGCCCTCCGCGTGCTTGACCGCCGTGACCTGTCCGCGCCGGCCGCTGGGCTCCACCAGCCAGTCGCCCCTCTTCACCTTCATGACGTCCTCCTTTCGATCCGTTCGCTCCGTGCGATCAAGAGTTCGTCACGCGCGTGCCCGTCAGCAGTGCGGATGGGCTCACCTGGCTCGTGACGTTGGTCCCTGCCAGCGGTCGCTCCAGAGCCGCACGCTGGTTCCGAGTGATGGGAGCAGCCATGAGGACACCTGTGATCCTGGTCGGCGTCGACGGTTCGACGGAGTCGCGCGCGGCGTTGCGGTGGGCGTTGGAAGAGGCGGCGCACCGGGGTGCCAGGGTGGAGGCGATGCTGGCCTACCAGCAGGAGCCCGTGGTGGTGCCGGCCGTGCCGATGGGCCTCAACCCGTACGGCGAGATGCCCCGACGGCACCCGGCGCGCGAACTCCACGCCACCGTGCAGCAGGTGCGCACGACGATGTTCAACGCACCGGACGTCGCCGAGTGCGTCGTGGTCGGCGATGCGGCGGACCACCTGGTCGAGGCCTCGAAGCACGCCGAACTGCTCGTGATCGGCACGCGAGGACGCGGAGCCGTCCGCGAATTCCTCGCGCACGGCGTCGCCGCGAACTGCCTGCGTCACGCCGGATGCCCGGTCGTGGTCATTCCTCCGACCACGACCGGCTGAAGTACGCGGCCTAGTCGGGCCGCACGACCGCCAACGGGCACGGCGCGTTGTAGACGAGTGCCTGACTCGTCGAGCCGAGCAGCATCCCGGTGAACCCGCCGTGCCCGTGGCTACCCACCACCACGAGCTGAGCCTCAGCCCCGTACCGCATCAGCGCCCGCACGGGCCGATCGCGCACGACCACCGGGTGCACCTGCACGTCCGGGTACTTCTCCTGCCACCCGGCGAGGCGTTGCGCCAGCAGCCTGCGTTCGTCGGCCTCCACCTGGCCCCAGTCCACGGTGAACCGCGACGAGCTGTACGCGCTCTCGACCATGAAGTCGGTCCAGCACATCACGACGGTCAGCTGGGCACCGCGCACAGACGCCGTCTCGAAGGCGAACGCCAACGCGGCCTCACTCGTCGGGGAGCCGTCGACACCGACGACAACAGGCCCATCGGGCACGGACGTGCCGCGCACCACGACTACAGGACTCTTGCCGTGTGCCGCCAGCGCCAGGGCGGTGGAGCCGACGATCATGCCGGTCACCGTGCCCAGGCCCTGCGAGCCGACCACGACGAGGCGCGCGGACTTCGACTCCTCGATCAGCAAGGCGGTGGAACCGCAGCACGCGATCTCGGTGGTCACCTCGACGCCGGGCGCCGCCGCCCGCGCGGCCGCGGTGGCCTCGTCCAGCTTGTCGCGGCCCAACTGCTCGATCGCCTGGCGGATCTCGTTGCCGGTCAGGATGATCTCGGGATAGCCGCGGGTCGGCAGCACGTAGGCGTGCACGAGCCGCAACGGCACCTTGTGCCGCGCACACTCCCGCGCGGCCCAGGCCACGGCGAGCAGGGCGGAGGTGGAGCCGTCGACGCCGGCCACGATCGGGGCGGATGGGGCTTTCATCGTTGTCCTCCAGTCAGAACACGGGCGCGGCGCACTCCCGGCACAGCGTCGGCGAGTGCGACGAGGACCCGTTCGGTGTCCTCGTCGGTGGTCGCGGCGCCGATGACGGCCTCGCCGTCGACGACGCTGACCGTCCACTTGCGACCGCCGCCGTACATGTCGAGCACGCGCTGGACTTCCGCGGCCACCGTCGTGTCGGCCCTGGCGATCACCCTCACCAGATCGCGGCGGGTGACCACGCCGATCACGGTCGAGCCGTCGACGATCGGGACGCACCGCCGCCGGTCGTCGATCATCACGCGCGCGAGCACCTCGGCCGGCGCGGCGGCGTCCATCGCGACGGCGGGGGTGGTCATCACGTCGGCGACCGCGGTGCCGGTCTCCTCGAGGTACTTGCCGCGCACCAGGTCGGCCTCGGTGATGATGCCGACGAGGCGCTTGTCGTCGTCGACGACGGGCAGCGCGGTGAACCCGTGCGAGACCATCAGCGCGGCCGCGCCCTTGAGCGGCACGGCCGGCGTCACGGTGATCACCGGGCTGGTCATGATGTCGCGAGCACGCATGGCGGAACTCCCTTCCGGCTTCAACGCTAGGAATCGGAACGACCGGCGGACGCTGCCGTAGGTCCCGTGCCGACCGGGCCCTTCGCACCGACGATCGCCACCGCCTGCGGAAAGCCGGCGAGCTCGTGCCGCTCGATCAGGCCCGCCCGCCACTCCCGCCGGTGCACCAGGTGGACCACCGGCCGGACGGCCACACCCGCACTGCGTCCCGCCAGCACCGCGGCCTGCAGGGCCGCACCGCCCCGGACGTGGTCAGGGCGCCGGTCGCCGGTGGTGATCACGACGAGTTCGTGGTCGTTCAGGGAGCGCAGCTCCGTCCCTGCCCAGTGGCTCGCCCACCCGAGCGCATGAGCGTCACCGGCACCGGACGCGTCGGCGAGGCGGATCGCCCGGTGCAGGTCGAGATCCTGCGGGTCCGGTGGCTCGCGGCGGTCCGCCCGGACGACGGCGAGCACGCCGGGGCTGGCCTGGTCGGTCGGGAACACGACGTGCGGATGCCACCCTGCGTAGCGGATGGCCAGCACGACGTGTTCCAGGGCGGCTCCGCACGAGAGCAGCCGGTCGAAGCCGAGCGGGTCGTGCCCGGACCGCTGGCCTGTCTCGAAGAGGTAGGCCGAACGGCCGTGCAGCTCCAGCGCCCACGGGCGGTCCGCGCTGTACACGGGCGCTTTGACGGCTGCCTCGACGATCTCCGCGGACTCCGCTGGGTTCCATCGCATGCCCCGACGATTCCGCCGCGGCACACCGCGCGGACAGAGCGGACGTGCTCCCCCGGATCGGGCACTTGGACTCTCCGCGCGGCCGGGTCACCGGGAAGAACCTGGACACGACGACGGAGGCGATGACGATGACCTGGTACTACGGCACCCCGATGGGCTGGGGCGGGTTCTCGATGATGGCGCTGACCATGCTGGTGTTCTGGGGCGGCCTGGTCGCCCTGGTGGTCGTGCTGCTGCGCCGGGCCCCGCACACCGGCTCGGAGACCCGCATACTGAGGGAGCGGCTGGCCCGGGGTGACATCGACACCGAGGAGTTCGACCGGATCCGGAGGACGCTCGATTCCCGGTGACAGGGTCTTTGGTCCCTGTGTGCCGCCGGTCAGCTGAGAGATCGTGATCGCGGAACGATCGAGAGAGGGTGGTTGCGGTGGTGTCGCGAGTCTTCCTGGTGGACGACCACGAGATCGTCAGGGTCGGCATCAGGGAACTGCTCAGCGCCTCCCCTGACCTGGAGGTCGTGGGCGAGGCCGCCTCGGTGACCGAGGCGCTCACGATGGTCCCGGCGACCAACCCCGACGTGGCGGTGCTCGACGTGCGGCTGCCCGACGGCAACGGCATCGAGCTGTGCCGCGAGCTGATGTCCCGGATGCCGGACCTCAAATGCCTGATGCTCACGTCGTTCACCGACGACGAGGCGCTGTTCGACGCGATCATGGCCGGTGCGTCCGGGTTCGTGCTCAAGCGCATCCTCGGCACCGACCTCACCACGGCGGTGAAGACCGTCGCGGCCGGACAGTCCCTACTGGACGCCCGGTCCACGGCCGCGCTGCTCAACCGCATCCGCCGCGAACGAGAGCAGGGCGACCCCGTCCGCGCGCTCACCGAGCAGGAGCGGACCGTGTTCGACCACATCGGCGACGGCCTGACGAACCGGCAGATCGCGGACAAGATGTTCCTCGCGGAGAAGACCGTGAAGAACTACGTCTCGCACCTGCTCGCGAAGCTCGGTCTCGAACGTCGCACCCAGGCCGCCGTGCTGGCCTCACAGCTGCGCAAGCCCACCCACGACAACGAAACCGGCTGACCCGTCAGTCCAGCGGAACCCGCCACGTCACCCGAGTACCGCCACCGGGTTCTTCGCTGACGGTGAGCACGCCGTTCAGCTCGGCCGCGCGCTGCTCCAGGTTGCGCAGACCGCTGCGGGCGACGTCGGCAGGCATGCCCAGACCGTTGTCGACCATCGAGATGATCAGCGCGTCGCCCGCCTCGACAGTGAGCGTCAGTTCCGTGGCGTGTGCGTGGCGCAGCGCGTTGCTCACGGTCTCGCGCACCACCGCCTCGGCGTGCTCCCCGATGTAGTCGGGCACGAGGCTGTCGATGGTGCCCGACATCCGCACGGCCGGACTCAGTTCGCCGTCCTCGGTGAGTTCGGCGACGGCGTTGAGCAGCCTGCGCCGCAGACCGGTGTCACCGGAGTCCGCCTGCAGGTCGAAGATCGACGTGCGGATCTCCAGCACCGTCTGGTCGAGCTGGACGACCGCCTTCGTCACCCGCCTGCGCGCCTCCGGATGCGTCACCCACGTCAACGCGCCCTGCAGGCTCATCCCGGTGGCGAACAACCGCTGGATCACGTGGTCGTGCAGGTCACGGGCGATCCGGTCGCGGTCCTCCAGCACGTCCACCAGGCGTTTGGCGCTCTGGTTCTCCGCGAACTCGATCGCGACCACCGCCTGGTCGGCGAACGAGGCCAGCAGCGGCATCAGGTCCGCGCCGAACGGGGCAGCGTCCTTGTCCCGGACCGCGAGCAGGACACCGGTGACCGCCGAGCCGGCCCGCAGCGGCAGCACCACCGCGGCTCCCGTCCGCGCGGGCAGGTCGCCGAGCTGGCCGTCCACCTCCTCGACCAGCGCCGGAGCGGCCGTCTCCAGCACCTGTGCGAGCACTGGCGCGTCGGCGGCGAAGGTGTCGGGAACAGCCTCGTCTCCCGCGTGCGCCGCCCTGCGGAGTTCCTTCCCGTCCCGCAACAGCACCGCCGCCCACGACGCCGACGCCAGCTCCACGGTGCGCTGGCCGATCAGCCGCAACGCGTCCTCGGCGGTGGCGCCGCCGAGGAGCTGGGCGTTGATCTCCGCCGTCGCCTCCAGCCACCGCTCGCGCATCCGCGAGCGTTCGAACAGGCGGGCGTTCTCCACCGCGACACCGGCCGCCGCGGCCAGCGCCGCCAGCACGACCTCGTCGTCGGCGGTGAAGTCGCCGTCGCCGATCTTCTCGGTCATGTAGAGGTTGCCGAAGATCTCGTCGCGCACCCGCACGGGCACGCCGAGAAAGCTGTGCATCGGCGGATGGTTGGCCGGGAAGCCGACCGACGCCACGTGCTCGCTCAGGTCGTGCAACCGGATCGCCCTCGGATCCTTGATCAGCAGGCCGAGCAGGCCCTTGCCCTCGGGCAGATGTCCCATGTGCGCACGGGTCTCCGGGGCGATGCCGACGTAGACGAACTGCGAGAGGTTGTTGTGCGAACCGAGGACGCCCAGCGCGCCGTAGCGGGCTCCGACGAGCTCCACCGCGGCCTGGACGATGCGCTGCAGGGTGGAGTCCAGCTCCAGACCGGCCCCGACCGCGAGGACCGCGTCGAGCAGGCTCTGCATCTTGTCCCGCGTTGACCCGATCTCGGCGAGCCGGTCGCGCATCTCGTCGAGCAGATCGTCCAAGCGCAGCCCACCGAGCAGACTGCGTACCGGTGGGTCCTGCGGGTCGGCCATGGATCAAGCCTGTCACGAGGTCGTGGCGACGCCAAGCGGTCCCTGCCAGGTCGGGACCTTCGACGGTGGGGCCGCTCGGCGGTTGCGCAGACAGTGGGGCGATCAGGACTTCGAACGGCAACACGACGGGGTGAAGGACATGGCCGAGGTGACCGCGGCGCTGGGACTGGGGCCCGAGCAGGTCGGGCGGGTGCTGACGGCCGCCTCGCTCGCGCCTTCGGTGCACAACACCCAGCCCTGGCGCTTCCGCGTCCGGTCAGACCGCATCGAGTTGCACCCGGACACCTCCCGCAGGCTGCGGGCGACCGATCCCGAGGATCGCGAACTCCGGCTGTCGTGCGGCGCGGCGCTGTACAACATGCGGCTGGCGTTGCAGGACATGGGAGTGCGCCCGCTCGTCACGATGCTGCCAGGTCAGGACGCACCCGGCGCGCTCGCCGTCGTGCGCAAGGGCGGCACGGTCAAGCCCGACGCGGAGAACCGCGCGCTGCTCGACGCCGTTCCCCACCGGCGCACCAACCGCCACCCGTTCCACGACGCCCCTGTCGACCCTCGCCAGCGGCACTCCCTGGTGCGGGCGGCCGAGCTGGAACGCTCGTGGCTGCACGTGGTCACGACCCCTGAAGACCGGGCCCAGCTCAAGCGATTCGTCCAGCAGGCGCACCAGATCCAGCTGGACGACGGGGCCGTGCAGGCGGAGCTGGCGGCCTTCACCGGCCACCGGCCGCACGCCGTGGACGGCGTGCCACCCGCGTCGGCGGGGATCCGGCCGGAGCTGCAGGACGAGTGGACTTTCCGCGACTTCCAGGGCCCCGAACGCCATCCCGGCAAGGACTACGAGTCCGACCCGCTCGTCGTGGTCCTCTGCTCGCACTACGACGGTCCGCTCGGCGAACTGCAGGCAGGCCAGGCGCTGCAACGCGTGCTGCTCACCGCGACCACGCACGGGCTTTCCGCGTCGTTCCTGTCCCAGCCGGTCGAGGTGCGGCGGATCCGCGAAGACCTGCGGCGCTCCCTCGGCGGCACGCTCGTCCCGCAGACCGTGCTGCGCGTGGGATTCAGCACGCCGGTCCCGGCCACGCCGCGACGGCCGGTGGCCGAGCTCCTGCTGAACGCGAAGGATCGCGCGGAGTGCTGAGGCGTCCACGTCGCGTGACCGGCCCCGCGGCGCTGGGACTTTGGTCCCGGCCGGACGGACCCTTCCCGCCCTGCTCCAGACGGACGCCGCGAACCATTGTCGACCCATGGAACCAGTCGTGATCATCCAGGACGGCGCCCGGCGTGACGAGGCCGTGCTGCGGTGGGCCGCCGCCTACGCCCAGCTCACCGGCACAGGCCTTGAGATCCGCCGTCCGCAGGACGACTTCCGCGCCCAACTGGTGGTCGTCGGGTACCGGGGCCGAAGAACCTCGGCGCCGGGGCTGGGTGGCCACGTCCTGCCGCTACTGGCCTCGACGCGCTGCGACACGGTCGTCGTACGCGGTACGCCCGAGGCCGTCGACGCCCGGCACCGCCACGTCACGGTGCTGGTCAGCGGCGGCCCCGGTGACCGGCGGGTGCTGCGTCACGCCGCGGACTTCGCCCTGCGGCGTGACGCGGCACTGCGGGTCCTCCACGCCGCGCCGGAACTCCCTGTCCGGGACGGCGTCGACACGGACGACACGTACGTGCTCGCGCGTGCTGCCGCGACGCTCGACGGGTTCAGGCACCATGCCGTGCTCGTCCGCGCGCAGCCGCACGAAGCGATCGCGCGGTGCACGGACACAGACCTCATCGTCGTCGGTTCCGGTGACACGCATGAGAGCGGTACCGTCACAAGAGCCTCGCTCCATCACGCGCCGTGCCCCGTTCTCGTGGTGCACCAACCGGTTCTGGAGGCACGCCATCGCCGTACCGCCATCCCCGCTCCTCGCCGACCGGTTCGCCTCCAGGCCTGAGTTCGGCCGCACCGACCACGTGCTGGTCGACGCGAATCCCGCAGCCACGTGGAATTCCTTGCGGAAGTTGGATCTCACCGAGCTGCGCGGCGGTGTCGCGGGGTTCGCGGTGTGGTTCCGCGAGGCGCCGGAGCGTTGGCGTGCGCGCGATCGTGGTCCCGCTCGTGAACGCACTCGCCTGACGTGGAGCGACCTCGACGCCGGCACGGACTGGATGATCCTCGGCGAGAACCCCGGCCACGAGATCGTCCTCGGCGCGGTCGGCAAGTTCTGGCGGCCGGTGGTGAAGTGGGTTCCGTGCGAGCCCCGTGACTTCCCCGACTTCGCCACACCGGGTTTCGGCAAGGTCGTGTGGTCGTTCACCGCGCACCCCTACGGCGAACGCCGCACGTTGCTCTCGTCCGAGATTCGCGTGACGCTCACCGATCCCCAGGCATGGCTCAGCTTCCGCCGCTACTGGCGGATCAGCACGCCGGCCGTGCGGATCATCAGCCGTGCGGTGCTGCGCACGATCAAGCACAACGCCGAGACCGGCGGCGCAACAGGTCCTTAGGTCCTCCGGCGTCGGGGACCACGTGCTCTGCGCCGCGCCCGCCGGTCCGGGAAGTCTGGGATCGACGAACCGGCGAGAATTGAGGAGCGAGAGATGTCGAACGCCGACCTGGAGCTCGTCGACGCGTACTGGCGAGCCGCCAACTACCTGTCGGCCGGCCAGATCTACCTGATGGACAACCCGCTGCTGACCGAACCGCTGGCACCGGAGCACATCAAGCCCCGCCTGCTCGGCCACTGGGGGACCACACCGGGCCTCAACTTCGTCTACGCGCACCTCAACCGGATCATCCGCGAGCGCGACCTCGACATGATGTTCGTGACCGGCCCCGGCCACGGCGGTCCCGCGTTGCTGGCCAACACGTGGCTGGAAGGCTCCTACAGCGACACCTATCCGGACGTGCCACGCGACGCCGAAGGCATGCGGAAGCTCTTCCGGCAGTTCTCCTTCCCCGGCGGGGTGCCCAGCCACGTCGCGCCCGAGGTGCCCGGCTCCATCCACGAGGGCGGCGAACTGGGCTACTCGCTGGCGCACGCGTTCGGTGCGGCGTTCGACAACCCCGGTCTGATCGTCGCGTGCGTGGTCGGTGACGGCGAGGCCGAGACCGGCCCGCTCGCGGCCAGCTGGCACGCGAACAAGTTCCTCAACCCGCGGAGCGACGGCGCGGTGCTGCCGATCCTGCACCTCAACGGCTACAAGATCGCCAACCCCAGCCTGCTCTCGCGGATCCCGCACGACGAGCTGGACGCGTTGCTGCGCGGCTACGGCTACGCGCCGTTCTACGTCCAGGGCGACGAACCCAAGACGATGCACGCCCGCATGGCGGAGGTGCTCGACCAGATCGTGGACGAGATCCACCGCATCAAGGGCTCCGAGGAGCGGCCGCGCTGGCCGATGATCGTGCTGCGCAGCCCCAAGGGCTGGACCGGTCCGTCCGAAGTGGACGGCGTGCCGGTCGAGAACACCTGGCGGGCGCACCAGGTGCCGTTGTCGGGCGTGCGGGACAACCCGGACCACCTGCGGCAGCTGGAGGCCTGGCTGCAGAGCTACCGGCCGACGGAACTCTTCGACGAAGGCGGAACGCCGCGCCCGGAGCTCGACGCGCTGGTGCCGGCCGGTGAGCACCGGATGGGCTCGACGCCGCACGCCAACGGCGGGCTGTTGTTGCGCGAGTTGAAGATGCCGGGGATTCGCGCGCACGCGGCCGAGGTCGTGAAGCACGGCACCACGCACTCCGAACCGACCAGGGTGCTCGGCCGGATGCTGCGCGACGTCATCACCCTGAACGCCGACGCCAGGAGTTTCCGGATCTTCGGCCCGGACGAGACGGCGTCCAACCGCCTCGACGCCGTGTACGAGGTGACCGGGAAGCAGTGGCAGGCCGAGACGCTGGCCGTCGACGAGCACCTGGTGCACGACGGCCGGGTGATCGAGGTGCTGTCCGAACACCTGTGCCAGGGCATGCTGGAGGGCTACCTGCTCACCGGCAGGCACGGGCTGTTCAACTGCTACGAGGCGTTCATCCACATCATCGACTCGATGTTCAACCAGCACGCAAAGTGGCTCAAGACGCACAAGAAGCTGGAGTGGCGCAGGCCGGTCGCGTCGCTGAACTACCTGCTCAGCTCGCACGTGTGGCGCCAGGACCACAACGGTTTCTCCCACCAGGACCCCGGTTTCATCGACCACGTCATGAACAAGAAGGCCGAGGTCGTCCGCGTCTACCTGCCGCCGGACACGAACACGCTGCTGTCGGTGGCGGATCACTGCCTGCGCAGCAGGGACTACGTCAACGTGATCGTGGCGGGCAAGAACGAGACGCCGGACTGGCTCGACGTCGACGAGGCGATCCTGCACTGCACCCGTGGCGCCGGCATCTGGGAGTGGGCGAGCAACGACGACAGCATCGAGGAACCGGACGTCGTGCTGGCGTGTGCGGGCGACGCCCCCACCGTCGAGGTGCTCGCCGCGACGAAGCTCCTGCGCGAGCACCTGCCGACGTTGCGGGTCCGCGTGGTCAACGTGGTGGACCTGATGCGCCTGCAGCCCGACACCGAGCACCCGCACGGCATGCCGGACCGCGAGTTCGACGCGCTGTTCACCGCCGACAAGCCCGTCATCTTCGCCTATCACGGCTACCCGTGGCTGATCCACCGCCTGACCTACCGCCGCACCAACCACCACAACCTGCACGTCCGCGGCTACAAGGAAGAAGGCACCACGACGACACCGTTCGACATGCTGGTGCTCAACGACATGGACCGCTACCGGCTGGTGATCGACGTCGTCGACCGCGTCCCCGGCCTCGGCCCCAAAGCGGCCCGGCTGCGTCAGCACATGCAGGACCAGCGCACCCGCCACCACAACTGGATCCGCGAGCACGGCGAGGACATGCCCGAGGTCCGCGACTGGACGTGGCAGTGAACGTCCTCGTGGTGAACGCGGGCTCGTCCAGCCTGAAACTCCGCGTTCTCGGCGAGGACGACACCGTCCTCGCCGAGACCACCGTCGAACGGTGGTCGGGCGGCGACGAAACCGGCCCGCTGGAGGACTTCCTTCGAGACGCACCGTCCGTGGACGCGGTCGGGCACCGCGTCGTGCACGGTGGCTCCGAATTCACCAGCGCCACCGCGATCAACGACGACGTGCGCGCCAGGATCGAGGCGCTCACCGGACTGGCGCCGCTGCACCAGCCCCGCGCGCTCGCCGGCATCGACGCGGCACGCCACCTGCTCCCCGACGTGCCCCAGATCGCGTGCTTCGACACCGCCTTCCACACCACGATGCCCGCGGCCGCCACGACCTACGCCGTGCCCGCCACGTGGCGCCGCAAGTGGGACCTGCACAGGTACGGCTTCCACGGCCTGTCACACGCCTACGCCTCCCGGCGGGCGGCCGAACTGGCAGGCATGCCCGGCGCACGGGTGGTGAGCTGCCACCTCGGTTCCGGGGCGTCGCTCGCCGCTGTCGCGAATGGACGGTCCGTGGACACGACGATGGGCTTCACCCCGTTGGCGGGTCTGGTGATGGCCACCCGCAGCGGAGACGTCGACCCCGGCCTGCTGGTGTGGTTGCAGCGCGCCGGACTGACACTGGACGAGCTCGAAGACGGCCTGGAACACCACTCCGGTCTCGCCGGCCTGTCCGAGGTCGGAGGTGACCTGAGGGACGTGCGCAAGGCCGCGGAGAACGGCGACGAGCACGCGGTTCTCGCGTTGCGGGTGTACGTGCATCGGCTGCGCCAGAGCGTGGCCGCGATGACCGCGTCCATGGGTGGGATCGACCTGCTCGTGTTCACCGGCGGTGTGGGAGAGCACGACGCGGCATTGCGGGCGGGCACCGCTGCCGGACTGAGTTTCCTCGGCATCAGCCTCGACGAGGGCCGCAACTCCGAGGTCGTGCGGGACAACCGCGTCAGCGCGGACGGTTCGGCTGTCGGGGTCTGGGTCGTCGAGGCACGGGAGGACGTCGAGATCGCCACGCAGACCCGGTCAGCGCGCGACGTCGAGAGATGACAACACAACTGGCCGCGCGCGACAGCTGGCGGTCGTGGTTCCGCTGGACGACCGTGGGGAGAGTTCGAGGGCTTTCTCGCGGGCGGAACTGGATCGGCGTCACGACACTGGCAGCGGGATTCGCCTGGGCCGATGGGTCTGGGCCAACGCCTTGACCTGGGGTGCTGGCCCGCTCTCCCAAAAGAGCCGGGGTTCTGTTGGTGTCGACACAAACAGAACCCCGGCTCTTTTCGCCCCCGTCTCACGGCCTCTTGCGCGCTACTCGGTGAACATCGTGAACGACCGCATCTTGTCGAAGCGCCGGGCGGCGAGATCGTCGGAGTTGATCAGGAAGCATCCGTAGTAGACGTCGCTTTCCGTGTGGAACTGCGCGAGCGGCACCCATTCCTGCCTCAACCGGCGCTCCTCCTCGTGGAGCAGGCGGAACCACTCCGCCCTCTGGAGGTCGGAGCCGCGAGGCCGGTCACCGATGTTGATGGACGCCATCTGCGTCCACGGACCGTCCTGGCCGCCGATCTCCATGCCGTACCCGCCGAGGCGGAGCGCGGCGGACCGGTCCTGCGCCGGCCAGAGTTCGCCGACCAGCGCGCACAGCTCGTCGAGGTGCTTCAGTTCGTCGAGGAGCTGCTTCACGGTGTCCGACTCGAACTCGACGTCGCGTTCTTCGATCCAGTCCGGCAGAACCGGCTGAACCCACGCGGACAGGCGGCGCTCGGGAATCAGGAACGGGATGTTCTCGTGGAAGAACGTCGCGCTGTCGTGATCGGACGGCGGTGACGCCACCGCCGTGTCCGTTCCCGCCGGGACGTACAGGGCCTGCGCGTACGGCGACCCACCAAGAGGGGAATGTTCTTCCATGTCCTCCTCGTGGTGCAGGAACAGCAGCAGCGAGCCGTCTTCCGGCAGGGCAAGCCCTTCGGCCCGAGGAAGGGCCGCGCAGTCCACGGAGCCGATGAACGGCAGCGGGTAGCTCTCGCCGCCCGGCCACTCCACGCCCACCGGTAACCGCGGTAATCCCCCGAGCTGCCCGACGCTCTCCTCTTCGGCACTGCCCGTGCTCGCCCAGATCGCGAACCGGAGCTGATCGGAGAACTTGTCGACTTCGTCGCCCGGGATGTCCCGATCGAGTGCGGCACTGCGGAATTGCTCGTAGCGGTTCATGGCGGAGCATGATCGCAGATGGGTGGGAGCGCTCCCTCACGCGGCCGGACAGGTGGTGCGGGTGAAACCGGGGAACGTCGACGGGTTCCGGCCGGTTTCCGTTGGCGCTCAACTGATCCAGCATGAACCAGGAGACGCGGATCGCGCTGTGGCCATCGCCCACATCGCCTGACCGTCCGGTGTGGAGCCCGCAGATCTCCATCGCGCACCAACGCCGCCGTCGCGCTCGACGTCGTGGAACGCCCACCGGCAGTCCGGTGGTGCTGTCTCAGCTGTAGATCAGGTCCTGCACGAACCGCATCGACCGGCCGTACAGTGCACCGCCGACGCCTGCCCTGGCCAGAGCGGCACGAGCGGCGTTCGCTCCTGGTCCCCCGTGCACCGCGCCACCCGGATGCGCGGAGGCGCCGGCGAGGTAGAGCCGGTCGATCGGGGTGTCCGCGCGCCCGGCACCCGGCAGCGGGCGGAACACCAGTTGCTGGTGGATCGCGGAGGTGCCGGAGTTGATCGCGCCGCCGACCAGGTTGGCGTCCTGCTCCTCCAGGTCGTGCGGGCCGGACACGTGACGGCCGCGGATCGTGGTGGTGAAACCGGGTGCGTGCCGCTCCACGACCTGTTCGACGCGGTCGGCATGACGGCGCACGGCGTCACGGTCCCAGCGCATGCCCCGCGGCACGTGGGTGTAGGCCCAGGCCGCCTCCGTGCCCCGGGGCGAGCGGGACGGATCGGTCGTGGTCATCTGGCCGAGCAGGAGGAACGGCCTGTCCGGCAGGCGGCCCGCGGCCAGTGCCGTGCCGAAGTCGGTGAGGCCGTCGACGTCGGAGTCCAGGTGCACCGTGCCGGCCGAGCCGGCCGCCGGGTTGGTCCACGGAATCGGCTTCGACAACGCCCAGTCGACCTTGACGGTGCCGTCGTCCCAGCGGAAGTTCCGCAGGTCGTCGAGGAGACGCGCCGGTAGGTGCCCGGAGTCCACCATTCGCCCGTAGAGGGTGGGGGCGGGCACGGTCGCCAGCACCGCGCGTCGCGCGCGAATCCGCTCACCACCGCTGTCGGCGACTCCGACGGCCTGGCCGCGGGCGACGAGCACCTTCGTGACCTCACGTCCGCACTCGATCTTGCCGCCGCGCTCGGTCAGCCTGCGCACCAGCGCCGCGGTCAGCTGGCCCGCACCGCCCTCGGGCACCGGGAAGCCGACGTCCTGGGCGAGCATGCAGAGCAACCAGCCGAAGACGGCGCTGCCGGACTGGCCGGGGCCGAGGTCGGAGTGCAGGGCGTTGCCGGAGAGCAGGATCCGGGCGCCGTCGCCGGTGAAGCGCTCCTCGCCGAGGGTCTTCGCCGGCATGGTCAGCATCCGGGCCATCCGCAGGGCCTCGGCGACGCCGAGCGTGCGCGCCAGCCGGGATGCTGGCCGCACCGGCGGGAACGGCGTGAACAACGAGTCGAGGAGGTGGTCGCGGATGCGCTGCCACGTCTCGAACTCACTGCGCCAGGCGTCTCCGTCCGCCGGCGAGAACGCCGCCAGCGAGGCGACGGTCTCGTCGAGGTCCCGCGACAGGACGGCGCACCGGTCGTCGGGAAGAACGTGTGCGACGACGGCGGGCGCGTGCGTCCAGCGCAGTCCGTGGCGTTCCAGTCGCAGCCCTCGCAGGATCGGGGACGCCGCGCCCAGCGGGTAGAACGAGCTGAACAGGTCGCTGTGGAAGCCCGGCTCGATCAGTTCGGCCGTGCGGACGGCTCCTCCGGGTTCGGCGGCGGCCTCCAGCACGAGAACGTCCCATCCCGCGTCAGCCAGCAGGTTCGCCGCCACCAGGCCGTTGGGCCCGGCGCCGATCACCACGGCGTCCACAGCGGTCGCGGGCACGGTCACCGGATCTCGTTCTCGCCGGCGCCGAGCGACGGTGCGTCGCGGCCGACCGCGAGATCGCCGAGGCGGGCGAGGGATTCCTTGTTGCGTGGTCCGAACAGCACTCCCTGGAGGACGCCGGGAACCAGGCTGGCGGGCCCTCCCACGACCTCCTCCTCCATGGTCACCTGCGTGCCGGTGCCGTTGTGCAGCGGAGACAGGCTGATGCGCACCTTGGCGGTGCCCAGCACCCACAGGTGCGCTTCCAGTTCGAGCAGCCGTCCTGGCTCGACGGCGAGAACGGTGGTGGTGTCCTCGATCTGGGTGGGCCACGCTCCCGCGCTGTGGTGGATGCGGGTACCGACGGACGGCCAGCCCTCGTCCACGTCCCGGATGTGGGAGTTGCCGACCACCCAGCCCGCGTAGGACCAGCCGTCGGCCAGTACGGCGAAGACGTTGTCCGGACTGGTGCCCACGACGTGAACGGTCTTCATCATGGCTTTCTCCCGTGATCCGTGTAGCGGCCCTGCGCTCTTTCTTCCCTGAATCCGGCATGTTCATGCGGCATGGGTGCCAGGCCACGCGTTGGGGCGTCTCGTTCGGGCTACTCGCCTCGAAGCACCCGGTACGGCTGGGACCGCGTCGTGCGCGACGCGGTCCTCGTCTGTCAGCGCACCGCGCCACCTCGGGTGGCCGGCCTGGACCGGTGCGGGCTGTCGAGACCGACAGCACCCCGCGCTGGTTCGGTTATCCCGCCTTCGCGCGGGCAGGCTCTAGCATTCCCTGTGAGAGCGCTGGGCGACCAGCGCCGCCAACTCCATCCCGGCGAAGGGCCCGGCGGCATGAACGACTTCACAGTCCCACCGGGCCAGAGCGGTGGGCACGCCGCCGGAGCCGAGCGGCAGGATCCGGTGGAGCGACTCGACGAGGCCACCTCCGCGCTGATGACGCTGCGGGACGGTTTCTCCGGCGTGGAACCGCTCGACGAGGTGCTTCAACGCCTCGCCGAGACCGCCACGAGAGCGATCCAGGACGCCGACGCGGTCACCGTCACCGTGAGCCCCGAGCAACCGAGGACCGCCGCCGCCAGCGACGCGTCGCTCACCGAGATCGACGAGGAGCAGTACCGCGCCAACCGCGGTCCGTGTCTGGAGGCCGCGCGCACGCTCCGGGCCGTGCGCGCCGTGGTCGGGGACAACGGGACCGACTGGCCCGAGTTCGACGCGGCCGCCGACCAGCACGGCGTGCGTGCCTACTTGTCCGTGCCGATCCTGCTGCCGGACACGGACCACAGCGACGCAAGACACGTGGGGTCGCTCAACATCTCCAGCTACACCGGCACGGCGTTCGACCCGTTCGACGAAGGCCTGATGCGGCTGTTCACCACCGCCGCCAGCGCCGGGATCGCCAACGCCCACCGGTGGCAACGCTCCCGCGAGAAGATCACGCAGCTCGAGACCGCGCTCCTCTCACGTGCGGTCATAGACCAGGCGAAGGGCGTGCTCATCGCGGTGCACTCGTGCACCGCGGACGAGGCCTTCGCCATGCTCGTGCAGCAGTCCCAGAACAAGAACCTCAAGCTGCGTGATGTCGCGCAGGGCCTGCTCGACGGCGTCGCCCCGCACTGAGCACGACGCACGTACAGCTCGCCGGGGTGGGCCGGCTGCCGGCTCGGCCGGGTCGTCGATCGCCGGCAGCTCACGTTCGTCGTCCATGCTGTCCGGAACACGTTTGCCGGGCGCTCCACAGTGGCAACCCCGCCACAGCTGTTCGAGATGAAGGGGCCCGCGGATGAGTTCGTCGTCGTTCTCCCGCAAGCACATCCTGGCCATGACGGAGCTCGGGCGCGCGCGGTTCGCCGCACTGTCACCGGCGTGACAGGCTGCAGACATGGGCACCGCCGGACATGAGATCGACTCCGACCGACTGCGCGGGCTCGTGCGCAACCTCGGCGTGGTCTTCTGGGCCGCCGACGCCCGGACCCGCGAGTTGACCTTCGTGTCCAGCTACGTCGAACAGCTGCTCGGCCACCCGGTCCGGCGCTGGCGGGAGGAGCCGGAGTTCTGGGACTCGGTCGTGCACCCCGACGACCGCGACAGGACCCGGCGGGAACGGTGGCACGGCGCCGGGGACCACGACGACTACGACCTGAGCTACCGCGCGCTCACCGCGGGGGGCGAAGTCGTGTGGCTGCACGAGAAGGTGCACGTGGAGCGCGATGAGACAGGCGCGCCGCGAGCTCTTCAGGGCGTGCTCATCGACGTCACCGGCCAGCGCGCCGCCGCCGAGCGGGAACGGTTCCTCGCCGTGCTCGACCGGGAGTCGCAGAAGCTCGACGACGCCGACGACCTCATGGCGCTGGCGACCCGGCTGCTCGGCGAGCACCTCGCCGTCGACCGCTGCGCCTACGCGAGGACGGAGGCGGACGAGAACCACTTCGTCATGAGCGGTGACCACGCCACCGGCCTGCCTCCGTTGCCGGGCCGGTTCGCCATGCGCGAGTTCGGCGCGGGAGCGCTGCGCGCGATGCGGGCGGGAGAGCCGTGGGTGGTCGTGGACAGCGGCGACGACCCGCGACTCGACGAGGACGACCTGGCGGCCTACGCCGTCACGGGCATCCGCGCGGTGATCTGCCTGCCGCTGCTGCGGGGCGGGCGGTTCGTCGCGGCCATGGCCGTGCACCAGGCGCAACCGCGGCAGTGGACCCAGGACGAGATCGACCTCGTGTCCGTCGTGGTCAACCGCTGCTGGGAGTCGATGCAGCGCGCGCACTCCGACCGTGCGTTGCGCGACAACGAGCGGCGTCTCCGTCTGCTGATCGATCGGGCGGTCGACTGCATCTGGGTCCTCGACGGGGAACGGCGGTTCGTCGAGATCAACCCGGCGGCGTGTGCGTTGCTGGGCTACCGGCGCGAGGAGCTGATCGGCCGCCGTGCCGAGGAACTGTTCGTGCCCGGCGAGGACGGCCGGGATCTGCCGCAGGCCCAGGAGACCGGAGTCTGGAACCTGCGCTGTGCCAACGGATCTGTCGTCGCGCTGGAGCTCAGCGTCCAGGTCACGCCGAACGGGCTGCAGGCCATCGGGCGGGACGTGACCGAACGGCAGCGCACCGAGGCCGAGCGCGAACTGCTGCTCCAGCGCGAGCACGAGATAGCCACCGCGTTGCAGCGCAGCCTGTTGCCCCGTGAGCTCCCGGTGCTGGAGCGCCTCGCCATCTCCGCCCGTTATCTGCCGGCGTCGAGCAACGCGCAGATCGGCGGCGACTGGTACGAGGTGCTCCCGATCAGCGGCACGGTGGTCGGGATGTCGGTCGGCGACGTCGTCGGCTCGGGCCCGACGGCCGCGGCCGTGATGGGACAGCTCCGCAGTGCCCTGGCCGGTTTCCTGGTCGACGGGCACTCCCCCGCCGCCGCGCTGGAACGGCTCGACGCCTTCGCGTCCAGGGTGAACGGCGCCATCGGCAGCACCTGCGCGTGCATCACCTTCGACTGGGCGACCGGCAGGCTGTGCTGGTCCAGCGCGGGTCACCTGCCGCCGCTGGTGGCCGATCAGCGAGGAGCCCGGCTGCTGACGAACCACACCGGCGCGGTGCTGGGCACTCCGGGACGAGGCCCGTACGAAGAGCACAGCACCGCGCTGGCCCCTGGCGGATCGATCGTGCTCTACACCGACGGCCTGGTCGAACGCAGGGGTGTCGTCGTCGACGACGGTCTCGACCGGCTGCGCGCCGTCGTGGCGGACGCACACCACCGGGCGCCCGCCGAACTGACCGACACGATCGTCGACGCGCTGCTCACCGACGGCCGCAGCGACGACGTCGCACTCGTCGTCGCCCGCCACCTGCCCGCACCGCTGCACGTGTCCACCCCCGCCGAGTCACACCGGCTGTCCGAACTGCGCGGTGCCGTGTCCGAGTGGGCGGAGGCCTCGGGGCTCTCCGACGACCTCGCGTACGACCTCGTCCTCGGCTACGGAGAGGCCGCCGCCAACGTCGTGGATCACGCTTACCCTGACACCCTGGGCACTTTCGACACCGAGATCGTGCACAGGAACGGCGCCGTGCACGTCACCGTGCGGGATCACGGCAGGTGGCGTCCGGCGCCGGAGGAACCCGGCCACCGCGGCCGCGGGCTGCAGATGATCCGCGCTCTGGCAGAGGACGTCGAGCTCGACTCGGACAGCACGGGCACGACGGTCAGCTTCCAGTTCCCCACCACACCGACCGGCGCCACGCCGGCACCGCCGCCGCCCGCCAAGCCGTCCGACGTGATCGGGCTCGCCGCGCAGGAGGGTCCCGGCGGTACGCAGGTGCTCCGCCTCACCGGCGACCTCGACGCACACACCTCCGGCGGCCTGCGCGAACCACTGCTGGCCCACATCGCCGCCCGGCCCCACGGCCCGGTCGAGATCGACCTCACCGGCCTCGGCTATCTGAGCAGCTCCGGCGTCGCGCTGCTCCTCGAGGCCGCGGCCGGCGCGCGGCGAGCCGGGCGGACGATCAGCGTGACCTGCCTGTGTGGCAGCGCTCCGGACCGCGTCCTCACGTTGTCGGGCCTGCACGACGTCCTCGCGGTGCAGAGCCGGCCCGGTGAGTTCACGTGACCAGACGGGCAGAGGCCTGGAACTCGGTGTTCCGCCGGATCATCAACGGCGCCCACCTGACCACGGCCGACGGTCTGGCGGCACTGCTGGACGAGGCCACCGCCCAGGCCGATGTCAGCGTGCGGCTCTACATCGTCGACATGGGACAGCAGTGGCTGCGCTCGGCCCGTCCTGAACCGCTGCCGCCGTTGCGAGTGGATTCCACCGTGGCCGGACGCGCGTTCCAGCGGACCGACATCATCGCGGTGCACGATTCGCCGCCGCACCTGTGGCTGCCGGTGCTGAACGGCACCGAACGGCTCGGCGTGCTCCAGGCGACCCTGCACGGAGACAACGACGACCAGGCCCGTGAGTACTGCTGGGAGCTCGCGGGACTGATCGGGCATCTCGTCATGAGCAAGCTCCACTACAGCGACTTCCTGCACGTCCGGCGCCGCACCACACCGTTCTCCGTGGCGTCCGAACTGCTGTGGCAGCTGCTGCCGCCCCAGACCTTCGCCTGTGACCAGTTGACGGTGACGGCGGTGATGGAGCCCTATCACTCCGTGGGCGGCGATGCCTACGACTACTCCGTCGACAACGGCCGCGCACACGTCTCGATCTTCGACGCGACAGGGCACGACATGCGGGCGGGCCTCACCACCGCGGTGGCGCTGGCGTCCACCCGCAACGCACGCCGCAACGGTCTCGGCCTCGTCGAAGCGGCCGAACTGGCCGACCAGGCCGTGCAGCAGCAGGCAACCGAGGGACTCAGGGCCCCGTTCGCGACGGCGGTGCTCGCCGAACTCGATCTCGCGACCGGGGTGCTGCACTACCTCGTCGCGGGACATCCGCCGCCCCTGCTGGTGCGCGGCGGCAGGATGGTCAAGGCGTTGAAGAACCCGGTCACCCTGCCGCTCGGCCTCGGCCACCTCTCCACGGCGCCACGGCGGCTCGGACGGGAACAACTCCAGGCAGGCGACCGGGTCCTGCTCCACAGCGACGGCGTCACCGAAGCGCGCGACCCACAGGGCGAGCAGTTCGGCGTGGAACGTCTGGTCGATCTCACCGAACGTCATGAAGCGGCCGGGCTGCCCGCACCCGAGACCCTGCGCCGGGTGTCCCGCGCGGTGCTCGACCACCAGCGCGGGCAGTTGCAGGACGACGCCACCCTGCTCCTGCTCGAATGGAGCAGGACCGCGGCCCGTCGCGTTCTTCCCTGACCCGCGCCCGAGTCTCACTAACCCCGGGCATCGTCGAAACGGCCGTCGAGTTCCCCCTGCGGCAGGACCTCGGTGGAGTTGTGCTCACGGACGATCCGCCACGCGTCCGGCGTCCGCCGCCAGACCAGCGAGGTCGTGGTCCGGATGTCCGTGACGCCACCGGGTGTGACGATCCGGGCCACGAACCTCAGCGTGGACGCGGCCAGGTCGCCACTCGCGACGACGTGCGGGCCGTCGTCGATGGCGTGCCGCGCGGACACCATCTCGCGGAAGGCGGGCTCCCAGATCGCGCCGTAGCCGGCGGCGGTCGTCGCCACGCGGTGTTCGGGGTCGAAGTCGTCGTAGAGGCGGACGTCCGGTGAGGTGAAGTCGTAGAACTCGCCGAAGACACGCCGGAAGTCGAAGGGCACGTCTCCTTCGCGACGGTCCCAGCCGAAGACCCACCGGCCGTGCTGCCTCGCGACCACCTGGTCGTCGTTCATGATCTCGACGCCAGGACCGCGCCAGGATTTCAGGCAGGGTGCGTCACACCCACCCGCTTCGAGGGCCGGGGAAAGAAGAAGGCGACGCGCCTCTGGTAGTCGCGATAGCCCGGGCGGTCCCGCATCCGTTGCTCGGTGCGCTTCGCCCCGGTGGCGAACATCAGCAGATAGCTCATCAGCGCCGGTGCGGGCAGCGTCCACCCTGCCGGGGACGACGCGGCTGCCGTGAGCCAGGCGCCGTCCCAGACGAGCGAGTCGCCGAAGTAGTTGGGATGGCGCGACCAGCCCCACAGGCCGGTGTCGAGCACGTCAGGGCGTTCGCTCCCGTCCTGCTTCGAGTACTCGGTCTTCTGCCGGTCGGCCAGTGCCTCGATCACCGCGCCCGCGGCCATGACGGCGAGTCCGGCGGGAGCGAGCCATCGGCGGGCGGTGCGCGGCAGCGTGCTGGAGGCGGCGATCTGCACGGGGACGGAGACCAGCAGCTGGCACAGGCCCTGGGTCACGAAGACCTTGCCGATCACGGCCGCCGTCGAGGCTCCCCGCAGGAACTCCGTGTAGCGCGGGTCTTCCTCGTCACTGCCGCGCACACGGCCGAGCATCTGGTGCTCCAGGCGGGCCGCCCACGCGGTCGCCGCGGCTGCCAGTGCCCACCGCCTGCGGGTGTCGCCGCTACCGGCGAGGGCGCCCGTGACCGCCACGGCGGCCAGTCCCGGGCCCCAGGCGACGTCGGCGTAGTCGCGCCGTCCTGTGCGCAGGGCGACCACCGCCGTAGTCGCCTGGATCGTCCCCACGACGACGGCGGACAGGCCCGCCACCCGTCGCAGGTTGGCGAAGTCCACCTCGCGCGGCACTAACGCGCCAGCCCGTTGAGCACCTCGGTCATCTGCTTCTCGGTGTCGTTGCCGAGCTTCTCGAAGACGAGCTTGCCCAGCGGGGCCGCGAGTTTCGCCGCGCCCTTGAACTCCAGGTCGTTGGTGTAGGTGATGGTCGAGCCCGCGCCGTGGGGCGCGATCTCGATGGTCTCGGTGGAGGTGGCGGTGTCGTTGCGGCCCACCAGCACGATGCGGTCCTGAGCGAGTTGCTCGAGCGTGTAGGTGAGTTCGGTGGTGATGCCCGCGATCTTCGACGTGTTGTGCCAGTTCGCCCCGACCGCGACCGGCCCGCTGTCGTTGCGGGTGCAGCTCTCGGTGCCGGGGTCCCACTGCTCGGCGTTGCCGAAGTCGGCCAGGTACGGCACGACCGTCCCAGGTGAGGCGTCGACGGTGAACGTGCGGGACACGGTGGTCATGAACGAATCCTTTCGCCGGGTACAGGTCTGAGTACCCAGCGCGGGAGCGATCAGTCGTTCTCTGCGTGCGCGGCGGAGCTGAGGCGTTGGCGGTCGCGCTTGAGCTGCTTCTCCAGGCCGTGCCGCTGTCCGCCGGCCAGGTCGTCGCGGGCGGCGCGTTCGACGTCCCGGAAGACGTCGTAGTACATGTCGTCGTACTCCTCGACGATCTGGAACGTCCACCGGCCGGGCAGGACGTTGCGGCCCATCAGGTCCCGTTGCACGCGCTTCGCGTGTTCGGGGTGGCCGGCCTCGCGCAGTGCCGCGATCGCGTCGTCGAGCTCGAAGTCGGCGGTGCCGGTGAGCTGGTGGAACGAGTACAGGTGGCCGCGAGCGCGTTCGGTGGTCTCCAACGCTTTGCGCAGCTTGCCGAGCGCCTCGATCGTCTTGTCGTCCATGCCGATCCGAATACCCCGTGGAGGTTCGCGCCTACCCCGTACGGGTAACCGCAGTTCACCAGGTTCCAGGAAGAGCGGAGACGGTCACTTGCCGGACATGTGCGCCGACACCGTGGGTGTGGAAGAAGAGTTCCTGCTCGTCGATCCGTTTTCCCGGCGCACGGTGATGCGCGCGAACGCCGTGCTCGCCCGATTGCGCGACACGGAACTGACCAAGTTCCACGCGGAACTGGCCGGAACGCAGGTGGAGGCCGCGAGTGGGCCGTGCACCAGCGTGGCCGCGCTGGGCGAGGTGCTCACGCACGCCCGTTCCATGGTCGCGGATGCCGCACGGGCAGAGGGCCTGGAGCTGATCTCCCGTGGCACACCGGTCAAGAACTCGACGCATTCGGTGGTCACGGACGGTGCGCGGTATCACCGCATTCTCGACACCTACGCGGGCGTCGTCGACGACTACGAGGCGTGCGGGTGCCACGTGCACGTCGGCGTGCCCGATCGCGAGACCGCCGTGGCCGTGCTGAACCACGTGCGGCCGTGGCTGCCGACGTTGCTCGCTCTGTCCGCCAACTCCCCCGACCGCGGCTACGCGAGCTGGCGGACGGTGCTGCAGTCGAGGTTCCCCGGCGCCGGCGTGCCTCCGCTGTTCGTCGACGCGGAGGACTACGACGCCCACGTCGGCCGGATGGTGGCCTGCGGGACGCTCGTGGACCGCGCGCAGTCCTTCTGGCTGGTGCGCCTGGCCACGACGCTGCCGACCGTCGAGTTCCGCGTGGCCGACGCGGCCGCCGAGGTGGACGACGCGGTGCTGCAAGCGGCGCTGTCCCGCGCGCTCGTGCACACCGCCCACGAAGACGTCCTCGCGGGCAGGGAACCCCTCGCGGTGCGGGACGACGTGCTCGCCGCCGCGGTGTGGACGGCCTCCCGGTACGGCATCGACGGCGCCGGAATCGACCCGTGGCGCGAGTGCCGGGTCCCCGCGACCGCCTTGCTCGACGACCTGCTCAAACACGTGACGTCCGCTTTGGACGAACGTGACGAACTCGCTCTCGTGCATGGGCTCGTCGCCGCGCGGGTATAGCTTGTGAGTGCAACTTCCTTCGCCTCGCGGCCCTTTGTCCGAGCGTGTCGTCGCCGCACTGAACGGTGAACCGGACGGACGCGAGCTGGCGTTCGTGGCCGCCGATCCGTACGGCGAGGACCTCGCCGTCGCCCTCCACACGTTGTACGAACTGCATTACGGCGGTTTCGACGGCGTGCACCCGGCCTGGGAATGGGATCCCGAGCTGCTGCGGCTGCGCGCACAGGTCGAACGCGTCTTCCTCGACCGGCTCAGATCCGATGTGGACGGCGGAGACGATCTCGAAGGGACGCTCGGCGCGATGCTGGTCGAGCACGTCCCCGGCAGCGGTGTCTCCCATCACATGCGTGATGGCGGGACGTGGGAGCAGATGTGCGAGTACTTCGCGCATCGTTCGGTCTATCACCACAAGGAAGCAGACCCGCACGCCTGGGTGATTCCGCGCCTGCGGGGCAAGGCGAAGGCCGCCCTGGTCGCGGTGGAGTTCGACGAGTACGGCGGCGGCCGGGCCGACCGGATGCACTCCCGTCTGTACGCCGATCTGCTCGACGGCGCGGGAATGTCGGCCGAGTACCTGCACTACTTCGACGACGTGCCGGCACCGGCCATCGCGATCGTCAACATGATGTCGATGTTCGGCCTGCACCGGTCGTTGCGCGGCGCGCTGGTCGGCCACTTCGCCGCCGCCGAGATCACCACGGGACCGAGCGCGCATCGCATGGTGCAGGCGTTGACGCGTCTCGGCGCCGACCCGCGGTGCGTCGAGTTCTTCACCGAGCACATCGAGGCCGACGCCGTGCACGAGCAGATCATGCGCAACGACGTGATCGGCTCTCTGCTGGAGCAGGAACCGTTGCTGACAACGGACGTGGTGTTCGGCGTCCAGGCGACGGAACTGCTGGAGTCACGCCTCGCCGATCACCTGTTGTCCTCGTGGGAGGCGGGCGAGTCGTCGCTGCGGACCCGCTTGCGGTGGCTGGTGTCGCAGAACGGGTAGCGCTTGCTGCGACGGCAGGCGCACACCGCGACCACGAACCGGTCGCTGGTGTGCGTCACTCCGTCGTCGGTGACCAGTTCAACCGGTCCTTCTACGAGCATCGGGCCGTTGGGCACCATCGTCACGCGGCGCGGGTTCTGTCTGGTCACCGTTCCTGACTACCCGGGGTTCGCTCCGCCGAATCAGGGGAAGACCAGAAGGTGACTTCGGGGAGGCGAACGTGAACGCAGTCGTGCGGCACGGCAAAGGTGACATCGGGCTCGACGACGTGAACGTGAGCCGCCCGTGAAGGTCGTCATCACCGGCGCGACCGGCAACGTGGGCACCGCCCTGCTCCGGCGGCTGGCAGAGGAACCCGACATCGAGGTGCACGGCATCTCCCGCAGACCACCGGCGGCCGCACCTCCCTACGACGTCGAGTGGACCCCGATCGACATCAGCAGGTCAGGAGCGGAGGAGCTCCTCCGCGTGGCGTTCGAGGGCGCGGACGCCGTCGTGCATCTCGCCTGGCTCATCCAGCCCGCCCGCAACGAACGCCTGACGTACTCGACGAACGTGGCGGGATCCGCGCGCGTGTTCGACGCGGCGGTGGCAGCGGGTGTGCCACACGTGGTGCACATGTCGTCCGTCGGCGCGTACTCGCCGGGCAGCAAGGACCGCCGGGTGGACGAGACCTGGCCGGTCGACGGCGTGTCCAGCTCGTTCTACAGCAGGCACAAAGCCGCGGTGGAGCACATGCTGGACACCTTCGAGGGCCGGTTCGTCATCAGCCGGCCGCGACCGGGGCTGATCCTGCAGTCCGACGCCGGAGCGGAGATCCGCGACTACTTCCTGGGCAGGCTGGTGCCGCGAAGCCTGTTCCGCCACCGGATTCCGCTGCTCCCGCTGCCACGCGACATGGTGCTGCAGTTCGTGCACGCCGACGACGTCGCCGACGCACTGGTGCTGATTCTGGAGAAGCGGTTGCCCGGTGCGGTGAACCTCGTGTCCGAGCCCGTCATCACGCCACGGGCCTTCGCCGAGGTGCTGGGCGCCCGGCACGTGCCCGTCGCGCCAGGTGTTCTGCGGCAACTGGCGAACGTCACGTGGCACCTTCGGCTGCAGCCCACCCCGTCCGGATGGGTCGACCTCGCACTGAGGTCTCCCCTGCTGGACGCGTCGCGGGCACACGAGGAGCTGGGCTGGAAACCCCTGGTAGGTGCGGAAGAAGCGCTGCGGGAGATCGTGCACGGCATCGGGCGAGGAGGCGGCGTCGACGCGAGCCCGGCGCTGTGACGCGGAGGACAGGCCCGGCAGTCCACACAGGACAGCGCGGAGCCGGAACGCTCAGCGGGCTCCGGGAGCAGTCGTCTCCAGACCGCGGGTGAAGTCGGCGAGCACGTCCTCGGCGACGCGGTGCAACTTGGTGTTGCTGCGCTGGGAGAGGCTCACCAGGTGCTGGAAGGCGGTGTCGCCGTCCCAGCGCCGGGTCACCATCAGGATGCCCATGGCCTTGCCGATCTCGCCACGGGTGGCCACGGCGGTGCGCAACGTCTCCGTCTGGCGTTCGCCTCTGGCGATGAGCGTCTCCCGGAACCGGGACAGCTCGAGATGGACGCGGACGCGTGCGATGAGCTCGGCCGGGTCGAACGGTTTGACGACGTAGTCGTCCGCACCGAGCCGCAGTCCATCCACAGTGGACTCCGCGCCCGCGCGGGCGGTCAGCAGGATCACCGGCAGGCGCGCCAGTTCCTGGTCGCCGCGCAGATCTCCCAGCAGGGCAAGGCCATCGCGGCCGGGCAGCATCACGTCGGTGAGCACCGGGTCCGGGCGGGCGGTGTGGACGCGGTCCAGGGCGGTCTCGGCGTCCGCGGACGCGTCCACCGTCCAGCCCTGGCCGGTGAGCAGGCGCACCAGGTAAGCCCGCAGGTCGGCGTTGTCCTCCACCAGAAGGATCCGCCGTTCGTCCTCGGTGCGTGACCGGCGGCTCGCGACCGGCTCCTGTCGCCGCTCCTCACCGGCGAACGCCGCGCCCAGGTCCGCGATCCGCTCCCCCGCCGGCACGGGGACGTCCGCGGGCACGTACGGGATGGTGACGGTGAAGGTGCTGCCCTCGCCGGTGCGGCTGTGCAGCTCGACCTGACCGCCCAACGCCCCGGACAGGTCGGCGACCAGGGCCAGGCCGATGCCGGTGCCTCCACGACTGCGACCCGCAGGGCCTTCTACCTGGTGAAATCGGTCGAAGACGCGGTCCTGCTCGCCGGGCGGAATGCCGGCACCGGTGTCCGCGACGGCCAGCACCACCTGCCCGTCGGTCCGGCGAAGGGTGACCGTGACGGCGCCGTGGTCGGTGAACTTGATCGCGTTGGAGACGAGGTTGAGCACGATCCTCGCCCACATCTCCTGGTCGATGGCCGCCGTGATCGGCTCGGCGGACACCGTCAGCGCCAGGCCGGCCCCGTCCGCGGTGGCCCGGCACATGCTGACGCACCCTTCGGTCAGCTCCGCCAGATCGGTGGGTTCTGGCCGGGCGTGCAACCGGTCGGACTCCGCCCTGGCCACGTCGAGCAGGTCGTCCACCAGTCGATTGAGGCGCAGCGCCGCCCGGTGAGCCGCGGCCAGCGTCTCGCGCCGCTCCCCCGTCTCGTCCTCGACCAGCGCGCCGAGCGGTGCGAGCAACAGGGTCAGGGGCGTGCGGAACTCGTGGCTGATGTTCTGGAAGAAGCGGTTCTTGGCCGCGGCCAGTTCCGAGAGGGCCTCGGCTCGGGCACGTTCGGCGGCGTACGCGTGCGCGTCACCCAGGAGGGCGGCGACCTTCGCCGCGACCAGGTCGACATAGCCCGCGTACAGGTCGTCGAACGCTCTCAGCGGGCTCAGGCCGAGCACCAGCACGCCGGTCACCGCCGAGGCGTCCTGCAGCGGAGCCACCACGGCGTGGTCCAGGTACTGCGTCCGGCCTGTTTCCGCCGCCTGCCGCACGATCTCGTCCGGTACGTCGATCTCACCGCTCGTGGCGACCAGGTCCTCGTGTCCGTCCTGTTCGCACAGGTAGACCTTCACGGCGGGCACGTCCGGGCGATTGTTCGCCAGCACCTCGACCGCGGCGCGGCACACGTCGGCCGGGGTGTCGGCCTCGGCGATCGTCACCATGCCCAACCGGTGCAAGGACTCCAGACGGCGTTCGCTCAGCACCTGTGCGGTGACGTCGGTGGTGGCCACGAAGATGCCCGCGACGCCTCCGTCGTCCGTGTGCACCGGGCTGTAGGAGAACGTCCAGTACGTCTCCTCCAGGTAGCCGTGGCGGCGCAGGAGCAGCCGCAGCTTCTCCGAATACGTCGCGCAGCCCGACAGGGCGCGGTCGGCCAGCGGCGCGAGCTCGTCCCACACCTCCGCCCAGCACTCGGACCCGCGCTGTCCCACCGCTGCGGGGAACTTGTCCCCGAGCACGGGCATGTAGGCGTGGTTGAAGATCTGCACCAGGTCAGGGCCCCACCACAGCAGCATCGGGATCTGCGACGGCATCACCGTGCGCACGGCGGACCGCAGCTCCACGGGCCACGACTCGACCGGGCCCAGCGATGTCGATCCCCAGTCCAGGCCACGATGCGCCGCACTGGTCTCTTCGTCGCCGGTGAACAGGCCCACCCTCGCCATCACGCCCTCCGCTGTCGTGGCGGAACTGGGAGGCGGACGACACCGAGCAGGTTCGTAGCCGACCCAGAACCGCTCGGCTGCCGTTTCAACCGACGGTGGAATTCTACCCGGAGGACCTTCCGGGAGCTTCGCGGCGCGGGCGGAGGACGTGCTGTTGGTGCGGCACGCGGGTGAGCTACTCCGTCCGTCGTGCACTGGAGCACCTGCGCTACGAGCCGATCGGGTTCCAGCCTGCGAACCCCGTCCGCACTCCGCGTTTCACCGCGTCAGGGCAGATCCAGGTCGCCGTGGCGGCTCGCGATGGTCTCGGCGAGTTCGACGAGCTTGACGTTGAGGTGCTGGGAGGACTGGCGCAGCAGGTCGAACGCCTCGTCTGCGTTCAGTCCGCGACGGGCCATGAGAATGCCCTTGGCCTGTCCGATGACGTCACGGGAGTTGATCGCCCGGCGCAGCTGCTCGGCCTGCAGGGCGGAGGCGTCGACGGCCTCGGTGTGCGCCAGCGCCAGGGACGCGTGCGTGGCCAGCAGCAACGCGACCGCCTGGTCCGTCTGGTCGAGGCCGCGCCGCTGACGGGAGTAGATGTTCAACGCACCGGACAGCCGGGGCGCCTGGGCGTCGGGCAGCAACGCCGTGGACAGCACCGCGCCCATGCCCCGTTGGGCCGCCTCCGGGCCGAACCGGGGCCAGGACACCGCGACGGTCAGGTCGGGCGCCGACGCGACAGCCGGGCCCTCCGGATCCGCGACGTCGAGGCAGGGCCCTTCCAGCAGGTCGTACTGCAACTGGTCGAGCTCGATCGCGATCGGGTCGGTCTCCACCGGCGTGTGGAACTTCCCGTCCCGGGACCGCAGGGTGACGCTGACCAGGTCCGCGCCGGGCACGACCCGCACCGCGGCGTCGACCACCTGCTGCAGCACCTCCCCCGCCGTGGTGGCGTCGAGCAGGGAGTACGTCAGGGTGGCGAACTGCTGGGCCAGCGGCCCGAGCGGCGCTCCGTGATCCCGCGCGGGTGCCCGGCCGGCCGCGAGCGCCTTCTCGGCGTCGGCCGTGAACCTCGTCCGGTCGAGACTCCAGTCCTCGTCGCTGGGGGGAAATTGCGGCACCTCGGCTCCTCTCCTTCCCGTCCGGTGGAACACCGACGACGGTGGTGGGGCTGACCGGGCGCTGCACTGCTGAACCCCTGGCCCACGGTAGGCGATCCCGGCACCGGTCGCTGGCGGCCGATGCGGCATCACTGCTGCCCCGACTCTGCCAGACGCCGCAAAACCCCTCGCCTCGCGTTGTGGGCCGTGCCGCGATCGCCTACCGTGAGGGGAGGTCCAGCCGTTTCCCTTGTCGGGTTCAGCAAGCAGCTCGGTGAACGCCCCACCACCACAGAGTGGAGTCGCCGTGATGAAGGCAGAGCTCAACACCCGCCCACCCGTGTGCTCGGTGTACGGCTTGCGGCAGGACGGCGTTCCGATCGTCGCCGTCACGGGCGAGGTGGACATCGCCACCGCGCCGTTGCTCCGCGCGGAACTCATGACCCAACTGGCACAGTCACCCGTCGCGCTGGTCGTGGACCTGCGTGAGGTGACCTTCTTCGACTCCTCCGGCATCGGCGCTCTGCTCACGGCCCACCGGCAGGCGTCGGATCTCCGGGTGGTGGCGGACAAAACGCCCGTGCTCAGAACTCTCCACTTCTCCGGTATGGACACGGTGTTCCGGGTCCATCCGACGCTGACGGAAGCGCTGGCAGGACTGGCCCGATGACCACTGCGTCCACAGTGGACGGCAGTGTCTTCTGACATGGCACCGCGCACGACGGGCAGCCCTGGCGTTTGACCGAGAACAGGAAAGTACTGCGAAGGCTGCCGGACCAGGCGGGCCGCACGTGTGCGAGTCACGAAGACACCGCGGCTGGCCCCGGTCGGTACGGACATCTTCTGACGCGACGCACAGCAGGTGTGGCCCGAGCTGCGCCCGTACTTCGACGACCGCGCTGAAGGGCGCCCGAACTCTCGGCCCGCCCGGCACCGCGGAAGGTCTGGCAGAACTGCGGGAGACAACGCCGGGGTACGACGACCACCGCGAGTGGCCTTCAGTTTCGGACTTGTACCCAACGGGGTATCTGCCCGGTCCAAGGGTCGAACGAGAGGCACACAGTGGATCCAGGCCCCCTGTTGTACACCGGCGCGGGCCTGGCGACGCTGGCCGCCGCTCTCCTGCCCCGGTTGCTCGACCGCGCACCGATCTCCATGCCGATGCTCTTCCTCGGCGCGGGCGCGCTGACGTTCTCCTTCGTCGAGCCGCTGCCCGCACCCGATCCCGTCGAACACAGCGGCCTGCTGCTGCACCTGACCGAGATCTGCGTGATCATCTCGCTGATGGGCGCGGGCCTCGCGCTCAACCGCGTGGTGAGCCTGCGCGGCTGGGCGAGCACCTGGCGTCTGCTCGCCATCACCATGCCGTTGTCGATGCTCGGCGTCGGCCTGCTCGGCTGGGGCGCGCTCGGTCTCGGCGTCGCGGCCTCCGTTCTGCTCGCGGCCTCCCTCGCCCCGACTGATCCCGTGCTGGCAGGCGAGGTGCAGGTCGGCGAACCCGCGGAGAACCCGGAGTCCGACGAGGACGAGGCACGGTTCGCGCTCACCTCCGAGGCCGGTCTCAACGACGGTCTGGCCTTCCCGTTCACCTACGCCGCCATCGCGATCAGCCTCGCCGGAGCCGCGCCCTCGGAATGGCTCGGCCACTGGCTCGCGGTGGACGTGCTCTGGCGGCTGTTCGCCGGGCTGGCCGTCGGCCTGCTCATCGGCTGGGCGCTCGGCAAGCTGTTCTTCTCGGCTCCGTCGGAGAAGTTCCGCCTGGCCGAGCACGCGGAGGGATTCGTGGCCCTCGCGGCGACGTTCCTCGCCTACGGGGTCACCGAGCTGATCAACGGCTACGGGTTCGTCGCCGTCTTCGTGTGCGCGTGCGCGATCCGTGCCGGCGAACACCGCCACGGCTACCACCAGGTCCTGCACCAGTACGTCGAGCAGGCCGAGCGCATGCTGACCGTGGTGATCGTCTTCCTGCTGGGCGGCGCCGCGGCCACCGGCCTGCTGTCCGGCACCACGTGGGCCGAGATCGGCGTGGCCGCCGCGGTCCTCCTGGTGGTGCGACCACTGGCCGGCTGGATCGGCCTGCTCGGAGGCAGTTCAGGCCCTCGCGAACGAGCCGTCATCTCGTTCTTCGGTGTACGCGGCGTCGGGTCGCTGTTCTACCTCGTCTACGCCCTGCAGGCAGGGCGGTTCGCGGAACAGGACGCGCTCTGGCGGGTCGTCGCGCTCGTCGTGATCGGCTCGATCCTGGTGCACGGACTCTCGGCGTCGCCCGTCATGTGGCTGCTCGACCGGAAACGGCGGCAGAAAGCTCGGCGCCGCAACGACAAGCCCTCTCACACCCACGTGTGAAGCCCACGGCTACTCGAGCCCTGCCCTGCGGTTCTGGGTGTCGCGGCGCACCTGGTCGGTCTGCGCGGTGACCGCCGCGATCCGGTCGGCCAGCGCGGGGTCCGTCGTGCGGACCTGGTCGTGGGCGTCCGCCAGCGGGCCGAGCAACCGAGCGGCGTCGTTCTCCGACAGAGCCTCGCGAACGGCCGGATCCACCTCGCCGACGTGTCCGGCGAGGCTGCGCAGCGAACCGGAGTTGTCCCGTGCCCACCGCGATATCGCGCGATCACCCGCACGACGGTCACGTTCGGCCTGCACGCGCTCGTCCCCGGTCGCACCGTCCAGATCGGACGGTCGCAGGCGCAGGTAGCGGCGTTCCGCGGCCTGGCGGCTGGCCACCCCCAGCGCGGGCGCCAGCTCCGCCCAGCTCGTGCCGAGCTCTCTGGCGGCGGCGATCAGCTGGGGTTCCCAGTCCGTCAGCTCGGCCCGCAACTCGCGCAGCAGGACCAGCGCGGCCAGCACCTGGGTCGTGCTGAGGTCCGCGTCCGCGCTCGTGGCCGCACGGAGCGCCTCGTAGTCGCCGATCGCCATGTTGTCATCCTTTCGACGACATTCGTCTTGTCATCGTTCCGACGACATGCTACAACAGTGGTGCGCGTTGACAGCAGTCGAAAACATCGAGGAGGTGCCGGATGTTGATGCGCACTGACCCGTTCCGGGAGCTGGACCGCTTGGCACAGCAGGTGTTCACCGGGCCGGGCACGTGGTCACGGCCCACGGCGATGCCGATGGACGCCTACCGCGCGGGCGACGAGTTCGTGGTGGCGTTCGACCTGCCGGGCGTGTCCGCGGACGCGATCGAGCTGGACGTCGAACGCAACGTGCTGACCGTCAAGGCGGAGCGCAGGCCGACCATCACGGGCGACAACGCCGAGATGCAGGTCGCGGAACGACCGCTGGGCGTGTTCTCCCGCCAGCTGTTCCTCGGCGACACACTCGACACCGAACGCATCCAGGCCGCCTACGACGCGGGTGTGCTGACCCTGCGCATTCCGGTGCTGGAGAAGGCGAAGCCACGCAAGATCGCGATCACGAACACCGAGCAGGACGTGAAGCAGATCGACGCCTGACCGGGAGTGGTCGTGGTCGCGCGGACGTTGGACGAGGAGTTCCTCGCGCTGATGTGCGAGGACGAGGACCTGGTGCGCGCCGAGTTCGACGCGATCATCGAAGCGAGCTGGGGAGAGCCACCGCTTTCCCCGGCTCCACGCCGGCCGATCCCTTCGACGCCGTACCGGAACGTGGTCCGGCCGCACGGACAGGACCGCGTCCCGATCGGCAGAGCGGCTCGGCAGCGCTCCCCTCCGTCACGGAAGGCAGGTGATGCGTGGAAACGGTGAACAGCAGGAGCACGTCCGGCCGACCGCTCGCACCGTCAAGCCGACTCCACGGTGGCCGGCTCAACTGACGCCACCAAGCGCACGGGCGCAACGAACAGCGAGCCGCCCGGACTCCTCCACCCAGGTGGCCCCGTACCGCGAGAGCGCGGCGCGGGGTCACCTTTTTCTGTCCTCATCGGAGTGTCGTGACCGGGCTCAGGACTTCGCGGCCGGCGGGAAACTCACGCCGGTGAGCCGCTCCGACGCCTCCCACAGCCGCCGCGCCAGCACCGGGTCACTGGCCGCCGCCGACCGGCCGACCAGCGCGGGATGGCCGTGCAGCTCGAACCGTCCGTCCGGGCCGACGTAACTGGCGCCCGGCAGGTCCTGGGTCGCCGCGTACAACGACGGCAGCGCGCCCTGCGCCTCGGTCTGCGCGAGGTAACGCCCGGCCACGTGCACGATCTTGACCAGATGAGGGTTGCGGCCCTTGGTGCCCAGGTTCGTCGCCGAGTAGCCGGGGTGCGCGGACAGCGCGCGCACGGACGACCCGGCCTCGCGGCAGCGCCGTTCCAGTTCCAGGGTGAACAGCAGGTTCGCCAGCTTCGACCGGCCGTAGCCCTTCACCGGGGTGTAGCCGGAACGGGCGAGGTCGAGGTCGTCGAGATCGAGCACGCCCGCCTTGTGCGCGCCGGAGGCCACGGTCACCACGCGACCGGTCATCGAGGGCAGCAGCAGGTTGGTCAGCGCGAAGTGGCCGAGGTGGTTGGTGCCGAACTGCAGCTCGAACCCGTCCGCCGTGCGGCCGAACGGGGTCATCGCCACCCCGGCGTTGTTGACCAGGACGTCGAGAGTGCCCTGCCAGCCCTCGGCGAACGCGCGCACCGACGCCAGGTTCGCCAGGTCCAGTTCGCGGACCTCGGTGGTGCCGGACATGGCGGCCGCGGCCCGCTCCCCCGCGGCGACGTCGCGCACCGCGAGCACCGTGCGCGCCCCTGCCGCGGCGAAGGCGGTCGCCGTGCCACGGCCCACCCCGCTGCCCGCACCGGTCACCACGACGGTGCGACCGGTGAGGTCGGGAAGGTCGTCGGCGGTCCACTGGCGCTTCGTCATGATCGCCAGCTTAGGCGGCCGCCGGACGACCACTGAACGACCACCGTCCCCCGCGACCGTATCGGTGTCACGGTTTTCGTCGACAGGAAGAGAGAAGATGAAGATCCGCAGTGTGCTGCTCTGCGCAGCACTGGCCGTCCTCGGCACGCTCACGACGGTCGTACCCGCCTCGGCCGACGGCATCAGCACCTACTACCTCACCTTCCGCACCGGCAACCTGCCGAACGCGGACACCGAGGACGCCGTCCGGGTGACGATGTTCGGCACCGAGGGCAACTCCGGCCCGATGCAGGTCGACAGGGACTTCCGCCGCGGCGAGACGTGGACGTCCGGCCCGCACCGGCACCCGTCGTTCGGCACCATCGGCTACATCAGCCTGGGCAAGGGCGGCCGGGAGTCCGACGCCTGGTACTCCGAGTACGTCGACATCCACGAGGAAGCCACCGGCAGGGTCTACCACTGCGCGGTCAACGAGTGGTTCCCGCAGGAAAGCCTGACGCGGTTCTACGCCTGCGTGTGAGCTGAGCAGCCGGTGCGAGCGCGAGTGGAGGCCTCCTCACTCGCGCTCGCGCCTGCCTCCGGAGAGCGCGATCGCGTCCACAATGGACGAAAGCTGTGCCCAACGAAGTCGGACTCAGGGATTCCAGTCCACGAGGACCTGGGTGCGGTCGAAGCGTTGTGCGATCAGGTCTTCTCGCTGGATCACCCAGAAGATGGCGGCGCCTCCGCCTGACCGGTGGACGTTGAACTCCAGCAACAGGACCCAGTCGCCGGCGTCGGACGACGGCGTGCCAGGGCCGGGCCACCGCTCCGCCTTCTCCTCGGCGGCGGCGCAGAGGACGGCGATCTCGGTCGCGTCACTCCCGTTGCAGTCCGTGCCGTACCCGCCCAGCACCAGGGTCGCCCCGCCCCACTGGTCCGCCCACACCCGAGCCAGCGCCTCGGAATGGGGATGCCCCGGCATCGGCACGAGGTAGACGGGTGACGGCGCGGCGACCGTGCCGACGAAGGGCAGGGACACGTCGGCCGTCAGGTGGATGTCGCCCTGCGGGAACTCGTCGTGGTTCTCCGCGAAATCATCACCGCAGGCCGGATAGGACGAAGGATCCAGCTCCCGTTCCACGACGGCCGCGCCTTCCGGCACGTACACGACCTCGCCCATGCCGTGCTCTTCCGGATAGCCGAAGAACAGCAGCCTGCCGTCGGCCGGCAGCGGAAGATCCGTCGCTTCCCGCGGAAGGGCGGCGCAGTCGATGGTGGCGACCAACGGGTACTCCTGCGTCCCGACATCGGCGGGCAGCATGATCGGACCGCCGAACCGGCCCACGACCGGCCCGTCCCCGTCCAGCGCCAGGAGTGCGGAGGGGCGGACGAGCTCCATCCACCGCTCCACATCGGGTTCCGGGATCTTCCGCGCGAGCGCCTCGGAGCGGATCTGGTCGAGGATCTTCACGTTCCTGGGATTCACGGCGGCACCGTAACGCGGGGTACCGACAGTTCTGATCGTTCCCCAGCACCGAACTCATCCGTCCAGTTCTGCCCAGTCGGCGCTGAGTTGCCAGGCCTTGGCTCGCGTGGCGGGGTCGTAGGAGACGCCGGGCGACCGTTCCTCCTTGTCCCGCACGTAGTAACGGCCCGTCACGGTCGCGAGGCCGGGGTCCGTGGCCAGACGCAGTGCCGCCTCCGCACCGGCTTCCGGTGTCAGCAGACGACTGTGAATCAGTGACCGGAAGGGTCTGAGCGCGGCGGGCGTGATGTCGTCGACGATGCTCGTGCTCACGATCCCGGGGTGCACGGCGTTCACCGTCACGCCCTCGTCGTGCCACCGGTCGGCGAAGACGTAGCCGCAGATCGTGCTCAGCAACTTGGCCCGCGCGTAGGCGGTGAACGGGGCGAAGCCCTCGGCGGGGTTGAGCTCACGCAGGTCGGTGACGCCGTGGAGGTCGAGCGAGACGGGCCGGGGCCTGCCGGGCAGCGGCACCGAGCGGGTGTCGGACATGGTCGCCGAGACGACGTTGACGACACGGCTGGGCGCGGCGGCCTGGAGCCGGTCGTGCAGGAGGTAGGTGAGCGTGAACCCGGCCAGGTGGTTCACGGCCAGGTGCGCCTCCACGCCGTCGGCGGTCAGCCGCCGGTCGCGGTAGTGCGCCCCGGCGTTGTTGATCAGCAGGTGCAGCCTGTCGTGGCGGCGCGAGAACTCGGCGGCGAGCCGGTGCAGGTCGCGGCGGACGCCCAGGTCGCCGGTGAGCACCTCCACCCGGTCAGCGCCGAGCTCGCGCCGCAGGGCTTCTCCCCGTTCCGCGTCGCGGCTCGTGATGACGACGTGGGCGCCGGCGCGGACCAGTTCCGCGGTGATGACCCTGCCCATTCCGCCGGCACCACCGGTCACCAGCGCGACCTGGCCGCTCAGGCCGGTCCGGCCACTGTGGACGTTCATGCGGCGATCCCGGGGGTCTGGCGGACGAACGCCGGTCGCACGGCCTCTCGCACGAGGAAGTCGGCCAGGTCGGCGCGCGACACCGAGGAAGTCACGGTGACGCGCAGATCGTTGCCCGTGCGGTAGCCGCCGGTCGCCGGGGTGTCCTTCAGCGCGGGCGGCCGGACGATCGTCCAGTCCACGTCGGACTGCCGGATGAGCGCCTCCATCACCTCCTTGTCCCGCATCTTGTGCTTGACCGACGCCCAGAGCAGCAGGGAGTACAGCGACCGGTCACGGCTCTCCGCCGCACCGTGTGCGCTGACGGCGACGAGGCGGCGCACGTCCGTCTCCTTCATCGCGAGCAACGTGGCGCGGATGCCGTCCGAGCAGACCGTGGACGGGCCGCGGTCGTTGGTGCCGAGCGCGCTGATGACCGCCTCGTGACCCGCGACGACGTGGACCAGATCGGCCAGCACGGGCAGCACCGCCACGGTCAGGCCCGGCGCGGGCGGAATCGCGTCGCTGCGGCGCACAACGGCCGTGACGGCGTGCCCGGCTCGCAGCGCGACGTCGACGACAGCCCGTCCGGTGCCACCGCTCGCCCCGAGGACCACCAACCGGGAAACTTCTGAGTCACTGTGTCTCATAAGTTCCACTCTGCCGTCCCGCGTGCTTCTGAGTCAAGTTGTCTCATAAGATGGCGCCATGGCCGACTCCACCGACCCCCGCATCACCCGCAGCCGCGAGGCGATCCTCTCCGCGGCACGAGAACTCCTCCGTGAGGACGGTCCGGCCGCGGTCACCCACCAGAACGTCGCCAAACGCGCGGGAGTCGGGCGTGCGACCGTGTACCGCCATTGGCCACAGCCGAGAATGCTGCTCGACGACACGATGGCCGGGGTCCGGATGCCGTTCTTCCGAGACCCCGTCCCGCCCGTCCGCCCGTGGCTGGCGCGGCAGATGCGCACACTCGCCGATGAACTCGCCCTGCCCGAGGTGCAGGCGGTCACCGCGGCGCTGTTCCACGGACCACCGGACGAACCCGACGCGGCTGCACGACGCGAGCAACTCATCGCCACGATCAGCGGCCAGCTCGGCACAGCCCTCGACTCGGCGACCCGGACCGGCGAGCTCCAGCCGTCGGCCGACCTCCTCGACGCCCCGGCGATCATCATCGGCCCTCTGGTCTTCCGGACCATGTTCGAGCGCCGCCCGGTCACCGACGCGATGATCGATCACCTGCTGGAGGCGATCGGGACCTGGACCGGTCAGGTCGACCGCTAGGACGACACCGGAACATCCAGGCGCCGCAACTCCTCGGCGTCGATCGGCAGGTAGGTCTGCTCCCGCAGGTACTGCTCCAGCCGGTCCGCGACCCTCCGCCGCCACCTCTCGACGTCGCCGTACAGCTGCTCGAACGTGCTGGGATCAAAGGGGATCTCGTTGCCGTGGTACCAGCTGGGGCGGCCGAGCGGGGTCGCGGCGGTCAGGGTGGACGTGGGCACGTCCACGTAGGTGGTGCGCCAGCCACCGAGCGCGTTGCCGTGCTCGTCGCGCAGGATCTCGTCGGTGTCCCCCTCGGTGGCGAGCACCTTGCTCGCCACCGGTGCCCGGCCGGTGTCCGACCAGTCCAGCAGCGCCTGCCACACCGTGTGGTGGACGTGGCTGTTCGGGAAGGTGCTCCACCTCGCGCCGGACGGCAACGGGCATCCGGCGAGCCGTGCGCGGTCCGCGGCGGACATCTCCCTGGTCTCCCGGTGGGCCATGCCGGCCACCTCGTACAGGCGGAAGCTCGCGCTGTCGGCACGGCGGTGGCTCAGCCCGCGCACCTGCCCGCCGACCCCGCAGCGCCGGCGGACGCTCTGGAACTCGGCCTCGCCCAGCACCTCGATCACCGGGACGTCGACGTCGGGCAGGGCGGGGCCGCCGGACGCTCCCGGCAGGTAGCCGTCGAACGCGGGCGCGTCGCCGGGCAGCCGCAGCCGGTCGTGGTGGTGGCGGATGAACTCGCGCACGACGCCGCCGGTCTGCGAAATGCCGCCGAGGTAGACCTTCTGGGCCTTGATTCCGCTGCCGGGCAGACCTTCGCGCAGCGCGGCGGAGACCTGGGCCAGGATCTCCGGCGACTGCGGTGTCGCGTCCCACCACTGCCGCATGAACCTGTCGTACTCCTGCACCACGTCGGCGTAGTCCGCGTCCGGCGAGAACGGGATGGTGGCGGCGAACTGCTGGGAGAGCGGGCTTTCCGCGAACGTGAACGTGCGGTAGCGGTCCGGGTCGGCGCCCGCGATCAGCCCCATCGCCGAGGGCGCCTGCGAGTCGATCTCGACCCAGACGTGGTTGCCCCGCATGACGAACCGGTTGATCGCACGCCACACCGACGTGCCGCCCCAGATGTGGCTCGCCTCGGCGATCACGGTGCCGCTGAACCGGGCCGGGTCGGCCGGGCGGCGGATCAGGATCCTGGTGCCGTAGGGGGTTCCGGCGGCCGTGCCGGAGACGAGGTACTCCTCCTGGACGTAGTCGTAGCGCGCCAGCCGGTCGGTGCCGTAGGGCTCCAGCACGACGGCGCGGGAGCCGGGAACGTCGGGGTGCGGGCCGGTGACGATGGCCGCGTGGACGGTCATGCAGGTCCTTTCATCTGTGCCGTCACAGGGAAGGTGCGGCGTCGAGCAGGGTTCGGGTGTAGGGCTCGCGCGGGGAGTCGAAGATCTCGTCACGGGTGCCGAACTCGACCAGTGCCCCGGCGCGCATCACGGCGACCTGGTCGCTGATGAACTCGACCACCGCCATGTCGTGGGAGACGAACAGCATCGCGAAGCCCCGCGCCTGCTGGATGTCCTTGAACAGGTTCAGGATCTGCGCCTGGACCGAGACGTCGAGGGCGGAGACGGGTTCGTCGGCGACGAGGAGGTCCGGTTCGAGCGCGAGGGCCCTGGCGATGGAGATCCGCTGCCGCTGGCCACCGGAGAACTCGTGCGGCAGCCTGCCGAGTCCGGTGCGGGCGAGCCCGACCTCGTCGGCGAGCGCGGCGGCACGGTTCCGGCGTTCGGCGCGGGTGTGCAGGTCCTGCGCCCGGAACGGTTCGACGAGCAGGTCCTCCAGGGTCATCCGGGGGTTGAGCGAGTTGGACGAGTCCTGGAAGACCATCTGCATCCTCCGCCGGAACGGGCGCATCTTCTTCGGTGTCAACGAGGTCAGGGGCTGTCCGTGCACGGTCACCCGGCCGCGGTCCGGCGTCAGCAGGCCGACCGCCATGCGGCCGAGCGTCGACTTGCCGCTGCCCGACTCCCCCACCAGGCCGACGGTCTGACCCGCGTGCACCCGGAGGCTCACCTCGGTGACGGCGGCTGTGCGGCGCCGCGCGAAGAACGGTCCGGAGGAGAAGTCCTTGCCGACACCGTCGAGGTCCAGCACCACGTCCATCACGCGCCTCCCGCCATCGCGCGGGTCTGGTCCAGCACCGCGCGGTCGATCGTCGGCAGCCGGTCGACCCGGCGGCCGAGCCGGGGCGCCGCGTCGATCAGCGCGCGGGTGTACGGCTGTTCGGGCTGCGCGATGATCTGCGCGGTGGGACCTTGTTCGACGACCCGTCCGTCGTACATCACCAGCACCTCGTCGCTGTAGCGGGCGACCAGGCCGAGGTCGTGACTGATCAGCACGAGGGCGAGATCGAGCTCCTCGCGCAGCCGCACGAGCAGCCGCAGGATCTGTTGCTGCACGGTGGGATCGAGCGCTGTGGTCGGTTCGTCGGCCAGCAGCAACCGGGGACCGCACGAGATCGCCATGGCGATCATGACGCGTTGCCGCATGCCGCCGGACAGCTCGTGCACGTAGGCGTCGAGCACCTTCCGTTCACCGCCCAGGCCTACCTGCTCCAGCAGTTCCAGAGCACGGTCACGGGCCTGCCCGCGACTCAGCCCGAGGTGGTGGCGCAGTGGACGGATCATCTGGGTTCCTATGCGCAGCAACGGGTGCAGGGCGCTCATCGGTTCCTGGAACACGTACCCGATCTCCGCTCCCCCACGGGCACGGCGTCGTCTCGCCGGCTCGCCGAGCAGCTCCGTGCCGTCGAAGAACACCGAGCCCTCCGCCTTGATCTGCGGAGGCAGGATGCCCATCACGGCGGCGGCGGTGATGCTCTTGCCCGATCCGGACTCGCCGACGACGGCGAGCGTCCGTCCACGACGGACTTCGAAACCGACGTCCCTGACCAGCGGGAGGTCTCCGATGCGCGCCGAGAGCCCGGACACGCGCAGTACTGGCTCTGTTGTGGTGTGCACGTCGGCTCCTCAGTAGCGGATGCGCGGGTCGAGCAGCGAATAGAGCAGGTCGATCACGAGGTTGAGCAGGACGTAGACCACGGCGATGAAGAAGATGCAGCCCTCGATCACCGGGTAGTCGCGGCGTTGCACCGCGGTGAGCAGCAATTGCCCCAGACCGGGGATCGAGAAGATCGACTCGGTGACCACGGCGCCGCCCATCAGCGAGCCGGTGGTCAGACCGACGACGGTCACCATCGGCACCACCGCCGCGCGGAAGACGTACTTGCGGATCACCGTGCGTTCGGGCAGTCCCATCGACCGCGCGGTCGTCACGAACGGCTGGTGCAGCGAGTCCAGCACCCCCGCCCGGCTGTACCGGAACAATGTGGCCGCCTCCAGCAGTCCCAGCGAGATCGCCGGCAACGCCAGGTGGTGCAGGAACAGCAGGGGGTCCTCGGCGAACGAGACGTACCCCGCCACCGGGAAGACCTGCCACACCACCCCGAACACCGCGATCAGCAGGACGGCGAGCCAGAAGCTCGGCAACGCGATGCCGACCGACGACCCGAAGACCAGCACCCGGTCGAGCAGACCGTGCCTGCGGGTGCCCGCCGCGATGCCGAGTGCCGGGCCGATCAGCACGGCCACGGCGAGTGCGAGGACGGTGAGCTGCACCGTGACCAGCGCGTGCTCGGCCACGAGGCCGGACACCGCCTGGTCCGCGAAGAGCGAGTTCCCGAAGTCGAGCCGCACGACCCTGCCGAGCCAGGTGAGGAACTGGTCCCACAGCGAGGCGTCCAGGCCGAGCCTGGTCCGGACCTCCGCGATCTCCTCCGAGGTCGCGGCGTCGCCCGCGATGGCCGCCGCCGGGTCGCCCGGCGCCAGTCGCAGCATGACGAACAGGAGCACCATCGGGACGGCGACGGTGGGCAGCAGCGCACCGAGGCGCTTGAGGAGGTAGTTGGTCACGGGGTTCTCACTTCCTCGCCGACCGGGGGTCGAACACGTCGCGGAGGCCGTCGCCGAGCAGCACGAGCCCGAGCACGGTCAGCACGATCGCGAGGCCCGGGAACACCCCGATCCACCAGGCCGAGTAGAAGTACTGCTGGGCCGCCGACAGACTGGTGCCCCAGCTCGGCACGTCGGGAGGCAGCCCGATGCCGAGGAAGCTCAGCGCCGCCACGGACAGCACGGTCACCGAGAACGCCAGCGCCGCCTGCACGATCGTCACCGACAACGCCTCCGGCGCGACGTAGCGCAGCAGCACCCAGCTCGTCCGCGACCCCAGCGAGGTCGTCGACTCCACCATCGGCATCGCCTTCACCGCCAGCGCCGCACCGCGCACGACGCGGGTCACCATCGGGATCAGCACGACGGTCAGCCCGGTGATCATCGTGGCGACGCCGTCGCCCAGCACCCCGACCAGGCTGATCACCAGCACGATCGAGGGGAACGACATCAGGCCGTCCACCACCCGCATCACCACGGCGTCGACCCAGCGGAAGTACCCGCACAGCACCCCCAGCACGTAGCCGGTGAGAACGGCGAGGGCGGTGGTGACGGCGCCGATGCCCAGGGACGTGCGGGCGCCGTGGACCACCATCGTCCAGAGATCGCGGCCCTTCTCGTCGGTGCCGAACCAGTGACTCGCGCCGGGCGGGCGCAACGTGCTGGTGGGATCGACGCGGTAGGGGTCGCCACCGAGCAGCGGGGCCAGCAGGGCGAGCACGACCATCAGCCCGAGCAGCGCCGCGCCCGCCATCGCGGTCCGGTCGCGCATCAGGTCTCGGAAACGTTGTCGCAGCATGGTATTCCTTCGCATGAGAGCTAACGACCGAGCCAGACGTTGTAGAAGCCGCGGACCGTGCCGAGCGCCGGAGCGAACCCTCCGATGCGCGTGCTGGTGACGGCGAGGTTCCCCTCGAAACCGAGCTTCACGAACGGCAGGTCGGTCCAGACGAGCTCCTGCAGCTCGGTCCACGCGGCCTGCCGGGCGGGTTCGTCCGCGCCGGAGAGGATGCGGTTCATGAGCGCGTTCTTCGCCGGGGTGTTCCACCAGCCGGGGAAGCCGGAGCTGAAGAACACCACCGTCAACGGGTCGGAGTAGCTGGTGCCGGTGGCGAGGAACATGTCCCACTGCGCGGGGTCTGCGCGGCGCGAGGTGAAGCTGGTCTCGTCGGTGGCCTGGAGCGCGACGGTGATCCCGGCGGCGGCGAGTTGCTGACGGATCAGTTCGGCGTGCGGGTCGCGGCTGGGCCGGTACAGCACCCGCAGCGGCGTGCCGTCGTAGCCCGCCTTTGCCAGCGCCTTCCTGGCGCCCTCGACGTCCGGGGCCGCCCGGTAGATCTGGCTGCCCGCGGTCGAATGCCACGGAGAGGTCTCCAGGAACATGCCGGAGTCGTCGAGGAAGTTCTCGGTGGAACCGAGGCTCTGCAGGGCGATCTGCTTAGGGTCGAGCGCGCGCTGAACCGCCTGCCGCAACGCGAGGTTCGTCGCTGGCCCCTGTTTGAGGTTGAACTGCACGAGCCGGAACTGGCCGCCCGGCACGACGACCGGGTTCAGCTTGTCGTCCCGCCGGTAGCTCGGCAGCTGGTCCATCAAAGGACCCGACGGCGCGATGTCGACGGCGTCGGTCCTCAGCTGGTTCAGGACGTTGGAGTCGTTGTAGGGCACGAACTTGACGCGGTCGGCGTAGGCGGTCTTCGCCCCGCTGGCGCCGTCCGGCGGTTCGGCGCGGGCCTGGTAGCCGTCGAAGCGGTCGAGGATCACCTGGCGATCGGGCACGAACTCGCGCAGCTGGTACGGACCTGTGCAGACGATGCGCGGCAACGGCTTGTTCGGCGGCACGTCCGCCACGAGCCGCGCGGGCATGACGTAGGCGGCGGTGTCCGGAGTGGACAGCAGCGCGGGAACCGCGGAGCTGGGCTGCTTGAGCTCGATGACGACGGTCAGGTCATCGGCGGCGGAGACGGTGCCGAGGATCTTGCCGAAGGTCGCGCCGGGGCTGCTTCCAGCGTACCGCCGCAGTGACGCGACGACGTCCTCCGCGCGCAACGGCGAGCCGTCGTGGAACGTGACGCCCCCGCGCAGGCGGACGGTGTAGGTGGTGGCGCCGTCGTACTCGTAGTCCTGGGCCAGCCCGTTGTGCACGCCCATGCGGGCGTCGTTCTCCCAGAGCCCCTCGCACATCGTCGCGGCGGCCAGCCAGTTGCTCCGCAGCGTCGAGTACACGGGGTCCAGCGCGGTGGGCATGCTCGCGATCACGAGCTCCCCACCGCGGCGAGGGGTGGTCGTGTCCACAGTGGCCTTCGCGGCGCATCCGGCCACTGTGGACACCACGAGCGCTGCGGCGAGCAGCTGGCGAAGCGTCTTCATCGGCACTCCTGGGGACGTCGGGCGGCGAGTGGCGCCAAGTATGCGTCCGTCCCCGTGCCGGGGAGCCGTGAGTTACCGGGGGTGCGGTAATGGTCAGCCGACGATGCCGGAGACCAGGTCGTAGCCGATGCCGTAGAGCCTGCTGGTCTGGATGCGGTGCTGCACGGTGCGCCCGTGCCGTGCCGAGACGACCAGCCCGACCTCGCGCAGGCGCCGCAGGTGACGGGACACCTGCGGCTGCGTCATCCCCGTCCGCCAGGCCAGTTCGGTGGTGGTGCACTGCTCGTTGATCAGGTGCCGGCAGATCTCCAGGCGACCGGCGTCGGTGAGCACGAGCATCCGCTCCCGGATCTTGTCGAGGGTGTCCGCTCCCCGCGGCCCGTGCTGCTCGGCGGGGTACTGCACGACGACCGGCGGCTGCTGCGGCCAGTTCTTCAGCTTGTCGTCTTTGACCAGCAGGTGCGGATGCCCGAAGTGGGAGGGCACGAGCACCAGCCCACGCCCGCGCACCGTCACTGCCGCCTGCTGGAGCTTGCTGAACTCGACCGTGTGCTCGGCGACGTCGATGACGGCGTTGGGCGAGAGCGACCCGACGACCAAGGGCAACGGCTCCGTGCGCAACGACGCCTCGACCCGCTCGGCCGAGCGTTCGAGAGCGGGCCGCAACCGGCGCCACAGCACCCCGAAGAACGTCTCCGACGCCACGTGCAGCAGCCCGAGCAAGCGGGCGCGGAACCTCTCCGGATCCGCCACGAGCTCACCGGCCAGCACGCCACGCCGCGTGGACCGTTCCCCGCACGCCCGGACGAACGCCTGCGCGCCGGCGGCGTCGTCCAGCGGCCAGGCGAAGTTCTGCCGGAGCCCGAAGATGGCCATTCCGGCCATCTGGATGAACACGCCGAGGTCGAGATCCGCGATCTGGGCGAGCTCGGCCTCCAGATCGCCGGAATCTCCCGGCGCGAGCGGCAGCATCAGCCGGGTGCGGAACCGGGCCCACAGCGGGGCGAACGCGACGCACTCCGCCGCCGCCGGTCCCGGCAGGTCGGCGAGCACCCTGCGCACCCACGTGCCCCGGTCCGGGTGGTGGCCCGGTTCCGCCAGCACGTGCAGGCACGCCATGAGCTCGGCGGTCGCCGAACACCGGGCCGACACCTCGGCCGGGCGCACGCCGTGCAGTCGCAGGAGGACCGACATGACGACCGAGTGTAGGCCGCGACCGTCCGATCAGGATTCCGCGAGCACCCGGTTCAGCGGCAGGAGCAACAGCAGCAGCCCTGCGCGGCCGTTCCGCACTCCGGCCTGCCCGGCGCGGATTCCCAGATCGGTCCACTGCGGGCGCGGGCGAGCAGGTCGTCCGTCCGGAGCTGTCCCGAGCACCGCTCCTGCCCTGGACAGCTCCGCAGCAACGTGACGGCGGGGGCCTCGGTGATCACCGCGGGCCGCCGCTTCGCCCCGCCCGGCCACTGCACCGAGATCGAGATCGACGAGGAGTTGTTGTCGTAGCGGGACTCCGCGAGGGTGCGGTCGGAGTTGACCGTGTTGACCAGGTCGTAGGTACCTGAGGTGACGTTGGTGAGGTCGAGCCACTGGAAGTCGACGCCCTTGCGGTAGTCGTCGCCGCTGCCGACCGAGATGCCCTCGAACATCTCGGTGGCGTCCGGGGCGTTCCTGCCGCAGTTGCTCTTCTTCAGGCGTTCGGCGAGCAGCCCTTCCGGGCTCGCTGGATCGGGCAGACCGCCCGCGTCGGCGGTCCGGTAGCGGTCGCCCAGGCAGAAGCCGTTCTTGCGGTCGGCGACCACCGTCCTGCCACCCGGCGTGCGCAACTGCATCCGCGCGAACCCCATGAGGTGCCAGTGCAGGTGCGTGGGCGCCGGCTCGTAGTACATCGACGTGGCCGTGCCGCGCCGGGCATCGTCGTACGAGCCGGGGATCGGCCCGCCGCGCGACGTCTGGAACGCCTGCCGCACCGACATCTCGTCCGAGTTCCGGTCGGACCGGCGGCCGTGCAGCATCAACGGGCCTTCGCCCACGTTGTCCATCGCGGTGGTGAACCGGATCCGCACGGCCCGGATCTCGCCGGACGTCACGCACTCCCCGTTGGGCGCCTGAGCATCGGCGACCATGCAGACGTCCCAGTCGCGGCACAGCGAGGGATCGCCACCGTAGCCACCCGCACATCCGACCGGCGCCTGGCGGAGGTCGGGAAGCAGAGGCCGTTCGTCCGCCTGAGCTGGTTGCGTCAACGCCAGCACGAGCGCCAGCGTCACCCCTGCCGCGTTCCACCTTCTACCAGAACCCACGGCGGACAAGGCTAGAGCCGGACATCGCCGGCGAGCCCTCGCCGGCGCCAGGTGTACCCGGCCGAGTGAACGATTGCCGGAGACGAAAAATGGGGAGATCCCCTCTCCCCACTTCAACATATAGCGCACGGGTGGGCTTGCGGCAAGACCCCGTTCGTCGCGCAGAATCTCCCGCCTGACGCCAAGCTCGTGCCAGTGCGCGAGACGAGAAATCGGGGGAAATGACCGGATGAGCGGCTATGTGCTCGGTCTCGCTGAAGTCGACGACACGCGGATTTCGCTCTGCGGTGGCAAAGGAGCGCATCTGGGAGAGGTCGCCCGAATCGAGGGCGTCCAGGTGCCTCCCGGCTTCTGCGTGACGACGGAGGCGTTCGACCGGGTCCTGCGCGAGGCGCCGTCGATCGGCGAGCGACTGGACCGGCTGGGACTGCTCACCGCGGACGACCGGGAGGAGATCGCCGCGCGGAGTGCGGAGGTGCGGCAGGAGATCGAGCGGCTCGTCGTGCCCGACGAGGTGACGGCGGCGATCACGGACGCGCTGGAGCGGCTCGGCGAGCGAACCCCCTGCGCGGTCCGGTCGAGCGCGACCGCGGAGGACCTGCCGACCGCGTCGTTCGCGGGCCAGCAGGACAGCTACCTGAACGTCGTGGGGACGGCGGAGATCCTGCGGCACGTCAGCCGGTGCTGGGCCTCGCTGTTCACCGAGCGGGCCGTGACCTACCGGCTGCGCAACGGTTTCGACCACCGCCAGGTGCGGATGGCCGTGGTCGTGCAGCAGATGGTGTTCCCGGACTCGGCCGGCGTTCTCTTCACCGCCGACCCCGTCACGTCCAGTCGCCGGATCTCCTGTGTCGAAGCCGTTTTCGGGCTCGGCGAGTCCTTCGTGTCCGGTCTGGTGAACGCGGACATGTACCGCGTCCTCGACGAAGAGATCATCGAGAGGACGGTCGCCACCGGGCAACCGGCGCTGACGGACGCGCAGGCGGTGCGCCTGACCCGGCTCGGCCGGCGGATCGAGGAGCACTTCGGCAGGCCCCAGGACATCGAGTGGTGCCTGGCCGGCGACGAGTTCCAGATCGTCCAGAGCAGGCCGATCACGACGTTGTTCCCCGTCCCCGAGACCACCGACGACGACAACCACGTCTACGTCTCGGTCGGCCATCAGCAGATGATGACCGACGCCATGAAGCCGCTGGGCCTCTCCGTGTGGCAGCTGACGACGCCCAGGCCGATGGCGATCGCGGCAGGGCGGCTCTTCGTCGACGTCACCCCGATCCTCGCCACGCCCCAGAGCAGCGCCGCTTTCCTGGACGTCGCGGACAAGTCCGATCCGCTGATGGGCGACGCCCTGCGCACCGTCCTGGGCCGCACCGGCTTCGTCCCGGCGGGCGACGGGTCCGGACCGTCGTTCCCCGGCACCGCGCAGGCCGAGATCGAGACCGATCCGGACCTCGTCACCGAACTGATCGGCAACGCCGAGGCGTCCGTCGCCGTGCTGAAGCGCGAGATCCGGGGGAAGTCCGGACCGGAGCTGCTCGAGTTCGTCATCGCGGACTTCGAGGAGCTGCGCCGGATCCTGTTCGATCCGCGCAGCAACCAGGTGATCATGGCCGGGATGCAGGCGACGTGGTGGCTCAACGAGAACCTGCGCGAGTGGCTCGGCGAGAAGAACGCCGCCGACACGCTGACGCTGTCCGCTCCGCACAACGTCACGTCCGAGATGGGACTGGCGCTGCTCGACGTCGCGGACGCGATCCGCCCGCACCCCGAGGTCGTCGCGTTCCTGCAGGACGCCGAGGACGACTTCCTGGACGCTCTGCCCGGATTGGCAGGCGGCCGGGAAGCACGCGATGCCATCCAGGACTACCTCGGCAAGTACGGCATGCGCTGCGTCGGCGAGATCGACATCACCAGGACGCGGTGGAGCGAGAACCCCGCCGCACTCCTGCCCATGATCCTCACGAACGTCAGGAACTTCGAGCAGGGCGCCGCCGGGCACCGCTTCGACCAGGGCCGGCAGGAGGCCTGGAAGAAGGAGCAGGAGGTCCTGGAGCGCCTGCTCGTTCTTCCCGGCGGCGAGCAGAAGGCCGCCGACACCAAGCGGATGATCGACCGCGTGCGCACGTTCATCGGCTATCGCGAGTACCCGAAGTACGGGATGATCAGCCGCTACCTCGTCTACAAGCTGGCGTTGCTGCAAGAAGCCGAACGCCTCACCGCTGCAGGCCTGCTGGAGTCCGAAGAGGACGCTTTCTTCCTCACGCTGCAGGAACTTCACGAGCTGACGCGCACCGGCCAGGGCTACGGAGAAGTCATCCGCGAGCGCAGGGAGGCCTTCAAGTCGTTCGAGATGCTCACTCCCCCGCGCGTGCTCACCTCCGACGGCGAGGCCATCAGCGGAAGCTACCGGCGCGACGACCTGCCGGAAGGCGCGCTCTCCGGCCTGGCCGTCTCCGGCGGGACCGTCGAAGGACGGGCCCGGGTCGTCCTGAACGTGGCGGACGCCGACCTGGAGCCGGGCGACATCCTCGTCACCGCCTACACCGACCCGAGCTGGTCACCGCTGTTCGTGACGATCTCGGGCCTGGTGACGGAAGTCGGCGGCATGATGACGCACGGCGCGGTGATCGCGCGGGAGTACGGACTGCCCGCGGTCGTCGGCGTCGACCAGGCCACCCGGACGATCCAGGACGGTCAGCGGATCAGGGTGAACGGAACCGACGGGTTCGTCGAGATCCTTCCGGCGCGCTAGGGAGCCGCGGGGCTGGGGAACGGGATCGCCTTGGTGTGCAACAGCTTGAGCGTCTCACGGGTGATGTCCGTGACGTCGACCCGACCACCGCTCGCGGTCCACGTCTGCACGACGACCTCGATCACGTTCATGGTGCTCGCGGCGGTCAGCGCGGCGTGCAGCACGTCCCCGGTCCCGCTCTCCCGCCGGAGGATCTCCTGGGCCAGCCGCTGACGCCAGCTCCAGCACAGGTCGGCCAGGCCGGCCCGCAGCCCCGTGGTCTTGTCGAAGATGTCGTACAGCGCGAGCAGGCGCGCCGAGTTCGCCCCGATCGTCTGCTCGACGCTGTCGACGACGGCGTAGAGCGCTTCGGACAGCGGCGTTTCGTCCGGCTGGGCGAGGAAGGCGTCCATCGCCGCGTCGAGCCCGTTCTCCACGAAGCTGACGACCAGCGCCTCTTTGGTGGAGTAGTAGCGGTAGAGCGTCCGCGTGCCGACCTCGGCCGCGGCGGCGATCTGCTCGATGGTGGTGTCGTCGTACCCCTGCGCGACGAACAGGTCGAACGCCGACTCGGCGATGAACCTCCGGGTGCGTTCCATCTTCGTCTCGCGCAAGCCCACAGCGCACCTCCCTGCCCCGTCTCCCGCGAACGGTAGCACTGCCACTTGGCAGTCACTGCCATATGACACACAGTTGCGGCACCTCATGCCATCTGGCAGTCTCGGTCATATGACAGCGACTGCCATATTTTCTCGGTTCCCGACCGCACGCGACTCCGGCTGCCCGTTCGATCCGCCCGCCGAGTACGCCGAACTGCGCGCTCAGGAGGGCACGGCCTCGCTGACTTGTCCGGTCGGCGTCGAGGCCCGCGTTGTCAGCCGGTACGCCGACGTGCGCGCGATGCTGGGCGATCCCAACCTCAGCTCGCACGCGGCCCCGTCCACTCACGTCGTGGCAGGCGGCCTGCTCGACCGCCCGGTGGCGCCCGGCAGCCTGCTGAACATGGACGGCCCCGGCCACGCCCGGTTGCGGCGCCTCCTGACGCCGGAGTTCACCGTCAAGCGCATCCAGGCGATGCGCCCCTACATCCAGGGCCTGGTCGACGACCACCTCGACGCGCTGCTGGCGCGGACCGGGCCGGTCGACCTGGTGGCGGACTTCGCGCTGCCGATCCCGTCACTGGTGATCTGCGAGCTGCTGGGCGTGGACTACGCCGACCGCGACCGGTTCCAGGAGCAGACCGCGGTGCTGATCGGCACGAACAGCGACCCCGCCGCGCTGGAGCAGGCCAACCTGGAGGTCGTCGGGTTCATGACCCAGCTGGTGCTGACCAAACTGGCGGCGCCGAGCGACGACCTGCTGGGCAGGCTGATCGTCAGGGCCCGGGAGAACGGCCAGGAGCTGTCGGTCGAGGAACTGGTCACCCTGGGCATCACCCTGCTGATCGCCGGGCACGAGACCACCGCCAACATGATCGGCCTGAGCACGCTGGCCCTGCTGCGCCGGCCCGACCAACTGGCCGCGCTGCGGGCCGATCCCGGGCTCGCGGGCACCGCCGTCGACGAGATGCTGCGGTACCTGTCGATCGTGCAGTTCGGCGTGCTGCGCCAGGCCACCGGCGACGTGACGATCGGCGACGAGACGATCAAGGCCGGTGAGTGGCTCGTGGCCGCGTTGTCGGCCGGCAACCGGGACGAGTCGGTGTTCCCCGACCCCGATCGCATCGACCTGACACGAGAAGCGACCGCGCACCTGGCGTTCGGCTACGGCATCCACCAGTGCCTCGGCCAGCAGCTGGCCAGGGTCGAACTGCAGGAGGTGTTCGCCCGGCTGCACCAGCGCATCCCGACGCTGCGACTCGCGGTTCCGTTCGAGGACGTCGAGTTCAAGAACGACGCGCTGGTCTACGGCGTGCGCTCGCTGCCCGTCACCTGGGACCGCGAGGACAACCGATGAAGGTCCGGATCGACGTGGACGCCTGCGTGGGCGCGGGCCAGTGCGTGCTCGCGGCACCCGACGTGTTCGACCAGCGCGACGAGGACGGCATGGTGGTCCTGCTGCTGGAGAGCCCGCCCGCGGCACTGGAGGCGGCCACCGAGCACGCCGCCCTGCTGTGCCCGGCGCTCGCGATCGTGGTGGACAGGTAGTGGCACCTCTTCACCAGGTGGTCGTCGTCGGCGCTTCGGCGGCCGGCGTCACCACCGCCGAGACGCTGCGCCGCGAGGGCTACACCGGCAGGCTCACCCTGGTCGGCGACGAGAAGGTGCTCCCCTACGACCGGCCACCACTGTCCAAACAGGTCCTGGCGGGTACGTGGGAGCCGGAGAAGACGCTGCTGCGTCCCGATTCCGCGTACGTCGACCACGACATCGAGCTCAAACTCGGCAGCGCCGCGAGCGGACTGGACCTCGCCGGTCGCACGGTCGCGCTGTCGAACGGCGAGGAGATCGCCTACGACGGCCTGGTGATCGCCACCGGAACGACCCCGCGGACACTCCCGTTCGGCCACGACCTGGCCGGAGTCCACGTGTTGCGGACCATCGACGACGCCCTGGCGTTGCGCGGCGACCTGCTGCGGTCGTCTTTCGTCGTGGTCGTCGGAGCGGGCTTCCTCGGCACGGAGGCAGCGGCGGCGGCCCGCCGGCTGGGCCTGGACGTGACGCTGGTCGACCCGCTGCCACTCCCCCTGGTCCGCCAGTTCGGCGACCAGGTCGCCTCGGCGATCGCCGAGCTCCACGAGGAACACGGGGTGCGGCTGCGCACCGGATCCGGCGTGACCGCGTTGCACGGCGACATCGCGGTGTCGGGAGTCGAACTGACCGACGGAACCGTGCTGCGGGCGGACGTCGTGCTGGTAGCGATCGGCGCGACGCCCACCACCGCCTGGCTGGACGGCTCCGGGGTGCCGGTGGACGACGGCGTGGTGTGCGATGCCACCTGCCGCGCCGTCGACGGCGTGTACGCCGCCGGCGACGTGGCCCGCTGGTTCAACCCGCACTTCGGTTCTCCGATGCGGGTCGAGCACCGGATGAACGCCACCGAGCAGGGCATGGCGGCGGCCCGCAACCTGCTCGGCGCACAGATCCCGTTCGCTCCGGTGCCGTACTTCTGGACCGACCAGTTCGACGCGAAGATCCAGGCGTACGGCGTGTTCCCGGCCGATGCGGAGATGGTGGTCGCCCACGGGCTGCTCGCCGAACGCAAGTTCGTGGCGCACTACCTCGCGGGCGGCCGGGTCGTGGGCGTGCTCGGCTGGAACATGGCCAGGCAGCTGCGCCAGGACCGGCAGCTGATCTCCCCGGCAACCGTTGCCTGAACGCGTGCTGCCGGCCAGGCCTCAGAGACGTTCGGCCACTGATTCCAGCACCGCGGCTTGGACTTGGGCGCTGAGGTGGCTGATCACCTCCTGCGCCTCGCCGACCTGAGGCGTGGGCGGCGCGTCGCTGTCCACGAGGTGCGGTTCCAGCCCGGCAAGCTGCTCCAACCGGAAGAACGGGACGTACTCGAACACCGCGTCGTAGGCGCGGCACAAGGCACTCAGCCGGTCCTTGTCCTCCTGGTACGGCTGTCCTGACGAGTTCAGCACGTACAACCAATACCAGTCGTTGACGCCGTCCTGGAAAGTGTTCAGCAACGTGCGGAGCATCGCGGCCACCCCCACGACCGAGAACACCTGCGGGGAACTCAACCGCCCACGGACCGCGGCCTGGGCGTCGACAGCATTCCTGGACCCAACCTCGGCGGCGGCGCGGAAAGTGGTGTCGAACTGGTCCAACGTGGACTGAGCTTCGGTGAACAGCGCCGTCACCCGCGGCGGCATTCGCGGTGACGGAAGGTCTGCCACGGCTTTGTCCGAGTGGTCCACGCCGGCGATTTCGGAAAGCTCCCGCTGAATCTGGCCGAGCGATCGTTCCAACATCGCGACCACGTCTTCCCCGAGCAATGGCAGCTGTCTCTCCAGCACAGCGGACAGCGTCTCCTGGAAAGCTCAGTGATCACAAGAGATGGGCGCCTCGCTGAACGCGTCATGAGACAACTCGTCCGGTCGCAGGGGCCGCCGCCGTCGACGCTGTCTTGGAGCGGCGGGAGCAATGCGCGCGCCCTGAGAATCCGACGGAAACCTGATCCCGCCATTTGCCCAGCGACAGGGGCCTTCCCCGCACGACCAGCCTGTTGCCCAAAGAGGTGGAATCCGCCGGACGCACCGCACACGCATTCCTCGTCGTTTCGACGGGTGACCGCTTAACACCTGAACACCGGTCGCGGCACCCGACTCACCGATCGGCGGTCTTCCCAGTGCCGTCGATCGTGGTAATACTCCCTGCGCCCCTGACGACATCGGGGTGGAACACGGAAGATCTGAGGACGGTGAGTGCGGACGATGCGGCGCGACAGCGGGCGGCCATCCGTGGTCAATCCGTTCGTCGTGCCAGGCTGGGAGGAGTCGCCGTTGCGGCCGCTGTGCCCGTGGCGGTACACGGCGCATGACGAGTTCTACGTGGACGTCAACCACACGCTGGCGGCGTTCCAGGAGTACACGCGGCGGATGGCCACCGCGGAGACGCTGCGTGAGGACGGCCGGCTGGTGCTCGTCACCGGCGAGTCGGGGTGCGGGAAGACCGCGCTGATCAACCGGTGCGCGCACTGGACGCGGGGCCGGCTCGCCGAGCACGAGCTGAGCGGTGTCATCGTTGATCTCACCAGGGACGGGTCGCAGCAGTCCGTCGACGAACGCATGCGGCTCGTCACCGAGCGGCTGCTCGACGAGTTGGCGCACAACGGTTTGCTCTCCCCCGAGGCGCTCGCGGGATTCGAGGGCGTGCGGCCCGGCCGGGTGTACGCGGGGCTGGGCAACGTGCTGCCCGGGAACGTCGTGCTGATCGTGTTGCTGCCGCCCGCCGAGGTGATCGGGGAGATCGTCGCGTACGCCGGGCTGGCGCGGCGCCGGTTGTTGTTCTTCGCCGAGTCGTCGTACCTCGACCACGCCCAGGTGTCGCGGGTGCGGGAGTCCGTGCCGGAGCCGCCGATCACGTTGTCCGTCGGGCCGTTGAACCCCGGCGACGTGCAGCGGTTCGTCGAGGACCGGCTGGACCGGCACCGGCGGCGGGGGAACTACCCGCGGATCAGCGTCGAGACGATGAACAAGGCGGCCATGCCGTTGCGGTCGATCGCGCAGCTCCAGCTGATCCTCTGCGAGGTGTACGAAGAACGGAGCAGGCAGAACAGCGGCTACACCGACGACGACTGGGTCACCTACGAGGACATCACCCGGCTGTTCTACGAGAAGCTCCTCGACGACCTCAGGATCCGCTGATGACCGTGAACCCGTTCAGCCCCATGGCGGTCACCCAGATCACGCAGGCGATGAGCCCTGGCGTCGAGACGGATCCGATCCGCGCGGCCAAGGCGTATCTGGACGACTACCTCGCCGACCCGCGCACGGGCAACGTCATCGCGGTGATCGGCGACTACGGCACGGGCAAGACACATCTGGCCTGCGAGCTGCTGGAGCACGCGGGCACCGGATGCCGGCGGCTCTACCTGGAGGCAACGCCGAACGGGTTCGCCGGGCTGTACCGCAGGTACCTCGAGGAGCTTCGGGCCGAGGACCTGCTCGCGCGGCTCAACGAGGTCTACGCGGGGATCGTCGCCGACCACCTGCACTCGACCGGCGCGCCGGCGCAGACCGTGCAGTGGTTGCGCGACGGCGTCATCGAGCCTCAGGGCGTCGTCGTGAAGATGCAGCTGCAGGCCAACAGCCTGCTGAGCCGGTTGCGGACGAGGTTGCAGGAGATCACGCGGCACCCGGCGTTCAGCATCGCGGCGATGTTGTTGCTGCGCGAGGGTTTCGAAACATCCGTGTGGAAGTGGCTGCGCGGCGCGGATCCGGACGTGCTGCTGGTCGAACGCGGTATCAGCGAACCACTCGCCTCGGACGCCGCCGCGCTCGCCGCGCTGGGCGCCTTCGTCCGGCTGCACGCCTACGGCGACCAGCGGTTCCTGCTGGTGATCGACGAGATGCACAAAGCGGTGGCGGGCAGCACAGGTGACGCCGGCATGAGCGCGTTCCAGACGTTCCTGCAGCAGTTCGACACCGCCGGCGCGTGCCTGGTGCTGACCGGGCTGCCGGAACTGATGACCGTGCTGCGCGCGGACGTCCGGGAGCGGATCACCCACGAGATCACCATGTCCCGCTTCGGCGCCGAACACGTGCGCCTCGTCATCGAGACGGCGCAGGGCGGGCTGGAACCTTTCACCCGTGACGTCGTGGACTACCTCGTCGCCATCGCCGACGGCACGCCGCGCAAGGTGATCAGGCTCTGCCACCACCTGTACCGCAGATGGCTCGCGGACGGTTCGCCGATCACCGACGAGCTCGTCAGGGAGGTGGCGCGCGACGTCGGCCTGTTCAGCTCCGACGACGTGGAGGCGGCGACGACGCGGCTGCTCGACGCGGGGGACTTCAGCCATCTGCGCCACCACTTCCTCGGCCAGGCCGTCGAGACGCAGGTCGACTTCTGGGTGACGTTCCCCGATGGCACGGCCGGCTGCGCGATCGTGCTCACGGACTCGGTGCTCGACACCCGTGACGCGGAACGGCTCACCGCGAAGGTGCTGGCGCTGCGCAAGATCGTGCTCGACTGCCGCGTGCTGCTCGTCGTGAACGGCAGGCTGGCCGGGGAACCGGGCGACCGGCTCACCAGCGTGCTGAGCCGGCCTCCGCTCGAGTACCAGCGGCTCACGTACGCCGACCACATGACGGCGTTGCTGCGCGCGATCGAAGCCGAGGTGCGCACGGAGTCCGACCACAACCCGGTCGAGCGGCTGCAACAGGCGCTGGAGCGGATCACCCGGCAGCAGGCCAGCATCCACGGCTTCATCGAACGGGTCGCCGAGCAGCTGGACGACGTGCGTTCGGTGTCCGACAACCGGATGGACGCGATTCAGGCGCGGCTGGACGCGATCGCGGGCGACCTGCGGATCGTGCGGGACGGCGGGCCGCCCGGCGCCGAACAGGGCGTGCGGTTGCCGCCGCTGGTCGACCAGGAGTTCACCAGGGCCCTGGACCTGCTGGCCGACGTGCTGGACGTCGACGCGGCGCTCGCCGAGGAGTTCGCCAAAGGTGACGCGCTCCCCAGGTTGCCCCAGTTCCTGCGCAGGGGACTGGAATCCGCGGCCGTCGCGATCGTCCTGCGCACGATGGTGCTGGCGTTCCGCGACTCGGTCACCGACTGGTACCGGGCGGAGCGGCTGACGGCGCAGGAACCGGTGTCCCCGAAGGCCTACGAGCGCCTCGACGGGCTGTGCCGCTCGTTCGACGCCCTCACCGAGTTCGTGCCGATCGCCCGGCTGGAGGAGCTGGCCGCGGACAGGAAACCGGGCCTGGTCGGCACCTTCTACAGCCTCAGCGTCAAGGTGCGGCACGCTTTCCGCTGACCACCGTGCCCCACGTTCCCTCACACCCCGGCGGGGCGGGGCAGTCACCGTTCAGCGCGAACCCCGGCGGCCAGGTGCGGGTGGTGTCGGCCGGGACGTCGGTGCGCGCCATGACCTCGTCGAACCTCACCTCGGTGAACCGGGTCCCGTCGAACGCCACTTCGCCCGCGAAGCACGCGCCGGTGAACCTCGCCTGCTGCGCGAACCCGACCCCGTCGAACGACGCCATCCGCCGGAACACCGCGCGCTGGAACCGGCTTTCACGGTGGAAGACCGCGCCGTCGAAGGAGACGTCACCGCCGAACTCGACGCCGACGAACACCGCCTGGCCCGCGCAGTCCACGCGGTCGAACCGCGCCCGTCCGCGCAGCACCGCGCCGTCGAACGTCGCGGCGCCCGCGAACCTCGCGCCGCGCCAGGACGATTCCCCGTCCACCGCCAGCTCGTCGAACCAGACGTCGTCGTCGATGAGCGCGTCGTCGAACGAGATGTCCGTGAACGCCGCCTGCCGGAACGTCGTCCTGCCCTGCAGCTGACAGCCGCGGAACACCGCGTGCCGGGCGCGGCACCCGCCGAGGTCCAGTTCCGCCAGCCGGGCTCCGCTCAGGTCGAGGTCCGTGTCCGCCCAGAAGTACCTGCCGGTCTCCGGCCGCAGGTGCTTGGTGAGGATCGTCTGCGCCGTCGTGCGGACCTGTGCCTCCAGCTCGTCGTCGGGCGGCCGCATCCGCAGGTACGCGCACAGGACGTTCACGATGGTCTGGCGCTGGTCCTCGATGTTCTGCGCGAGGCGTTCCAGGGCGAACATGCCGCCCATCCGGACCGCCGCCTTGTCCGAGCCGAGCTGTTCCACCGCCTTGCCGTAGAGCTCGGTGACCAGTCGTTCCACCGCGTCGGCTCGGTTGTTGGTCGCGGTCAGTTCGTTGAGCTCGTGCGTCCGGTCCGCCTGGGACTGGTCGTGTTCCTTCTGCTTCAACGAGATCTCGGTCGTGCGCTGGCGGCGCGCGGCGAGCCACAACGCGCCCGCTCCCCCGGCGCCGACCACGATGGTGCCCGCGGTCCTGATCGCGTCGAGCTTGTTGCGCTCGGCGTCGGTGCCGCCGCCGTACGCCCACACCAGCAGCATCGCGAGTCCCACGCCGACCAGCACGAGCAGCACGCCCGCGATCGTGATCGAGCGCTGGGACAGGACCCTGTACCGCGGCCGGTCGTCACTCATCGGCCGCCATCAGACGGGCGAGTTCGGCCATGTGCAGGTCCGCGTGGGCGACGCGGGACTGGTCCAGCGTGACGCCGAAGAGGTACCGGCCCGCGCCGAGCCGGTAGTAGTAGACGGCCCCCTGTTCGACGTCGAGGACCAGGCGCAGCAACCGGCCACCCGGCATCGGGGTCAGAGTGCGGTTCAGCGACGTGACCGACGCGGACAGCTCCCGGCTGAAGGAGCTGTAGAACCGGCGTCGCACCCCCGCGGAGATCTGCACGAAGAACGGGGCCAGTTCCGGCGCGTCGAAGGTGTCACCGGCCACGGCCACCTGACCGTCCACGTGGTACGCGACGAAGTGCAGTTCCCTGCGCCGCAACACCTCTTTGAGCGCGTCCTCCATCCGGCCCGCTCCGCGCGCGCCGGGCACCCGCAGCGACGCCACCGGTTCCACCGAGCCGATGAACGGCGAGAACTCGTCCCCCGCGGTCTCCCAGCCGCCGGGGTTGTACGACGGCTGACGCGTGCGGGCCCTCAGTCCGGTGGAAAGCCGCGCCACGGCGCTGTCGGCCGACACCACCTCCGGCATGCCCGGCAGCAGTTCCTCGCCGGACTTGGCGAACGTGACGCCGACGATCAGGTCACCCGGCTGGACCGACGTGCAGATCGCCGCGCCCTCGCTGGTCTGCAGCACCATGCGGATCAGCGAGGCGGTCCTCGCTCCCCGCAACGAGTCGCTGAAGTCCTTGTGCAGCAATGACAACCGGCGGCCGAGCGCCACCAGTTCAGTGCGCCGCGGATCGTCAGGTGCGAGCCGGTCGACCGAGAAGTTGTGCAGGCCCTGGCTGTGGTGCGCCAGGTGTGCGAGCGCGGTGGCGCCGGCCAGCGTCTCCTCGCTCTCCCTGATCATCGCCAGGAACACCCCGCCGGCGTGGCTCGCCACGGAGGTGTGGATCCGCTCTTCGTTCGCCACGACGCCGCCCTCAGGTCTGCGGAACGTCGAGGTCGAGTGGTCCCCACGAGCCGTCCCGAAGGTACGCCCTGGTCACCTCGGTGTACGGGTGCTTCAGCCCGAGGAGCTCGACGTGGTCCTCGTGCAGCGCCGTCATCAACGCCCGGACCTGGTCGTGCTCACCGCGGGCGTCCGCCACCGCCGCCGCGTAGTACCTGGCCGCCAACGTCCACGGGTGCGCCTCCCCGAGCTGGGAACCGAACTCGGCCCTCCCGCGGCTGATCAACGCGTCCGCCTCCCCCAGGTCTCCCTCGTCCAGCCGGATGCGGCCGATCGCGACGCAGCACACCGTGACGAACGGGTGGCGCGCGTCCAGTCCCACCTCCTGGGTGAAGCCGTTGAGACTGATCGCGGCGTGCCGGGCGGCGGAGGCGAGATCGCCCAGCCTGCGCAGGTCGTGCGCGAGGCTCAGCCTGCACCCCAGCGTCCACGGGTGCTCGGGGCCGAGCCGCTCCCCGTAGTCGGCCAGGGTCTCCCGATTGCGGTCGGCCGCGACGGGCACCCTGCCGGTCTGCCGGTCCGTGATGGCCTGGTTCCACCGGATCCGCAGCTCCAGCGGGTTCGTCGCCGGCCGCAGGAGCTGGACGTGTTCTCTCGCCGAGCGCAGGGCCTCGACCGACTCCTGGAAGCGGCCCAGCTCGCGGAGATAGATGCCGATGCTGCACATCGACCACCACGTCTGCATCTCGTTCTGCCCGAACAACCGCAACCGGCGCTGGTAGTTGTCGCGTTCCACGCGCAGTGCGGCCTCCGCCTCGCCGGCCAGGTAGTGGGACAGCGCGAGGTTGTTCGCCGCGGTGCGGGTGTGCGGGTGGTCGTCGCCCAGCGACCGGCGCAGGCCCGCGTAGGTGACCTGGTCCTCCAGCAACGCCTCCGCGAACTGCCCGAGCCCGCGCAGGTCACCCCCTCGCCCGCGCGCGGTGATCAGCGCCTGCGGGTGGTCGGGCGACAGCAACCTGCGCTGCCGCGCGAGCACCGCGTCGTCCAGCGCCAGCGCGGAGTGGTTGTCGCCCAGGATCCGGTGCAGGTTCGCGATCTGCCCGCGCAGCCGCAGCAGCAGACCGTCGTCCTCGCCGAACTCGGCCGACCAGCGGTCGATCAACCCCTGGGCGACGTCGAGAACGACCCGCAGGCGCGCCGGCGGGCCGTCGAGGTACGCGTGCCGCACCTGGCTGACCATCCAGCGCCGCACCGGTTCCGCCGTGGACTGCAGCGCCCCCGAGAACACGACGTGCTTCTGCAGCTCCGCGTACCGCCGGACACCCGAGGCGTGATCGTTGTCCACATCGGACGGTGCGTAGGCCGCCAGTGCCGTCAGCACCTGGTCCCGCCGTTCCGCCCTGGTCTCCGCCGGCATGAGGTCGCGCAGCGCGGCCTGCACCACGCGGTGCATCCGCACCAGCGGCCGCCGTCCCCAGTCGACGTCGAGCAGCCCGTACCTCGCGCCCATCCACAGCACCGAGTCCAGCTCGTCCGCGCCACCCTCCAGCAACGCGGCGTCATCGCCCGCCGCGGCCATCAGCGCGTGCCACACGGCGCTCGCCCGCAACATCCTGATGTCCGCGCCCTCGGGCGACAGGAACGCGCACATCTCCGCGAGCAGAACGGTGACCCTGCCCAGGGCGGACGTGCGCAGCGTGGCCACGTGCAGTCCGACGACCTGCTCGTCCACGGCGGCGTCGTGGTCCAGCGGCACCTCGGCGAGCCTGCTGAGCAACTCGCGCACCGCCCACTCCGCATGCGTGGGATCCCCGGCGCTCTGCACGACCTGGCCGAGCCACGCGGCGACCAGTTCGACCGCGAGCGGCTGGTGCCGCACGGCCTGTGCGGCGGCCTGCGCGTCCTCGGCGGAGAGTTCGGGCACGTGGCGGCTCAGCAGCAACGTGCTCTCGTCGGCGGAGAGTTCGGCCAGCGCCAGTTCCTCGCCCGCGAGGGGATGCGGACGCGTCGTGGTGATCACGACGTGGCCCGCACCGACCGCCGACGGCAGAGTGTCGATCAGATCGGGGTCGTCGGCGTTGTCGTAGACGACGAGCCAGCGGTTGGCCGGATCTGTCGCGAGGGCGCGCAGGACGTCCCCGCCGCGGATGCCGACCACGTCACGCACCTGCGCCGTCAGGTTGCCCATGGCGTCCGCCAACGCCTGCTGGTCGTGTGCGGTGACCCAGTGGACGAGGTCGTAGTCGTGCGCGAACCGGTGCGCGTACTCGCGGGCGAACTCGCTCTTGCCGATGCCGGGTGGGCCGGTGATCTGGACCTGCGCGCTCTGGCCCGGCCGAAACCGGTCGCGGAGGTGTTCGAGCTCGTGGTCGCGGCCGACGAAGTCCGAGTTGCGTTGCGGGAGCACCAGCACGCGTGGGCTGCTGCCGGGGAACCGGCTGCCCTCGACGGCCAGCGATCCGCGCGTGTCGACCAGGCCGAAGTGCGCGACGAGGCGTTGCCGCGCACGCACCTCCGTGGTGTCGGCGAGTGACACGGTGATCGCGTCGACGTCGTTCGTGCCGTCCAAATCGCTCGTGACCAGCAACCTGGTCACCTCGACGGAGCCGTTCCGCTCGGCGACGGCGGCGACGAGGTCGTCGAGCGCCGCCCGCACCGCCTGGTCGATGCCGCCGTCCGTCTCCACGAACGCGACCTGCACGGTCCCCGCGCCGGCTTCCGGCCGTGCCAAGACGTTCATGCCCGCGGCCTCCATCTGACCGCGGATCCAGTCGGCCCACGCTCTGCCAGGCGCGGCGTGCAGCAGCACCAGCGGTGGCGGCTCGGCGCCCGCGTCCAGGCCGTACAGCCGGCGATAGCGCGACGCGATCAGCGGTGACACCGCGGGAACGGCCAGGATCTCGTCGTGCGTCACTGCGGCTGCCAGCTCGCCGTACGCGGTGAGCAGCCTCGACTCGATCACCGGGGACTCGACGAGCACGGTCAGCTGCGGGCGGAACGCGTCGTAGGGCCGGTACGGGATCTCGACCACACCTCGCGGCAGCAGCCGGCGTTCCTGGTCGCGCAGCAGTTCGGCGAACGCCGCGCGGATCGCGCCGAGCGCGCGTTCGGCCTGATTGAGGTACTGCTCGTCGAACATCGTCGCCACCGGGATGAAGTCCACCGGCCGCGACGACTGCCGGCGCACCGCCCTGCCCAGTTCGGCCGCCCGTTCCGGCACACCGGGGCGCGGGGCGAAGCACAGGGCCACGGCATCGCACAGCTCGGCCACGACGGCGTGGGCGGCATCCCGCCGGGGCGACACGGCGGCATCCACGAGGACCTGGTCGTAGTCGGTGCCCAGCAACAGTTCCCGCAGGTCGCGGGGTGATGTCCCGTCCTGCGGCACCGGGACCCTGGCGACCTTGACCACGTCGACGAAGCCACCCGAGTCCAGCAGCGCGTACCGCTCGACCTCGGCGTCCGGCACCTGGCCGAGGTTCGCCGCCAGCGCCGACACCAGCCGGGCGCCGAGCACGTCGTCGAGGGACAGGTGGTCGACCAGGAACGGCGCCAGGTAGTCGGACGTGCGCGGGAGCTCCGGCACCCAGTCGAGGACCAGGACCCGCTTCCCGGCGCCGGCCAGCACGACCGCGAGGTTCGCCAGCGTGCCCGTCTGCCCGGTGCCCGCGCCGGGTGAGAGGAAGGCGACGACAGTGCGCATCACGTCTCCCCGAGCGGTCTCCTGGGTCGGCAGGAAGAGGGGATCACGCTACTTGGTCGGCCACCGGGGTGGATCTGCTGAACAGGTGAACATGAAAGGCTACAAACGGTTCTGGAACGCCGCGTACTGCCCCGGTGTCGACGGGTCCTCCGCCAGCGCGCGCCGCAACGCCCGCGTCAGCACCGACTCCGGTATCCCTTCGAGCTGCTCGAAGCCGATCCCCGTGAGGTCGACGAGCTCGGACGTGAGTTCGGGATCATCGGCCACGTCGCGCTCCTCGCCCTGCAATCGGGATCGCTTGCCGCGCAATCATAGTCAGCACGGGGCAGGTGGAGGAGCACGAATCCCCCTACCGGTGGACTTACCGGCGTGCGGCGGGCGTGCAACCATCCCTGCGAGCCGACCGGACTGGAGCCCTGATGGACCGCACGCCGCGTCTGCTGCCGCGGGAGTTCGTGGTGAAGATCCACAGCAGGTGCAACCTCGCGTGCGACTACTGCTACGTCTACGAAATGGCCGACCAGCGCTGGCGGAGCAGGCCGGTGCGGATGTCGGCCGAGACGTTCGAGTGGACCGCGTTCCGCATCACCGAACACGTTCGGACGCATGCTTTGGAGCATGTGGACGTGGTCCTGCACGGGGGTGAGCCGCTCCTCGCCGGCATGGAGGCGATCCGCGGTTTCCTGACGTCGGTCCGCTCCGCGATCGGCGGGGTGGCGCGTTTTTCCCTGCAGACCAACGGTCTTCTGCTGTCGGAGGACGTGCTCTCGGCGTTGCTGGAGCTGGAAGTGCGGGTGGGGGTCAGCATCGACGGCACGGCCGCCGACCACGACCGGCATCGCCGGTACCGGTCCGGCGGGGGAAGCCACGCCGCGGTCGCACGGGCGCTGGAGCTGTTGCAGGAGCAGCGTTTCCGCCCGATCTACAGCGGACTGCTGTGCACGATCGACCTCGCGAACGATCCGGTGGCGACCTACGAGGCCCTGGTCTCGTTCGGCCCGCCGGTCGTCGACTTCCTGCTGCCGCACGGGAACTGGACCTCGCCCCCGCCCGGGGTCGGCGCCTACGCGGACTGGTTGATCGCGGTGTTCGAACGCTGGTACCGCGCGCCCTCGCCGGAGACGTCCGTGCGGATCTTCGGCGAGATCATGAACGTGCTGCTGGGCGGCAGGTCCAGGGTGGAGGGCATCGGCACCACCCCCACCTCGACGGTCGTGGTGGAGACCGACGGCGCGCTCGAAGGACCCGACCAGCTCGCCTCGTCCTTCCACGGCGCCGCGGTGACCGGCCTGGACGTGACGACCGCGTCGTTCGACGACGCCGCGCGGTCACTCGTGCCGACCGGCCTGCCGCTGCCCTGCCACGACTGCGAGGTCCGCGCCGTCTGCGGTGGCGGCCTGCTCGCGCACCGCTACCGCGCGGGCGCCGGGTTCGGCCACCGCACCGTCTACTGCGCCGACATGTTCCGGCTGATCCAGCACGTCCGGCAGCGGCTGAACTCCGACATCGCGGCACTCGCTGGACGGTCCCGATGATGCACGGCATGTCCTTCTCGCTGTTCCGCGAACTGGCGCGCGGAGGGGGTGGCGCCCCGGCGATCCGCCTGCTCTCGTCGGCCCGGCGCAGCAGGACGCTGCTGATGGTCTCGCTGCTCGCGCGGCAGGCGCCGCCGGAGGTCCTGGTGGCGTACGACGCGCTGAAGGCGGTGTCGGCAGCGGCGCCGAAGGCCGCGGATCTGGTTCTGGCGCATCCGATGACCGGCGTCGCGGTCAGTCGTGCGAGCCGGGCAACGCATGCCGCTTCTCCCGGTCTGTTCACCGGCATGGCGCTCGCGACCGCGTTGCGCGCGGGCGTGGATCTTCACGTCGAAGCGCCGTGCGAGGAGCTCTTCCTCCCCACAGTAGGACGAGTGCGCGGCGGCGCGGTTTTTTCAGTCTTGAATGGACAGTTGTTTGTGGATGGAGTTCCGCATGCACCTGTCAGTCCCGTCAGGCTCGCACTCGGACCACGCGAAGTGGAGCTCGACACCGACGTGGACGTCGCCCGCTGGCAGGAGGTGATGGCCGCGGGGTGGGACGAACTGGCCCTGAACCACCCCGAGGTCGCCGAGGAGTGCGCCCTCGCCGTCACGGTGCTGTCCCCGATCCCGACACCTCCGAGCGGCATGGCCAGCGCGACGCTCGCGGACGCGTTCGGGTGTGTCTACCTGTCCCTGCCACCGGACCCGCGCACCGCCGCGCTCACCCTGGTCCACGAGCTGCAGCACGCCAAGCTCGCCGTGCTGATCGACCTGTTCCCCCTGACCGAGGCCCACCCAGGCGAGCTGTTCTACGCCCCGTGGCGCGACGACCCGCGCCCCCTGGTCGGCCTCCTGCACGGCACCTACGCCCACCTGGGCGTGGCGGCCTTCTGGCGCCGCTACACCGACGGGCGCGCCCAGGAGGAACACACCCGCTGGCGCACCGCGTCGCGGCAGGCAGCGGCCACCATGCTGGCCAGCGGCAGGCTCACCAGGCTGGGCACCGCCTTCGTCACGGAGATCGCGGAGGTGCTGGACGGCTGGGACGGCCCCGTCTCCCCCGGCGCGCGGACAGCCGCCGAGACCGCGCTCGCCCGGCACCGCGCGCTGTGGGAGGACGCGAACCGTCAGCGGCTGCCCTGAATCGCCGGTTCCTACGAGACCTGGAACAGCCGCTCGTACGTCGTCTGCTCCGGCGTGAAGACCAAGTCGAACTCCGGGCCGGCTCCAGTCGCGGTCTCTCGCAGCCGTGCCACGACCTCGGCCGCCGGTGGCAGCCCGAGGCCGAGCGCGTCGGCCGCGTGCCGCTGTCGTGCGGGCAGGTCCGGCATGTCGTTCAGGTACTCGGCGGCGAGTTCGCTGTTCTCCTGCTCGGTGAACTCGCGGAAGTCCCTCCACCACGGCGCGACCAGCAGCAGTTGCAGCAGACTCCGCAGCCCGATCGCGACCAGCGCCGCGCCACCTTCCGAGTCCGCGTACAGCACCGGACGTTCCTCGCCGCCGTCACCGCAGAAGAAGTACGTGCCTCCCGCGCCGTCGCCGGCGAACCCCTCCAGCACGGCACCGGACGCGAGGTGCACCTCCTCCACGTGATCTGCCCGGTCGAGTTCGAAGTCGCCCGGCCAGGCCAGGAAGCGAGCGGTTTCGGCGTCGTTGGCGATGACGGCGATCAGTGACGGCACGGCACGCATGGTAGGCGAGCGCGGGAATGCCGCGGAACGAGTCCGCGACGGGCTGGAGTGGGAGTGCGATACCGGCACCGCACTGATCCCGACCCCGTCCAGGTGGTCGAGTTCGGCAGCGTGTTCAGAACCGCGGGCAGCGGCACCACGATCCCCTGGAAGTACTGAGGACCCAGCGCACGCGTCGCTGGACGGACCGCTCGCTACTCGCGGTGCCCGCGCCAGATCTGGAAAGCGAACCAGGCGAACACTCCGAAGGCCACGCAGGCGCCGAGCACGACGAGCACCACCGAGGACAGCGTCACGCCGGTCATCACGACGATCAACCCGGCCGCGTAGGTCAACAGTGCCGCGGCGAGGAACAGCGTCCTGCGCGGCACCCTGGGTGCCGGACGGGTGAGCTTGGCGGCCAGCTTCGGGTCGTCCTCGGCGAGGCGGCGCTCGATCTCGTCCAGTTCCTGCTGCTCGCGGTCCGGCAGTCTCATTCCCGGTCCTCCCGCTGGGCTGGTCAAGGCGTCACCTACGCCAACGCACGAGACCGCTCAAGGTTCCCCGATCATCGCGCGGACTCGTGGCCTGCCCGACAGGCTACCTCGGCGCCCGGAAGCCGCCGGTCCTCCGCTCGAGCAGTTCGGCCAGCCTCAGCGGGGTGCGATCCTCGAACATCGGGCCGATGAGCTGCACTCCGACCGGCAGGCCCTCGGGGGAACAGCCCGCCGGTACGGCGGTGGCGGGCAGGCCGGGCATGGTGGCCAGGCCTGCCCAGACGAGCTGGTCGAAGTACGGGTGCTCGACGCCGTCGACGTCGATGCGCCGTTCCAGCGGGTTGGGGTCGTGGTCGTGCGGGAACGCGGGCGTCGGCGTGATCGGGCACACCACGGCGTCGAACTCGGCGAACAGCCGCCTCCAGCCGTGGCGGTGGATCTCGCGGCGGTTGGTCGCCTCGATCCAGTCGCGATGGCTGCACACCAGGGCGCGCTGCCGCACGGCGTCGAGACTCTGGTCGTCCGCGCTCAGTCCGGCGGCGCGGGCCTGCAGCTGCTCGTACGACTCGATGGGGAAACGCGCGACGGAACCCGAGATCAGCAACAGCATGTAGAGCGTCGCGGCCTCGGTCAGATCGGGCAGCAACGGGCTGTGCCGTTCGACGCGGGCGCCGGCCTCGACGAGCGCGGCGGCCACCCGGTGCACGCCCTCCCGCACCGCCGACCCGGTCGGGAGGAGCGGATGGTCGTCGAGGACCAGGACCCGGAAATCGCGGAGCCGCTCGTGCCGGGCGGGCGGCAGTGCCACCCGGTGCGCCTTGCCGGACGTCAGCGGGTCCGGTCCTGCCATGACGTCGAGCAGGAGCGTCAGGTCACGGGCGGAGCGCGCCATCGGACCGACGACGGCGAGGTCGAGATCGGTCGGCAGGACCGGGTCGGACGGCGCGACCATGCCGCGGGTCGCCGCCAGTCCGACGGTCGGCTTGTGCGCGTAGACGCCGCAGAAGTGCGCGGGGGTGCGCAGCGAGCCGGCGAGGTCGGAGCCGATGGACAGCGCGCCGAACCCGGACGCCAGGGCCGCCGCCGACCCGCCGGAGGAGCCGCCCGGCGTGCGACTGCGGTCCCACGGGTTGGTCGTGGTGCCGTAGATGTCGTTGAAGGTCTGGATGTCTTGCAGCCCCAACGGCACGTTGGTCTTGCCGAGCAGCACCGCGCCCGCGTCCTTGAGCCGTGACACCTGCACCGCGTCCTCGGCCGGCAGGTGGTCCCGGTGCGGCGGCATGCCCCAGGTCGTGGGCAGCCCGGCCACGTCGTAGCACTCCTTGACCGTCACCGGGACGCCGAGCAGCGGCCGGTCCTCACCCCGCGCCCGTGCCTGGTCGGCGCGGTGTGCGGCCGCCCGTGCCCGGTCGAAGTCCCGCACGCAGATCGCGTTGATCACCTCGTCGTCGCGCTCGATGCGGGCGATCGCCTCGTCGGTCAGTTCCACCGATGTCACCGCACCGGCGCGCAACGCGCCAACGAGCTGTCCGGCCGTCTGAAAGCTCCATTCCATGAATTCGAAGATAACGACGCGACTCGGAGGGCACGAAATTCCGATTCGCGAAACAGAGATGCCGAACACCCGAACGACGAAGGTGCATCACCGCAGTTCAAAGTCCCGAAAGTGGACCATCTCCCCCGCGCAAGCCATGAAATTCCGCATCGCTCAACAGGATGGAGGTCTCAGTTCTTGTTCGCCCAATGATGTTCTCGACCGCGATTTTCTCCAAGTCCACTCACGCCTGGAAGCTCATACTCATTTGACGGAGTGAGCACTCACTCCGCATGATGGACGCATGACACCAGCATCCGAAACCCGGCGAAGAGCGCCGAGCATGAGCGCGGAAGACCGGCGCGCCATGATCGTGCACGCCGTGCTGCCGCTCCTGATCGAGCACGGCGCGAACGTGACGAGCAGCCAGATCGCCCGCGCCGCCGGCATCGGCGAGGGCACCGTCTTCCGCGCGTTCAAGGACAAGGACGAGCTGTTCGACGCCTGCACGGCCGAGGCGCTCAGGCCCGACCACGTGCTCGACGCGATCGCCGAGATCCCCGTCGACCAGCCGTTGGAAGACCGGCTCGTCGAAGCCGCCGAGGCTCTGGGCGCGCACCTCGAACGCATGGGGGCGCTGATGAGCGCGCTGCACGCGTCCGGCCGCGTCAAGCACCGCGACCCCGAACAACGCCGCAAGGGCGGACGCCGCGAGTCGATGGCCGCCATCCGAGGGGCGATGGTCGAGCTGTTCACGCCGGAGAAGGATCGGCTGCGGCTGCCACCGGAGCAGCTCGCCGGGCTCTTCCTGACCCTGTTGTTCGGCGGCCGCCGGCTGGCGGCGGACGTCGACCCGCCCACCACGCGCCAGGTGGTCGACTTCTTCCTGCGCGGCGCCGTGGAGGCTGAATGATCCCGGGTGGCGGGGGCGGCATGGAGTTCATGCTGGGCCGGCGCGGCCGTCGGCGGCGCGCCACGACGGTGCCGGAGAGCGGACTCACCGGACCGGTCGACATCCCGGAAGCGAAGCCGGACGACCAGCCGAAGGATCTGCGCTCCCGGTTGAAGCGCGCGAAGACGTCCGTGGCGGGCACCGTGCGCGGCCTGCCGAAGGTCGCGAAGCTGACGTGGCAGGCCAGTCCGACCTTGACCGTCCTGCTGGCGCTGATCACGCTCCTGTCTGGACTTCTTCCGACCGCGACCGCGTACATCGCAAAGCTGCTGCTCGACTCCGTCGTCGCGGCGATCCAGCACACCGGCACCACGGGTGACATCGCCGAAGTCGCGCTGCTCCAGTTCGCCGTGCTCGGCGCGACCGCGATCAGCAGCGCGCTGACGTCGATCGCGCAGGCGCTGCTGCAGGAACGCATGACGCTGACCATCCGCCACCGGGTGATGGAGCACGCCAGCGACCTGCACCTCGCGTACTTCGAGGGCTCGACGTCGTACGACATGCTGCGTCAGGCCGCTCAGGAAGCGCCGACGCGCCCGCTGTCGATGATGAACTCCGCGCTGGGGCTCCTGCGGACGCTGATCACGTTCGGCAGCATGATCGCGTTGCTCGTCTCGATCAGCCCGCTGCTGGCCCTGGTCGCGCTGCTGGCGCCGATCCCCGCGTTCATCTCGCAGTCGAAGTACGGCTCGCGCGCGTTCTGGCTGACCTTCATGATGTCGCCGATCAAGCGTCGGATGGACTACCTGTCCTCGTTGGTCACGACGGACACCTACGCCAAGGAGACGAAGCTGTTCGGGCTCGGCCCTTACTTCGTCGACCGGTTCCGCCGGCTCGGCACCGTCTCCTACGAGCGGCAGCGGAAGCTGACGGTCAACCGCAACATCAGCTCGACCTCCTGGGGGCTGCTGAGCACGTTGGCGGGTTCGGCGATCACGCTGTACATCGCACTGGAAGCGGTCGGCGGACGACTCACGCTGGGAGACCTGGCGCTGTACACGGCTGCCGCGGCGTCCGTGCAGACGTCGGTGTCCGGGTTGTTCACGGCACTTTCGGGGATGTACGAGAACAACCTCTACCTCGACACGCTGTACCGGTTCCTCGACACGAAGCCGGAGATCACGGCGCCCGCATCACCTCGGCCTATGCCGTCCACAGTGGAGGGTCACATCGAGTTCGACTCGGTGACCTTCAGCTACCCCGGCGCCGAGGATCCCGCGCTGGACGCCGTCAGCTTCGAGATCCGGCCCGGCGAGACGGTGGCGGTGGTGGGCCGCAACGGCGCGGGCAAGTCGACGTTGTTCAAGCTGCTCTGCCGGCTCTACGACCCGACCGGCGGCCGCATCCTGCTCGACGGCGTCGACATCCGCGAGTACGACCCCGTCGCACTGCGCACGCGGATCAGCGCGATGTTCCAGGACTACGTGACGTACCAGGGCACGGCCGCGGAGAACATCGGCCTGGGCGACCTGACGCGGCTGGAGGACCGGCCGCACATCGAGGACTCGGCCCGCCGTGCCGGCGCGGACGAACGGATCGAACGGCTGCCGCAGGGCTACGACAGTCCGCTCGGCCGCTGGTTCGACCAGGGGGTCAGCCTCTCGGGCGGCGAGTGGCAGAAGATCGCACTGGCGAGGGCCTTCCAGCGGGAGGCGCCGATCCTGGTGCTCGACGAGCCGACGTCGGCGCTGGACGCGCGGGCCGAGCACGACCTGTTCTCGCGACTGCGGGAACTGTCGGAGGGCCGCACGACGCTCTACATCTCGCACCGGTTCTCGACCGTGCGGCAGGCGGAGCGGATCCTGTTGCTGGAGCACGGGAAGGTCGCCGAGTACGGGACGCACGAGGACCTGATGGCGGCCAAGGCCGGGTACGCCGAGCTGTTCACGCTGCAGGCGCAGGCGTACCTGGACGAAGTGCCCAGCTGATCCACCTTCGCGGCCAGGGTGCGGCCGTCCGGCGGAGCGGACGGCCGCACACCGGGCTCAGCGGAACGCGTAGTCGGCGATCACCGCCTGCAGGCGGAGGGGGTTCGTGCCCGGCAGGTCGGCGTAGCCCACGGCGATCATCCGGTTCGTGCCGGGCACGGCGGCGATGGCGTTGTAGTTCGTGCCGAACGAACCCGGCGGCGCGGGCGCCGGAGTGGTGGTCCAGCCAGCCGGGCCGTGGGAGCTGAAGGACGCCTGCGGGAACTGGCCGACGACCCACGGGACGCCGTTCGCCCCCACCGCGACGCTCCGGGTCGCAGGCGTGTTCAGCCCGCTGACGGTCTGCCAGGTGGTGCCGTCTCCCCGCAAGACCACGTTGCCCGACCCCATGCCTCCACCGTCGCCCACCGCCCACATGTCACGGGAGGACGTACCGTCCAGCGCCTGCATGGTGAGCTGCTGCTGATTCAGTCCTGTCTGGACGGTTCGCCAGGCCGTGCCGTTCCAGTGGAACAGCAACGGCCCCGAGTAGCCGTTCCACATGCCGTTGCCCGCGGCCCACACGTCGTCCGACGCAAAGGCCTTGACGGCGTTGATGATGCAGAAGTTCACGAAGCCGCCGCCCGTCACGCATTCGGCGGGGGGCTGGTGTTCCTGCCAGGAGCTTCCGGTCCACTCGTGGAACACCGGGGCGTTGCCGTGATGACCCACCAGCCACGCGCGTCCATCCACAACGGACAGATCCCGGATCGACAGCGTGCCGGGGGTGGCACCCGGCGGGTACGGCACCTCGGTCCACGTCCCGGCGTTGTAGCGCCACACCAGCGTGACGTTGCCGTCCGGCGACCACGGTGCGCCCGTGACCCAGACGTCCTTGGCGGACGACGCGGCGACGCGCTGGAAGGACACCCGCCCCTGCACGACCGGGAGCGACGTCCGGTACCACCTGATCCCGTTCCACCGCAGCATCATCGGCTCGCCGGTCGTGTACTGCTGATCCGGGTCGTAGCCCTCGAAGCCGACCGCCCAGGCGTTCCTGGTGTCGACGGCGGCGACGTCCCAGAGATTGCTCGTCGCCTTGCTCTGCGGGATCGGGACCAGGCGCCACGCCGGTTCCGCGGCCGCGGCGGGCACGGCGGCGCCGACGGCCACCGCGACCGAGAAGGCTAAGGCCAGGCATCTGCGAACTCTCATAAGTCCCCCAAGCTCTTGGACCCGAACAGGGCTGTGCGCGGCCGATCATTCAGGACGCGCGGCCGCCGGCCAGGGGTTCGCACCACCTTGACCGAGTTGAGCGGCGATCGTGACCCACCCGCCGCGACCAGGTAACCCGAATGGGATTCAGGTATGCCCTTGTGATCTAGCTCACGAACCAGGTAGAACAGAACGCACGGTTACCGGAAATCGCGCCTCACGGAACGCCCTCCCTGCCACCCGATCCCTTGTGAGGACCTGTGCGAACCGCAGTCGTCGCCGCCCTGCTCGGACTCGGCGCCTTCGCAGTGGCGGCCGGTCTGGTGCTGCAACTGCACACCTATCCCCTGCTCGCCAAGCTTCAGCACGACATCGACTCGGTCACGGTCTCCGAAGGAGAGGGAGTCACCGCCGTCGTCTACCCGCCCGGCGGCGGCATGCCGGAAGTACGCCACAACCTCAGTCTCACGGCGACCACGCACGTCGAGGGTGATCTCGCCGCGCCGGAGGTCAAGGAGAACGGCGACGTCACCGTGTGGAAGCGGGCGACGATCGTCAAGGAGGACTCCGACAAGCTCGTGCTCAGCGCCGAGGTGCGCAAGATCTGCCTCGACCGCCGCACCGGCGAGGCGGTCGCGCCCTGCCACGGGGAGTTCTACGAGACCGAACAGGGCAAGCGGGTCACCGCCGAAGGCCCGCAACTGCTGCAGCCCGGCCTCAACTTCGTGTTCCCGTTCGACACCGAGCAACGCGATCACCGTTGGTACGACACGGTTCTCAAGCGCCCGGTCGACATCCACTTCGCCGGAGAGCAGCTGTTGCAGGGACTCGACGTGTACCGGTTCACGCACACGATCCCGCAGACGGAGCTCGACCGGTTCGCGGTACCCGGCTCACTGGTCGGCAGCCAGGAGCCGTCCGTGGACGTGACCCAGTACTACGGCGTCACCCGCACGTTGCTGGTCGAGCCCACGACCGGCGCGGTGCTCTCGGTCCGGGAGGACATCCGGCAGGAACTGCGCACCGACACCCAGGACGAGGGCGAGGGAACCCCTGTGTTCGCCGGAGAACTGCGGCTGACGAACGCCTCGGTCGCCGCGAACGTGGACCAGGTCCGGCAGAACCTGCCGAAGCTGTTCGTCATCACCGTCCTTCCCACCGTCCTGTGGGTCGCCGGTGCCGTGCTGGTCGCGATCGGGCTGGTCCTGTTGCTCGTGTGGCGGCGCGGTCTCGTCGCCGGGGCGCTGGCGCTGGTGATCGGTGCGTGCCTGGCCGGCGCGATCACCTATGGCGTCACCGACGCCAGCGACCCGGACGACTCGCTCGACCTCAAGAACGTGGTGTCGTCCTCGAACGTCGACTACGGCCTCCGATGAGCACCTCGTCCCTCCTCGATGATCTCGGCGACCCCGAGCAGTTGACCCTCTGCTCTCGGCACCGCGATCAGGGTCACCGGCAACGGGTTCCCGTCGGCGTCCGTGTCCGCGCACACGGACACGGCCGGATAGCCGCTGACCCTCCAGAGCGGGGAGAACGGAGAGGTGGCGCCGTTGCGCACCAACACCCCGCCGGGCAGCGACATCGTCTCGGCCGGGCCGGTGTGCCCCGGCGTCACCAGCACGTCGACGCCCGCGAACATGTGGTTCACCATCACCCGCTCCGCCGCGCGCATCGACCGGCAGATGCCCCGGAACGGCCTGGGCAGGAAGCGGTCGAGCAGGTCCAGCTCACGAGGACCGGCGGCCAGGTGCGGCGCCAGCAGGAGCCTGGACTCGCTGGCGAGGTGCGGGTCGTGGTCGACCACTTCGCCGACGTGCAACGACAACAGCGCGGCGACGTCCTCGACGGCCCGGCGCATGGGCGGACGGGTGCGGGACGACATCGCGAGACCGCGCAACGACACACCGATCCTCAGTGGACGGTTCGCGGGTTCGGCCGCCCAGCCGATCGCCCGCACGACGTGCGCCACGTCGGCCACCGTCCTCGCCACCACGCCGTGTCCGCCGGAGGTCTCGAAGCCCACCACACCCGCGCCTCCCGCGGGCACTCCTCCGGCACCGGGCGCACGGCGTGCCAGCACCGCGGCCACCACACCGGTGGCGACGGCGACGGCCGTGCCCGACACCTTGGGATCGAGCGCCGTGGCGGGGACGCCCGGCGACGGGTTGCGATGAAGCTCGGCTCCCGACGTTCTCCCGATCACCACGGCTCCGGCCGCCACCAGTGCGTCGAAAGCCGAACGCGGCAGGGAGTCCTCGACGGCCAAGGGCAGTCCGAGCAGGCCGCCGCTCTCACCGCCGGCCAACCGCCGATCGGCCTCCTCCGCACTGCGCCGGGCGGCGGTCAAATCGACATCTGTGAAAACGTGCCGCGACGAGTTCAGCCGATGTTCGGTCATCGCAAGGAGTTCTGCTGCGGTCGTCGCACCGCGTGCGAGCAGCCGGGCCTGCTCAACTGCTCCCGGATAGCACACAGGGGTTTCTTCCACGTGTCTCTTCCTCCGGCATCGTCGCCGATGAGTAAGGAGCTGCTTCCTTCAGTCGCTACCCGTTGGCCAGCAGGGGTTCCGCCGAATGGCTCCGCAGTTCGGCGGCCGAGTAGCTTCTTTCTCCACGCGGACCGATCAAGATGACCTGAGTCACCCCGGTCGAGGGGTTGCGCAGAGGTTACTGTCCGGTAGGTTCCACGCCACTGTGACGTCCCTCTCATCATCGGAACACACCCAGAAGGAGGACGAGTGCGACGTGTTGCGAGCCTCGTGCTGGTAGGACTGGGCATCTTCTCGCTGGCGCTCGGAGCAGTCCTGCGCTTCTACGTGTACCCCGAGCTCGCAGTCGTGCCGCTCGACCAGAAGACGGAATCCGTCGCCGAAGGCGCGGCGAAGGTCTTCTACCCCAAGGAACTCGTGGTCAAGGATGCGCGGCTGACGGCCACCCGCAAGGTCGAGAGCAACCTGACCGTGCCGGAGGCCAAGGTCAACGGTGACGTGATGGTGTGGGACCAGGGTCTGGTCGTCACCGACTCCGAGAACCAGCTCGTCTCCGCGGTGAAGCACCGGGTGTGCCTCGACCGGCGGACGAACATGGCTCTCCAGGAGTGCACCCAGCAGTACGTGACCGACGCCGAGGGCGACCCCACCGCCGCCGACAAGGCGGTGCACCAGGAGGGACTCAACTACAAGTTCCCGTTCGACACCCAGCCCCAGGACTACGAGTACTTCGACACCACCCTGCGCAAGGCGACGACCGCGCGTTACGAGGGCACGGACGAGGTCGGCGGGCTTGAGGTCTACAAGTTCGTGCAGAAGATCCCGTCGACCAAGTTCCGCGACCAGGACGTGCCGGGCACGCTGGTGAACAGCACCGCGGCGTCGGTCAAGGCGGAGCGCCGCTACGAGAACACCCGCACCATGTGGGTCGAACCGGTCACCGGCATCATCGTCAAGGGTTCGGAACACCAGCGGCAAGCGCTGTTCGGGCCGGACGGAAAAGAAGGAACGGTGCTGCTCGACGCCACCCTGACCTTCAACGAGAAAACCGTCAGAGAATCGGTGGACCGCGCCTCCGAGGCGCGCGGAAAATTGACTCTGATCAGCAGCACCGGACCGATCGTCCTGCTTTCCGCCGGCCTGGTCCTGCTGCTCGCCGGAATTCTTCTCGGCGTGCTCGGACGGCGGGCCAGGCACGTCGCCTAGGCGCGACGCCTGAGCACGATCACGAAGTTCCACGAGGCGATCTCCCGGACCCCCGGGACACGGGTGACCCACTTCGCCCACCACGGGTGGTACCGGGGGAACGTCTCGATCACGTCGGCGACGGTCTGGCGGTGAGCCCACCGCCGGACCGCCCCGACGCTCACCGGGAACAGGGAAGTGCCGAACGAGTTCTTCGGCGGTTTGCCGTTGCGGCGCTCGTACCGGCGTCGCGCGTAGTGGCCGCCGAGGAAGTGCCACGGCGCTGTCTCGTGGCCGCCCCAGGGTGAGTACCACGGCGTGTAGGACATGAAGACGGTGCCTCCGGGCCTGGTCACACGCACCATCTCGGCCAGCATCAGCCACGGGTCGTCGACGTGCTCCAGGACGTTGGACGAGTAGCAGACGTCCACCGAGCCGTCGCGGAACGGCAGCGCCGTGCCGCTCGCGCGGATCATGCCGGGGTCGGGCTCACCGCGGGCGGACAGCTCGCCGACGTCCGGGTCCAGACCCACGTACCGGGCGCCGGCGCCGCGGAACGCCTCGGCGAAGTAGCCGGGACCGCCGCCGACGTCGAGCACGACGGCACCGCTCAGGGACACGTACGACGACACCTGGGCGACCGAGTCGTCCGCCAGGATCCGATAGAAGTGGTCGGGGTCGGACTGCTCTTTCAGGAATGCGCGAAAAAGCCGAACAGAACGACTGAAAGTTGGCTTTCGCAACTTTTCAGGGGCCGAAACTGAACCGATCTCGACCATTGCTATCTCCCGCATTCCGTCTACGATGGCTACCTGGCAGTAACCTAGCATCGGGAGAGGCAGATGTCGCGTGGTCCTGATTACCGGCCGAGCATTCTGCTGGTGAATTGGCGCGACACCAGACACCCCGAGGGCGGCGGTTCCGAACGTTACGTCGAGCGCATCGCCGAGGGCCTCGCCCGGCTCGGCTACCGGGTCTCGATCCAGTGCGCCGGCCACGACCGCGCCCCCTCCGGCGACTGGGTGGCGGGCGTCCGCTTCCGCAGGCGCGGCAACAAGTTCACGGTCTACCTGCACGCCCTGCTCGCGATCCTGCGCTCCGACGCGGACGTGATCGTGGACGTGCAGAACGGCATGCCCTTCTTCAGCCGCCTGGTGGCGCGCTGTCCCGTCCTGGTGCTGGTGCACCACGTGCACCGCGAGCAGTGGCACAGCGCGCTGGGCCCGTTCTTCGGCCGGATCGGCTGGTGGATCGAGTCGTGGCTCGCGCCGAGGCTGTACCGCAAGTGCCGCTACATCACCGTCTCCAACGTGACGCGGGACGAGCTGGGCGGGCTCGGAGTGGAGCTCCGTCGCACGGTGGTCGTGCCCAACGGGCTGGACGCGCCTCCCGCCGTCACCGCGCGGCGCACCGAGGCCCCTGTCCTCGTCGCGGTGTCCAGGCTGGTCCCGCACAAGCGGCTGGAGCACGCGATCGACCTCGTCGCGCGGCTCCGTCCACAATGGCCGGACCTGCGCCTGGAACTCGTCGGCGAGGGCCCGTGGAAGGACGTGCTGCGGCAGCACGCGATCGACCGCGGGGTGCAGGACAGCGTCGTCATCCACGGCTGGGTCGACGAGCAGGCCAAGCACGAGATCCTCGCCGGGGCGTGGCTGCACGTGTGCCCGTCGGTCAAGGAGGGCTGGGGCATCGTGATCATGGAGGCCGCCTCACACGGCGTGCCCACGATCGCGTACCGCTCGGCGGGCGGTGTGGCCGAGGCGATCGTGGAGCACCGGACAGGTCTGCTCGCCGAGGACTTCGACGACTTCGTCCGGCACGCGGAGACGCTGTTGCGGGACCAGCCGTTGCGCAAGGCGATGGGCGCGGCGGGCAGGGAGCGTGCCCAGCAGTTCAGCTGGGAGGAGAGCCTCGACGCGTTCGAGGGCGCCGTGCACAGCGCCCTGCGGCTACCTCCGCGCCTCGTGGCCGGTGAGCACCGCGTCGCACAGCAGGTCGAGTAGCCCCGCGGCGGCGGCCGCGTCGAAGTCCTTGCGCCGCAAGCGCACCGTGGCCGTGGTGACCTCCCCTGTCGTCACCACGCCGAACGCGACGCCCGACCGGCCGCTCGCCGAGGGGAAGAAGCGCAGGGCGCGGACGTTCGCCTTGACGACGCCGAGGTTCGACACCAGGAACGTGCTGCCGAGCCGGGAGGCCAGCAGCCGAATTCCCCACTGCGCCACCGGGTTGTGCGCGCTGGGGAAGCCCGCCTCCGGCGCCGCCGCCGTCAGCAGCGTGCGCACGTCGTCCTCGGTGGATCCGGCCGGCAGGCGCAGTCTCAGCAGCGCGCTGTCGGCCTCGGGACGCGGATCCGCGCCACCGCGCCAGGAAGCACCGATCGCGGCGACGACGCGGCCGTGCGCGGCACCTCGCGCGGCGTTCCACTTCCGCGTCGCGTCCAGCGCCGCGGAGGTCAGTCTGGCGCTGCCCAGCTTCACGGCGGGCAGCGCGCGGGACACGAGGTGGTCGCCGGACTCGTTGCCGTGCAAGGAAGGCTGGATGCGCGCGGGAGGTGTCCACACGGCTTCGCGCACCCGGTCGAGGGCGCTCAGGAGATAGGGCCGGTCGGGGCTTCGCAGCGCCACACCGGTCGCGGAGCTGTGCACGGACTCACCGAGTGCGATGCCGAGCAACGCCAGCAGGCCCAGCCCGTCGACCGCACCGTGGTGCGCGGCGATCATCAGCGAGTCGCCGGCGAGCGCGACCCGGACCAGCGGATCGCCCACGCGGTAGTGGCCGTCGGCGAACTCGGTCCGCGCACCGTCCCAGTCGGACGGACGGAGCACGACCGCGGCCGGACCGAGGTTCGGGAACTCCGTGCAGGCACGGGACATCCGCGCGGCCACCACCGAGGGATCCGGCGCCTCACGCAGACTCGCTTCGAGCAGAATGCTCCAGGAGGCCGCCGGGTCCCCGGAGAAGGCCACGGTCACCCGGTCAGCGCGAGCCGTAGTCGAGGACCACCGGCTCCTCGGCCTTCTGACCTTGCTCGATCCGCTGCTCGACGACCTTGTCGGGGCTGTTCTGCTCGACGACGATCACGCCGACCCCGCCGGCGAGCGCGGCCCCGGCGACGATCGCTACCAGCACCGAAACCAGTTCCACGTCTTACTCCTCATGTCGGGGTGCCGCGAATCTACCGACCGGTAACCGTCTCCACAACAGGCTCGCGCCGATCAGTGACCCAGCCGCGACCCAGGCGAGCACAACGGGTGCAACGGGTGGGCCGTTCGGTTCATCGGGCACTGCTCCAGGTACCCGGTAGAGCGCCAGTTCGGGCCCGTCGTGGACCTTCTCCAGCCGAGCCAGCAGGTTCTCGTCCACCCTGCCGGGCGTCCCGTGTTCGACCAGCACCCAGCCGATGCCGCTCAGGTCACCGCCGCGCAGCCGTGCCGCCCGCGGGTCCTCCCCCGCCACGACCTTCCCGCCGACCGACAGCGAGTCGTCCACGACGGTCGTGCCGGGCAGGTAGCGCGGCGCCGGGTCGAGCTGGGTGCGCCGGTCGTTCCAGTCGAACCGGCGGAACGCCGACAACGGGTACACCGCCACGTCGCCGGGCTGGTCGACGAGCTTCTCCCGCACCGCGGCCCAGTCCGCCGGGTAGCCGACGGGGTCGAGGCGCCCGAACCCGCCCCAGGCCAGGTCCGGCAGCAACCCCAGCAGCAGCACGGCCACGAGCAGCCGGGCGCGCAACCGTTCCACCGCGACCGCGAGCCCGATCGCGAACGGCAGCGCGAGCCACGCCACCCACTTCTGGCTGTCGCGCAGCAACCCGGCACCGGGCACGTGCTCGATCAGCGCCTCCAGCGCCGTCACGCCACCCGGCAGCACCGCGAGCAGGGCCAGCAGCGCACCGAGCACTCCCAATCCCGCCAGCGGCCACACCGGCAGGCGTTTCGACAGCTCCCGCAGACCGAAGAGCGCCGCCCCCAGGAGCAGCACGGTGAGCACGGGAAGCATCGGATTGGCCCGGCTCACCGGCACGACCTCGGCGTTCCAGATCCCGCCCAGTCCCAGCACGCTGAGCACCGGCCCGCCCCAGTTCTCGCCACGCGCGCTGAACGCCTCGACACCGGCCGGGTCGGACAGTCCGTCGTGCAGCAACGAGGGCACCCACCACGGCGAGTTCAGCACGACACCGATCGCCAGGACCTGCCACGCCTTGCGGCGTCCGGCGGTGGCCAGCGCCGTGCCCAGCGCGAGGACGCCGCCCGGCGCCGAGAGCACCGCGGGCAGGCTCGCGAGCACGAGCCGGGTCCACGCGTGCGGTTCGCCATCACGCATCCGCAGCCCGGCCATCGCGACCCACGGCAGCGCCGCGTAGCCCAGCAGCAGCGTCCAGTGACCGATGAAGAGACGTTCGGCGACGTAGGCGTTCCACGAGTACGCCACGGCGGCGACGATCCGCACGCCGGTCTTCTCCGTCGGCACCAGCAGCCCGGCACCCAGGGCCCCGGCGAAGACGATCGCGAGCAGCGCGAGCTTCTGCACCACCTGACCGGGGACGACCTGGGTCACCAACGCCACCACGGCGTCGACGGGAACCGCCCGCGGTAGCGCGTCGCCGAGCCCGAACGCCGCCGCGTTCAGCGGCTGCTCCGGCGTGAACACCATGTCGTAGACGAGGACGTAGCCCGGCCACAGCACAGGCGCGAGCGCTGCCAACGCCAGCATCCCGCACGTGGCGTAGAGCTTCGGTCCGTTCGGCCGCACTTGCTCCCTCTCCGGTCGCGCCGGGGCTACAGTCGCCGAAACTACCGGCCAGTAGTACTCGCGGGTAGGGCCTGTGTCGAAGTCCGGTGCGATGAGAGTCGCGCTTGAGGTGGTTCCCGGTGGTGCGGCCGGACGGCCCGCGTACCGGTGTTGTCCGGCCGTGCTGCCAGGGGCCGCCTCGGGCCCGGTTGTCGCGGACCGGACTTCGACACAGGCCCTACCGCGGCAGACCCGGCCACCGGAAGGAACCCGCGTGTCCGCTCCGGCGACGACCACCACCCGCCTGGACGCCCTGCTGATCACGGGCGCGCTGCTGGGCGCCAACGCCGCGAGCTACGTGCTGACCATCGCGGCCGCACGAGCTCTCGCACCCGCGATCTTCGGCGAGCTCAGCGCATTGCTCGCGCTCGTGGTCATCGGCGTGGTGCCGGCGATGAGCCTGCAGACCGTCGCCGCCCTGCGCGTCACGAGCCTCGGCCCGCGGCCCCTGTTCGGACTGGGCCTGAGCGTGAGCGCGGGCATGACGGTGCTGACCCTGGCCCTGGTGCCGCTGCTCGCCCACCTGCTGCACCTCGACGGACCGTGGCCGGTGGTGTGGCTGGCGCTGTCGCTGGCCCCGCTCACGGTTCTCGGTGTCCTGCACGGTCTTCTGCAGGGAACGCACCGGTTCGGCGCGCTGGCGCTGCTGGTGTCGCTCGAAGGGCTCGGCAAGGTCGGCGGCGGGGTGATCGGGCTGTGGCTGTCCCCCTCGTCGACCTCGGTGCTGGCGGGCACGGCCATCGGCTCGTTCCTGGTCGTGCTGACCGGGTGGCGGCTGTGCGGCGCTCCGCGCCCGGCACGGCCCGCGGGTGGAGCCGAGGTGATGCACGCGTCCCAGGCCATGCTGGCCCTGGTGCTGCTGGTGAACCTCGACCTCGTGCTGGCCCGGCACCAGCTCGCGGACCTGGCGGGCGGCTACGCCGTGGGAGCGGTCGTCACGAAGATCGCCTACTGGCTGCCGCAGGCGGTGGGCGTGCTCGTGCTGCCCCGCATGGCCGACGCCGGCGACCGGCGCCGCATGCTGCCGAAGGCGTTGGCGGTGTGCGCGGGCCTCGACGCGTTCGTGATCGTGGGCTGTGTCCTGTTCGGACCGCTGGGCGTGTCGCTGATCGGTGGCGCGCGCTACCAGGGCGACGCCATTCCGTTGTGGCAGTTCGCTCTCGTGGGTTCCTGCCTGGCGCTCGTGCAGCTGCTGCTGTTCTCCCGGATCGCGAGCGGCGACCGGCGGTCCACCGTCGCGGTGTGGATCGCGGTCGCCGCCGAGGTCGCGCTGATCACCCTGTGGCTCAACGGCTCCGTCGGTCAGGTCGTGACCGGTGCGCTGCTCGCGACGGCGGGACTGGTGGTCGCGGGCACGGTCATCGAGACCCGCGGAGCCAGGCGGGCCTGATCACGGCACGGCAGGATCAAGGCACGGCATGATCACGGCGCTGGGGGATCAAGGCGCTGCGGGATCAGGACGCTGCGGGATCAGGACGCTGCCCGAACGGGCCGAACGCGGCCGCGACCACCGCCGAGACCGCCACCAGGAACGCGGCCTGGACGAGCGGGACGTAGGCCCACTCCTGCCCGTGACCGAGGATCCGGCCGAGCACCGCCACACCCGATCCCAGCGCGACCCCTCCCACCGCGATCACCTTCGGCGCCGCCGCCCAGAACTCTCGCGCCAGCAGGCACGCGATCACCGCCACGATCGGCAGCATGCCGCCGAGAACGGCCAGCAGCACGAGCATCGCCACCATCAGCCAGCGACTCCGCGACGGTGCCACGAACTCCACTCGCCGCCGGACCGGGACCGCGGCGAGCAGGAGGACCGCCAGCACTCCCAGCGCGCCTGCCAGCAGGCCCGTCCGGTACCGGGCGTCCGGGCCGAACTCCAGCGCGACCACGCCGCCGTCGCCCTCGGGCAGGACGTACGCCTGCTGCCAGCCGTCGACGCGGACCTTCTCCAGCACCTGCCCGTTCAGCGTCGCCGTCCAGCCGTCGTTGACGTTCTCGGACACCACGAGCAGTGCGCGGGCTCCCGGTGCGACGGTGACCTCCCGTTCGGTGGCGTCCCAGGCGCCGATGGTGACTTCCCGGTGCGTCGCAACGGGTTTCGGGAGTTCGACGTGGGTCACGGAGACGTCCTGCACGACGAACGAGTCGGATCGCGACGTGGTCAGCACGTGGTCGCCGGCAGGCAGCTCCAGGGCGGTCGCCAGGTCGTCGTCGCACAGCACCGCCTTCAACGGGCGGTTGGCCAGGACGTCCCCGAGCACGCCGGACACCGAACTGCTGATCTTCTTCCCGTCGATGTCGACCACCGGGCCACTGCCGCACGGCACGGTGAACGGCGTCGTCGCGGGCACCGGCTTCAGCACGCCGTCGAGCGCGGGCACCCGGAGCTCACCGATCTCCGCGGGCCCCGCACCACCTGACTCGCGCACGACGAGTTCGAGCTTCTCGGTGTCCGCCGGTTTGATCGTGACCAGACCGTCCGCGCCGACGCGCACGACCTCGGTGCCCGCGTCGGTGCGCACTTCCAGCTCGACGGGCGTTCTGGCTCCCCCGGCTCCCTCGATCCGGAACTCCGCGAGGGTCCGTTTCCCCTTCCACGCCACCGTCAGCGTCGGCCGCAGGTCCGTCACGTCCGGCACCCACGACGTGCCCAGGTCACCGTCCACAGCGGACAACGGGCTCGCCGCGACGTCGCCGGCGAGCGAGGTCGTCCCCGTGATCGTCAGGCCCTCCGGTGTCACCGGGTTCTTCGCGCCGGCGGCAGGCACGACGGTGGCGTTCACCGCGAACTTCCCGGCGGCCGAGGTGCGGAACAGCCGCGTGAGCCCGTTGACCTCCTCGCCGAACCGGGACAGCGACGAGTCGCACCGCACCGCACCGTCGGTCCGGTAGCAGGCCGGCCGCGACTGACTGCCTCGGGTGAACGAGAAGCCCGGCCTGGCCGCGTCCTGGTCGCGCGGCACGCGCAACGCCCGCTGCGCCGTCATGCCCGGAACGCTCAGTTCCTTGATGCCGACGTTGCCGTCCTGCCGGTCGGCGGCGACGCCGAGGACCGTGACGCGCACGCTGCCGGTGAGACCGGGACGGACGGGGTAGGCGTGCGGGCCGCCGCCGGACGGGACGTCGTGCACGCTCTCCCCCGCGTCCGTGGTGAGCCTGATCCGGGTGACCGCCCAGCCCACCCGCAGGTCGTCGACCACGTCGAGCGTCACCTCACCGACCGAGCGCGGGGTGTCCAGGTCGATCTCCAGCCACTGCCCGACAGGCCCGGTGAAGCTCGACGAGTGCCACGCGGACCCGCCATCGCCGTCCACCGCCGCGAACGGCGAGTTCGCCGGGTCGATCGCGCCCGCCGCGTCGGCGTACGCGGTCGACGTGGAGGCGCGCACAGCCCGGATGCCGCGGTATTCGGCGACGGTCTGGTGCTTGACGTCCTGGAACGGCGACACGTCCAGCGCGACGCGTCCCTGCCGTGACTTCTCGCCCGCGGACATCGTCTGGCTGAGGTTGTCGGTCACCCTGCCGACGTTGCGTTCCTTGCGCCGCAGGCCGTCGGTGACGAGCAGTTCCCCGGTCCGCCCCTCCGCGTCGCCCGCGAGGACCGCCGGCTGGTCCGCCTTGATCAGTCCCTGGGACAGCAACGGCAGCAACGACTCCGGCCCGCCGCTCACCGTCGGCACGTCGGCCTCGTTCACCGCGGTGACGACCGGGACCGCCCGCTTCACCTCGAAGATCTCCAGTGCGTGCCCGCCCGCGGCGGCGTCGACCGAACTGACGAGCCGCTGGTCGCTCATCCGCACCTCGGGCCCGAACTGGGCGACGCGCTCGATGCCGGGTGATCCCTGAAGCGCCTGACGCAGCACGGTGAGAGGCGGCGAGCCGGTCGGTTCACGCACGATGTCGTTGCGCAGCAGCAGGAACCGGTATCCCCCGCGGGCGAGGAAGTCCGCCAGTCCGGCCGAGCCGCGGCCGTCCGCGAGCGCGTCGTAGACGGCGTCCATGTACCGGGTGTTGCCCTCGGAGCCCAGCGGTACCTGATTGCGCACCGCCCACGGTGCCTTCGCGAGCGCCTGCATCGGCTCGTCCACGGTCCTGCCCCAGGTGTACTGGCCGAAACCCGTGGCGGGCAACAACAACGTCCTCGCCCGGCCGTCCTGCTCCGCGAGCCATCCCGCCGCCTCGCGCCAGTGGTCCGGCACGTCCGACCACCCCTGGCCGGGCCGCAGGGTCAGCAGCCACGCGGGTGCCGCGACGACCGCGATCAGCAGGAGCGCGACACCGGTGCGCACCCGTCGCCGCCAGTGTTCGGGAGCGGCCCGCAGCCCGACCGGCCGGGACAGGTGCAGCCCGTGGACGAACCCGAGGACCAGGCACAGCCGCAGCACCGGCTCGAACTTGTGCACGTTGCGCAGGGGTGCGAGCGGCCCGTCCAGTGCTCCGCGCACCACCTCGGCGAGCGGCGAGTCGAGCGATCCGACGTACCCGACGGTCAGCAGCGTCAGCCCCGCCAGCGTGCCCAGCACCAGGAAGCGGCGTTCCGGCAGCCCGAGCCTGGCCAGTCCGACGACGCCGATCAGCGCCACCAGAGCGGTGCCGGCCATCAGCGCGGGGTTGTCGACCAGGAGGAACCCGTTGGGCCACCAAGGTTCGCCCTGGAGCACGTACGCGACCCACTGGTTCGTTCCGCGCAGCACCTGGAACAACGACATGGGCGCGGTGGTGTTCGCCGCAGACTCGATGTAGTCGAGGAACGGCAGGCTGTACCGGCCGAGCAGCAGCAGCGGGAAGATCCACCACAGCGCGACCGCGATGACGCAGCCGGCCCACCACAGGACCAGCCTCACGTGCGCGCGGTTCCACGTGCGCGTCAGCAGCCAGATCCCCGGGAGCACCAGCGCCATCACGACCATCGCGCCGTTGACTCCGCCCATGCCCAGCACCGCGAGCGCCGACAGGGCGGCGGCCCGGCGCGGCGACCCGATCCGGTCGGCCAGCACCAGCGGCAGCAGCACCCACGGCAGCATGACGGCGGGCAGCATCTCCGCGGACAACGGCCCGATCTCGGTCAGCACCCGAGGGGCCAACGTGTAGGCGAGCGCACCGGCGTACCTCGTCGGCTCGTGGCCGATGCCGAGTGCGCGGGCCAGCCGCAGCACCCCGTAGAACGCGAGGCAGAGCAGGAGCGCGCACCAGAGCCGTTGGGTGACCCACGCGGGAATGCCCAGGATCTGGCCGGTCGCGAAGAACGGCCCCATCGGGAAGAAGTAGCCGTACGCCTGGTTCTGCAGCTCGCCGGCCGTGGCGGCGGGATTCCACAGGTGCAGCGCCCTGCCCAGGAAGCCGACGGGGTTCACGGCCAGGTCGAGCTTGGTGTCGAACGTGGCCGTTCCGAAGCGTTGCGCGAACGACAGCACCGTGAGTGCGATGAGCACCCACGTCGTCGGGTTCCGGTGTGCGATCTTCAGGTTCTTGATGGCGCAGGAAGTTACCACCGGGTAGTGCTCGCGGGCGACTGTCGCTATCTTGGGCCACCACGACCGTTCTGGGGAGCACTCAGGCAGGTGGCGATGACATCTCCGACAGCGTTCGAGCAGGCGTGGGAGCTGGGCGACCAGGTTCCCGGGTGGTTGACCGTCGACCAGGCGACGATGTTGTGGAGAGCCGTGCTGCGGCTCGGTCCCGGCACGCGGATCGTCGAGATCGGCAGCCACCAGGGACGATCCACCACCGTGCTGGGCATCGCGGCGCGCTCCGTCGGGGCCACCGTGGTCGCCGTCGACCCGTTCGTCGAGGGCAAGCTGTTCGGCGGCACCCCCACCCGCACCCGGTTCGAGAAGAACCTCGCCCGCGCGGGCCTGACCGACGTCGTGCGGCTCGAAGCCGAGTACAGCACCAAGTTGCGCCGGGAGTGGGACGAGCGCATCGACCTGCTGTACATCGACGGCAAGCACGACTACTGGACCTACACCGACGACATGCTGTGGTCGGAGAACCTCGTTCCCGGCGGCGAGATCCTGGTCCACGACGCGTTCTCGTCCATCGGGGTCACCTGCGGCATCATCGCGAAGGTGCTGTGCGGCAAGCGATACGTGTACGTGGACCGGGCGGGCTCCCTCGCGCGCTTCCGTTTGACGCAGCCGGACTGGGCCGATCGCAGGCGCGTGCTCGCCGAGATGCCCTGGTTCCTCCGCAACGTGGGGATCAAGGTTCTGCTCCGCCTGCGGCTGCGTCCGGTCGCGCGGCTGTTCGGCCACGACAGCCCGTACGACCCGTACTGAGGTCGTCCGCCGGGACGCCTACTGGGGACGGCAGGCGGGCGGCTGGCAGAGCATCGTGCTCAGCGCCTGCGCGAAGATGTCGCTGATGCCGGCGGGGTCGACGGTGGTGAAGGCCCTGCCGCCGGTCGCGTCGGCGATCCTCGTCAGTTCGTCGACGTCGACGTCGGGACCCATGCCGATCGCGATGACGGGCAATGGCCTGCGCTTGTCCTGCAGCTTGGCCAGTTCGTCCAGCAGCTGGCGCTGACCGATCGAGTCGGGGTCCTCGTTGCGGCCGTCGGTCATGATGGCGACGATGTTGATCCGCCCGAGCTCCCAGGTCCTCCTCGCCTCCTGGTAGGCGGCCAGGGTGGTGTCGTAGAGGCCCGTGGCCCCGTTCGCGGTCGCCCGCGTCGCCCGGACCGCCGCGACGGCCTGACCGCTCGCGAGGTGGTCCTTGACCGACGCGAACGGGATGATCTGCTTGTAGTCCTTGTCGCCGTCCAGCCTGGTGGAGAACTTCCACAGGCCGATCTGCGTGCCGGGCTTGAACATGCCCAGGCCGCGTTCGGCCGCCCCGACGGCCAGCGCCATCCGCGTGGTTCCTGTACGGGGGACGATCTGGTTCATCGAGCCCGACACGTCCAGGACGCCCAGCACTCGCGCGGTCAGCGTGAGACCGCTCCAGAGGCGCAGTGTCTCGTCCACGAATCCCTGCTCCGGACCGGCGGCCTTGTCGTCGGGCGCGCGCAGGCCGAACCGGTCGAATCCGGCCCCCGAGCGCAGCCGCGCCAGGAACTTCTCCGCTCCCGCCCGCTGCGCCTCGCCCGCGTCGGGCAGCACGACGTAGGGGAAGTCCAGCGGCGGCACCGGATTCTCCGGGGCGACCGCCGCCAGCCGTGTGGCGCCGGGCGTGGAGTTGTGCCGCTCCAGGGCCTGCTCGGAGGTGGGAAACACGTCCAGCGGACGGGTGAACAGATCCTCGGCCCGCTCGGCGTAGTCACCGGACACGGGCCTGATGGCGGCGACCGTCGCGGCCGCGGGATCCTTCTCCGCCGACGCGAACCCGCGCATCGCGAGCAACGCCGACAGGCTGGCCGGATCCCTGGCCGGATCCGCGATACCGGCGACCGCGGTGGCACCCGGCCCGATCAGCTCCCGCCAGTTCCTGGCCTTCACGGAGTCCTTGACCGCGAGCACGACCGGCGACCGCCCCACGGAGATGCCGGACTCCGGCACCCGCCACGCACCGGAGTCCCGTGCCTGCCGCAGCCACATCGTGGACTCGGGCACCCAGACCGAGGGCGACACCTCCCCGGCGACGAGCCGTGTCATCGTCTCGCGCGCGGGCTCGGCCTTCACCTCGACGCGATAGCACTCGTCCGCCGCGTCCAGCGTCTCCGCGACCTCGCTCAGAGCCGGAGCGACCGCGGGCGCAGCGGTGACGAGAACCGTCGCCGGTTCCGTGCAGCGGGTCGCGTTGAGCCGGTCGATGACCACGTCGCCGCCGATCCAGGCGACGACGGACAACACGAGCAGCACCGAAAGCCCGACGACGGGCGCCGTCACCCGCCGTGGTCGCACCATGGCGGACACCTTAGACAACCGGTCCGGGCACCACCAGAACTCGACGGTTCCGGTTTCCGCACGCGGAAGATCACACGAGCGTGTTGTCCACGAAGCACCAGCGCCAGGTCTCCCCCGGCTCGAACGAACGCATGATCGGGTGCCCCTCGTCGGCGAAGTGCTTCGAGGCGTGCTTGGCGGGCGACGAGTCGCAGCAGGCGACCTTGCCGCAGCCGAGGCACAGGCGCAGGTGCACCCACCTGCCGCCGACGGCCAGGCAGTCCTCGCAGCCCTCCACAGTGGAAGGAGTGGGCTCCGGGCCCAGCTCGGCGACGTGTTCGCAGGTGGTGGTCACGGCACGACGGTACCTCGATTGCTGTCATCGACAAGTTCTGGTGTTTGACTGAGCACATGACGACTGCCGACCGCGTCGCGCGGCCCTCGATTCTCACGGTGGACGACGACCCTGCCGTGTCGCGGGCGGTGGCGCGCGACCTGCGCCGGATGTACGGCGAGCACTACCGCATCGTGCGAGCGGAGTCCGGCCCTCAGGCGCTGGAGGCCCTGCACGAGATCAAACTGCGCGGCGAGGAGGTCGCGGCACTGCTCGCGGACTACCGGATGCCGCAGATGAGCGGCATCGAGTTCCTGGAACAGGCCATGGACGTGTTCCCCCAGGCGCGCCGGGTGCTGCTCACGGCGTACGCCGACACCGACGCCGCGATCCAGGCGATCAACGTCGTGGACCTCGACCACTACCTGCTCAAGCCGTGGGACCCGCCGGAGCAGAACCTCTACCCGGTGCTCGACGAGCAGCTGCGCGCCTGGGCGGTGAGCGACCGGCAGCCGCCGCAGCGGGTGCGGGTGATCGGGCACCGCTGGTCGCCGCGTTCCTACGAGGTGCGTGACTTCCTGGCACGCAACAACGTTCCCTTCCGCTGGCACGCGCTCGACGAGCCGGAGGCACGCTGCCTGCTCACCGCCGCGCATCAGGACGGAACCACGCTGCCGGTCGTGGTCACCGCTCAGGGCACGGCGTTGGTCGACCCGTCGGACGCGGAGCTCGCCGCCGAGGTGGGCCTGAGCACGCAGCCGTCGGCCGAGTTCTACGACCTGATCGTCGTGGGCGGCGGGCCGGCGGGACTCGGCGCCGCGGTGTACGGAGGGTCGGAGGGACTGCGGACCGTCCTGGTCGAACGGATCGCGACGGGCGGCCAGGCCGGCACCAGCAGCCGCATCGAGAACTACCTGGGTTTCCCGGACGGGGTGTCCGGCGGGCAGCTGACCGAACGGGCCCGCAGACAGGCGGTCAAGTTCGGCGTCGAGCTGCTCACCACCCGCGACGTCGTCGCCCTCGAACGCCGGGGAGCCGCGCGCGTCGTGCGGTTCGGCGACGGCACCGAACTCGCCGCCCACACCGTCATCCTCGCCACCGGCGTGTCGTACCGGTTGCTCGACGCGCCCGGACTCGGCGAGCTGACCGGGCGGGGCGTGTACTACGGCGCCTCGACCACGGAAGGCCCGAACTGCGCCGGTCAGGACGTCTACCTGGTCGGCGGGGCGAACTCCGCGGGCCAGGCGGCCGTCTACTTCTCCGGGCACGCGCGCAAGGTGGTGATCCTGGTGAGGGGCGACTCGCTGGAGTCGTCGATGTCGCGGTACCTGATCGACCAGCTCGCGGCGATCCCGAACGTGGAGGTGCGCACGCACACCGAGGTCTGCGGCGGCGCGGGTGAAGATCACCTCGAAACGCTGACGTTGCTGCACAACAAGACCGGCGAGACGACGACCGTTCCGGCGGGCTGGTTGTTCGCGTTCATCGGCGCCGCCCCGCGCACGGACTGGCTGGACGGCACACTGGAACGCGACGAGCACGGGTTCCTGCTCGCCGGCCCCGACCTCGGCGGCTCGCCGTCCGGCTGGGACCTCGAGCGGGCGCCGTACCACCTGGAGACGAACGTGCCCGGCGTGTTCGTCGCGGGCGACGTCCGGGCGGACTCGGTGAAACGGGTCGCGTCCGCGGTCGGCGAGGGCGCCATGGCGGTCACGCTGGTCCACCGTTACCTGGAGAGGTCGTGATGGAGAGGCTCACCGCGGCTGAGCTGCGCGAACTGTTCCTGTTCGAGAAGCTCGACCAGCCCCAGCTGGACTGGCTGACCGAGCACGGTCACGTCGAGACCCGCGAGGCGGGCACGCCCGTGCTCACCGAGGGCGAGCCCGCGACGTGCTTCTTCGTGCTGCTCGAAGGCACGGTCGCCCTGTGCCGCACCATCGGCGGCCAGCGGATCGAGGTGAGCCGCAGCGACCTGCGCGGCTCGTACTTCGGCGCCACCCAGGCCTACCTGGAGCTCGACCAGCCGACCTACCAGATGACCGTCGAGTCGATCACCGCCACGTCGATGCTGCAGTTCGACGCCGACGAGTTCGGGCCGATGGTCCGCGCGTGGTTCCCGATGGCGATGCACCTGCTGGAGGGCCTGTTCTGGGGCATGCGGAACACCCAGGCCACGGTGGGCCAGCACGAACGGCTCACCGCACTCGGCGCGCTGTCCGCGGGCCTCACCCACGAGCTCAACAACCCGGCCGCGGCCGCCGTGCGAGCGACCGCGGCACTCCGCGAACGGGTCGCGGGCATGCGGCACAAACTCGCCCTCCTGTCGCAGGGGGCGATCGACCCGGCCACGCTGCCCTCCCTGGTGAAGCTTCAGGAGAAGGCGGTCGAACAGGTCGCCAAGGCGCCGAAACTCAGTCCGTTGCAGGCCAGCGACGCCGAGGACGAGGTCGCCGACTGGCTCGACGACCACGGCATCAGCGGCGGCTGGGACGTCGCGCCCGTCCTCGTCGCCGCCGGACTTGACGTCGAGTGGCTGGAGAACTCGCTCACCGCCTGCCCGGCGGCCGTCACCGGATCCGCCGTGCACTGGCTCAGGTACACGGTCGAGACCGAGATGCTGATGAACGAGATCGAGGACGCCACCACCAGGGTGTCCACTTTGGTCGGTGCGGCCAAGCAGTACTCGCAGATGGACCGCGCGCCGTTCCAGGTGGTCGACGTGCACGAGCTGCTCGACTCCACCCTGGTCATGTTCGGCGGCAAGCTCGGGAACGTCCAGGTCGTCCAGGACTACGACCGGACGCTCCCGCACATCCCCGCGTACGCCGGCGAGCTCAACCAGGTGTGGACGAACATGATCGACAACGCCCTGAGCGCGATGGACGGCTCGGGCACGTTGACCGTGCGGACCTCCAGGCAGGACAAGCACCTCGTCGTGGAGATCGGCGACACCGGCCCCGGAATCCCGGCGGAGGTGAAGAGCCGGATCTTCGAACCGTTCTTCACCACGAAGCCGGTCGGGGAGGGCACCGGGCTCGGGCTGGAGATCTCGTGGCGGATCGTGGTCAACAAGCACCACGGCGCGATCCGCGTGGAGTCGCAGCCGGGCGACACGCGGTTCCAGGTCTTGCTGCCCCTGGACGCGGTGGGACCGTGACGGACAGCGCACCGCGGTCGAAATGTGTTACCTGATGACACATCGAGGCGAATATCTACGCAGGTACAGCTGACCCGAGTTGCCCGTCGGGCGCACAAACCCGAATCATCGCGCCGCAGGGATATTTCGTCATCACTCAGTCCAGATCGGTGACGACGTCAAGGCCGAGCTTGCGATTGAGGGCGGCGACGGCGTTGGTGACCGCGCGGCGGGGCATCACCCGCGCCACGAGCGTGGTCAGCCGGTTCACGCCGCGGCCGGGATAGGAGGCGATGCGGCCGCGCGCGTAGTCGTCGAGCGTGCGGGCGGCGACCGACTCCGGCGAGTCGGTCACGCGCGGATCCATCGTGGCCGTTGTGCCGTCGAAGAAGCCGGTGTCGGTCGCCCCCGGATGCGCGGCCATGACGCGGACGCCGGAGCCACGCAACTCCTCGGCGACGGCCTCGGTGAACGACAGGACGAACGCCTTCGTCGCGGCGTAGCTCGCCTGGTAGGGCATCGGCTGAAACCCCGCTGTCGAACCCACGTTGATGATGCCACCCGCTCCCCTGGCCACCATCTCGCGGCCGAACAGGTAGGTGAGCTCCATCAGCGCTCCGACGTTGAGCGCGACGGAGCGGGTGCTCTGCACGAAGGGACGTTCGAAGAACCTGCCGGCCGAGCCCGACCCGGCGTTGTTCACCAGCAGGTCGACCTGAAGACCGCGGTCGGCGACGGCCTTGACGAGGTTCTCGGGGCCTGAAGGGGCCGCGAGATCCACTGCGATGACCTCGGCCATCACGCCGTGCGCGGCCCGCACCTCTGCCGCAAGGGCTTCCAGCGCTGCCGTGCTGCGCGCCACCAGCACCAGGTTGGCGCCCCTGCGCGCCAGTTCCAGCGCATACGCACGCCCGAGCCCTTTCGACGCTCCGGTGACGAGCGCGGTGACGCCGTGGAAGGAGTCCATGACCTGCTCCAGTCGTTCGAGTCTCGAACTATCTCATGGCGAGCATAACAAGTTCGAGACTCGAAGCAAGTTAGACTGCTCCCATGAGCGAGGAAGGACCGGTGGCGGCCATACGCGCCATCCACGAGGTGTTCATGCGCACCGAGGCGGCGATCACCGGACCCCTCGCGGAACTGGGTCTGACCACCGCGACCGCTCAGGCGCTCTGGGCGCTCGATCCGGATGAGGAACCACCGTCGATGAAGACGGTGGCTGCCCGACTGCACTGCAACGCCCCCAACCTCTCCTTCGTCGCGGACCAGCTCACCGCACGCGGACTAGTCGAACGGGTCCCTGACCCGCGAGACCGGCGTTCGCGCGCGCTCGTCCTCACCACCGAAGGCGTACAGGTGCGTTCGCGGGTCATGAGCATCGTGATCGAGCACAGTCCACTGTCGGCCCTGAAACCTGATGACATGACCACACTGCTGTCCATTTTGGACAAACTCGGGCTCGGGTGACCGTGTCAGGACCGGTCCAACTCCGGGATCAGCTCCCCGATCAGCCTGATGCTCGTCATCACCTCGTACGCCTGCAGCTTCTTGCGGCACGTGTCCGGGCTGCCGACGACGTCCGCGCCGAGCAAGCCGCGCAAGGTCTCCTCCCTCGCGGACAGCTGGGCGAACAGTTCGGCTGCCGGGAACGCGGGATGTGCAGGAAGAACCCGACGTGCAGGTCTGGTCTCAGCTCCCGGAGCAACGCGGGCACCAGCTGCAACTGGTAGTCCTGCCCCCAGACGATCGCACCTGGCTCGGTCAGCCGTGCCGCCGCCTCGGCGAATCGCCAGGCGGTCGTGCGGCACGGCTACCGCAGCATCACGCCATCCGGATACACACCCGTGCAGGTGCGCGACAAGGAGGTGAACCAGCAGGCCTGGGTCAGGCGTCCGATCCCGGCACACGCCGCAGCAGGTTGAGCCACAACGGAAAGCCCGCTCACCTCATCCAGCGTGTCGCGCGGGTCGAACCTGCCGGACTACGGGAGGTAGGTGATCCGAATGGCAGTGCCACGGCCCGGAGCCACCAGCACGTCGTAGTGGAGGATGTCGGCAAGTTCGACGGGGGCCCGGTGCAGGTTCTCGCGCACCGCCTGCTGCACCGCGCGAAGGTCTTCGAGGCTGTGCAGCTCCCACTGGAACGGCCTCATCCCCCAGTCCCTGGTCCACTCCGCCTGGTGGACGAGCTGGTCGAAGAGGCCTTCTGGGACTCTGCCGCGATGGGCTTTGATCGCCAGCGGCATCTTGATCTCACGACCGGACCGCTTCGCGAAGTCGAAGTGATCGACGTCGACCAGGATGCCGTTCTTCGTCTGCCCCTGCAGGTTCAGCGACGGCGTCCGCTGGTTCGGCCCCACTTCCATCATGGCCTCGAACCTCCCGCCCTCGCTGGCGAGCGGTGAATGTCCCTTGACCGAGGTGCGGAACGGCGCGGTCAGCTGATGCGGTCTGCGCACGCCGGAGTAGCCGAGCGCCTTGTTCACGCGGCTGGCGTACAAGTCCCTGATCGCCGTGTCGACCGCCTCCACGGTGGTCCTGGTCGGATTCAGCGCCGCCTCGTCGATGAGTTTGCGGATGTCCGCCGGATAACGGCGACGGTTGTTCTGGAAGTGGGTCATGAAGCGATCCAGTGTCTCGGCCGACGGTGTCCTGCCGATGCCTTCGGCCGGAATCGGAGGCTCCTTGGGTTCTGACGGCCTGCGTGGGCGACGTGACCCCCCGCCGCCCGAACCGCCACCGCCACCGCCACGGCTTCCGCCACCCGCACCGCCCGAGCCCCTGGCCGGCCCCGCCTGCGTCGTGGTTCCCGAGGCGTGAACCGGTTGCCCGACCGGCTTCTTCGGCCCGGCTGTGGCGACCGCGCGGTCGCCGCCTGCCTCGACCGCGGCGGGAACGTGGTCGGCTTCCGCCGCCGTCCGCGCCGAGGCCTCTTCTGCTTCCACGACTTCTGCCAGTTCGCCCTCGGCTCGCGCGGCTGCCGGGTTCTGGACCGGCGCGGAGTCCTTGAAGGGTGGCGGGTCCTGGCGTCGGCGGCGGAGTGGATGCACCACCGGCTTCGGTTCAGGGGGCAGTGGTTTCGGCTCCGGCGGCATCGGCTTGGGCTCGGGAACGAACGGCTTGCGCGGCTCGGGCGGTGGGAAGGAAGGTTCGGGAGGAGGGGCCGGCCGACGGTAGCCGGGAGGCCCCTGCTCGGAGGGATGTGGCGTGGGAGCCGGTGCTTCCTTCGGCAGGGCAGGCGGTTTCGGCTGTCCAGTCGCTTTCAGACCTTCGGCCGCCTCCAGCGGTTTCGCGGTCTCGGCGACCTTGGCGAGATCACCAGCCTTGGCGGCGTCGCCGACCTTGCCGAGTTCGCCCGCCTTCCCGAGGTCACCGGCCTTGGCCAGGTCGGCCACCTTGGCCGCCTCGCCGATCTTTCCCGCGGCTCCGGCACCACGTCCCAGGGACCCTGCGGCCTTGCCCTCGCCGGCGCCGATGAAGAAGCTGCCGACGTCACCGAGCAACAGGCCGGGGATCTCCCCGTAGCGCTTCTTCTTCCACGCCTCGATGTAGTTCTCCCCCAGGCCTTTCACCAGGGCCAGCATCTCCGCCTGCCGCTGCTTCTGCTTGGCCTCCTCCGCGGCCAGGTAGTTCTGGCCCGCCTGCTTGGCCGTGGTCTTCGGGTCGGCGAGGTCGGAGACGAGGCCGGCCGCGTTGGTCATCGTGTCCCGGCTCGGGGTGGGACTGGCCATCTCGGCGATCTTGTTCAAGCCTTCGGCGGTGCGCACGGGGTGCACGACGATGTTGGCCAGGCCCTCCCCCATGGTGTAGACGGACTTCATCAGGCCGCCCTGGACCTGCCGGGAGTAGGCAGAGGCCTTGCCGCCGGTCATGGAGTCGGCGGCCTTGGTCAACGGGTCGCCGGAGGTGCCGAACTTCCCGTCCTCGTAGGCCTCGATCCCGTTGAACACCTCCTTCTTGAGCTCGGCCAGTCCTTCGTCCACGCCCTTCTGGTAGTCCTGCACCGCCTGGATCGGGTGGCCCTGGAGCGTGGCGCGCATCGCCGCGCGGCGTGGCTGGGAGGTCACCTTCGCCGCGGCCGTCATCACCCTCGCCGTGGTCTTCAGCGCCGCCCCCTGCGGGCCGTCCGGGGCGGTCTTCGCCGCGTACTGCTCCAGCTTCTGCGCGACGACCTCGTTCAACGACGGCGCTTCGTTGACCTTGGAGACGAACTCCCTGGCCTTCTCGATCGCCGGCGCCGCGCGGTGGTACGCCTCCCGCGCTTTGCGTTCCAGCCACGACATCTCCCCTGCCTGGCGGGCGATGCCGGGGCTGCTCGCGCCCGCGACCACGACCGGTCCGCCGCCCGCCGCGTGATCGGCCGCCTGGTGGGCGTCGTGTTCGAGGTGGTGGCCCGCCGTCAGTCCCGGAGCGGGTGCGCCTCCTCGCGACTGCTGCACCACGTGCGCGAGTTCGTGGGCGAGGGAACGCTTTCCGCGCTCGTCGCCCGGCGCGTACTCCCCTTCGTTGAACACGATGTGATCGCCCACCGTGTACGCCTTGGCGCCGGCGGCCGTGGCGGATTCAGCGGCCACGGCGTCGGTGTGGACGCGGACGTGGGCGAAGTCCGCGCGAAACCGTTCCTGCATGAGGGCCCTGGCAGCCGGATCCAGCGGCTTCCCCGGTGACCGCAGCGCCCGCTCGTGCAGAGCGTGCTCCAGCCCGGCTCGCTCGGGCACGGCTCCTGACTCGTTCTGCGGAAATGGCTCTCGCTCGGAACTCATGCCGGACCCCTCGTCACGTGAGGATCAGCTGGTAGGCGTCGCCGGCGTCGGGCAGGCGCGCCGCGACGACCCGCTCGGCGAAGCCCTGGGCGCGAGCCCGCAGCAGGTAGTCGCCGGGAGCCAGGCCGTGGAACAGGTACCGCCCGTCGGGTCCGGACTCCGCCACACCGGCGCCGGCGCCGTCGGGCCGCTCCAGCCGGACCGTCGCTCCCGCGATCGCCTGCCCCAGCGCGTCGACGACCGTGCCGCCGAAGTCGATCAGCACCTCGCCGCCGGGGAACTCGGCGATCCGCGTGGTGACCAGCGGGGCCGCTGCCCTGGTGGCGAACTCGACCGGAATGGTCAGCCGCAGGTAGATCGCGGGCCGCCACGGGTGCGCGCCCGCCATCGTCCCCCAGAACTCCGCGTACTTCGAGAAGCCCTCCCCCGGCATCACGACGGTCGGCAGCTCGGCCTCGGCGATGGCGGGCGGGAAACCCGCCGGCACCCCGGCGGCACCGTAGACCCGCCGCGGCACAACGGGTTCGGCATCGGCCAGCGCGGCGGCGACGCGGTACAGCAGCTCGTGCTCGTCCATCGTCGGTTCGACGGCGGGAGTCACGGACGCCGAGCTCCACGCGGTGATCAGGTAGTGCAGGTCGGCCCGACGGGGTGGGACACCCGTGCGCATCTCGCCGTCGACCAGCCGGTGGGTCCTGTCGACGCTGCGCAGCCCGCGGTTCTCCCGCAGTTCGACGAGATAGACGTTGACGGCGTCCTTTTCGAGCGTGGCGACGTACTGCTTCCAGGTGTCGTCAGGAGGCTGGAACCGCACCTGGGTGTCGGACTCGATCCCGTCCACAGCGGAGATCAGCAGATGGCGGAGCATCCGGTCGACGTGGGCGATCACGGCTGGAACTCCGCTTCGGAGAGCTGCTTGCCCATTTTCTGGTACTCCCGCCGCACCGCCCAGAGAACGTGCCGCATGCGGATCGGACCGTCTCCCGCGAGGTACGCGGCGGCCAGGGCGCAGTTCTTGATGTTGCCGCCGCCCAGCGGATAGCGCTGGGCCAGCAGCACGACGTCGACGTCGTCGGACAACGGTGCCCGGCCCGGCCAGATCTGCGCCCAGATGAGCCGCCTGCTCGGCTCGTCGGGGAACGGGAAGTGCACCGCGAAGGCGAGCCGGCGGACGAACGCCTCGTCCAGGTGGTGCCGCAGGTTCGTGCCGAGGATCGCCAGCCCGCGATAGGACTCCATCGCCTGCAGGAGATACCCGATCTCCAGGTTGGCGTACCGGTCGTGCGCGTCGCGCACCTCGCTGCGCTTGCCGACGATCACGTCGGCCTCGTCGAAGAGCAGAACGGCGTCGGCCGACTCCGCGGCGGCGAAGACCCGCTTGAGGTTCTTCTCCGTCTCCCCGATGTACTTGTCGACCACCCTGGCCAGGTCGATCCGGTAGAGGCCGAGCCCTAGCTCGCCTGCCACCACCTCGGCCGCCATCGTCTTGCCGGTGCCGGGCGGTCCGGAGAACAGCGCGGCGATCCCCGTGCCACGGGACAACTTCTCGGCGAACCCCCACCGGCCGAGCACCCGTTCGCGCCCGGCGACGGCGGCGCAGATCTCCCGCAGCATGGCGGTCGTGTCCTCCGGCAGCACCAGGTCGGCCCACACGGCCCTGGGGGTGATCCGTTCGGTGAGACCGGTCAGCTGATCGGCCGCGCGGACCCGTGCGGCCGCGGCCAGCCGCTCGTCACCGCCGCGGTCCCCGATGAGCGCGTCCACGATCCGCGGGGCGACGACGACGTACCGCGCCCGGTCCGGCGACGCGGCCTCGCGCGGGTCGGCGACCAGCTCGATGAGCTCGTGCCGCCGCAACGGGCCGTCCGCGCCGAATCGGGCACGGCACGCTGATCGCTCATCAGCGTTGGCGCACAAGAGGGTCAGGACCGCGTCCACTGTCGGCCTGCCGCGCGTCGCGTCCTCCTGCAGCAGGGCGAAGGCCCGTTCGTACCGGGCGTCGAGCTCAGGGGCCAGGGCGACCGCCAGCACGTCGACGTCGAACGAGGACAGCCCGAAAGTCCTTGCCAGCCAAGCGAAACCGGACCCCTCGACGGCGGTGTCCACCAGTGCCGCGCCATCCCACCCGGCCACGCCGTCGACCACCGCGACCAGGCGCCGGTCGAGTGCGTCGCCCAGCGGGCCCGCCCGCTCCAGCAGAACATCGGCCGGCATCTCAGGTCTCACCGCCCGCCGGTTGTGCGACGGCGTCGAAGACGTTGCGTTCGGCGGGCTCGCCGTACACCTCCGGATGCAGGTAGTTGCCGCGTTCGAGGTCCTGCTTGTCGGTCTCCACCCGCAGCGGATTGGCCATCGCGTAGGCGTCCTGCCGAACACCGGTGACCTGCCAGCACACCTTCGCGCCTGCCGGGCCGCCCGCGACGGTGAAACGCCCGCCGGAGATCTCCTCGGCCACGTGCAGGTTCGGTGCCGCCGCTCCCACCGCCGTGAGCTGGTATCGGAACTCGGTGTTCAACGGCTCGAACCAGGACGGCAGTTCCACCACCGCCGCACCGGCGTCGTCGAGCACGACCACCCCGTCGTAGACGTTCTTCATCTGGTCGCTCTCGACGGCGGAGTGGCTCAGGTACCTGTTCGCCGGATCCGCCGGATGATCGATCTTGAAGTTCAGCGACGTCTTGATCAGCGTGCCTCGCACCTCGACGTTGCCGTGGAAGACCGCGGCTCGGGTGCCGCCGGAGGCGACCAGGCCGGTCCCGTCCCTGCTGGTGGCGCGGACGCCCTCGCCGATGTCGGTCTGGGCGAACACGCCGATGGGAGTGGGGAAGACGAAGGTGTCGTCGTTGCGGACGTAGACGTCCGGGGAGACGGCCCCGAAGTTGGGCTGCTGCCCGCCCACCGCGATCCGCGAGGTGAACGAGGCCAGGAACCCGCCGACGTTCACCCGGCCCAGGGTCGTGTTGCCCTGGATGTCGACGTTGCCGTGCGCGGCGGCGGACCGGATCACCCAGTCGCCCGACTGTCCACTGTGGATGTGACTGACCACCGGGCCGACCGCGGGTGTGTGAATCTCGACGGTGCTGCCCGGCGTCGCGGGTGCGCGCACCCGCAGCAGACCGGAGAGGTCCACGGTGTCGCCCGACGGGACCAGCCCGGCGGTCTCGGTGAACTGAACCCCCTGGGGCAGATGGACTTTCCGGGACACGGCGAGATCACCGTCGCCGCGGACGCCGATCGTGGCGGTGGTGCGGGTGTCGACACTCGTGGTCCCGGCGGCCGCGGTCACGTTCTGGCCCTGGAACTCGACCCGGTCGACGGCGATGCCGGTCGCACGGCGACGTTGCGCTCCCAGCGATGTCACGTTCCCCACGCCGTCGACCTGGATCTGGGCCAGCACCACCTCGGTCCCGGAGTCCTGGAACCCCTCGACCGGCCGGAACCGCAGCAACGGGGTCTCCATCATCAGGAACGTCTGGCTCGCCTGGAACTCCGCCTTGTCGAACGTCTCGGCCCACGCGATCGTCACCACCAGCGCCCCGCTGACCCCGGCCGTGGACACCAGCACACCGGTCTCGCCGACCGGTGCCAGCGCCTGGTCCTCCAGTTTCGCCATTCCTCCCGCCGCCAACGAGATGTGGCGCCCCGAGGCGTCGACCGCGACACCGACGCCGATCCGCACACCCGCCGCGGCAACGGAGACGCCGAGTCCGATGCCGACACCCCAGCGGTGCGACGCCGAGGCGTGGGTGGCGGCCAACGGCTGTGCATAGCGCTCGACGTCGACCCGGCTCTCCCGCAGCGTCGGCGTCCCCTGCCGCGGCTGCCCTGTGACGTCCACGTAGCTCGTCCGGACCAGCTTCTCCGCCATGGGACTCAGCCCCCGTCCGGCAGGTCGGCACGCGTCCGCGTCGAGACCGCGAAGGGAACGGCCCGTTCGGCGGGTTCACCGTGGGCGTCCGGGTGCAGGTAGTTGCCGCGCTCGTCGCCCTCCTTCTCGGTCTCGACCCGCAGCGGGTTGGCCCGCGCGTAGGCGTCGTGCCGGACGCCGGTCAGCAGCCAGCACACCTTCGCCCCGGCCGGCCCGCCCGCGACGGCGAAACGCCCGCCGGAGATCTCCTCCGCCACGTGCAGATTCGGCGCCGCCGTACCCAAAGCCGTGAGCTGATAACGGAACTCGGTGTTCAACGCCTCGAACCACGACGGCAGCTCCACCACCGCCGCGCCGGCGTCGTCCAGCACCACCACGCCGTCGTACACGTTCTTCATCTCGTCGCTCTCGACAGCGGAGTGGTTCAGGTACCTGTTCGCCGGATCCACCGGATGATCGATCCTGAAGTTCAGCAACGTCTTGGTCAGCCTGCCCCGCACCTCGACGTCGCCGCTGAACACACCGGCCGGCCTGCCCTGGGCGAACACGGCGGGACCGGTGCCGAGGTGGACCGCGGCGACGGCCGCCTTGCCGGTTCCCCTGGCCACCCCCTTGACTCCCTCACCGGCGTTCAGCCCGTCGCCCCAGACACCGGCGGACCCGACGTTCGCGGGAGCGTGCGTCTCGCCGTAGACACCGATCCACTTCCGCCCGACGCCGGAGAACCCGGTGGCACCGTCCGCGCCGGCCCCGGTCCCGTTCGGCGAGGTGCCGAACACGCCGAACCAGTCGTCGCTCTCGCCGAGGACGCCGACGGCGCCGCTCTTGCCCCAGACCCCCGGCCCCGGCTTGGCGCTCTGGTTGTCGTTGACGCCGAGCACGCCGGGGTGCAACTCGGCATGGCTGAGGCCGAAGACTCCCCGGCGCGTCGCCGACTCACCCAGCACCGCGTCGACGCCCGCACTGTCGCGGACCACCAGCCCGTCGGGGACGCCGCCGGGCACCTTGAGCGGTCCGGACACCGCCAGTGCACCCGACCGGGCGGCGAGGCCGACCGCGTCGCTGAGCTGAATCCCTTGGGGCGCATGGAACTTCGTGGACGCTGTGAGCGCACCGTCCGGCCGCACGGCGATCGTGGCGGTCACCCGGTGATCGACGCTGGTGACGCCCGCGGTGGTGGTCACGCCCGGCGCCCGGAACTCGACCCGGTCGACCGCGATGGCCGCCGTCCGGCGCCGCTGCGCGCTCAGCGCGGTGACCTTGCCCGTGCCGTCGACCTGGATCTGCGCCAGCACCAGCTCGGCACCGGAGTCCTGGAACCCGTCGGCCGGCCGGAACCGAAGCAACGGGGTCTCCATCATCAGGAAGGCCTGACTCGCCTGGAAACCGGCCTTGTCGAACGTCTCGGCCCACGCGATCGTCACGACCAGGGACCCGCTCAGCCCGTCCGTGGGCAGCACGACGCCGATGTCCACAACGGACACGAGCGTCTGGTCCTCCAGCTTGGCCGACCCACCGGCGGCCAGCAGGACGTGCCGGCCCTCGGCGTCGACCGCCACCCCGGTCGCCACCCGCACGGAGGCCGACCCCACCATCGCCGAGACCCCGAGGCCGGAGCAGATGCCCCACTGGTGCAGGGTCGCGGAGTGGGCGTTCATCAAAGGCCGCACGTACCGCTCGACGTCGACCCGGCTCTCCCGCAACGCCGTCGAGCCCTGCCTCGGTTGCCCGGTGACGTCCAGGTAGCTCGTCCGGACCAGCTTCTCCGCCATGACCTATTCCTTTCCGGCCGGGACCGCGGACTGTCCGAAGAGCACGAAGCGTTCCTCGGGCGCGCCGTGCACCTCGGGATGCAGATAGGTGCCCTGCTCCTGCTGGGGCTTGTCTTCTTCGACCACCAGCGGGTTGGCCACGGCGTAGGCATCGCGTCGCACGCCGGTGAGCTGCCAGCTGACCTCCTGGCCCGGCCGCCCGCCGGCGATCCGGAAGCGTCCACCGGAGACCTTCGCGGCGACGTGCAGGTCCGGCGCGGGGCCACCGATCGGCGTCAACTGGTAGCGGACGCGGTCGTTGAGCGCCTCGAACCACCCCGGCAGTTCGACCTCCGCCGCACCCGAGTCGTCAAGCACGACCACCCCGTCGTAGACGTTCTTCATCTCGTCGCTCTCGACGACGGAGTGGTTGAGGTACTGGGAATCGGGCGCGTTCGGATGGTCGATCCTGAACTGGACCAGGCTCTTCTTCAGCGTTCCGACGACCTCGACGTCACCGCGGAACAACGCGGCCCTGCTGGGAAGGTGCGGCGAGTTCCGGAGACCTTCCACCACCAGTTTCGGAAAGTTCGGCTGGAAGTCGGACACCTGATCGAACCCGATGGACACCCCGCCACCGCGCCTCTGCATCAAGATCCAGCCACTGCTGCTCCCCGAGTTGACGAACCAGTCGCCTCTGACGCCGCTGTAGAAGTAGCTCGGCGCGGCCTGCGGACCACCCGACAGGGAGGCGCCACCTTCGATGCTGACGCTCGCAGGCACCTGCAGCACGTCGTCGCGGTCGACGTACAGCGACGCGTACTCGACGTTGCGGGCCGTGGACACCCCCATTTCCGCGCTCTCCACCACCGCTCGCTGGAAGACCAGTCGGCCGACCCCGATGGTGGCCGGCCATCGAAAGCCCCCCTTGAGTTCCTTCACCGTCCCGTTCTCCACGTTGACCTGGGCCAGCACGACCTTGGTCCCGTCGTCGACGTAGCCGAACAGGGAGTGCCACTCCACCGACGGCGTTTCCATCAGCTGGAAGACCTGGTTGGCCTGGTACGCGGCCTTGTCGAAGGTCTCGGCCCAGCCGAGCGTCAGCATCAGGCTGCCGGTGCGCCCGCCGGTGGGCACGGTGACGCCTGCCGCGGACACCGGCGCCAGCGTCTGGTCCTCCAGCTTCACCGCGCCGCCCTCCGCGACCACCAGGTGTCTGCCCGCTGAGTCCAGCGCGACACCTGGCCCGACGGTCACCTCGGTCGCGCCGATCGCCGCGGTCACCTCCAGGCCGGAACCGACACCGAACCCGTGCAACGAGGACGCGTGCGCCGCCAGCGACGGCCGCACGTACCGCTCGACGTCGACCCTGCTCTCCCGCAGCGCCGTCGTTCCCTGCCGCGGCTGCCCGGACACGTCCACGTAGCTGGTGCGAATGAGTTTCTCCGCCATCGCTGTCCGCCTCCGCTCAGGTTCCGACCGCGGACATCAGCCAGTACCAGGCCGCCGCCGGTCGCTGGCGGTCCACGATCTCCGAGATGCCCGCGTGCACTGCTCGTTGCTCGTCGCTCGACGTGTTGTCCGCGTCGAAGTGGACGGTGACCGCGAACTCGTGACTCGCGGCCCGGAAGTTCCGTCTCACCGCGACCTCCGACCCCATCGCCGGATCGTTCGGGTCGCCCCGCTCGCCGAAGTACAGAGTCCGGTCCCGCAGCGCCATGCCGGTCGGGAAGACGAGCTGCCCCTGCGTGCTGACCCGTTCGACGGACGGCGCGGAACCCAGGCGGACCCGGTAGACCGCGGACGGCTCGACGACGGTCCGCAGGAACGGCCCGGCGCCGGAGCGCAGTGGTTTGAGACCGGTGTCGGCCACCAGCAGCGATCCGTCCCGGTCCTCGACCACGGCGACCGGCGCGACGAGCGGGTTCCGATCCGATGGCAGACCTGCCAGCAGCCGCACCGCGGTCCAGGACGACGGGTTGGCGCGGTTCACCTTCAGCAGGTCGCCGGGGGTGGCGGTGCCGTCCTGCTCCCGCGCGTCGGTGACGATGATGTCGCCGCCCGCGGTTCTGACCATTCCCAACGGGGTCATGGCGCCGGTCAGAGCGCGGCGTTTCCACGTGTTGGTGGCCAGGTCGACGTCGACGACGTCGGTCACGTCCAGGATCAGCAGGTGCCCCGCGTCGAAGACCATCGCGTTCGGCAGGTTGAGCGTGGCGCCCGCGGGCATCGCGACCACCGTCTCGGTGAACGGTTGCCCGGCGGTGACCCGGATGAGCTGGAACGCGCCCGCGCGCAGGTCGATGACGTACAGGACCCATTGCGCGGCAGAGGTGTCGAAGGCCAGCGCCACCGGCTGTCTCCACTTTCCCGCACCGAGTGGGCGCGGTCGTGGCGGGGCCCCGGCCAGGTCGGCGAACTCACCGGTCAGCGTCATCCGCCACACCCCCGCCGGCTGTGTGCTCGCCTCGGTGGGACCGGGAGCGCCCGAGTCTCCGACGACCAGGTGTCCATCGGGAGTGACGCCCAGGCACGCGACGCTGGTCAGACCCGGATAGAGCTCGTTCGTCGGAGCCAGGAGGCACGGCCCCTGCGTGACCAGGGCGTGCACGGGCGCGGGCTCCGAGCCACGCAGCCGGGCGAAGAGCACCTTGGCCGCGCCGTCGATGGTGATCCGCTGACGGGCGACGTCGGCGCTGTAGAGGTCGAGATAGCGAGCGAGGCCCGCCTGACTCCCGCGCTGCCCGTAGATCGTCACGATGTCGCGAATCGCCCTGCGCCGCAGGCGTTCGTCCCATGTGGACTGGAGCTCCAGGCCGACGACCCCCGCCAGCCAGGGCAGGAAGTCGGCGCGGACCGACGCGGGGTCGAACAGCGTGGGCAGCAGGTCGATGGACTCGGCCAGGCCGGGGCGGCGGTACTCGACGTCGTCGGCCCGGCCGCTGAGGATCTTCTCGAACACCTTGAGCAGCGCGTCGAGATCCGCGTTCCCGTGGTAGATCCGGGGCAGGTGGGCGAAGTAGGAGCTCGCGGGCGAGGTCATAGGTCCTGCTCCACACCCACGTCGAGGGAGCCGAAGCACACCAGTTCGTAGTCCGTCACCCTGACCAGGCTCGGCGAGTCGACCGCCAGTCTGAACGGGCGGTGCTTGGCGTCGTCCCAGGCGAGACCGGCCGGGTGGTAGGGCGGCGGGGACTGGGCGGTGAGCCTCAGCTCGCTGATGTAGCCGATGTGGTCGTCAGGCTTGATCGCGCGGTAGACGTCCGACACGTACAGGTTCTGACCGATCTCCCAGCCGTCGTCGTCGTTCCCGCCCTGGGTCGGGTGAAGGAACTCGGTGACGCGCCTGCGGATGTCCGTCTCCACAGTGGACACGGTGGTGTGACCGCCGCTCACCGCGCCGGGGAAGACCTTGGCCCGCACGAAGACCTTGATCGCCAGGTACCGCGGCCCGCTCACCCGCAGCGCCGCGGTGACGTCGCGGGCCGCGTCGAGCACCGAGAGGACCTGCTGCACCAGGGCGACCGACGGCTCCGGCCGGGCCACGGCCAGCTCGGCTTCCGGCACCACGAGCACCTGCACGTTGCCGGGAGCGCGCACCAGTCCGGCGAACGTCCACGGGCCGCGGGTCTTGTCGACGTAGGCCGGCAGGCAGCGCACCTTCGCGATCCCCGGCGCGGCCTGGCGGGCGAGGAACTCGTAGTCCTCGGCGGTGATGGCCCTGTCCCTGGTGCGCAACAGCCTGGGCCCCCGCAGGGTGGCCGCCTCGACGGGCTCCTCGTCCTGACCGCCGGCGCCGCGCACCGGGTTGGTGACGCCGGCGATGTCGGCGATCCCCTCCGCGGGCATCGTCACCGCGCCCGCGGCCACGTTCCCCGCGGCACCGGAGGCGACGTGGCGGTACCGCGCCGTGACGGCGCTGCCCCGTGGCGGCGCCGGACGTCCGGCGGGAGCCGCGAACGTGATCTCGGCGCTGGACGGGTCGAGGTGGAAGGTGCCGGGAGCGAGGGTGTCCGGGTCCGCGATCCGCCAGGGCGAGCCGTCGATCTGCACCTCGACGTGGTGCAGCGGGTCCCGGGCGGACCGGTCGAGGAACACCGGCCGGTTCCGCAGGGGCAGCACCTGGGCGTTGCCGGTGGCGGCGCCGACGACCTCCAGCGCGTCCCGCCCGGCGGTCAGCGCCGTCGAGGCGGGCACGGTGTTCAGCAACAGCCGCCGGACGGTCACGGTCTGTGCCGCCGCCGGATGCTGCAGGACGAGCCCTATCCAGCGGCGAGCCGGATCGTTCGCGGCTGCACCGGCCGGCTTGCGGTTCCAGCCGGCCGGGTTCTGCGCGGCCCAGGCCGGTGCGGCGGGCAGACGCAGCCGCACCCGCCCGACGTGGGACGGTCCGGCCAGGGCCGGTGCGATCTCGACCGCGAGCGCCGGCCAGTCCTTCGGTTCCTTCTTCGGGTCGGTGCCCGCGACCGGACTGGTGTCGCTGGAGAAGGTCCAGGTCGCGGTGGCGAGATCGGCGGGAATCGGCTCGTCGACACCCTTCACCCGGTACTCGACCTCGACGTACACGTCGAGGGTCTCCACGGGCAGGGCGAACTCCTTGGTGAACCCGAGCAGCAGCACGGCCCGGTCCCTGGCGGGCGGCGTCAGGTCGACGCGCGTGCCCACCGGTTCCGGAGGAAGCATCACCGCGCTGATGTCGGCCGGGACGCCCTCCGCTCCCGCTGCCGTCTTCTCGACCAGGAACACCTTCTCGACCGCCGCCGGCACGACCCGGCAGTCCGCCTCGGTCTGGAAGACCACCGGTGGCTGCGACTCGGTTCCCTTCGTCTGGGCCAGGGCGGCTTTCGGCACCAGCGCCGACCGGCCCGCGATCGGCGTGAACGTCAGCAGGGTGCGGGCGGGCACGGCGGCGGCGCGGGTGATGCCCAGCAGGTTCAGGAAGGCCACCTGGCTCTTGGCCGGCACCTGGTTGAGCCGGTAGATGAGCTGCTCGACGAGATAGGCGAACAGTTCCACCAGGGTCAGCGCCGGATCGCTCGGTGCCCGCGTCGTCAGCTGCGGCGCGTACCGCTCGATCAGGTCCGTGGCGTCGGCCACGAGGTCGTCCCACCGCCGGTCGTCGAGATCGGGCGGGACGAGGCGGCCGCGATCGGAGCCTGGCGCGGTCACCGCGACGCGCCCAACTCGAGGGCGACGGTCGTGGACCGTTGCTCCGAACTTCCCCGTGGCCGGTAGTGGACGGTGAGCACGAGAGCGCCGCGGCCCAGGTCGTTGACGACGTCGACGGCGCCCAACTCGATGCGCGGCTCCCACCTGGCCAACGCCGACTCCACGTAGAGCCGGGCCAGGTTCGCCGTCGCCGCGTTGTTCGGGGCGAAGACGAGACTCGCGAGCTCACAGCCGAAGTCGGGCCGCATCGCCCGCTCGCCGGGGGCGGTGCCCAGGATGATCCTGATCGACTGGTCGAGGACGTCGGGGCCCGCGACCTCCGCCACCCCGCCGCGATCGGTGATCGAGATCGGGAAGGCCGTGCCCCGGCCGTGGGATTCGATGCGCAGCGTCATGTCACGCCCCCGCCGTGAGGAAGGTCTGGCCGGGGCCGGCGAGCACGCCGGACGCGGGCGGCACCACGACGGGCAGCCCGTCCGTCGTCCCGATGAGGCCCAGTCCGCACTGAACGGGCTTGCCCTCGACGGTGAGCCGGGCCGCGAGTCCGCCGGTGATCGCGGCGATCCGCGTGCACTTCTTGGTGGACGGCAGGTTGTCCACGGTCACGCAGCTCGTCGGCGGGATCGTGGTGCCGGGGAGGCTGTCCGCGGTGAGCACCCCGGCGCCGAGGACGGTGAGCCGCAGCGAGCCCACCACGGGGATCGGGGCTGCCGGATGCGCACAGGTGACGGTGCTCGCGGCGGTGAGGACGGGGTTCACGACGTCCTCCCGCTCACGTCCATGGTGCCGAGCACGCCGACCCGCACGTTGACGGCCTTGATCTCGATGTCCCCGGTGGGCGTGAAGACCAGGGAGCTGCCGGTCTTGTGGGTGATCGAGATCTCCCCCGGAGCGGTGCCGGCGGGCGGCGGCTCCTGGACGCTGCGCAGGCTGCCCAGCACGATCGGGTTCGCGAACTGCCCGTGCTCGAACGCGACGACCACCTTGTCCCCCGGCTCTGGCAGGAAGACCGTGCCGCTGAGCTTGCCTGCCAGCGGCGTCACGCAGGGCGCCATCACGACGTCGGCGGCGTCGGAGAACCACGGGAACCGGATGCCGAGCTTGTGGGTGACGGGATCGACCATCAGCACCTCCGCGACGACGACACCGGCGACGGGCTCCTCCCGGTCCGGCGGCGCCGAACCGCCGCCGATCGCCTTGCGCACCAGCTGAAGGACGCTGGCCCCGGCCCGCTGGGTGACGTCGAACTCGGTGCGGTAGCCGCGTTTGTCGAGCGTGTGGGTCACCTTGCTGAGCCGGTACAACCCGCTGAACCGCTTGCCGACCCCGCGCACGGACACGAAGGTGCCTGCCCGCAACTGAGGCAGCCCCACACAGGAACCGTGCGCCTCGTACAGGCCGTCGAGCAGTTGCTGGAGCAGGGACTTGGCCAGGGCGAACGCGTCGACCGGCGACTTGACCGGACGGCCGCGCACCACCTGGCGGCCGAGCGAGCTGAGCGCCGACAGGGCGCTGCTGCCCAGCCGTTCCACGAGCGAGTCGAGATCCAGCGCGGCCGTGCTCATGATGCCGACGATGCTCTGCGCCAGGTCCTCGTTGTAGCCGCGGACCACCTGGACGCCGGCCAGCCTCGCGTTGCCGACGCGCGGGGTGAAGCTGCTGAGGTTGCGGCCCCATTCGAGCTCCACGGCCTCCAGTTGCGGGCGCGGGTAGCGGAAGTACAGCTTGTCCCACCACACGTAGACGTCGAAGAAGTTGTCGGCGGCACGACGCTTCAACAGCGCCATGTCCGTGCCGGTCTGCGGCAGCACGGTGTGGGTGAACGGCGACGGGTCCACGATCGGGATCAGCCCCGCCTCGACCGCGATCTGCGCGGCCACCGCGCTGTCGTTGACGAACCGGAACGCCGGCCTGTCCGGCACGTCGTGCCGCAGCCGCAGCGACCGGTCGTAGCCGACGATGGTGATCGTCGGAGGGCCGGACTGGGGGAAGTCCGGCTCGATGGACGCGATCTCGCCCAGCATCATCGGCTCCGTCCCCGAGCCGTAGCCCAGGTGGATCTCGACGCTCGTGCCCAGTTCGAACAGCGGCGAGTCGGTGAAGCGGTTGCCGGCGTTGTCGAGGACGATCGTGAACATGTCGGCCAGCTCGACGTTGTTGTCGTAGCGCACGCTGATCAGGTGCCGCGTCACGTCGGTGGCCAGGGTGACGCCACTGATGCGGATGTCGGCACGCGGGGCGTAGGTGTCGATCTTCATGGCGCCTGCCGTCCCGGGATGACGATCCGCTGTCCCGGCCGCAACGACAGCGGGTCGGTGATGTCGTTGGCGTCGGCGATCTCCCGCCACCGGCGCGGATCGCCGAGGTGACGCGCGGCCAGCTTGGACACGGTGTCGCCGTCGGCGATCACGTACACCTGCCCGTCCAGGATGTTGTTCACCGTTGGGGCGCCTACGAAGAAGCCCTGCCGCACGTTCAGGTCGACGCGCACGAACTCGGTGAACCGGACCGAGATCCTGGCGCGCACCGGGGTGCCGTCGGGCAGGAACATGGTGAACCGCTGGTCTGCCTCGGAGAGCACGCAGGTGAGTCCGAAGCTGCCCATGACGAACACCAGCACCGGTGGCGCGTGCGTCCCCGGCAACGGCGCGAGCAGTGCGACGATCCGCTGGGTGTGGACCCGGACGTCGGTCGCCGCCTCGTAGGTGTCGAGGAACAGGTCCATGCTGAGCACCCGCGCCTGGCCCCGGACGTACTGCACGGGCGAGGCGCCCAGGCCGGGGATCGGGATCTCGGCGAACTCGTTGCGTTGTTCGACCCGGTACTCCTCCGGGTTGTACATCACCGCCAGGCGCTGCCCGGAGTCGGTGTTGACGATGGTGGCCTTGGCCAGCTGCGCCGCCATCCTCAGCCACCTCGCTCGACGTCGGATTTGATGCGGCGCAACAGATCCCGGTAGATCGTCTCGGACAGTTCGGCCGCGTCGGGCAACGCCGCCGGTGCGGTGACCGGCGGTGCGGCCGTCCGGTCGGTGGCGGCCGTCATCGCGGTCGCGGTGGTGGGTGCGGCCGGGGCCGGGCTACCGGGGTGGCTCACGGGTGGCGGGACTCGTCCCGCCACCGGGTGCCGATCAGGGAACCCGGACGCGCCACCGGACCGGCCGCCGTCGAGCGCGGACCACTCGACGGCGTGCGCCCGCTGTTCCTCGTCCGCCCTGCCTCCCGGCGTGGCGCGGTCCCACGACGCTGCCGTCGAGTTCTGCCGGACGTGCCAGGCCTCGTGGGCCAGCAGCGCGAACCCCTCCGGCTCCGACGGCGCGAGACGACCGTCGCGGAAGAAGACCTCGTGGCCGATCGTCACCGCATCGGCGCCGTGCGCACGGGCGACCGCGTCCGCGGTGGCATCGGCACGGACCCGCAGCGGGGGAAGGTCCGAGCCGACGACCGCACGCAACCGTCCGGTGACGTCGGCGGACAGCTCGTGCCCGGAGCCGGGATCCTCCTGGCGCGCAGGCCATTCGGCGTCGACGGCGGTCATCGGCTGCTCGGCCGGGTCGGAGACGGCGACCTCCACCCGTTCCCGTCCGGTCCGGGCGGACCTGGCGAGTTCCGCCGCCCGCCCCGACACGGTCCTGGCGGCCGCCGTCCACCCCGGCGACGCGGTGCGCCGCCGGGTCAGCAGCCGGACCTGTTCGGCCAGCTGCTCGCCGAGAGTCCGTTGTGGATCTGGCACGGCCGGTCCCTCCTACTCCTCACGCCGGGGCGCCACCGCGAGTGCCGCGGCCAGCCAGCGACGCCGTTCGGCGTGGTCGAGCTCCATCAGCTCGGTGTGGGTCCAGTGAACGAGTCGTCCGAGCTGGGCGACCTCGTGGTAGACCCGGTCCACGGGGTAGCCGTCGATTCCCCCGGCGGTGGTGCCTCCGCGGTGAACCGGCGGTCGCAGTGCGGGCAGGTGACGCCGAACTCGCGGGCGGACAGGCCGTTGACGCGGTTGTACAGCTCCTGCAGATAGGTCAGGTCCTGGGAGAACAGGCCTTCGATGGTGCCGGGGTTGATCTCGGTGACCGTGCCGATCCGCAGGACCACCCGCGACAGCAGGATGACGATGAGATAGGTCGGAAGGGCGCGCACCCGCGGGTCCTTCATCGGCAGGATCTCGTCGGCCGCGGTCGCCAGGCGCATCACACCGTTGCGGTGCAGGGTGCCCGCGGAGTCGAGATACCCCAACGGCAACTCGAATTCGTGCTCGGTGACGAACATGGGCGGCCTATGCCCGCGTGATGCCCTCGTGCGCCAGCACGAGGGTCTCGACCGCGATCTCGTTCCCGGTGGCCTGGAACGAGGAGCCCTCCCACTTGGTCGGCCAGGCGGCGACGAAGTTCCAGCGCACCACCTCGCGGCGGTTGGCCAGGTCGTAGACGACGATCGACCCGTTCTTGCGCGCGATCGTCCCGTTGATCACCTGCTGGCGCCAGGTCCACAGCTCGGTGGAGTCGGTGAGTCCCCACTTGAGGGTCAGGTTGCCGTAGCTCGTCTTGCCGGGAAGCTTGCGGACGGTGACGTTGTCCCCGCCTTCCCTGGTCTCGATCACCTCGGTGGTGGCCTCCATCCCGGTGCACTCCCGGAAACTGGCCTGCGAGATGCCGTCGAGCTCGACGAGGAAATTGAAGCTGACGTACGGGTCGACGCGCGCGCCGGTCTGCGCCATGGCTCATCCTTCCTGTACTTGTCCGCCTCCGGCAGACATGCCGATCCGGACGACCACGAACTCGGCCGGGCGCACCGGGGCGACGCCGATCTCCAGCACCACCTGCCCCAGTTCGCGCAGCCCTGGCGGGTTGTTCTCGTCGTCGATCTTCACGTAGAAGGCCTCTCCGGCCGTGGCGCCGAACAGCGCGCCGCCGGCCCACACCCTGGTGAGGAATTCGGTGACCGTCCGTTCGAGCTTCTTGCGCAGGGTCAGGTCGTTCGGCTGGAACACCGCCCAGCGCAGGCCTTCCTGCAGGGACTCCTCGATGAACATGAAGAGCCTGCGCACGTTGACGTAGCGCCAGACGACGTCGTCGGACGTGGTGCGCGCGCCCCAGACCAACGGCCGCCCACCGCCGAAGACCCGCAACACGTTGACACCGTTGACGTTCAGCTCGCCCTGATCGACGTCGTCGAGGGCCTTCGCCACGCCGACCGCCCCGGTGATCGGCTCGTTGGCAGGCGCCTTGTGCACCCCGTGCTCGGCGTCGCTGCGGGCGTAGACGCCGGCCAGGTGCCCGGACGGCGGTACCGACAGCGTGCCCGGCCCGGCCGGGTTCGGCACGGTGATCCACGGGTAGTAGAGCGCGGCGTAGCGCGAGCGCACGGTGAGGCGGTGTTCGAGGATGCCGGTAGCGCCACTGGGTGACTGGTCGGCCTTGGTGGCGTCCACGAGTGCGAACCGGTCCTTCATGCGCTCGCAGTGGGCGATGACGTCGGCCTGGATCCCCGCGTCCGGCCCCACCGCGTCGGGCACGCAGACCAGGCTGATGTCGTCGATCGTCGCCAGGACGTCCAGTGCCGTCACGTATCTTGCTCGGTCCATTGTGGACGGATCGTCGGCGGTTCCCCCGGCCAGGGCCTTGCCTGCGACGGCGACCGGCCGGTTCTTCGGTGGCGGCGTCGCGTTGGGGACCGCCGCGACCGTCACGGCGGCCGAGTCGACCACCCGGCCGAAGTAGCGGCTGTGCCGCGGGTCCAGCGCCAGCCTGTCGTACGACTGACTGCCGTCCGGATGGTTGACCGTCAGGAGGAACTCGACCGACGCGACCGTGGCCTGGGGCTGCCCGGCGGCGAACGAGTAGGCGTTGGCCAGGCCGGGCGTCACCGTCACCAGCCCGGCCGCCACCGCGTCCACGACCACGCTCTCCTTGGTGGCTCCCTTGGTGATCTGCAGAACGGTGCCGCGCTCGACGCCGGCCGCGGGCGTGAGCCGGAACGTCGTCTGTCCCGGCACCAGATCGGCGGTCCTGACCGAACCGGTCGCGGGAGTGCCCGCCGGCAACGCCGCGTCCAGGAAGAGCCTGCCGTCCCTGACCCTGGTGACGACCGCTCGTTTGCCTTCGTAGTCGACGGTCTCGCCCGCGGCGAAGGCACGCGCGTCGTCGGCGGTGGTCAGGGTGATGACCGTCCCGGCACCGGACGCCGGTTTGGCCGCTGTCGCCAGGAACTTCGCGCCGGTCAGGATCTCGGCCGCGGCCGTCGTGACGGTGATCAGCTGGCCGGCCGGGCCTTCCTTCGTGGCGGACACCCTCAGAACGGGCTTGCCCGCTTCGTCGAGCAGGTCGAGCGACGAGTTCGTCGCGGTGCCGACGCGGACCACGTAGGCCGCGGTTCCGCCGTTCTCGAAGAAGCCGCGCACGGCGTGGGCGAGATACCGGCGTGGAGTCGTGACGTAGTCACCGAACATCTCGGTGAACCGGGTCCAGCTGGTGACTTTCTCCGGGCTGCCGATGGGGCCCTTCGCGGCCGGGCCGATGAAGGCCGCCGTGCTCGTGCCCACGCCGGGAATCGGCCCCACCGCGGGGCGCTCCTCGACGTACACGCCGGGGGCCCGGCCCTGGTAGTCGACCATCGAACGCCTCCACTCCGGCCGCGGTTGTGCCTGGCCGACGGTGGCAGAGCCGGTGTCACCCCGCTGTCACCGGCGCATCACCCGTGCCGCGGAGTCCGGCCGATCAACGCCGCCATCAGCGGCGACGGCGCCGCGCCGAGTTCACTGTGGATCAGCGTCCGGTAGGCGTCGTACGTGCGGAAGGCGGCCACCAGGTTGCCTTCGGCCATGTGCGCCTGGATCAGCGCGCGCTGGGCGCTCTCCCGCAGCGGGTCCGCCCCGACCGCGACCAGGGCGGCCTCGACGGCTTCCGCGAACCGCCCGGCGGCGGCCAGATGCCTGCTGAGGTCCTCCAGCGCGTGCAGCACCCGCTGACGCAGCCGTTCGCGCTCGTGGACCGCCCAGTCGTCGTACCACCCCGGCAGCAGGTCGAGCGCCTCGTCGCACCACGGCATCAGCGCCAGGTCGCTCGCCCGCACGTGCCCCTCGATGAGCCGCCGGGCCCAGTCACCGGCGATGTGGGCGTCGACGGCGACCCCGGCGCGCAACGCCACCGAGTTGTTGTCGGCGTCGACGAGGCCGACCCCCGTGCTGCGCATCCGCCACAGCACCGAACGCAGGTTGCCCGCGGCACGGCGATCGGACACCGCCGGCCACAACGCGCCGGCGACCACGGTCCGATCGATCCGCAGCCGCCGCACCGCGACCAGCGCGATCAGCCGTTTGCACCCCTCCGGCAGATCGGTGCGATCACCCCCGACCGTGACGAACGGCCCTCCGAACAGGTGCAGGTAGGGCCGGTCGGCGTCGTTCCCGGCCAGTGGCAGCTCGGCCACGTCCACGACCAACCCCCTCTCCTCCGGTCCCCTGAATCCGCCGGTGCTCCATGGCAGTTAAGACATCGTTCTGCCCACACCTCAGATACAGACGACACGAGGGAATCACCCAGATGGCCTCAGCTCGCCGCCTTGATGGGCGACGAGCGAAGGCACCCCGGGTGACCAGGTCAGGACCGGTCGAACTCCGGGATCAGCTCCCCGATCAGCCTGATGCTCGTCATCACCTCGTCCGCCCCGATCGGCCCGATCTGCTGCAGGCACATCAGCCGGTCGATCCCGAGGTCCGCGTACGCCTGCAGCTTCTTGCGGCACGTGTCCGGGCTGCCGACGATCAGCGACTGCTGCGCCGAGAGCACCTCGAACAGCTCGTCCTCCGGCACGTCCTCGCCCTGGATGATCCGGCCGATCACGAGCTGCGCGTCGGTGGGGGCGGCGTCCACCTCGGCGCGCAGGAACTCGCCGGTGAGGCCACCGTCGCCGGTCGCGAGGATGTCCTGGTGGCGTTGCATGGTCGCGGCGAACTCGGCCGCGGCGTTGAAGAAGCGCAGAGCTGTCACCGTGTACCAGGCCGCGGCGGCGGCCGCACCGTTGCGCATGGCCTGTTCGTCGGTCTCGGCGCAGTGCACGAAGGTGAAGTAGGCGACCTGGTTGTTGACGAACGAGCCGACCGGGGCGGTGCACTCGGCGGCGGCCGCGCGGTAGAGGTCGATCATGCGGGCCACCCGGTCGATGGACTCCCAGATCGTCGTGCCGAGCACTCCTACGCCGCGGCGGCCCGCCTCCTCGAAGGACGTCGGCGAGGCGGCGGCCTGCCACAGCGGCGGGTGCGGGCTCTGCAGGGGCTTGGGGATGATCGAGACGTCGGAGACGTCGTAGTGCGCGCCGGAGTGGGAGAAGCGGTCGGTGGTCCACATCTTCGGCACCATCTCGAACGCCTCGGCGGTCTGGGCGCGCGCGTCCGCGGGCTCGACGCCGAACAGGTTCCACTCGGGGATGGTGGAGCGGGTGAGGCCGAGCTCGACGCGGCCGCCGCTGAGGTGGTCGAGGGTGGCGGCGCGTTCGGCGACGCGGATCGGGTGGTTGAAGCGGCCCGGTGCCAGCACGGCGGCGTGACCCAGGCGAATGCGGGAGGTCTGCTGGGACAGGGCGGCGAGCATCAGCTCGGGCGCGGAGGACAGGCTGAACTCGCCCGCTCCGTGGTGCTCGACCTGCCACCAGCAGCCGTAACCGAGCTCGTCGGCGAGGCGGGCCTGGTCGAGGGCCTGGCGGAAGCGGAACTGCTCGGTGGCAGGGCCGGGGTTCTGGATCTCGTTGAACAGATCGATCTTCATCGGCACACACCCTCACCTCGCGCGGACACCAAGGCTGATGTCTCTGTGAGCGATCAGGTCGTTACGCGGCCGATACAAATCCCTCGAACGGAGCAGTCCGGCAGGGCGCCGCTCAGACCCTTGCCTGCTCCCGCACCGGCCTGACCGCGTCCGGCACGAGGTCCACTTCGGGGTAAGCGCAGGTGAACGTGCCGTGATAGCCGAAGAGCGGCCCGAACCGGTGGTTGGTGACCTCGACGTTGATGCGGAATCGCCCCAGCTCGTCGTCGTAGGACTCGCGGACCTCCGCGGTGCCGGTCACCAGACCGGGGATGCGGAAGTGCAGCGGACCCTCGTGGAAGCGCTGCTCGCCGCTGCGGATCAGGAGCCCACCGCGTTCGTCGACGGACAGGCGCAGGTCGACGGAGAGGTGCTGGTGCGTGCCCAGGTAGTCCACGACGGAATCCCGCTCGGGGCTGTAGATCATCGTGGCGTCCCAGCGCCGGGGCCGGTCGAAGTCGAAGGTGCGGACGAACGTCACCGTCTCCCGGCCGAGCGAGTCGCGGTAGGGGTAGTTCTCGATGGTGAACGGGATGTCGCGGCCGTGGCCCGGCAGGAGGATGTGGCGCTTGGCCCCGAGCCAGAGGAACGGCCGGGTGAAACCGCGACCGTGCCACACCCGGTCCATCGTGCCCGTGCCGACGCAGGCGACGCCGTCCGCACTGGCGAAGCCGAATCGGCGTTGCAGTTGCGGGTGCAGGCGGTCGAAGTCGTCACCGAGGGCGCGCTGGAAGATCGACGTCATGGTTGCTCCAAAGTGGACAGGGTGGAGGGCGCCGTCGACGAACGGCGGTCCGGTGGAGTGCGCCGGCACCTCCTGGCGGCCGGCGTGGACGGCAACGGCGGGGCCAGCAGGGCGGCGAGCGTGACGGCCGCGGCGAGCACGACCGGTGCGGCCCACCAGGCGACGGCGCAGACGGCGAGCCTCGTTCCCGCGTCCAGCAGTGCTCGCCGAAGCGACACCTCCGGCGGCACGCCCCGCTCCAGCCACAGCCGAAGCCGATCGAACGACCACGCCGTCCCCCACCCCAGCAGGAGACGGAACGGGCGATCGGCCAGCGCCCCCAGCCGGCCCCAGCCCGGCTGGTAGTCGTACCCGGTGAGGAACCGGATCCCCGCGCTGGTCGGCACGTACCGCCAGTAGCCGGACCCGCTGCGGATCAGGGACAGCGGATGCGCCGAGCTGAACCGCAGCGCCGACGTCCGCGAGCCGTCGGGCTTGGTGCGCTCACCGACGCTGATGCCGGTCCCGTCCACCGTCAGCCCGGGCAGGACGCGGACGGCGTACCGGAAACGCTGTGCCGCGTCCGGTTCCGTCTTCGGCAGGTGGTCGATCCAGGTGAACCGGAGGTCCCACCGTTGGTGCTGACGCGGTTCCTGCGTCTGCCGCCACAGGTCGTCGAGGTCGGCACGGATCACCGTCTCCACGTAGAGCGTTCGTCGTCGCGCCATGTGACCCCCTGCTGTTTGAGCATCTGCTCAAACAGCAGGGTAACCAGATTTGAGCAGATGCTCAAACTTGGTGGTCAGTACAGCTGGGCGAGATGCCCGTCCGGCCGCACGAGGCCGGCCTCGGTCTCCACGTGGCCGCCGCCGCGCAACCGCTCGAAGAGCCTGTCGCCGCCCGGTAGCGACTGGTCGGGCACACGCCTGCCGGTGGCGTAGGCGACGTCGAGGCCGGACAGTCGTTCGGCGAGTTGCTGGGACATGTCCGGCGCGGACGCGATCAGCCCGCTGACGACCGCGCGCAACGCCTGCCCCTCAGCTGAGTACGCCGTCATCAGGGCGGTCTGGGCCCTCGTGTGCCGGAGCAGGTCGGCGCCCACCGGGTGACGTTCGGAGTGGTAGGTGTCGAGCAACGCGGCGTCCGCGCGACCGGTGACCACGGCGGCGAGCTTCCAGCCGAGGTTGTGCGCGTCCTGGATGCCCACGTTCATGCCGACTCCCCCGGTCGGGAAGTGCATGTGCGCGGCGTCGCCGGCCAGCAGGACGGCGCCGGAGCGGTAGGCGGCGGCCTGGCGGGTGGCGTTGCCGAAGCGCGACAGCCACTTCGGGTCGCGCATGCCGAAGTCGGTGCCCGCGATGGCCTTGACCGTGGCGCACAGCTCGTCGAGGGTCAGCTCACCTGGCCACTCGGGCCGGTTCGTGGCGGGATCGCCCCCGACGACGCGGTGCACGCCACCTGGGAGCGGCACGACCATCAGGCCGCCGTCGGGGCCGGTGACGCTCGCGAACCCACGTGCGGGCGGGTCGTCGAGGACGACGTCACCCAGCCAGCCCCAGGTAGTGGCATCGGTGCCGGGGAAGTCGATGCCCGCCGCCTCCCGCACGGTGCTGCGAGTGCCGTCGCAGCCGACCACGTGATGTCCGGCGACGACCTCGCCATCAGCCAGTTCGACCCCTTCCGGAGTCAGGCCCACCACTCGGCATCCCCGCCTCACCGTCGCACCCATGCCGACGGCGCGCTGTTCGAGCAGCTCCTCGGTGCGAACCTGGGGCAACGCCAGCGTGAACGGGTACGGCGTGTCCAGCGCCGAGAAGTCCATGCGGTCCGACAGCCCGCCGAAGTGCCCGTTCGGGATGCGGATGCCCTCCTCCAGGAACGGCTCCGCCACTCCCCGGCAGTCGAGGATCTCGATCGTGCGGGGGTGGATCGTGAGCGCCTTGGAGTTCGAGTCCCGTTCCAGCCGCGTTTCCAGCACCACCACGGAAGCCCCTCCCAGCCGCAGTTCCCCGGCCAGCCAGAGCCCGGTCGGCCCCGCGCCCACGATGACGACGTCGTGCATGACTCACTCCCTTGGTCACTGACCAATGCTTCGCGGTCGAGTAGACTAGGTCAGTGACCAAGAGTCAAGCGGACGTGGTGCGGACCGCGCTGGAGATCCTCGACGAGCGCGGCGCCGAAGCGGTGTCGATGCGCGCCATCGCGCAGAAGCTCGACGTGCGGATGAACACCGTCCTCTGGCACGTCAAGACCAAGGCGCGGCTCGAAGAGCTGATGGCCGACGCGATCGTCGCCGGCGTCTCCCTCGACGGCCTGCCGGAGGACTGGCGCGAGCGGGCCGCCGAGATCGCGCGCCGCTATCGGCAGGCGCTGCTGGCACACCGCGACGGTGCCGCCGTCGTGGCGGGCACCTACGCCGCGGAACCGGCCACTTTGGACATGGCGGAAGCGCTCGTCGCCGCGCTGCTGGACGGCGGGCTGTCCGCCCGGGACGCCGCGTGGACGTGCTGGAGCGTCATTTACTTCATCCTCGGCCTGGCGCAGGAAGAACAGGCGCTGCCGCACGGTTCAGGCACTCTCGTCGTCGGGGCACGACCGGCGCTGGAGCGCGTTCTGCCTTTCCTCGCCGAGGAGTCGTTCGACGCCCGGTTCGAGTTCGGGATCGCCAAACTGCTGGCCCGGTGAGATCGGCGTCGCAGGGGTGCCCTGCCCCGAGCAGGGCACCCCGTGCGGTCCTACTTCACCGCGTAGGCCCTGGTGATCGTCTCCGTCACCGAGTTGCCCAGAACGTCGACGGCCGTGGCGCGCAACGACGCGAAGCCCGTCGTTCCGGCCGGAAGCTCCACCTTCCCGCCGGCGACCTTGACGCGCTGCCAGGTCACACCGTCGTCGAAGGACACCTCCACCCCGATCGACCGCACGTTCGCCGACGGAGCACCGGGCTGGTGCACGACCGACACCGTGCCGCGCACCGGACCGTGCGCGGTGTTGTGGTCGTCGAGGTCCAGCGCGTACCGGATGTCGAGCAACGGCAACGCGGCCCGCTCGTCCGTGCCGGACAGTGAGTGGAACCGCCACTCCGAACGCACCTTTGTGGACAGTGCGGGAGTGAGGTTGCCGGTCGGTCGCACGGCCTCGGCGACCAGCGTGAACCAGCCTGGGCCGGACGGCACGTCGAACGTGCCCAGCGCCGGACGGTCGGTGCTGCGGCCGATCTCCTTGCCGTTCTTCGACAGCACCGTGGTGCCGGTGTGCGACGGGTCGAAGTAGCTGACCGTGCCCGGATCGCTGTCGGAGAACATCGGGATCATCAGGCTGATCCGGTCACGCGACCGGTACGCCCACGGCAGCGGCTTGGCGTCCGCCCGCGCGATCGGCAGCGTGGTCAGCTCAGGGCCGAACGGCGCGGCGAAGACGCGGGACGTCCGCTTCTCCCCCGCTTTCACCGTCACCGGGAGCGTGATCTCCGAGTACGGCTGACGGCCGTCCGGCAGGAACGCGCCCGCGTCGAACAGCTGCACCGCGGCGGCGGGTGAGATGTAGTCGGTGCGGCGCTGCGGCCACTTCGACTCGACGTCCGCCCCCGCCCGCATCGGCCCGACGGCCCACGACGCGGCACCGAACCGGTAGGTGCCCGCCGGCATGGTGTCGATCAGCCTGCGCTCGATCCGGCCGAGACCGGCCTTGGCGAACTTGAAGTCGTACCCGCCCGGCAGTCCCTTGACCTCCTGGCCGAGGAAGTACGACACAGGACTGTTGGCACGCACGGACATCGTGGCTTCCACGGTCCGCTGCGCCATCAGGTCCTGCACGCGGCGCAGTTCCGCGGAGTCGAAGATCAGGCCGGTGGGCAGCGCGGGTTCGGCGGCCGAACCCGAGTCGACGGTCGGGTTGAAGTACGAGAGCACGGCCCGCGCGCCCTTCTGCTTCAACAACTCCACGCCGCTCATCAACTGCTCGCCCGGCGGGTACACCGGGTCGTCCCAGTTCTTCGGCGTGATCACCGCGATGGCGCCGGAGACGTCGGCCGCCTCGATCGACGCGCGATCAGCCTCACCGACGCCGACCAGCCGGCCGGTGCAGGTACCGGTGAAGTCGGTGGTCCACGGGAAGTACGTCTCGCTGAGCTCGAATCCTCCAGCCCCGCTCAGCGCCGTGAGCGCCCACGGGTGGTTCCAGTAGCTGAGGTTCGTCAGCGACAGACCGCGCACGTCCGGGCCTGCGACGCTGTACAGCCGTGCGCCGTCCTTCGGCACGCCGCCACCACGCAGGATGCCCGCGGACTCCAGCGGTCCGGACTCGTCGGGGTCGGACAGGAGCCCGAACCCGCCACCGAGCTGGGGCCGCGCGTCCGGGTCGTCCACCCCGACCGTGATCGGCTTGCCCGCCTTGGTGTTGGCGTCGACCGTCGTGTCCCCGGCGACCTCCACGCGCTGGGCGAACACCGTGTTGTCGCCGGTCAGCTCCGCGATGAGCCCCAGCACGCGGTAGGGACCGCCTGGCACGGTGAGGCTCAGCGAGTCGGTGAACGTGAAGTCCCCGAAGGCCTGGCCGGTGCGCTCGTTCTGCACGATCACCAGGGACTGGAAGGACTCGCCGGACCTCGGCGGGACCTTCACGGTCAGCGTCCGCTTCTCGCCGTTGAACTGGCCGGTCACCGGCGTCGTCAGCACGACGTCACCGGCACGCGCCCGCAGCGCCCCGGTGAGCTCGCCCGCAGGTTGCGTCGTGGGACGCGCCGTCACCGTGACCGACGCCGAACCACCGGCGGGTACGGTCACCGACTTCTCGACCGAGAGCACGTTCCTCCGGTCGACCTCCAGCTCCAGAGCCAGGGTGACCGGCTTGCCGCCGGAGTTGACGTAAGTGATCTCGCGGGTCGATTCGGCGGTGCCCCACACCGTGCCGAACCCGGCAACGCCCTCGACCCGGACCTGTTGCGCGACACCACGAGCGAGGTCGAGCCTGCCCGCGCCCTGGGCCAGCGTGGAGATTCCGGAAAGTCGCCGGGACGAGCCGATCAACGCGTTCTTGATCTGTTCACCGGTCCAGTCCGGGTGCTGCTGCGCGAGGATCGCGGCAGCGCCGGCGACGTGCGGTGACGCCATCGACGTGCCGGAGAGCTGCGCGTAGTTGTCGCCCACCGCGTACTCGGGCAGCGACCCGGCCGCCCGCGCGGCGACGATGTCCGTGCCCGGTCCGGCGATCTCCGGCTTCAGGCCGAAGTCGCCCAGCCTCGGTCCCTGGCTGGAGGTCAGGTTGAGCTCGTCCTGCTTGGTCACGTTCGCCACGGTGAGCGCGCGATCGGCGGCACCGGGACTGCCCACGCTCTCGCGCAGCCCGGAGTTGCCCGCCGCGATGACGAACAGCGTGCCGCTGGACGCCGAGAGCTCGTTGACCGTCTGGGACATCAGGTCCGTGCCGTCGGTGACACCGCCGCCGAGGCTCATGTTCACGACGTCGGCGCCCTGCTCCACGGCCCACCGCATGCCGTTGAGGACCCAGTCCTCCCGGCCGCCGAACTCGCCGAGCACCTTGCCGACCAGCAGCTTCGCGCCGGGCGCGACGCCCTGGTAGCGACCCTGCGAGGCCGCACCGCTGCCCGCGATCGTGCTCGCCACGTGGGTGCCGTGCCCGTCGGTGTCCTGCACGCCCTCGCCGGTGAAGTCCGCCGAAGTGTCCACAACGGACTTGAGGTCCGGATGGGCGGTGTCGTACCCGGTGTCGAGCACGGCGACCTTCACGCCGTCACCGCGGAACCCCGCCTGCCACGCCTTGGGCGCACCGATCTGCTTCACGCTCTCGTCGAGCGTCGGCCGCACCCGGCCGTTGAGCCAGATCTTCTCCGCCGCGAGCCGGGCCGAACCTCGCTCACGCCACCGTCCCGCCGCCTCGGTCTTCGGGATGTAGACCGCGTTCACGCCCGCGGTCAGGGCGGCGGCGCCGGTCACGATCGTCGGCACGGTGGGCTCGTTGCGGTCGTCGTAGCCCTGCTGGACGAGTCCGGTGACGTCGAACAGCCGCTTGTCCAGCTTACCGGCCTTGAGGTCCGCGACCGCGTCCTGCGGCACGACGTGGTCGTGGCCGTCGAGCCGGTAGCGCCAGGCACGCAGCTGCTCGCGGCCCTTCGCCATCCGCACGGACGAGACGCGGTCCCCGTCGACGACGACCTGGTCGCCGGTGATCAGCGTGACGACGCCGGGCGTGCCCGCGGCCTGCGGCTGATTACCGCTCGCCGCCGCGGGTTTCGCCACCGCGACGGAGAGCAGGAGCGCGGCAGCGAGAGCCGCGCTTCGTTTTCTGTACATGCGATTCCTTCGAGCAGGGGTGGCCAGTTCCCCGAACCTAGGGCGCGCGAATCGTCCCGTCTGCGATCTTCATGACCTCTTCACAACAACCGGGATCTTCACGGTCAGGCCTCGGTCACGGCGTCGAGTGCCAGTTCGACCACCGGCGACAGCGAGCGCATGAAGGTGGCGCTCACGTGGTTGTCGTCGAAGTTGACCAGCAGGTCGCCGACGACGGGCGGGCACTGGTCCTCGGTGCAGAGGTGGTCGCTGAAGTCGAGGAACGACACGTTGGCGGGCACGTCGAGGAGGGCGTACGGCGGAACGGGCGCGAGCAGGTCGGCACGGGGCGCGCCACAGCGGGCCGCGGGACCGTGCACCTGCACGCAGTCGAGCACGGAGAAGCTGTAGCGGGGGTTGTCGCGCACGGCGACCACTGGGATCTGCTCGGCGTCGAGCTGGCGCCAGCGGTCGACGAACCCCGGCGGCGTCTGCTCGGTGAGTCCTACTTGGACGTCGCGGGTGGCGAGCGTGAAGACGAAGTCGGGGCGCAGACCGATGATCTCGGTCGCCGCGCTCTCGTTCCACCGCTCGCAGGACTGGTCACCGGTCACCTTCTCCGACCGCGTGGAGAACGGGCAGGCGCCCTTGAGCATGGCGATCAGCTGCCAGTTCCGGCGTTCCGCGATCGGTGCGAACGCGGCGAGGTACTGCTGGACGTGGGAGTCGCCGACGAGCACGACGCGTTTGGCCGGGGTGCCCTCGACCGGGCCGTAGCAGACGTCGAGTTCCTGGTTGTGCACTGATTTCGCGCAGTGCCGGCCGTCGAGTGCCGCGAAGTCCGTGGCAGGGATCTGCGCGGCCACCTCGCGCGGTCCCGCCGGCTGCAAGACCGTCGTCGCCACGAGGAGCGGGATCAGCAACAGAGCCGTGAGCGTGCGTGCCCTGAACCGAGACCCGCGCACGGGTTTCTCCACCAGGTGATGCGTGACGGCCGCGAGCACGAGTGATGCGCCGATGATCGCCACCCCGTCGAGCACACCGACCTCGGTGTGGCCGCTGAGCACGAGCCAGCCCACCAGCACCGGCCAGTGCCAGAGGTAGAGGGCGTAGCTGAGGTCGCCCAGGTAGCGCAACGGCCCGGAGGCCAGCAGTCGGTCCGCGCCGAACCTGCTGCCGGTGGCTCCGGCGACGATCACCGCGGCGGCGCACGTCGTGGGCCACAACGCCAGATAGCCGGGGAATCCCGCGCCCACGTCCAGCACGATCCCGCAGACCACGAGTCCCAGCAGACCGGACCATCCCAGGACAGTCCTCAAAGGACTCGCGAGGTCGATGCGCGACACGGCCAACGCCAGCAGACCGCCGAAGGCGAACTCCCAGATCCTTGTCGCCGTGTGGAAGTAGGCCAGCGGCTGGTCGACGGCGGTGAGCCACACCGAGTAGCCGAGCGAAATCGCGAAAACTGCTGACAGCACGTGGAAAAGCGATCGGCGCAGCAACGTGACCACCAGGACCAGCAACGGCCAGACGAGGTAGAACTGCCCCTGGATCGACAACGACCAGAAGTGCTGCACGACGCTCGCCTGCTCGTGCTGGGCGTAGTAGTCGGTGGAATCCGACGCCAGCTGCCAGTTCTCCAGGAACAGCGCGGACGCGATCACCTCGCGCACGGTCTGCGGCCAGCGGTTCTCCGGCAGCAGCACCGCCCCGGCCACCAGCGTCGCGCCGAGCACCACGATCGCCGCGGGCAGCAGCCGCTTGGCCGTCCTGCTCCACAACACGCGCAGGTCGAGCCGGCCGCGCCCGGTGGCCCGCACCAGCTGTCCCGTCACCAGGAACCCGGAGATCAGGAAGAAGACGTCGACGCCACCGGAAACGCGGCCCAGCCACACGTGGTAGACGACCACGAGCAGTGCGGCGACCGCGCGCAAGCCTTGCAGTTCCGGCCGATAGGTCCGCTCTGGTGGTGGCGAACTGTGATCACTTCCTGACACGCCTGCGAGGCTGACGCCCGGACGCGTTCCAGTACATCCGTGGCAACACCCAACTTCGTCCCGGACCGCTCCTCCTGACGGCCGGTAGTTGAGTGACAGGACGGATCGTCAGAGGCCCGGCGACCGGGAATCGTTGGTGGCACACACCTCCGACCGCTGCTGGGAGGCGCCGTGGTCCACACCGACCGACCCGCCCGCACTCGACGGCCGCTGAACTGGGTCCTGCTCGGGATCGCCCTGGCCCTGCTGATCGCCGGGATCACCGCGGCGCACGCACTTCTCGTCGCTGCCGGGCTGATCCTGGCAGGGCTGAACCTGACCGGAAGGGGAGGCGACCATGCCCACAGCGGGACGACTGGCCGGACGCACCGAACGGGCTGATGCCATGCAGGCACGCGACATCGCCATCAACGTTCCGACCGTGACGGTCGACGACCCGATCACCAAGGCGGTGCGGGTGATGGCGGTCAACCGGCTGCCGGGGCTGATCGTGGTCGACGACCGCGGCCGGCCGTGGACGGTCCTGCCCGGCACCCAGGTGCTGCGGCTCGCGGTTCCCCAGTCCTATCAGGAGGATCCCGCGCTCGCCCGCGTCGTCGACGAGGGCCACGCCGACCTGTTCTGGATGGAACTGAGCGACCGCACCGTCGGCGACGTGGCACCGAACCAGCGCGCCAAACCCGCGACCGTCCGCGCCGACGCGACCCTGCTGGAGGTCGCCGCGCTGATGGCCCGCCAGCACAGCCCGCTCGTCGCCGTGGTCGACGACGACGGAGCGCTCGTCGGCGCGATCACCCTCGACCGTCTCATCACCTCGCTCGCGGTCTACACCGCCGAGGACTGAACCCGGGCCATCTGTCCCCGTCACCGCCGGCGCGCTGAACTCGCGCCGGCGGTGACACCCATCCGCGTTGGGAGATCCGTGAGCGCCGCCCTTGCCCTGACGATCTTCCTGGTCGCGTTCTTCTTCATCGCCACCGAGAAGGCGAACAAGGTCAAGGTCGTGCTGGTGGCGGCCGGGCTGATGGCCGTGTTCGGCCTGGTCCCGGGCTCTGAGGTGTTCTACTCCGAGCACGCGGGCATCGACTGGAACGTCATCTTCCTGCTGTTCGGCATGATGATCATCGTCGGGATCGTCAAGCAGACCGGCGTGTTCGACTACCTCGCCATCTGGGCCGCCAAGAAGGCCCGCGGCCGCCCGTACCGGCTGATGGTGATGCTGATGGCCATCACCGCGATCGCGTCGCCGTTCCTGGACAACGTCACCACGATCATGCTCGTCGCGCCGGTCACGATCGTCGTGTGCAACCGGCTGCGGATCGCCGCCCAGCCGTACCTGATCGCCGAGGTGCTCGCGTCCAACATCGGTGGCGCCGCGACGTTGATCGGCGACCCGCCGAACATCATCATCGGCAGCCGGGCCGGGCTCACGTTCACCGACTTCCTCGTCCACATGGCGCCGGTCGTCGCGGTCGTGTTCGTGGTGTTCGTGCTGCTCACGAAAGTCCTGTTCCGCAAGTCGTTCCAGTACAACGCCGAACACGTCGAGGCCGTGATGGCGTTGCAGGAACGGCGGGCGATCACCGACCCCGCGATGCTGCGCCGCTGCCTGGTCGTCTTCGCGGGCGTGGTGATCGGGTTCGGCCTGCACTCCGTGCTGCACCTCGACCCCGCGATCGTCGCCCTGGTCGGCGCCGGTGTGATGCTGCTCGTGACGCGGGCCGACGTGAACGACGTGCTGGCCGAGGTCGAGTGGCCGACGCTCACGTTCTTCATGGGCCTGTTCGTGATGGTGGCGGGACTCGTGCACACCGGTGTCATCGAAACCGTTGGTACGTGGGCGGTCTCGGCCTTCGACGACAACTACTTCGCGGCCGCGACGGCGTTGTTGTTCGGCTCCAGCGTGCTCGGCGCGTTCTTCGACAACATCCCTTACGTGGCCACGATGACCCCGGTGGTCGAGGGCATGGTGGCGGAGATCCCCGACGCCGGAACCGGCCGTGCGCTGTGGTGGTCGTTCGCCCTCGGCGCGGACTTCGGCGGCAACGGCACCGCGGTCGCCGCCAGCGCCAACGTCGTCGCGCTCGGCATCGCCGCCCGTGCCGGACACAAGATCAGCTTCTGGCAGTTCACCCGCTACGGCATCGTCGTGACGCTGGTGAGCACCGCGATGGCCTGGGGTTACGTGTGGCTGCGGTACTTCTAGGCCGCCTGTCGCAGCACGGGCGACACCCACGCCGTCACGACGCCTGCCAGCAGCACCGCGAGACCGGCGGCGAGACCGGCCCGTGGATCACCCAGTGCGACCGACAGGACTCCGGCCAGTGCCGCACCGAGGGGCTGGCCGAGACCCCAGGCGACCATCCGCGCCGTCGTGTTCACCCGCGACTGCAACTCCTCCGGGCACACCTGCTGCCGGTAGGTGATCCCGTTGATCACCACGAGCGCGCCGGTGATGCCCCAGTACGTCGCGGTGACGCAGAGGACGAGCCAATGTCCGCTGAGGAGAACGAGGACTCCGCCGAGCACGGACAGCGGTAGCGCGGCCAGCGACACCTTCGCGTTGCCCCAGCGCGCCGTCACCCGCGGGAACAACCGGGAGGCGATCACCGCGCCCACTCCCCAGCAGGTGAACAACACCGCCAGCCGGGCGTCCCCTTTCGGTGCGACGCCGAGCACTTTGTCGGCGAACGGCACGAGCACGGCCATCCACGCGCCACTGGCGACCGAGTGCGTGGCGCCCACGAGCGTGAGGATCCGGATGACCGGTTCTTGCCACAGGAACCGCAGCCCTTCGCGCACGTCGTTGGCAAGCTCGCCCGCACCGCGCACCGGCCGTGGATTGGCCATGGAGCTGGTGATCGCGCGCAACAACAACGCCGATCCCACAGCCGTCAGCGCGTTCACCGCCAACAGTGCGGCTGGAGCGACGATCGCCACGAGCAGCCCCGTCACACCCGGCACGACGAGCTCCACCACGGTCGTGCGCCCGTAGAGCTTCGAGTAGGCGGTGGTGAGCTTTTCCTTGCCCACCAACGCAGGCAGCGCACCGAAGTTCGCCGCGTCGAAGAACACGAACGCCGTCTGCGTCGCGAACGCCACCGCCACGACGTGCGGCGCGGTCAGCCCTCCCGCCAGCCACGCCAGCGGCACGCTCAGCAGCACGGCGGCGACCGTGAGGTCCATCGCCACCATCATCGAACGACGGTCCAGCCGATCCGCGAGCGCACCGGCCAGCAGCCCGAAGACCAGGTACGGCAACGCCTCCGCCGCCGTGACGGCCGAAGTCCAGCCCGCCGAACCGGTCAGCTGGTAGACGAGCACGGGCAGCGCCACCGCCGACACCACCGCGCCGACGACCGACAGCACCCGTGCGGACAGGTAGCGGCTGAAGTCGCGCTCAGGACTCACCATCACTCCCCCGTTCCATCGCCGTACCGAGCGGCGACCGCCATCGCCCGCTCCCTCAGCGCGGCACGCAACCACTGCGGCTCAAGGACTTCCGCTCCCACTGACAGCCGCCACACCGCCCACTCGGCGTGGCGGGAGTCCTGAAAGGTGACCTCCATCCGCTGCCACCCGTCCTCGGTCTCCTCGGCGAGAACGGCCAGCGCGGTCCCCACCAGTTCCTCACGCCGGGCCGGACGCACCCGCAGCAGCACGGCGACCTGGTCGTCACCCGCCCGGAACCGCGTGCCGCGTTCCTGCCAGGCCCGGTCCAGGTCGACCCGGTCGGCACGCCGCGCGGGTTCGTCCAGCTCCTCGGCGGCCAGGATCCGGGACAACCGGTACGTGCGGTCCTCCCCCGACCTCTGGGCCAGCAGATAACCCTGCTCCCGCACGGTGACCAGGCCGATCGGGTCCACCGTCCGCCACTCGGGCGCCTTCTCGTGCGCCTCGTAGTGGATTCGCAGCCGGTGCCCCGCGAACACCGCGCGCCGGACCTCCACCACCACCGCGTCCGGCAGCTCCTCCTCGACCGCGCGACGCGACAGCAGATCGGTCTCCGGGTCGATGAGCAGGCGTTCCGCCGCACCGGCCGCCGTCTGCCGGTAGCTCTCGGGCAGCGCGTCGACCACCTTGAGCATGGCCGAGGCGAGGGCCGAGCCAAGGCCGAACACCTGGGCGCCGCGCCGCGATCCGGCGACCAGCAGGGCGAGCGCCTCGTCGTGGTTCAGGCCGGTGAGTTCGGTCTGGAAGCCGGGCAGCAACGCGAACCCGCCGTGCCGGCCGCGTTCGGCGTAGACCGGGACGCCCGCCGCGGAGAGCGCCTCGATGTCGCGCAGCACCGTCCGGGTGGAGACCTCCAGTTCGCGGGCCAACGCCGTCGCGGACAGCTGACCGTGCCTGCGCAGCAGCAGGACCAGTGAGACCAACCGGTCGGCACGCATGCGAAAACCCTACGGGAATACACGACACAGGATGTCGTGTATTGGTTGCGAGGCTGCACAGCGACATCCGGGAATCCTGAATGGAGCTGTTGTGGCAGTGGAACGAACGCCGGTCAACCCGTGGGCCTGGTCGGCGGAGCTGGGGTACCACCAGGGCGAGGTGGTCACCGGGCAGACGCGGACGCTGTTCTGCGCCGGCCAGACCTCGATGAACGGCGACGGCAAGCCCGAGCACGCCGGGGACATGGCGGCGCAGCTGGCGTTGAGCCTCGACAACCTGGAGGCGGTGCTGGCCGAGGCGGGGATGTCGCTCGCGAACCTCGTGCGGCTCACCGTCTACACCACCGACGTCGACCTGTTGTTCCAGCACTACGGCGTGCTGGCGGGCCGGCTCGGCCAGGCGCGGGTGGCGCCGCCCACGACGATGCTCGGCGTGACGCGACTGGCGATCCCCGATCTGATGATCGAACTGGAGGGCACGGCGGTCGCGTAGGTGCTTCGGCGGCGCCGACCTGGTCGGCGCCGCCGGACGCCGGCTCAGGGCCTCTTGGGGCGAGACGCAACGCCGTGGGTGCCTGCGGGGACTTCAAGGTGTGAGGACCACTGCGGAGCGAGAGCGGGAGCGGACCATGCGGGCAGGGCCTGAGCACGCCGGTGCGGCGGATGCCCGAGGGCTGTCCCCTGACGACGACCAGGAGCTGTGGGAGCAAGCCGCGAGCGGTGACGTCGCCGCGTTCGGGGAGTTGTTCCGCCGGCACTCCGGCGCGGTGTGGAACTACGCCTACCGGTTGACCGGCTCGTGGTCGGTGGCGGAGGACCTGACGTCGGCCGCGTTCCTCACCGCGTGCCGTCGGCTGGGCGATCTGACGCTGGTGAACCGCAGCGCACGGCCGTGGCTGTTCGCCGTGACCGGCAACCTGGCGCGTCGGGAGCACCGCGGACGAGGGCGGTTCGCGGCGGCGCTGGCCCGCCTCCCACGAGGTGGAAGCACACGGGACCACGCCGATGACGTGGCGGACAAGGTCGATGCGGACCACCGGCTGCGGGAGGTGCTCGACGCCGTCGCCAAGCTGCCCAAGGCCGAACGCGAGGCCGTCGAGTTGTGCCTGATCGGTGGCCTGTCCACCGCGGCGGCCGCGGCCGTGCTGGGCGTGGCCGAAGCGAGCATCCGCTCCCGGATATCCCGCGCTCGCAGCCGGCTGCGCGACACCACCCTGGACGCCACGACCCCCGAGGAGCGGTGATGAACAACGACGTCGATCTGCCCGCCGACCGACCGATGCACGACGACCTGCGGGAACACCTCTGGGAGCGGATCAGGCCCCAGGTCGAGGCCACCCTCTCCGGCAGGCGTCGCCGATCGGTCGCCACACCGCTGTCGGCGGCGGCCGCGGTGGGGGTGCTCGTCGCCGGCGGTGCGCTGGTGTTCGGCCCGATCGGCACGCCCGGCCGCGTGGCTCCTGCGGCCGATCCCGCCGAGGTGCAACTCGCACAGGACTGTGTGAACACCACGATCGCCGACGGCGCGGACGTACCCGACCCGAAGAGTTGGCAACCGGGAGCCAAGATCGACGTCGGCGTCGCCGACGGGTGGTCGGAGTTCCTGGTCATCCGCACGGACAGGGCCGCGGCGGTCTGTCTGGTGGCCGGCCGCACGACCGGTGGCATCACCGGTCCTGACGCCTCCGAGATGGAGGGTCACGGCAGGCACAGCTACGCCAATCTCACCGTTGCACGCCCGTTCGACTACTTCGACGCCTGGAACTTCCCCGACGGCGGAAGCATCCAGTTCGGGATCGCCACAGACGACGTGGTCGCGGTGTCGGTGGTTCGGCAGGACAACACCGTCACGCCCGCGGTGCTGCGCAACGGGACGTTCGCGGTGCACATCGAGAGTGGTGAGTTGTGCGGCAGACCCGTCTACCCCGACACGCCACCGGCGGTGAGCAACCTGCTGCGGGTCACGCTCAAGGAAGGTCAGGTCGTGGAAGGGCCGCTGTGCGCGCCCACTCAGTAGACGACATCGCGTTCGCCGCTACGTCAGCCGTCGTCGGCACATGCCTGACCGTCTCCTGCTGACCAACTCCATCTTCGCGGTCGTGGACGTGAAGCCCTCGTGTTGCCGGCGGAGATCCTGCGGCGGTACGACGGCGAAGTGATCACGAAGCTCGCCGAGCAACCGACCTAGCCGCGAACCAACGGGAGCAACGGCTTGACCAGTCGGTGCGCGATGCGCCAGCCGGAGCGGCCGCGCTGGTAGGTATCGGTGTTGAGCACGGTGACCAGGGTGGTGCCGCCGTCCTTGTAGAGCATCTCGGCGCGCAGGTAGTGGGTGCCGGTCGCGGTCTGGTAGCCGGCGTGAACGTCGACGATGTGGTTGGTGACGACGTGCGTGGTGTGAGTGGTGAGGTCGAAGACGCCGTGCCAGAACCCGCGGATCGCGTCCAGACCGGTGAGCGTCGGCAGCTCGATGGCGGACGCGTCGAAGACGGCGTCGTCGGTGAAAACCTCGTCGATACCGGCGGAGGTGGCGGTGTCGAGCAGCAAGGCGTACCGGTGGGTCAGCGTTCTGATCTCTTCGATGTCACGCACGCGGCCGACGGTACCAACGTGATCAGAACGCGGGCCGGGGATGGCGGGCGAGTCGCCGGACGCGCTCATGCCGATGAGCGGATATTCGGCGCCTTCGTCGGCCGGTGACTTTCTGGGACATCCTCGCGCACCGCCAGAAGGTGACGCGAGTCTGGCGGAGGCGCTGCGCCGCTGGATCGGCGACGCCCCAACAGTTCCGGCGCACGCCTGACCGGAGCGCCCGCGCGTACCCTGCCAAGAGGAGGCGAGACCTGGGGAGGCGCCGGATGCGTGGACGTTACTGGCTGCTGCTGTCGTACGTCCTGCTGGCGACCGGGCTGTGGCTCTGGACAGACCACTGGCCCTGGCTGCTCTGGGCGTTCCCGATCGCGCTCGTCTTCACCTTCGTGGTCCTCCTGTCCGGGTACAGCAGCGAATTCACGGTCCGGCGGCGGTGGCGCGAGATGCGGACACTCGCAGAGCGGATTGGCGCGCGCGACGGCGAGCTGGTGTATGAGAGCCGGCGACGGTGGGCGGCCATCGGCCACCAAGCTTCGATGTGCCTGCAGACCATCCGCCCCGGCACCATGGCCGAGGTCCGGCGGACGCTCGCCGGCAGAATCAAGGCCGCCGGCTTCGTGCCCGACTCCACCGGGAACTGGTGGACCGGGACCGGCAAGATCATGCTCTCCAGCCACGTCCGGACCGAGCAGTCCTTCCGCGTGATCCCCGAGGGCCACGTCCTCACCGAAATATGCATGCACGAGACGAGCTAGTACTGCAACGGCAGTTAGGCAATTGGGCAGCCGCGGAGTTTGTAGCGACTGAGACAGGCTTGGTGATGTCGCCGGCGGCGGAAGCACGACCAGGCCCAGACGTGCTCGGCGGCGTCGGCGACACGCAGGTCGGGCCCTCAGCGCGATAACGGCATTCGGGACAAGTCTGAAACTTGGCGCCAGCTGGTGACCTGAGGATGTCCCGCGGGCCGGCGCCGAGTGCACAGCACAATCCCCCAGATACCGGGCGATCCTCGGTCACCACGAGCATCGGACAGTCGGCGTCCCGTCGAGACGCGCACTCATGCCGATGACCGGACCGAATCCTGAGCGTTGCCGGTCGACCTTGCTTCCGGAACCGAGCTAACACCGGTCTCCCGTGGAGCGACTCACGCCGCAGGAGGTGGTTGCTCGTGATCGCACGTATCGCGGTATGGGAGCCGATGCCCGATGACGACCGGCAATGGGTGATCGACGCGGCGAAGACCGTTCCGGGCGTCCTCGACGCCTACCACCTGCTTGACCCGGCCACCGGTAATGGCTTGTCGATAGCCTTCTTCGAGGACGAGACGGATCCGGCCGCGGTGAAGGCCGCGATCGCGCAACGAGCCGAGGCGATCGGCTGGAACAACGTGCCGCGTCCCGCGCCGAAGTCCGAGACGATCTATCGGGTGATCCGCAAGGGCTGACCAGGGCCGCCGGCGCTGACGTCCCCATCTGCCGCTGACCGGCGTTGCTCAAGCGCGCTCATGCCGATGAGCGGATGGACGTGTGCGGGTCGACGGTGGCCTGATGATCAGCCTGGCGCGGTGACGATCGGTCCCAGCGGGCTGGGTAGCGCCGCCAGGTCGCGCAGCCGCTGGGGCGGGAAGTCGGTCCACGTCTCGCTGGGGTCGCGGGCGGCGTGCAGGTGCTGGTCGAGGAAGCGTTGCCAGCGCCGCAGTCCGTCGACGGCGGTGGCGATGTCGAGTTGTCCTGCCTCGATCGCGTCGGCGAACTCGTCGAGATCGAGCATCCGCTGATGGCGACCGTCGGTGGGTACCAGGACATCGGCGTAGAGGTCCCGGACGGTGACCGAGTCCCGCGTGGCCGAGACGTGCACGAGGTCCACGTACCAGGTGGTCGGTCCGTCCTGGGTCTGGTCGGTTCCCAGGTTGGACCGCCAGGCGGGGATGGACATGCTCACCCCGAGGTCGAGCAACACGAACACGCGTTCCAGCAGCGTCCGACCGGGCCATGGAGTGAAGCTGTCCGGCAGCTGGAACTCGTAGGCGAGCGTGTCACCGAGGCGGATGCCGGGCAGCGGCCCGAACAACGGCCTCGGATCGCCGTGAGCGCCTCGCCAGACCTCAACCTGTTCCACGAACCATTCGTACCCGACACGGCGGAAGGATGTGGCGGTTCCTCCTGACGCGCACTTCGTGATCGACAACGTTGTTCGCGAACACCACCGTCGGCAAGGCACTGTCATGCCGCGGCGGGTGCGATCGAGTGGCTGACACACCGGATGTCGCCTGTCGTCCAGGTATGACTCAGCCAGATGCGTCAGGCAGGTGTTGATTCCTCAGAAGCCGGGAAACACGCGACGCAGGTCGTCGAGCGTGACACTGCCCTCGACCGTGACGCCGATGTCGTGCGGTGCCTTGAGACGGCCGCTGATCAGACGGACGAACGCTTCCTGCGGCCCGTTGAACGTCGCGGAAGGTGACTCGAGGTGGTCCACCACCATGACCACGTCGTCGATCACCAGACCGGCGCCGGAGATCGCGACGGACACGGGGGCCGCGAGCTCGGCCGGCTTCGCGAGGAAGCCCAGCAGGAAGCCCAGGGGCCCGGCCAGGAGGTCGACGAGCACCGCGGCCGAGTCGGCGTTCACTCCGGCGTGCGGGTCGAAGGCCACGCGCACGTCCCACGAGTGGTTGGCCACCTCGTTGAGCCGCATGCCCAGGGCGGTCAGCAGCGGAACCGGCTCCGGCAGGAAACCGAGGTCGACGGTCAGCGACGAGCGCTGGTCGGGCGTGAGCGCCTCGACCATGTCGAGCCAGCGGCCGTCGTGCTCCAGAAAGCCCTCGGCCTGCGCACGCGGCACGGACGCGTCCCAGCGGGCCCAGATCGTCTGGTTGTCCTCGGCCGCCACGGTTTCTCCGGCGGCCCGGGCGATCGGCGCACGGCCGATCTCCGCGCCACTGCCGAGATGGGACAGAGCCTGAGCGACGGTCCACTCCGCGGCGCCGCTGGTGAAAGCCAGCTGCTCGTCGGTCAAGGTGCGGACGAGACCGGCAAGCACGTCATGCTCGGCACGCAGGGCGGTGATCGTGCGGTCCACGAGTTGACTCATACCGTCCCCAACTCACAGACCCGCGCATGTGTTCCGCTGGTTCAACGCCACTTTGACTCGCCGTCGCGAAAGCCAGGCCACCGATGCGCCTCGACGAGCCCGGTGCCGCACCATCCGCATCTGCCGATGATCGGATGGTGTGGTCGAGTCGATGGTGCCGAGGCTTCACCTGAGGCCGGCCTGGTGGATGCGTTTGACATAGCGCTCAACGACGCCGGCCTCCTGATTCACTCGCGCACACCCGATCTGTTCTGAGCCGCCGCGCCCCGAGCGCCGGTCCTGGACGCCGTCATGGCGCCCGGGACCGCCGCCACTCCATCCGGAGGCGATCCCGGGCGCTGTTCGCGTTACTCGGTGCGACAGGCCGCGCCGATGGCTTCTCGGTCTGGTGTCAGGGCTTCTCGAAGTGCTGGTAGTCGATCGGGGTGTCCCAGAAGCCGCCCCAGGTCCAGCCGCGTGTGGTGAACGCCTGCTCGGTGGCGTCGCCGGCGTGGATCATGCCGGGAACGTTCTGGGTGCGGTCGACGTAGGGCGCGCCGTTGGGCGGGTAGACCGTGCCGCTGCGGGAGATGTAGGGGTTCTGCACGGTGTTGATGTCGATGGCCCGTCCGTAGGAGTGGTTGGACCAGGCGGTGCCGCCGGTGATCGGCCGGCAGTTGAACGCCGAGGTGTTGTTCGCCGCCATCGACGCGTCGTCGTCGGAGTCGTACTTCTCGATGGTCTCCATCCGCTGGATGGGGAACCGGCCGAAGTACAGGTCGGCGAAGACGCGGGCGACCTCGGTGGCGAGATCGGCGTTGACGACCAGTTCGCCGCGGTGCACCGCACCGTCGAAGCCGACGAAGTTCAGGCTGATCAGCCGCAGCTGATCGGGCCCGACGGGGCAGCCTTCACGCCAGCTGGAGGCGAGCCGCTTCGCGGTGACCGGCTTGATCACGGCGACGTAGGGCGGGAGGCCGCTGCCGGCCGGCGCGGCGAGTTGCACGGTCTGGGCAGTGGCGGCGGGCGCCGGCGTGGTACCGACCAAGACCGCGGACAGAGTGAACGTGATGAGCGCAAAGACTCTGGTGCTCAACCTCAAAGTACTTCCTCTCGTTCTCTGCTACGACAGAGTGGGATTCGCCGTGGTTCGGGCAATCCAAGGCGTTCGTGCGGAATCCACCTGCCGGGCCACGTAGGAGAAGCAGCTCATCGACAGCAATCGTCAGTGGACTGCTTCCGGCCGTTCACCCCCAGCCGCGCGAAGACGCCCTCGGGGATCGACACTGCCAGCGGTGCGCGAACAACGTCAACTTCGCTGAGACGTTTCGACCCTCCCCGAAACGTCCGGTCGCCAGTCCCACGTGTGCCCGGGACAGCGCCGTCGAGATCGACATGCTGCTCGCGCGGATGGACCCGGCGTTCACTCGCAAGCGCACCACCGAGGTGAACCCGAACCTGAAGATCTTCGGAGGCGAGCCTCGGAGGTCCAGCGGGCGACGAGCGCACGGCACTTCGCGAGCGGTTGGATCAGCTGGAGGAGCGCGGAGCACGAGTTGCGGCGCCGGGATCTTGTGATCGTCGCGGATCGGCCGCACCGCCGTCCCACCGCGAAGAACTCCGTGACATGGCCGGACCAGCTGTGGATGTGCTGCAACAACTGCACGCCGACGATACCTTCCGCCTCCAGCGCCGCGGCCTCCGCCTGCATCCGTTCCATGGCGAGTTCCCTTGCCGTGTAAAGGCCTTGGGTGAACACGGGCAGCTCCGCGTTGCGTCCCAGATTCTTCATGACGGCGCCGACCGTCTGATGCGCGACTCAGAAGAGGACGCGCAGAGGTGCGCGCGAGTGGTGTACGTGCCGGTGGAGTCCGTCCTCTCCGTCGACGGAGGCCACGACCTCTTCGCCACAGTGCAACCAGAACTGCCGCACCGCAGGGAACTCGTCGCCCTGGTCGGCCGGCTCTGGCCGAGGGTCGGGCAGGGCGAGATCCGCCTCGGCGGCTGCTCCGGGCACATCGGCGCCCTCTCCGGCATGACGCGGGACGAGGCGATGTCTGCGTGGAGGAGGAACTCCAGCAGGTGATGCGGGAGTGGACGCCGCTCGCCCAGTTCAGGGCGGACTACGTCCACGTCGGACGTTCGGCGTCTCAGGTCGGCGTGCAGGTCAGCGTCGCCGCGGCCGCTCTACCGGTGGCCTGAAACCCGAACGTGGTGCTGCCACCAGCACCTATGGAGCCGTTCCACCCGGCGTCCGCGGCGACCACGCGGCTGCCGTCCTGCTTCAGGCTGGTGCCCCACGAGTTCGTGACCTGCTGGCCGCCGGGCCACGTCCAGCTGACCCGCCATCCGGCCATCGCCGTGTGGCGGTCGTTGGTGACGGTCACCGTCGCGACGTGTCCGGTGCTCCAGTCGCCGTTGACGTGCAGGCTCGCCGAACACCCCGCGGGCGGCAGCACCAGCAGCGTGATGGAGTTCGCCGGATACGTCGCGTCGACACGACCGTCGCTCACCGGCAGGTCCCCGCCGCGCACGATCCCGCCCAGGTTCGCCGGGCCGTAGGTGAACCGTTGCGCCGCAGCGGTTCCGTCGAATCCGGCCATCGACAGCGGCGACGTCAGGTCCTCGCCGGTCTTGTTGACGACCATGACGGTCAGCGCGTCGTCGGACGTGCGCTGTGCCGCGTACACCGCGAGCCGGCCCTGGTCGGCGGAGGTCGCCGACACGCTGACGTCACCGAATCGGCTGCCCGCGCCGTCGTAGTTGCGGTACATCCGGAACGCGTACGCGCCCGGATCGGTCGGCTTGGGCTCGCCCCACATCGTGGCGAGGTCGAGACCTTCACGTCCGAAGATGCCGAGAACGTCGGCCTGCGTCAGCGCGCCGTTGATGTCGTCCAGCGCGCCCCAGTTGTACTCGGTGATGGCGGTCTTGGTGCCGGGGTTGTACTGGTCGATCCACGACTTCATCGTGCGGATGAACTGCAACGGCGGCGCGTTGACCCCGCCGGGGCCGATCCAGGACTCCTCGACGTAGGTGGGGTCCCACAACGACCTCGTGGACCGCAGCCGCAGCGCGTTGGACTCGGGGTCCTTACCACCGCCGATCTGCGGGTAGAAGTGCTGGTCGAAGTAGTCGAGGAAACGCTTACCCCCGTGGGCGTCGCTGTAGTCCTTCATGTTCTTCAGGTACCACTGCGAGAGGTTGAGCCCGCCGTGCGCGGCCGAGTCGACGCCGGGCCCGCAACCGTCCACACCGGACGCGACCCACTCGCAGTACCCCCAGCCGGACGGGCCGAGGACCGCGGCACCGGGGTCGGCGGCCTTGATCGCCGCGGCGGTCGCCGTGCCCTTGTTCCCCAGTTCGTCGTACGAGACCAGTTCGGGGTGCACGTCACGATGCGTGTGGGCCCACAACACCGGCTCGTTGTCGAGCTCGTAGATGGGCACGCCACCCTGCGCCGCCGTGCCGAACCTGCTCACCAGGTGCGACACCATCTCACCGGCGAACGCCGCGTCGGCCCTGACCGAGGTGTCCTCGGGCACGCCGGCGAGGTTCGTCCCGTTGAGCAGACCGTTGCCGCAATTGGGGTCCCACTCGTCGAAGCCGTCCTGCTGCGGGTACCTGGTCGCCGGGAAGCCGCACGCGAACGGGTGCGACGACGGCGAGTCCTTGGCCACCCAGCCGACCATGGGCACGGTGACGACCGGCTTGATACCGCGGTCGAGGTTGGACCCGACCATCCACTCGAGGGTGTGCTGCTCGTCGGCGACGATGTTCTCGAAGTACCAGTCGCTGCCGGTGTTGTACGTGTGGTTCTTGAAGTTGTAGCGGCTGGACGCGTTGCCGCCCCAGCGCGCCACCGACTGGCCGATCTCGGCGTTGAACGCCGGATCGCCGCCGTTCAGGCCGTAGATGCCGGGACTGATCGCGTGCCGGGCGGCGGAGGAGTCCACCGACAGTTCGGGCCCGGTGGCCGCCGCCGCGCTGGGAGCCGCCTGGACCGTGAACGTCGCCGCCACGAGCAACGCCGCCGAGCCCGTGGCCGTGATCGAACGCGCCTTCCGCCATTGCCGCATGCCGACCACAGACGCCCCCGCCCGATCCAATGCGTGGATATGTGCCCACAGGACGGTCGCGGGAAACACGGAAAGCGTCAAGCGCGAACAGATCGAATCGACGGCGTTCGAGTCGAAGACTCAATTCGGATGAATGCGTTCACCCGATCATCGACATTTCCGCCGCGGAGTCACCTGGACGCGGCAGCGGTCCAAGGCTCTCCCCTGTCGCGCTTCATCGGCGGGACCTTGAAGTTCGCGTAGGAGTACTTGCCGGTGATCGAGCCGTCGGCGTCGAAGTGGAACACGTCCATTCCCTGCCAGACCATGCGCGGGCCGTGCCGCAGGAGCCCGAGCAACCGCAGCAGCGGGTAGACGCCGCGGCCGCGTGGCCCGGAGACGTCGATCCGGCACGCCCAGCGGATCGCCGCGCGTCGCCCGGACTCGTCGACGAGCTTGTCGTGCACGTCGAAGCGCATCGCGCCGTACCGGCCGGCGAACTGGGGCGCGAACTCCGCGCGAATCGCGGCCTTGCCCCGGTGCTTCGCGCCGTCACCCGGCTCGTACTCGGCGTCGTCGGCGAAGAAGTCCATGACGCGGTCGAGGTCGTTGACGTTGAACGCGTCGACGAACTCGTCGACCGTCGCCGACAGGGAGCGCTGCTGCTGGGTCATGAGTCGTGGCCTCCGGCCGCGCAGGGGTGTGGTGCTGACCGGCAAGACGATAAAGGAACACCGTACTTTTAACAAAACCTCCTGGTAGAGTGCCCAACGACATGGAAGCGTCGTTCCGGCGGGCACGGCGCCCGGATCAGAAGGAGCAGCGGCGGGAGACGATCCTCGCGGCCGCCCGCGATCTCGCGCTCGACAAGGGCGTGGCCCAGGTCAGCCTGGGTGACATCGCGGCCGCGGTCGGCCTGGTGAAGTCCAACGTCCTGCGCTACTTCGGCACCCGCGAAGAGATCTACCTGCAGCTCAGCATGCGTGACGGCACGGACTGGGCCGACGCGGTGCGGACCCGGCTCAGGGACGCCTCCGGCATCGAGCAGATGGCCTCGGCACTGGCGGACTCCTTCGCCGAGCGGCCCCTGTACTGCGACCTGATCGGTCACGCCGAGACCATGCTGGAGCACAACGTCTCGCTCGAGGTGCTGCACACGTACAAGCTGTGGGCGATCGACATGTACGCACAGGTCGGCGAGCAGATCATGGCCGTGTGTCCGGAGCTGACCGGCAGGGACGGGTCCTCCGTGGTGTTCGCCGCGGGGGCGTTCGTCGGCAGGCTGTACCCGCTGTCCCAGCCACCACCGACACTCGCCGAGCTCTACGCCCGCGAGCCCGGGATCGCGGCGGTGTTCCCGCCTTTCCGGCCGACGCTGCAACGCTTCATCGCGGCGACCGCCTCCGGCCTGCCCGCGGTTCGAGGCGATTCGCCCTGACCGCGTCGCTCTTCCTGAATCCGCGCACAGCACTGTCCTGAGAGGACCGAAGTCTCCCAGGACAGCGCGTGCTCCAGCAGGATCAGATCTTGCCCGCCGCCACGTCGGCGAGGTTCACGCGGGACGACTTGTAGGTCACCACCGCGTACTTCGACGGACTCGGCGAGTTCTCGGCCGGGAAGGTCTCGTCACGGATGGGCAGTCCGTTGTCGGCGTTGATGGTCAGCTTCGCCGAGGCGTGACCGCCCAGGATGTCGGGGCTCGCGCCGATGGTCAGCGCGCGCTGGCCGTCGACGTCGGTCTCGCCGACGGTCGCCTCCTTGATGGTGGCGAGCAGCTTCAGCACACCCGCGCGGATCTCGGCGTTGGCGGCGCCGACGAACAGCGCGTACGTGGCGTTGCTCCACAGGTGGTTGCCGATGCGGTTCTCCAGGTCCTTGCCCGTCGGACGCGGCCTGGGAGGCAGCACCTCCTTGCCGGCCTTGCGAAACGTCTCGTCGACCTCTGCCTGGGCATCCGCCCAGGCCTTGTCCGCCTCGGCGGGGCTCAGGCCGAGTCCCAGGGCGTTGCCGGCGGCGGTGACCATCGCGACCCTGGCCTTTTCCACGTCGCCGTTCGCGGCCTGGCGGGCCGCCGCCATCACCTTCGCGTCGAACGGCCGAGCCTGGTCCTCGTTCTTCGCCGCCGAGGCCCCCAGGGTCTTCGCCGAGTCCCCCTTGAAGACCTGGCCCTTGTCGGTGTAGACGGTGTAGTAGACGTACGGCGAGCCGTCCGGCGCGGTCTTCGTGCCGATGATCAGCGACGAGTCACCCGTCAACGCGGCCGCGGCCTTGATCTCGGAGGCCAGCTTCACCAGCGGTGACTCGACCACCGGCGGGGCTGCCTCGATCGCGGGGCCGGTCGGGACGGTGCCGCCCGTCGTGCCCATCACCACGGCCGTGGCGACGGCGGCCGCGCCCACCGCGGCGACACTGACCTTGGGCCAGGAGAACCAGCGCTTCGGCCGCACGACCGTGGTCGCGGGCTCGGGCTCCGCCATAGCCGTGTGCAGCGCCGTGCGAGCACGGTCGTAAGCCTCCGGACCTGGGGCCGGCACTTCACGCAGATTCTTCATCAGATCCATTTCATCCATGGGGTGTCTTTTCACGTTGTCGGGACTTGCAGCAGCGCGGCCACCTCGGGGGTCTCACGCAACGTCTTGCGCGCCTGGTGCAACAGGCGGCGGGCCGTGCCCGCGGGGATGTCGAGCACTCGCCCGGCCTCCGCGACGGTCAGGTCCTCCCAGGCGACCAGGCCCAGCACTTCCCGTTCCTCCGGCTTGAGGCGGGCCAACGCGTTGCGCAGCAACGCCTGCGTGTCCACGCGGTCGTCCACCGCCGGCCAGGGATCCCAGTCACTCGCCACGCGGGTCAGGTCCGGCGCCGGTTCCTCGGCCGGTTCCGACCGCCAGTGCCGGCGCAGCCTGTTCAGCGCGACGCCGTACAACCAAGGCCTGGCCTCGGGATGCGAAAGGTCATAGGTCGCACGGGACTCGTACGCCGCAACCCACACATCGCCGAGCACGTCCTCTGCTGCTTGTCGCCCCACCCGGCGCGCGAGGTAGTTCCCGATCGCGGTCTCGTGGCGACTGATCACTTCCACGAAGGCGTTGGTGTCTCCGCGCAGTGATCTGCCGATCAGTTCCGCGTCTGACGACATGAAGCTCCTCGGGGTCTCGCTTCGCCCTTGCACCCCGTATTTGCCAACGCGCGCCAAAAGCGTTCAGGTTGCTTCGCCCCATGACGAAGTTCGCTGCTCAGCGGCTGGCCGCGGAACGAGCGAGGCCGCCGGGAGTCGTGGGGGACACGACTCCCGGCGGCCCGGGAACCCGATCAGGAGCAGGCGCTCACCTCACCGTGATGTTGGAGTTGCCGCTGCTCTGGTATCCCTCGGTCGCGAGGATCATGTAATAGCTGAAGTTGCCGAGCCGCATGTTGGCGCGGCTCCACGCGTCGAAGTGGTTGCCGGTGGTGATGGATCCACCGGTCCGCCTTTGCTGCCGGACGCTCCAGAACTGCGGGAAGGTCTTGTTGTTGCCTTCGACGGAAGGCGCGTTGTACCGCATCGTCTGGTAGATGTCGTACGTGCCGCCGTCAGTGGTGACCGTGCCCTTGTAGGTGCCGGTGGGCCGGTAGTTGCCCCAGTTGTCGACGATGTAGTACTCGACCAGCGGGTTCGACGTCCACCCGTAGAGGGTCAGATAGGCGTTGCCGGACGGGTTGAAGCTTCCGGAATAGTTCACCGTCCGCCGCGAACCGTTGCTCCAGCCCTTGCCGCCGACGAAGTTGCCGACATTGCTCCACGAGGTGCTGTAGTTGCCGCTGGAACCGAAGTCCATGCACACCCGGCCGCCGCCGTCGGTCCAGAAGGAGAAGTAGTAACCGCCGTTGTTGCCCGTCTGGCTCGAGCACGTCGCGGCGGCACCGACGTCAGCGCCGGCCACGACGGGCGTCAGCGCCATGACCAGCGCGGTGCAGGCGCCGCTGACGAGCAGTGCGACACGGCCGCGTTTGCGGCTCGACGGTCGGAAATTGCTTTTAGCCATATGCGGTACTCCTCGTCATCGAGGTCGGTACGGCGGCAAGGCAGCACGAAGCGACACGTGCGAGTGAATGGTGATCGCGATGACGGCCGCCGTCGATTCGGACACTAGCAGTGCCGAGCCGACTCCGTAAGGTTGCCGAGAAGTTTCGAAACGTTGCGGTGAACGCGCGTCGCCTATAGCAGGCTGCTTTTATGTCCATCAAACAAGTCGAATCAATCGAATGATTCGACAGCTGAACTCATGTTCATGGATCGAGCTAAAGATTTAGCCTTCGAGTCGTCGCACCGGACTCAACCGGTGTGGCTCGTCCGGGCCAGCTGAATGGTGAACGAGGCGCCGGTCTGCGTCATGACGTCGCCCTGACAGACGTAGTGTTCCGGCTCCACGCTCGCCTCGAGCGCACGTGTCTCCTGCACCACACCGTCAATCGTCACCGTGGTGGTCCCGCTGGCCACCGGGCTGCTGTACAGGATCTGTCCGGCTCCGGTGTCGTACCTGAAGGTGATCGTTCCTGAGCTGACTGATCGAAGTGTCTTCCCGTCGAACGTCCCGGTCGTGACGTTTCCGGCACCGAAGTCGAGAACCGCCGTGCCGTCCGCGCGGAACCGCTGGACCCGACCGGCGCTGGTGAACCGCACGTCGACCCCGCCGGGGGACTTCACGTGTGATTCGTTGGCAGTCTCGATCCACGTCCCGACGACGCATGTGTCCACTGTGGTCTCTTGCGGGCTGCTGTCGCGGCCTGCCGAGGTGGCGCTGGTGGGCGGCGGTGGCTTCGCGTCGCCTTCGTCGTCGGGCACAGCGGAGGACGAGCTCACCTGACCAGTCCAGATGTTCCAGTCTCCTCGCAGCCCGGGCAGAGGGGCGGCGATCATCACCGCGGCCAGCAGAGCGATCACCACGACGGACACGCCACGGGCACCGGCGGGCCCCGAGGCCGGGGCAGCCGGGTGAGTGCGTCGTCGGCGCAGGGCGCTGACCGCGGCACCGAGCAGCGCGCCCGGAACCGCCGCGATCAAGCCCTTGATCAGGATCGTGTGCAGATGGCCGGTGAGATCGGGGAGGCTGACCATCGGAACGCAACTCGTCGGCGCGTTTCCGTACAGGTCCGTGCAGCGGCTGAACGTCAGGACACCGAGCCAGCCGATGGCGGCGAGTGTTCCCGTCAAGGACACCGCGAGCGCGACGAGGGCGGGACGGTGCCGGCGGACGCGAGCGGCGACGAGGCCGGCGACAACGGCTTGCGCGAGCACGGCCAAGGTGATGTACGTGCACAGCTGCACGTAGCCGAAGTAGGTGGTCCCGGTCGTGAAGGTGGTGTCCTGTCGAACGTTCAGCGGCAGTGCGGACTTGGCCACGTAGGACAGGGCGACACCGATGACCATCACCGCGATGCCACCGACGAGTCCGGTGGTCAGTGGTCGGCCGAGACGCAGGGCGGGTGCCCCGGCCGCATTGCTGGTTCCGCGGCGGCGGAGTGTGATGACGATCGGGACGAGCCAGAGCAGGGTCAGGCCGGGCAGGGTGAGCGGGTTGCCGTCCAGGTACCGCAGCGGGAGCCAGGTGAAGTCGGTCCACCAGGCGAGGGTGCGGTACCACCCGATTTCCGCGCCGGTCCCGGGGACGGATCCGGGGATCGGCGTCCACAGCGCGAGGTCGAGGCCGTGGAGGACGAACCACGCGGCGAACCAAGATGCGGCAACGACTCCAGTGGCCGCCACCACCGCGAACGGCGCCCACCGGCGGCGCGGCGTGGCCGGCGTCAGTGCCAGGCGAAGAACAGACAGCGTCCATCCGGCCAGCAGCACCCCGCCGGCCACCAGCAGCAGCGTGGTGAGGACGACGGCCACACCTCCGCCCAGGCCGCCGCCTGGCTGGTCCCCTCTGACGCTCGCGTGGAACAGCGACAGATGCTCGCCGAGCACGAATCCGGCAGCGAGCACCGCCGGGCACAGCAGCCAGGTCCACCGGAGCCGCCGCGCCGGGTCGCCGGCAGCGGCGTGCCACAGCGTGACCGCGAGCAGCCCGCTGAGGACCAGCGCGATCACCAGACCGGCCAGGCCCCGGCTGAAGGCGGCGGTCGCCACGAACAGGAAGTCGAACACGAAGCCGAGATCGGTGGCGAGCATGCCCGCGGCGATTCCGGCCCCGGCCAGTACCCACGGGCTGGGGCGTGCCAGGACGGCCGGGTCGTCGATGGCGGCCAGCCGCTGCCGGGGGTCGGGATGCGTGCTCAGCAACGCCCGCCACCGCGGGCCGGCCGGTGCCCGGAGCCGGCCGACGAGGCCACGGAGTGCCCCATCTGGTCCATCGTGGACGGCAGCGATCGCGTCGGCGTGCGTCTCCCGGACGTGCAAGATCGCGTTGCGGGTCAGGTACACCAGTGCGGTGAGCGCCAGCAGTGAGCCGAGAACGGCCAGCGTCTCCGTCCAGTGGCCGGTCAGCGCCGTCACGGACCAGCCGAGCGGGATGGCGATCAGCAGGCCGCCCACGAAGGGGATCAGGGCGACGACCACGTACGCCCGCCAGATCGCCATGGTCAGGTAGGTCTTGTCCACGTCCCGGTTCCACAGGTGTGCCAGCTCGTGCAGCACGACCGCGCGAAACGCGGCCCGATCGGTGCTGTACAAGATGACCAGACCCGCGTCGAGCTGCACCCGGCGGCGCCGGACGTGACCGAACGACCGCCCGCCGACCGTGGCGTTGTACGGCGCGAGCAGCCACGCCGGGGGCCGAGCCAGTCCGACCTTCTGGCTCAACTCACCGAGATACGCCACCAACTCCGGGCAGTTTTCGGCGGAGATCGGCACCAACCGACGCCGGCGAATGATCCACCACGGCTGCAGCCAGTACAGGACCACCGCCAAGCCGAACAGAAGCACCAGCCCGTACCCCGCCCAGGACACCTCATCGAGGTACACAGGCGCGAGACACCGCATCACGCGCGCGGCAGCCTCCGCGCGCAACGGCACTTCATCCGGGCCGGCCAGAGGCGGCAGACCGGACACCTCGGCGAAGCAGCTCTTCTGGGCATCCACCTGACGGGCCGAGTTCGCGGGCACCAGCAGGTGCAGGAGCATGAACATGGTCGAACTCGTGGCCGCGACCACTGCGATCAACAGCGCGAACCGCGTCGTCGTCCCCGCGGGCACATCGTGCGGACGGGGCACCGGTCTGTGCGCGGTGTCGTCCTGGCTTCCGCTCTCGACTTCCGCGCCGGTCATCGCCGACCTCCCCGAAGCGGCCAGGACAGCACCTCAATCCCTCCTCGCCCAGACGAAGATCGGCCCCAGCCGAGGGTTCTCCTCGTCGTTCGGACGCGCGAGTGTTTGTGCACTTCTCACTCGATTGTCGTAGCGAGCAGACCCGCACCGGCCACGTCGCGCAAAAGTCCTGATTGGACGGTGGCGGTGGCGAGGAGGAGGACGTCCGCGTCCATGCCGGGGGCTACGGCGCCCATCCGGCCGACACGCCCGAGATAGGCGGCCGGCGCCGTGGTCACCGTGGGCAGGACGTCCAGTGGCCGCGAACCGGACGCGGCCGGTTCGCGGAACTCGGTGTGCAGGTCCGCGGGGTCCGTCCGTCCTGGTCGTGATCGGCACGCCGGCGTCGTGCACGCGCTTCACCATGCGCAGTGACATGTCGTAGCACCGGCGGTAGGTGGCGCGAGTCTCCGCGGGCAGCGCGATGAACCGCGCCTGTTCGTCAGCGCTATAAATTCAGTGCTGCGACCTAGCCGGCATCGACCTCGATCGACTCGATGGCGGCGGCCGCGAGCGGGGTCGCGGTCTCGACGTAGCGGGTGGCCAGGGACTGGAACAGCTGCTCGGCCTCGATCGCGGGCCAGTCCCCCGCGAGCAGTTCGGCCGGCAGGTGGGGGTCCTGGCGCACGAGGTCGAGCCAGTCGGCGTGCAGCAGCAACTGGCGGGCCAGGTCGTCGGGCAACGAACTGTCCGGCACCCGCCACTTCGTCAGGAAGTCCTGGTAGCGGGCGGCGATGGCGGCCGTGTCGAACGCGCGGCGGGCCAGGTCCACCGCCTCGGTCGGTTTGGCGTGCTGGGCGGTGAAGACGGTGACGTTCTCCGCGAGCCCCTCGACCAGCGCGGTCACGTCGCGCGCGCCCGGTGCGATCCACAGGCCGTTCTGCACCGGCCCGAAACCGGCCCACTGCAGCTGCGACCGCAGGTCGTGCCGTTCGCCGCGGCGGCCCTCCGGCAGCGAGAAGCCGACCAGGGTCCAGGTGCCGTCCCAGTCCCGGTTGACCGCGCCGGTCTGCCAGATCCGGCGCTCACCGTCCCGCAGGACGTCCGTCGCGCGCGGCGTGAGTCCGAAGTAGACCTTGCGGCCGTTGCGGTGCTTGGTGAGCAGACCCCGTGAGGCCATGCGCGTCAGCGTCGAGCGCACCGCCTCCTCCGAGACGTCGACGCGCCCGAACACGTCGATCACGCTGCCCGAGTAGACCGCGATGCCGCGGTCGAACACGTACAGGCCGAGGAAGTTGAGCATCAAGGACTGGGGTGTCACGCTGCTCACGATACATGTTGGGCAGCATCTAGACGAGCGTCATGAATATGCCCTACTTTGGATCGCGACCCCAACGGAGAGGACTCGCCTGATGGAGCTGTCGGGAAAGGTCGTGATCGTCACCGGCGCCGGTCGCGGGCTGGGCCGGGCCTACGCGGAAGCGTTGGCGCGCAACGGGGCCAAGGTCGTGGTCAACGACGTGGACGAGTCCGCCGAGGAGCTCGCCGCGAGCATCGGGGGCCGCGCGGTGATCGCGCCGGTCGGGTCCGCCGAGACGGCCGACCTGCTCGTCGCGGCCGCCGTGGAGGAGTTCGGACGGCTCGACGTGCTGGTCACCAACGCCGGAATCCTGCGCGACCGCGTGCTGTGGAAGATGACCGACGACGACTTCGACGCGGTCATCAACGTGCACCTGCGCGGCACCTTCACCTGCGCCCGGGCGGCGGCGGTGCGGATGCGCGAGCAGGGCACCGGAGGCAGCCTCGTGCTGATCTCGTCGCCCGCCGGCCAGCGCGGCAACTTCGGCCAGACCAACTACTCCGCCGCGAAGGCCGGGATCGCCGCCATGGCACGGACCTGGGCGTTGGAGCTCGCCCGCTCGGACATCGCCGTCAACGCGGTCGTCCCCGTCGCCGCCACCGAGATGACCCGCACGATTCCGGCGTTCGCGCCGTTGATCGAGGAGTCGGAACGGACCGGCGCGCCGCTGCCGGAGTGGGTGCGGCGCGACGAGGGCCTGGGCACCGTCGAGGACGTCGCGGACCTGATCGTCTACCTCGCCTCGGACGCGGCGAAAGGCGTGACGGGACAGGCGATCGGCATCGGCGGGGACCGGCTCGCGCTCTGGTCGCACCCGGCCGAGAAACAGGTCCTGTTCGCGGACGGCGGCTGGAACGCGGCGGCCATCGCCGAGCGGTTCAGCGAGTTCGAGGCCGAGACCTACGGAGTCCCGATGCCGGTGGCGCCATGAACGTTCCCAAAATGGATGTGGACAGCCTGGTCGCCATCGACGTCCACACGCACGCCGAGATCTCCAGCGACGGCCACAGTTCGCTGAGCTCGACACTGATCGAGGCGTCCGCCAAGTACTTCAAGGCCGCTCACCGGCAGCCGACGATCGCCGAGACCGCCCAGATCTACCGCGAGCGGAAGATGGCCGCGGTGATCTTCACGGTCGACGCCGAGCACGCCACCGGCCACCCGCGCATCTCCAACGAGGAGGTCGCCGCGTCCTGCGCCGAACACGCGGACGTGCTGATCCCGTTCGCGAGCGTCGACCCGTGGAAGGGCCGCACCGCCGTCCGGGAGGCGCGGAGGCTGGTCGAGGAGCACGGTGTGCGGGGCTTCAAGTTCCACCCCAGCCTCCAGGACTTCTCCCCCGACGACCGGATGGCGTACCCGCTGTACGAGGTCATCGAGGAGCTGGGCGTGCCCGCGCTGTTCCACAGTGGACAGACCGGGATCGGCGCCGGCGTGCCCGGCGGTGGTGGCATCAGGCTCAAGCACTCCAACCCGATGCTCGTGGACGACGTCGCCGTGGACTTCCCGCACCTGCGGATCGTGCTCGCGCACCCGTCGTTCCCCTGGCAGGACGAGGCGCTCGCGGTGGCGACGCACAAACCGTTCGTGTACATCGACCTGTCCGGCTGGTCGCCGAAGTACTTCCCGCCACAGCTCGTCCGCTACGCCAACACCCTGTTGCAGGACAAGGTCCTGTTCGGCTCGGACCACCCGGTGATCACCCCTGACCGCTGGCTCGCCGACTTCGCCAAGCTCGACATCTCCGACGAGGTCCGGCCCAAGATCCTCAAGCACAACGCAGCCCGCCTGCTCGGACTCGTCAAGGAGGACGCGTGACCATCTCCGTCCAAGGAATCGCCGAACTCAAGGCCCTGGCGGGAACGAGCCTCGGCCACACCGACTGGTTGCAGATCGACCAGGGCCGCGTCGACACGTTCGCCGCCGCCACCGACGACCACCAGTGGATCCACGTCGACCCGGAACGCGCCGCCACCGGACCGTTCGGCGGCACGATCGCGCACGGCTACCTGACGCTGGCGCTGCTCATCCCGTTGATGACCGAACTGCTCGACGTCTCGGGCGTGCGGATGAGCCTGAACTACGGGCTGGAGAAGGTGCGGTTCCCCGCGCCGGTGCCGGTCGGGGCCAAGATCCGGTTGCTGGGCCGGGTCGAGTCGGTCGAGGACGTGCCGGGCGACGGCGTGCAGCTCACCGTCGACTTCACCGTCGAGATCGAGGGCTCCGCGAAGCCCGCTTGTGTCGCACGTGCCGTCTACCGCCACTACGCATGAGGTGAAGTCATGGCGACAACAACGCAGTTACGCCGCGCGGTCTCGTCGAGCTTCCTCGGAAGCGTGATCGAGTACTACGACTTCCTGCTCTACGCCACGGCCTCCGCGGTCGTGTTCAACAAGGTCTTCTTCTCCTCGCTGGACCCGCTGGTCGGCACGATCGCGAGCTTCGGCACGTTCGCCACCGGCTACCTCGCCCGCCCGCTCGGCGGAGTCCTCTTCGGACATTACGGGGACCTGCTGGGGCGCAAGAAGATGCTCGTGCTCACCATGAGCCTGATGGGTGTGGCGAGCTTCCTGATCGGCCTGCTGCCCACCTACGCCCAGGTCGGCTGGCTCGCTCCGGCCGGACTGATCCTGCTGCGGGTCGTGCAGGGCATCTCCGTCGGCGGCGAGTGGGGCGGCGCCGTGCTCATGTCGGCCGAGCACGCCACCTCCCGGCGCGGGCTGTGGGCGAGCTTCACCAACGCGGGCGCGCCGTGCGGCATGGTGCTGTCGACGCTCGCGCTGTCCGGCACCGCCGCGCTGGTCGGCGAGAAGGCCTTCCTCGAGTGGGGATGGCGGGTGCCGTTCCTGCTGAGCCTGGTGCTGCTCGGCATCGGCCTGTTCGTGCGGATGAAGGTCGAGGAGACGCCGGTCTTCAAGGCGGAGCGGAAGAAGGGCTCGATGCCGTTGCTCGACGTGCTGCGCAACCACCCGCGCACGTTGTTGCTCGGGATCGGCGTCGGCCTCTCCGCGTTCGTCGCGCAGTCGACCCTGACGACTTTCATACTCGCCTACGGCGTTCAGGCGGGTAACAGCCGGCAGACGATCCTCAACGCGCTGACGTTGTCCTCAGCGCTCGCGGTGATCGGCATCCTCGGCTGGTCGGCGGCGTCGGACCGGTTCGGGCGCAGGCCCGTCGTGCTCGCCGGCGCCGTGCTCATGGCGGCGTTCGGGTTCGCGCTGTTCCCGTTGGTGGACAACGGGTTCGTGGTCCTCGCTCTCGTGCTCGGCCAGGCCGTGATCCATCCGATGATGTACGGGCCGCTCGCCGCCCTGTACAGCGAGCTGTTCAACACCGGCAGCCGCTACACCGGCGCCTCGCTCGGCTACCAGCTCGCGGGCCTGGGCGCGGGGCTCGCGCCGTTGCTCTTCGCGCAGGTGCAGAGGTCCTCCGGCACGGGCGCGATCCCGTTCATCCTCGCGGCGTTCTGCCTGCTCACCGTCGTGTGCACGGTGATCCTGCGGGAGACCAGCCGGACCAGCCTGACAGGAGACAGGAATGCGGAACTCGGGGCTGGGCAGCTGGCCACACCGCCGCGCGCGCATGGCGCCGAAGCGTGAAGCACTGACCTACGACGGCGTCTCCACGACGTACGGGGAGCTGGCCGTCCGCACGACCCGGCTGGCGTGGCGGTTGCGGGAGCTCGGAGTCCGGCACGGTGATCGGGTCGCGTACCTCGGCCCGAACCACCCGTCGTTCGCCGAGACCCTGTTCGCCACGCACCAGCTGGGCGCGATCTTCGTGCCGTTGAACTTCCGCCTCTCCCCGGCGGAGATCAACTACCAGCTCGGCGACTGCGGTGCGCACGTGCTGGTGCACGCGCCTTCCCATCAAGTGGAGCACCCGCGGGCGGTGTCGCTCGCCACGTACGAGGACTGGCTTCTCGGCGGTTCCCACGAACCGCTGGACGAGCCGGTCGGCATCGACGACACCGCGCTGATCCTCTACACCTCCGGCACCACGGGCAGGCCCAAGGGCGCGATGCTGAGCCACGCCAACCTGTTGTGGAACACCTTCAACCTGATGATCGGCGTCGACATCGCGTCGGACGACGTCACCCTGGTCACGGCGCCGCTGTTCCACGTCGCCGCGCTCACCCAGACGCTGCTGCCCACCTTCATCAAGGGTGGGCACAGCGTGATCACCTCGGGCTGGGACGTCACCAAGTGCGTTTCGTTGATCGAGACGCACGGCGTGACGTGGATGTTCGGTGTGTCCACGATGTACGCGGACCTGGCGTCCTCGCCGCAGTGGCATACGGCGGACCTGTCGTCGTTGCGAGTGCTGCTGTGCGGTGGGGCGGCGGTGCCGGACGCGGTGATCCACGCCTATCAGGACCGGGGCCTGGTGTTCTGCCAGGGTTACGGCCTCACTGAGACCGCTCCGGGCGCCACGTTCCTGGAGGCTTCCGACAGCGTGCGGCGGGCGGGGTCAGCGGGACCGTGCGTGTTCTTCGGCGACCTGCGGCTGGCCGACACCGGCGAGATCGAGGTGCAGGGCCCGAACGTCACCCCCGGCTACTGGAACGACCCGGTCGCCACCAAGGCCGCGTTCACCGAGGACGGGTGGTTCCGCACCGGCGACCTCGGGCGGCTCGACGACGGTCACCTGTACGTCCTGGACCGACTCAAGGACATGTACATCTCCGGCGGCGAGAACGTCTATCCGGCCGAGGTGGAGAACGCGATCACCTCGCACCCGGACGTCGCGGAGGTCGCCGTCGTCGGGGTGCCGGACCAGCGGTGGGGCGAGGTCGGACGCGCGTTCGTGCGGCCTCGCGACGGCGCTGTGGTCGACGCGGCCGGGTTGCGGGAGTTCCTGCTGCCGCGCCTGGCGAAGTACAAGATCCCGGTGCACGTCGAGGTGGTGTCGGAACTGCCGCGAACGGGATCCGGGAAGGTCCTCAAGCCCGCGCTGCGCCGGTTGCCGCTGTGACCTCGTGCCGGGCCAGGATCGTCTGGACCGCCTCGTCCACCGAGTGGGCCATGGCCTTCTCGGTGGGCGCCCAGTTCATCAGCAGCATCCGGGGCCAGAACGCGAAGTTCGAGATCATGCCGAGGAACTGGGTGGCGGCCAGGATCGGGTCCCGGACGTCCAGGGTGCCGGCCTCGTGTTCGGCGGCGAGGTAGTCGCGAACCGCGTCGAAGAACGGCTGTTTGCCCAGTTTGAACTGGGTCTGGCCGAGTTCGGGGAAGCGCGGCGCCTCGGCGATGACGATGCGGAACAGCGCGACCATGCCCGGCCGCGTCAGCAGCGCCACGTACCGGTTGCCGAGCGCGGTCAGGCCCTTCCCCGGGTCGCCGGGCTGCGGGGTGAGCGCGCCCTCCTCCGTGCGCCAGTAGTCCGTGACGATCGCGTCGAACAGCTCAGCCTTCGTCGGGAACTGCTTGAACAGCGTCGCCTTCGACACCCCGGCCGCGTCGGCGATGCGCGCGAGCGAGGTCTTGTCGTAGCCGGATTCCAGGAACAGCCCCGTCGCCGCGTCGACGATCGCCGTCCGCTTCTGCTCCGCCATGCGTTCGTGGTAGGTCGGCACGCCGTCCAGTATGCCATGAGGTGAGTCACTTGACTCACCATGCCTATCGCGCCTACCGTTCCGAGGTGAGTCACTCAACTCACCACTGGAGGACATGATGGGACGCTTCGACGGCAGGACGGTGTTCGTCACCGGCGCGACGAGCGGGATGGGCGCGAGCCACGTGCGGGGATTCCACGCCGAAGGCGCACAGGTCGTGATCGCCGCGCGGGACCTGGACGCGGGTTCGAAGGCCGCGGAGGAGCTGGGTGAGCGGGCGTTCGCCGTACAGCTCGACGTGACGGACGAGGACGCCTGGATCTCGGCGGTCCAGGCCGCGGAGGAGCGGTTCGGGCCGGTGTCGGTGCTGGTGAACAACGCGGGCGCGCAGCACGCGGCAGCGTTGATCGAGGACACCTCGCGCGAGGTCTGGGACCGGACCATGGCGGTGAACCTGACCGGGCAGTTCCTCGGCATCAAGCACGTCGCGCCCTCGTTGCGCAGGGCCGGCGGCGGCTCGATCGTGAACATCGCCTCGACCATGGGCAACGTGGGTTCGCCCTATTACGCGCCGTACGTCGCGAGCAAGTGGGCACTGCGCGGACTGACCAAGACCGCCGCGCTGGAGCTCGGCCGCGACGGCATCAGGGTGAACTCGATCCACCCCGGTGTCGTGTCGACGCCGCTGATCAACGAGCCGGTCGCGGCCGGTCAGCCCGCGATCGGCGACCTCTACTCCCCCGCGCCGTTCGCCGTGCCGCGGCTGGGCGAGCCCGGCGAGTTCACCGCACTGGTGCTCTACCTGGCGTCGGCGGAGGCGGCGTTCGCGACCGGGTCGGAGTTCGTGCTGGACGGTGGTCTGCTGCTCGGACCGGCACTAGCCGCGTAGGTAGTCCGTCACCGGGCCGAACGTGAACAGCCCGGTACCCGCCACGAGCTCGTCCTTGGCGGGCAACAACAACGCGTGGGCGCGCTCACGCAGTTCGTCGTCACGCAGTCTGGTCGCCGCCATCGCCAGCAGGCAGGCGCGGACCTCGGTGAGCAGGTCCGCCGGTCCGTCCGGGAGCGCTCGCGCCGCGGCCAGCGCCTCGTCGCGGGGCAGCGCCAGCGGGCGAACCCAGTCCAGCAAAGGGCCCCAGTCGTCATCGAGGTCCACTGTGGACGGCCCGTGCACGCTCAGCAGGGCCAGCGGCAGGAGTCCGCGTTCCATGCCCCACATCCCGGTGCCCCTGATCCGGTCGGCGGCGGCCCGGTAGGCGCGGTCTGCCTCTGCGGTCTTCCCTGCCGCAGTGAGCTTCAGCGCCGCGTACCAGTCGGTGAAGACACCGACCAACGGCAGGTCGTGGCGCCGGGCGAGGTCGTCGGCCGCGGCCGCGTGCACGTCGGCGGTGCTGAAGTCGGCCAGCGCGGAGCAGGCCTGGACGAGGATCAGATGGCCCAGCACCTCGTAGGTGACGTCGGTGGCGACTTCGAGGAGTTCGCGGCCGATCGTGGCACGCTCGTGAGCGAGGCCCGTGCGGCGGAAGGTGTGCATGAACCGGGCATTCAGCGCGAACGCCCGGAGTACGGGATCGCCGAGGTCACGGGCTATGGCCTCGGCTTCCCGCGCTTCGCCGAGGCGGGCGCTGGTGCCTCGGTCCTCCATGGCGATGGTGGCGAGCAGACGGGCGCGGGTCGCGGTGGGGCCGGGGAACGCGGGCAGGGTGCGTTCGGCGGCGGCGATCAGTTCTGCGGAGTGGGCCGGGTCGTCGTTCGTGGTCCAGATGCCGGGGACGTCGTACGAGCCGATCACCTCGGCCAGCTCCCGCGGACTGCTCGCCAGCCGCAACGCCGCCGACCTCTGCTCCCGTGCCGCGGCCAGGTCTCCGCTCACCGCCAACGCCCTGACCAGCCCCGTCAACCGCTCCGAGCCGGCCGCGATCGCGGCACGCCACAGCCGCACCGCCTCCCGTGGCGAACGCGTCTGCTCCGCGGCCTCCGTCAGTGCGTTCGCCGCCGCCGCGCTCTTCGTGCCCGCGAGGCCGTAGTGATGCGCGATCGTCTGCACGTCACCGGGTCGCAGCGCCTCCGCCACCGCCACCGCCTCGTGCCAGCGAGCACGCCTGGTCAGCGACACGTCCTCGTACACCGTGTCACGCACCAAAGCGTGCGTGAACCGGGCGTGACCGGGCGCCACCTCGACGACGAACCCGGCTTCGATCGCGCGGTCCAGCGCGTCGAGCACGTCGTGACCGGCCAGTGCGGCCAGCAGGTCCACCTCGACGTCCCGCCCCAGCACGGAGGCCTGGTGCAGCACGGACCGCGCCTGCGCGGGCAGCCCGGCGAGGCGATGGCGGAGCACGTCACGCACACCGGCCGGGACCGAGCCGAGATCGCCACCGGACGCGACCAGCCGGCCCAGTTCCTTGGCGTAGAAAGGATTGCCGCCGCTGCGTTCGTGGATCGCGACCGCGTTCTTCGCCCCGACCAGTGCGGCCACGGCCTCTTCGTCCAGGCCTCCGAGCTCGACCCGGACCGGTTCGGCACGGGCCAGGGCCTCCAGCGGCACCGCGGTGCGCGAGGTCGCCACGATCAGCACCCGGCCGGAGAACCGGTGGCCGGTGAACGCGGCGAGCACAGCCAGAGTCTCCTCGTCGGCCTGGTGCAGGTCGTCGAGCACGACCAGCACCGGCGCCGCCGATTCCACGGTGGACACGATCGCCAGGCGGAGCCGGAACCGGTCAGCGGCCCCGAGTTCCTCCCCCAGCGCTTCGACCACCTGCTGCCACGGCCACGCCACGGGCGCGTCCTCCTGGCAGCGCGCCCAGACCGTCCTCCAACCCCGGCCGGTCAGCAGCTCGGCGAACGCCGTGGCGAGGGCGGTCTTGCCCACGCCGGCCTCGCCCGTCACCAGCGCGATCCCCAGACCGGCCGCCGGAACGGCGGTCTCCAGCAACGCCAGCTCGGTGGCGCGTCCCACCAGTGACGACACGGGTGAGGGCCGCAGACGCGGGGACTGGGCCAGGATGTCCGCCTCCAGCGCGCGGAGTTCCGCGCCCGGATCGACGCCGAGGTTCTCGACGAGCGCGTGCCGGGCCTCGCGCACCGCCTCCAGGGCGTCACCCTGACGCCCCTCCCGGTACAGGGCCAGCGCGAGCAGGCTCCAGGCCTTCTCGCGCCACGGGTGGTCGGCCAGGTGGGCACGCAGGTCGGCAACGACACCCGCGGCCCGCCCCAGCGCCAGTGCGGCCTCGGCGCGCCGTTCGACCGCCACCAGCCGCAGTTCTTCCAGCCTGTCGATCTCGGCCCGCGCCCAGTGCTCGTCGGCGAACTCGCCGTAGGCGGGGCCGCGCCACAACGCCAGCGCGCTGTCCAGGACGGAAAGGTCGCCGCCGAGCATCTCCTCGAACCGCCAGGCGTCCACGTCGTCGGCGAGCAACGCGTAGCCCGCTCCTTCAGTGACCAGCAGCGAGGACGGAGTCCGGGGTGGACGATCGGGTTCGAGAGCCTTGCGCAGCGCCCCGACGAACGTCTGGACCGTGCCGAGGGCGCCGTCCGGCGGCTCCTCCCACAGGTCGGCGACGAGCGTGCGCACCGGCACGACGCGGCGGCGGGCGACCAGCAGGCGGGCCAGCACGGCGCGTTGCTTCGGGCCGCCGAGGCGGGCGGATCCCGCGGTCAGCGGGCCGAGCACCCCGAACGTCACCACCCGCTGACCCTAACGCTGATCGGTTGCTGATCGGGCAGGCGCACAGTCGGGGCGTGAACCACACCGCATTCGACTACCAGCGCATTCAGGTCTCCGACGGCGTCGAGCTCAACGTCGCCACCACCGGCTCCGGCAGCCCGATCGTGCTGTTGCACGGCTTCCCGCAGACCCACCTCATGTGGCGGCACGTCGCCGCCGACCTGGCCGCCGACCACACCGTGATCATGCCCGACCTGCGCGGCTACGGCGACAGCGACAAGCCCGCCGACACCGGCCTCACCTACGCCAAGCGCACGATGGCCGCCGACGTCGTCAAGGTCGCACAGGCGCTCGGCCACGACCGGTTCGCCCTGGCAGGGCACGACAGGGGCGCGCTCGTGGCGTTCCGCACCGGGCTCGACCACCCGCAGCACGTCACGCACCTGGCGTCGCTCGACGTGCTGCCGACGCTGGACATGTGGGACGTCATGCGCGGAACGTCCGCCGCCGTCGGGTTCCACCTGTTCCTGATGGCACAGCCGCCGGGCCTGGCCGAGCAGATGATCAGTGCCGTCCCGGACGCGTTCTTCGGCCACTTCCTCGACATCTGGGGCGGGCAGCCGTTCCCCGAGGAGGTGCGCGCCGAGTACCTGCGGGCGAGCCGCGAGGCCGTCACGTCGATCGTCGCGGACTACCGGGCGTCGGCCACGATCGACGTCGAGCACGACACCGCAGACCGTGAGTCCGGAAACCAGTTCGAGATGCCGGTCACCGTGCTGCAGCAGGACTGGGGTGCCGCGCTCGGCTTCGACGCCAAGGCGTTGTGGCAGGCCTGGGCACCTGACCTCGACCACCGCACGGTCTCCTGTGGACACTTCATGGCCGAGGAGGCGCCGGAGATCGTCGCCGGGGCGATCCGCGACCTGCTGAAGCGCTGATGCGAACGGGCCGGGGCTCGCAGCCCCGGCCCGTCGCACCGCTATCCGACCGTGAACGTCACCTTCAGCAGATCGCCGTGCCGGGTGACCGAGCTGACCGGCTGGTTGTTCAGCTCGACGGTGCGGACACCGGGGGCGTGCACGGTGATCGTCACCTGGCCCCGGTCCACCGTGCGCCCGACGGCGAGCCGCAACGTGCTCCCGTCGAACACCGCGGAGGCGTTCTCCAGCTTCTTCGACGCCGTGAGCCAGGTGCGTCCGTCGACCTCGACCGACTGCCGGTTCAGCAGATCGATGCTCAACGGCTTGTCACCGGCCCTGCGCACCAACGCGTACCCGCCGTCGTACAGCACGTCGTCACGCCGATCGCCGGCCAGTTGGACGCGCACATGCCCGTCCCGCAGCTGCTGTGCCGACACGATCGCACTGGGTGCAGCCGCCGACCGGGTCTCCAGCAACGTGGTGAACCGGGTGGCCGTGCCGTCACGCCGGGCCAGCACGAACGGGATCTGCTTGCCATCCGTCGCAAGGCCCGGCCCTGTCGTCCGCAGCACCTGCGTGGACGACGGTGCGAGCGCCCGCATCGACAACACCGACTGCGGCGTCTTCCACTCCGCCTGCCAGGCACCGTCCGCCGCGGTTCCCTCGGCGACGAACCGCAGTTCGTCGTAGCCGAAGTCCTTGTCGTTCGGGTCGAGCACGCAGGTGCCGCAGGCCGGCGGCGTCATCGCCGGGCCGGACACCGTCAGGTCGCCGACGCCGTGCCACGACTGGTCGAACCGGTGCGCCGACGAACCGCGAGCGTCGAAGACGTCCACCGCGTACTCGTCGGTCGTCAGCTCGGCCCGCCGCAGCGACACGTCCGGCATCGCCGCGTAGGGCTTGTCGGCCTTGGCGTCGACCACCTTGAACCGCGGCGTGGTGCCGAAGTACTCCAGCGCACCGCGGATGTTGCGGTCCTGGCTCTTGCCGTCGACCACGACGGTGTTGTGCGACACCGACTCGCGGTACCAGTTGTTGGTCAGGTCGGCGTTGTCCACACCGTAGATCTGGCCGAGGTCGGTGGACTGCAACCCTCCCCCGCCGACGACGTCGAGGTGCAGCTTGTCCGCGTGGCCGTGAGTGCCGCCGGCCACGCCGTGGTCGAGCCGCACCGCGTTGGCCTGGAACGGATCGACCGCGCCGGAGAAGCCCAGCCGCACGTCGTCGAACAACGCGACACCCGCCGCGTTCTCCACCACCAGCGAGATCCTGGCCGCGATCGCGTCCTTCGGCACGTCGGCGCTCAGTGTCCGGGAACGCCAGCCCAGCAGGTCGTGGAACGTGGTCGCGACCGGAGCCGACACACCTGCGGGCGTCACGAACGACAGCTCGATCCGTGCGCCACCGTTCTCCTTCAACGGCAGCAACGGTGAGAACGTCCGCGCGTCGAGCTTCACCGACGTCACGTTCCCGCCGGTCACCGGGACATCGGTGGTCCAGGCACTGCGGTTCAGGCCACCGGTGACCTTCGCCGACGACGAGCCGCGGTACGGCAGCGGTGACAGCTCGGCCGCGCCTTCGGCCTTCCAGCCCCGCCCGGAGTCCTCGAACCCGCCGGAGCCCAGCAGGTCGTCGGCGAACAGGTCCACGTCATCGACCGTCACATCACCGCGCACGGACAGCTTCACCGAACGGGCCAGCGGCGGCACGTCCAGGCCGGCTTCGCGTGCCGACCAGGAGTCACCGGAGATGGCCAGCGATCCCCGGCCGACCTCCCACCGGTCGAGCAGGAAGACCGCGTCGATGCTGCCCCTGCCCTTCGCCATCGCCTGCAGCGTGAGGTGACTGAGCCGGGTGCCGTCGAGTGGGAACGTCTGCGAGGCCGCGCCGGTCAGCCTGCGGTCCTTCCACGTGCCGCCGTCGAGCTGCCAGAACGCGGGCTTGCTGCTCTCCGCCAGCGACGCGTCCTCGAAACCGGGGTTCGGCACCAGGTTCGGGGCGTCGGACGAGCGCAGCACCGTCTCGCCGAGCCCGCCGAACGTGGCACTGGGCTGCCGTGGGCCGCTCAGGCTCGGCAGCGAGTCGACGCCGAAGCGCAGTGCCCACCGGTCCGCACGCGGGCGCCCGAGGTTGGTGTAGGCGTAGTTCAGGCCCGTCGCGAAGTCGCGTTCGCCGTACTCCGCGTAGGCCCACTCGGCCATCGCCGCGAAGCTCGGCCCGAAGCGCCGGCCCCACGTGCCACCGTCACCGGCCGCCGGAATCGTCAGATCCGGGTGCAGGTACGGCAGCAGCGTCGTGTGCATCGAGCGGAATCGTTCGTCCACTGTGTAGTCGCGTTCGCCCAGGTTGCGCGCGGAGACCGCGAGGGAGGTGAGCGCCTGCAACGCGTACACGTGGTAGCTCGCGGCGCCCTCCCACCACCAGCCGTCGGACAGCCGGGCCTTGTTCAGCAGGAACTCGGTGCCCATCTGGGGATCGTCCAGAGCCCACTTCCGCAGGCCCTCGTCACCGATCGCCGAGCCGACGCCGTGCACCGCCGCGACCGTCCAGGCCTGGAAGTTCGACGTCACCGTCGGATACGACCGCACCAGCTCGGCCAGCGGCTTCAACAGGTTCAGCGAGATGTCGACGCGATCGGAGTCGGGCAGCGTCTCCCGGATCAGGTCGTAGCCGTCGATCAGGCCGATCGCGGCCACCGCCTCGTCCAGCGACTGGTAGTGCACCCGGCCGTAGATGACGTTCAACGGCACGGACAGGAACCGCTCGGCGTAGTACGCCAGGATGTCCCGTGCCTTGGCCGCGTAGCGCTGGTCGCCGGTCACTCGGAAGGCGAGCCCGAGGTCGGCGACGGCCTGGGCGGCGTTGTTGTGCCAGATCTCGATCCACGCGGCGTCCAGCAGGTCACCGGTGTAGGACTTGCCGTCGATCGGGCAGCGGTGCAGCTTCGGGGAGTTGTAGTTGAACTCCAGCGAGGTGTTGGTGCCGGGGCACTTGAAGTTGCCGCTCCAGCCGCCGTGGTTCACCGGCTGGTCGAGCGGCCTGGCGAGCCACGCGTCCGCTTCGGTCTTCACGACCGAGTCGAACGCCTTGCGCGCCCAGTCCTGTCCGGCGATCCGCTGCTTCAGCGCGTCGAGCTGCGCGGGAGTGCTGTAGACCCGTGGCGCGCCACCGGGAGAGGTCGCCTGCTCGGCTTTGAAGCTCGCCTGCTGCACCAAAGTCGTGTCACCGGCGGGCGTCGCGGTCAGCACACCGGACGACCCGGCGGGCACCGACACCGAGACGATCGCGGACTCCCCCGGCTGCAACACCGGGGTCGCGGCGGGAGTCACCGAACCGGGGCCGTCGACGGCGAGCTGCAGCGAGTCGGCGACAGTGCGGCGGTTCGTGACGGTGGTCTGGAACTTCGCCTGGCCACCGGCGGCCGCGCTCTTGGTCTGCGCGTCCGGCGAGATCCACGGCGACTCGGGCGTCACGCGCACGTCGTCGACCCACGCGGTGCCGGTGGCGTTCTGGATCGCCGGGATGATCTGGAGCCTCGTCATCAACGGCGGCACGCGGAACGTGCCGGAGATCGTCGTCCAGTCGCGCGAGCCGGTCAGCACGCCGTTGATCAGGCCGGACGGCGAGTAGACGCTCTGCCCGTTCGCGTCGGTGTAGAGGAACCCGACGGTGACCCGCAGGCCTCCGGGGAAGTCCGTGTAGTCGGCCGTCTCGACCTTGTCCAGCTTGACCTTCGCGGAGACGTGCACGACGGGCCAGGTCTTCTGATCGAGCGGAACGGTGACGAACCCGCCGATCTTCTGCGTCGGCGAGGCGTCGATGCGCAGCGACCGCGTGCCGTGGAAGGCCGTCGTGGCGTCGACCTTGTAGGTGGCGCTCAGGTACGGCGTGCACCAGGCGGGCGCCGGACAGGCCTCAGTGGACGGTGTGGTGAGCTCGAAGCTGGGGTTGTTGACCAGGTTCACCCACGACTCGGCCCTGATCCTCAGGTCGTCGAACCGCGCGGTGCCCTTGGCCCGGTCCAGCGCGATCGACAGGAACGCCGACACGGTGCCGGGTGGAACCGTGTGCACGTCGGCGCGTTCGGTCCAGTCCTGCGTACCGGTGAGGTTGATGCCCTTCCAGGTGCGCTTGCCGGTGGCGTCGACGAACGCGATGCTGATCTTCGCCGCGTTGTCGGCGGTCGCGCCCTGCACCACGTCGTCCAGCTGCACGCGGCCGGACACCTTGACCGAGCTGATCCGCCGCACGTCGATCCCGAACGACGCCGACGTGGCGCCCTCCCAGGCCGTGCCGGTGGCGGACGTGACCACGAGGGCACCGTTCTCGCGCTTGGCGCCAGCGGAGAGCGTCCACGACGTGGTGGCGTTCTCGAAGCCTCCGTTGCGGAGCAGTTCGTGTGCCACCGGTGTGTCCGGGGCCGGTGGTCCAGGTGCGGCGGAGGCGGTCGCACTCGTGGCGACGGCCATGGCCGCCACGACGACGAACGCCTGCAACACCGCGACAGATCTTCTCATCGGGTTCCTCCAGAAAAGAATTCATTCCGCCTGAGGGAAGGAATTGAACGGCCCCCGCACGTTGCCGGAATCCTGCGACATCGCGGAAGTCCAGTCAATGCCCGGTTTTCACCCGACCGTCCACACCGGAATCTTTGCGGAATGAATTGCTCCGCCGTTGACCCGCCGTCGCCGAAGTGGCAATACTGCGTCAGGTAAGAGGTACAGACCACCTCGTCCTCCCGCCCGCCCGCGGGTCACACCCCTGTGGAGGAAATGCATGCGAACAAAGACGTTGCTCGTGCTTTCCAGTTGTGCGGCGATACTCGCCTCGACCATTGCCGCACCATCGGCGATGGCGGCCGCGCTGAACAACTACTTCGAAACCCCCGCCGCCGGTGCGCCCTACACCCTCGCGAAATGGGCGGCCGACGGCTGGAACGCGCCCTGGCACCAGGGCCTCGACACCCGCACGTACATCGACTCCAGCGTGAAGCGCAGCGGCAGCAAGTCGTTGCGGGTCACCTACCCCGCCGGGCAGTTCGGGCCGGGGCCGTCCGGCGCACAGGCACCGTTCGCGATCCCGCGCGCCCAGCAGTACTACGTGGCGCAGTGGGTGCGCTTCAGCTCGGACTTCAGCTGGGGCAACACGAACTTCGCCGGCAAGGTCGGCGTCGGGCTCGGCGCGGGCGCGTCCTGCTCCGGCGGCATCCCGTGCGACGGTTACAACGGCTTCACGTCGCGGTTCATCTGGCGCAGCGGCGGCAAGGCCGCGATCTACTACTACAGCATGGATCACGCCAGCCAGTACGGCGACTACCGCGACCTCTCGCTCGACGGCAAGCCCGTCTACTACCCGCCGGGCCAGTGGGTCGAGATCGTGCAGCGGGTCAAGGTGAACACCGTGACGAACGGCAACGCCAACCCCGACGGCGAGATCCAGGTGTGGTTCAACGGCCGGTCGGCCGCGCTCATCACCGGACTGAAGTTCGTCCGCAACGGCGACCTCATCGACCGGGCCTACCTGTCGTCGTTCGCGGGCGGCGGTGACGCCTCGTTCGCGCCGACCAGGACCGGCTACATCTGGTACGACGACCTGCGCGTCAACACCAGCCCGATCTAGCTCATCCATGTGTCACCAGCGGTTTCTCCGGTAGCAGTGCCAGGGTTTCCGGTAGTGAGTCGAACGTCAGGTGATCGCTGAACACCGGCAGGGGATCCACCTCTCCCCCGGCCACGAGAGCGAGCACGGCGGGCAGGTGCGGCGTGATGTCGGGCCTGCCCGTCGTGAACGTGACCGCGTTCATGTACATCGGCCCGGTGGGCACCGTGACGCCGGCGAAGTAGATGCCGGCGCTGTGACAGTGCCCACCGGGTTCGGTCGCCTTCAACGCCGCCGTGAGCCCGTCCGGATGCCCGGAGGCGTCGTAGGTCAGCGGGAACTCCCGCCGGTCCAGGTCCGCCGCCGATGCGACCGCCTGCGCGCCATACCCCCTCAGCAATGGCGCGACGACGTTCGCTGGCATCGACATAGACGACACGGGACGCGTTCAGCGCACGGGCGAACGCGCAGGCGTACAACCCGATGCTGGTGCCACCGAACACGAGCAGCGGCGCACCAGGCGCGTGCGTCTGTCCCTTGAGGACGCTGCGTACGCGTCCGTCAGGTTGTCCGAGGCCGACGCGAACGCCTCGGGCTCGGCCCCGTGCGGCAGCTTGACCAGGTTCGCCGCCGCCCACGGCACCCGCACCAACTCGGAGAACAGGCCACCCCACGCACCGCCGAGCGGCAGCCCGAACATCGCGTAGCGCGGCACCGACAGGCAGCGCGACGGCGCCCCCGCCGAGCACGTGGCACAGGTGCCGCACGAGATGTGCCACGGCACGACCACGAGATCACCGGCGACCAGCCCGGACACCTCGTCGCCCACCTCCACGACCTCGGCCACGCACTCGTGCCCGAGCTGCAACGGCGCCGGGAACGGCGTCCGTCCCGCGATCACCGCCCGGTCGAGGTCGCAGGTGGTGGCGGCGACCGGCCGCACCACCGCGTCGCCGGGATCGACGACGCGTGCGTCCGGGACGTCACGCCAGCGCAGCTCACGAGTCCCGATGTACTCCAAAACCCTCATTTCACACTCCCTGCGGTGAGTCCTGACCGCCAGTACCGCTGCAACAACAGGAAAGCGAGCACCAGCGGCAACAACGCGAACAACGAACCCACGACCATCAGCGGGTAGTAGTCGGGGTCGATGTTCGCGAGCGAGTTCCAGCTGTAGAGGCCGAGGCTGACCGGGTAGAGGTTCTGGTCGGACAGCATCACCAGCGGCAGGAAGAAGTTGTTCCAGATCGACGTGAGCTGGAACAGGAAGATCGTGACGTAGCCCGGCGCGAGCATCCGCAGTCCCACGAACACAAAGCTGCGGATCTCCGTCGCGCCGTCGACCCGTGCCGCTTCCAGCACCTCGTTCGGCACGTAGGCCGCGGAGAACACCCGCGCCAGGTAGACGCCGAACGGGTTGAACAGGACCGGGATGATCACCGACCAGATCGTGTTCGCCACACCGGCGGCCGACGCCATCAGGTACAGCGGCAACGCCAGTACCGCGGCCGGCACCATCACCGACACCAGCACGAGAGCGAACAGCTGGTTCTTGCCGGTGAACGAGAACTTGTCGAACACGTACCCGGCGGCCGTGCTGATCAACGCACCGACCGCCGCGCCTCCGGCCGCGTACAGGATGCTGTTGAGGTACCAGCGCCCGTAGATGCCCTTCTCCTGCGTGAACAGGCCCTTGACGTTGTCCACCAGGGCGAAGTTCGAGAGGTCGAAGAAGTCGGAGGCGAACAGCGCCTCGGTGTCCACAGTGGAGGCGAGCAGCAGCCAGACCAGTGGCAGCAACGCGTACAGCACGCCGACGCCGATCACGACGTTCGCGGTGAGCCGGCCGGTCATGCCTTCCCTCCCCGCGCGGCGCCGCGAGTGACGGCGAACGAGAGCAGACAGCACACGATCAGCAGCAACACCGAGGCCGCCGAGGCGAGACTGTGGTTGTTGCGGGCGAACGCGGCGTCGTAGATGTACATGTTGGGGGTGAAGCGCGGGCCGATCAGCGGGGTGACCTTGCTGAGCAGCATGGGTTCGGTGAACAGCTGCAACGCGCCGATCACGGTGAAGATCAGCACGGTCACGATCGTGCCCCTGATCAGCGGCACCTTGATCGTCACCGCTGCCCGCACGGGCCCGGCGCCGTCGATGGCGGCCGCCTCGATCACCTCCCGCGGCACGGCTCGCAGCGCGGCGAAGAAGATCACCGTCGTGTAGCCGAGACCGCTCCACAGCGCGATGTTCACCAGCGATGGCACGACCATCTCGAGCCCGAGGAAGTTGACCTCCAGGTCGAGGCCCTTCATCAGGTCGATCACCGGCGAGATGCCCGGCGTGTAGAGGTAGAGCCAGAGGACGGTCGCGATGATGCCCGGCACGGCGTGCGGCACGAACAGGATCGTCTGACTGATCTGCCGCAACCGCACCACACCCGAGTCGAACAGCAGCGCCAGCGACAACGCGCCGACGATCACGAGCGGGATGAACACGGCCGAGTACAGCACCGTGACGCCTACGCCCTGCAGAAAGCTGGGGTCGGTCAGGACGACGCCGTAGTTGCGCAGTCCGACGAACGCCGTCCGGCCGTTGCCGAACCCGAGCCCGGTGTGCGAGCGGGCGAAGAAGCTCAGGTAGATCGCGTACAGCGTGGGCGCGAGGAACACCACGGCCAGCAGCGCGACGAACGGGCCGAGCAGCACGCCGACGGCGGAACGTTGCCTGATCACGAGCGCCTCACCGACAGACCGAGGCTGCGCATGTCCGGCAACGTCTCCGCCTCGGCGTCACGAAGAGCCTGCGCGATCGTGGTGCCGTAGGGGATCCGGGCCAGGCCGTGATGGATGGACGTGGCGGTGGACTGCATGCGCGGCCCCCACATCCAGCCGCCGTGCTGCAGTTCGTACTGCTCGGCCGCCAGCCCGTAGAGGTCCTGTCCGCCGTAGAACGTGGTCTTGAACTGCTTGGCGGCCGCGTCCCACAGCTTCGGCGCGGCGGGCAGCAGGCTGGACCGCCCGCTCGACAGGCGCGCGGTGATCGCCTCGGGCGAGGTCGACATCCATTCGACGAACCGCATCGCCCGTTCCTTCTTGACGCTCTCCGCGGTGATCACGTGCAGCGAGGCGCCGTCCCGTCCGATCGACGGCTTCGCGGGGTCCCACTGGGGTGCCGCCGCGATGCGCCACTTCCCCGTGCCGCCGGGCACCGAGGACGCCAGCGCGGCCACGCCCCACGTGCTGACCAGGTGGCTGGCGACCCGTCCCTCGGCGAGCGCGGCGAGCCACTCCTGGCTGCTGCCGGGCGCGAGGAAGAGCAACTGCTCGTCGAGCAGGCCCTGCCAGTACTCGGCCGCCTTCAGCGAACCCGCGTCGGTGAAGTTGACGACCCACGAGTCGCCGTCGACGCCGAACCAGCGGCCGCCGGTCTGCATGACGTGGGCGGCGAAGAGGTTGTAACCGTTGGGGTGGAAGGCGGTCAGGTAGATGTTCCTGGCCTTCAACGCGCGGGCTGCCTCGCGGAACTCGTCCCACGTCGTCGGCACGTCGACACCGTGCTCGCGCAGGACGTCCTCGCGGTAGAGCATCAGCAACGGCGGCAGGTCGAGCGGAACGCCGTAGACCCGGCCGCCGAACGTGGCGCCGGACCAGGCGACCTCGCCGAGTTCCGCCCGCAGCCGCGCGCTGACCAGGTCCGTCAGGTCGGCGGTGACGCCGTCCAGTGCGAACATCGGCAGGTCGGCGTCGGCCATCGACACCACGTCCGGCGCGTTGCCCGCGCGGGCGGCGTTGGACAGCTTCGCGTTGCCGCCGGCGAAACCCGACGTCACCGTCTCCAGCACGACAGGTTCGCGAGGGTTCAGCGCGTTCCAGGCGTCCACGACGGTGTTCGTGCCGCGCAACGACGACCAGAACTTCAACGGCCCGTTCGGGTCCTTTGTGGACGACGAGCATCCGGCCAGCAGCGTGAGACCGATGGCAGCGAGCAGGCTGCGCCGGCTGATCATGGGCGGACCGCCGGGCGCGGCACGTCCACGGGGTTGCCGCGGTCGGCGGCCTGGTACACCGCCAGAGCGGCGGACACGACAGACCGTCCGTAGGCGCCGTCGATGTACTCGCCGCCGTCGCCACGCGCGGCCGACACGAAACCGTCGAGCTGCGACCGGAACGCCGTGCGCAGGTGGCTGGGACTGGCCTCGACCAGCGTCGTGATGTTGCCGTCGCGCAGCAGCAAGAGGCCGTCGCTCGCGGAGACCCGCAGCGTCACCTCCGGCATCACGACGTCGGTCTCGTCGTAGTACGGCGTTCCCCTGCTGGTCAGCACGACGCTGGCGGTCACACCGTTGGCGAGTTCGATCAGCGCGAGCGAGTCGGTCTCGACGTCGATGCCCTCACGGCCGCGCACCACGCTGCTGACCCTGCGCACGGTGCCGCCGCCGAACCACTGGATGCGGTCCAGGCCGTGCGTGCCGACGTTCAGCACGATGCCGCCACCGGCGAGAATCGGGTCGAAGAACCAGGCGGGCCGCGAGTTCGGCTCGTAGTGCGCGGACCGGCGGTGCGCGATCAGCAGCGGATCGCCGAACTCACCGGACGCGATCAGCGCGCGGGTCTCGCGTGCCACCGGGTCGAAGTGGATGACGTGGGCGACCGCGAGCAGCACGTCCGCGTCCCGGCAGACCTCGATCATCCGCGAGCAGTCCTCGACGGTGGTCGCCATCGGCTTCTCCACCAGCACGTGCAGCCCGGCCTCCGCGGCCTGGACGACCTGCTGGGCGTGCAACGCGTGCGGCGTCGTGATGATGACGCCGTCGAGGTTCGCCTCGGTGATCATCGTGCGGTAGTCGTCGTACACCTCGACGCCCGGTGCCGCGAGCGCCTCGGCGGCCTCGCGCCGCACGTCGCAGATCGCCGCGATCGCGTAGCCGCCGGCTCCGGCCGCCGCACGGACGTGGTGCGCGCCGACCGCGCCGGCACCCAGGAGTCCGATCCGGAATGAGGTCATGTTCCTGCTTTCTCGTGAAGCTTCAGCTCTGCGGAGCCGCACGACGCCCTGACGACGAGCCGCGGCTGGATCAGCACCTGCTGGGAGGGAACGTTGCGGCCACCGTCGATGCGGTGGAGGAGCAGCTGGGCGGCCAGCGCGCCCACATCGGTCTTGGGAGGCGACACGGCGGTCAGCGGGATGTCGCCGACCTCCGCCACCTCGTCGTCGTAGGCGACCACGGCGAGATCTCGTGGCACGGACAGGCCGAGCCTGCGGGCGGCGACGATCAACGCGGCGGCGTCGCGGTCGCCGTGGCAGAACACCGCCGTGACACCGGATTCGGCACAACGCCGGGCGTACGCGGAGATGTCCTGCGCCTGCCACAAGAGCCTGCGCACGGTGGCGGCGGCATCGACGTCCAGCAGCTCGACGGCCTCGTCGAACCCGTGCGCGACCTGCTCGGACGTGCCGGTGCTGACGCGGCCCAGGAACCCGATCTTCTCGTGCCCCAGCGACTTCAGATGCCGGACGGCCTTGCAGACACCACCGGCGTGGTCGGTGCCGACGAACGTGGTCGGGTCGTCCGGCTCCGGCGACGGCGGGCGTCGCTCGGCGAGCACGTACGGGACCGGGAGGTCGCGGAGGCTGTCCACGTAGGACTGCGGGTCGGTCATCAGGTGCAGGCTCGGTACCAGGAGCAGGCCCTGCACACCCGTTTCGAGCATCGTGCGCAGCTCGTCGCGTTCGACGTCGAGGTCGTACTTCGAACACACCAGCACGACACCGACGCCCGCACCGCGCAGGACGCGCTGCAGTCCGTCGATCACGCGCGGGTAGTAGTAGGTCGTCGACGGGACGAGCACACCGACGAGCGGCCGTCCCGATCCGATCGGCGCGGTCTCGGAGCGGACGAACGTGCCCGCGCCCTGCCTGCGCAGCACGATCTGCTCGTGCACGAGCTGGCCGACGGCGCGCCGGATCGTGTTGATGCTGACCGACAGCGTGGTCGCGAGCTCGCGTTCGACGGGCAGCTGGTCGCCGGGCCCGTACACCCCGTCGGCGATGTCCTTGCGCAGACGGTCAGCGGCCCACTGCCATTTCGGGCCAGCGGAGGAATGAAGGAATGAATCCCCCGATTCAGCTGATGTCATGCCGGGAAGAATGACTCATGCTGCTCCTTGCCGCAAGAGGTGACCTGTGATTTTGTGAACCGAGTCCACATCAGGCCAAAAATTCATTCCTTTCAAAGAATGAATTCGTCGCATGCTGGGAGTGTGCCCTCATGAATGAGGCAGACCTCGAAGAAGAACTCGGCAGGCCCTCTCCCGCGCTGGTCGCGGAGGCCGCCGGCTGGGGTGACGTCGTCGTGCTGGGTGCGGGTGGCAAGACCGGGTCGGGCATCGCCGGCATGGCCCAGCGCGCCCTCGTCCAGGCCGGTGGCGACGCACGGGTGCGGGCGGTCTCGCGATGGTCCGACGAGGACGGACGCGCGCGGGTCGAGGCCCAGGGCGTCGAGATCGTGACGGCGGACCTCGCGGATCCGGCGGCGGTCGCCGGTCTGCCGGACGCCGACACGGTGATCTTCCTCGTGGGCGCCAAGTTCGGCACCGCGGGAGCGCCGGAGCAGGCGTGGATGACCAACACCGTGCTGCCCGCGTACGTCGCCGAGCGCTACCCGAAGGCGCGGATCGTCGCGTTGTCCACTGGCAACGTCTACGGCATGACCGCGCCGGTCACCGGTGGCAGCGTGGAGACCGACGAGCCGCGGCCCGACGGCGACTACGCGATCACGTGCCGCGGCCGGGAGCAGGTGTTCACGCACGCGGCGCGGACCAGGGGGACACCCGTGGCGTTGATCAGGCTCAACTACGCCTGCGAACCCCGCTACGGCGTGATCGCCGATCTCGCGCAAAAGCTCGTCAAGGGCATGCCGGTCGACCTCACCACCGGTGCCGTGAACGTCGTGTGGCAGCGGTACGCCAACGAGGTCGTGCTGCGCAGCGTCGGGCATGCCTCGGACTCGCCGTTCGTGCTGAACCTGACCGGACCCGAGACCGCGTCCGTCCGTTCGATCGCCACGCGGCTGGGCTCCCGGCTCGGCGTGGAGGCGTCGTTCACCGGCTACCTGCCGGAGACCTCGCTGCTCAGCGACGCGACGACGTGCCACGAGCTGTTCGGCTACCCGGACCGCACCCTCGGCCAGCTGATCGACCTCCAGGCCGCGTGGCTGCGCGACGGCGGGCCGCTCTGGTCAAAGCCGACGAAGTTCGAGCGACGGGACGGGCGGTTCTGATGGACTTCGCGACAGCGGCTCTGCTGCACCGCGGCACGGTGATCCCCGCGCACCCGTTGGCGCTGGACGAGTCCCGCACGCTCGACGAGGAACGGCAACGGGCCCTCACCCGCCACTACCTGGAGGCGGGCGCGGGTGGGCTCGCGGTCGGGGTGCACACCACCCAGTTCGAGATCCGGGAGCACGGGCTGTACCGGCCGGTGCTGGAACTGGCGGCGGAGGAGATCGCAAGCCGCGCACGGCCGGCGGCACTCGTCCCGCCCACCGCCGCCGCGTCATCCAGCCCGTTCCTGCGCATCGCCGGAGTGGCCGGGCCGACCGGTCAGGCGGTCGCCGAGGCCGAGATCGCCCGCGACCTCGGCTACGACGCGGTGCTGGTCTCCCCCGGCGGACTCGCGGACCTCACCCCCGGTGACCTGCTCGACCGCAGCGCCGCGATCGGTGAGGTCCTGCCGACCATCGGCTTCTACCTCCAGGAGGCCGTGGGCGGCCGCTACCTGCCCCGCGCGTACTGGCGGCGCCTCGCCGACCAGCCGTCGACCGTCGCGGTGAAGGCCGCGCCGTTCGACCGTTATCGGACGCTGGAACTCGTGCAGGGCGTCGCGGACTCCGACAGGGGCGCCGAAGTCGCGCTGTACACCGGCAACGACGACAACATCGTCAGCGACCTGCTCACGCCGTTCCACGTACGCGGCGGCGTGCGGCGGTTCGTCGGCGGCCTGCTCGGGCACTGGGCGGTGTGGACGCGTTCCGCCGTGCGAATCCTCCAGGACGCTCACGCCGCCGTGGACGGCGATGTGGAGGCACGAGCACGGGTCGCGGCGTTGAGCGCGATGTGCGTGGACGCCAACGCGGCGGTGTTCGACGTCCGGAACGGCTTCGCGGGCGTGATCGCCGGCGTGCACGAGGTGTTGCGGCGCCAGGGAGTCCTGCGCGGCATCTGGTGCCTCGACCCGGACGAGACGCTCTCCCCCGGTCAGGCCGAGGAACTCACCCGCGTGCAGAACACCTACGCGGACTGGCTGAACTGACGCAGGTGCGGGCATCGCGTCCGCCCACGGATGCCCGCACCTCACCCTCGCCCCCACTCTCTTACCTGTCAACGGAATGTATTCCACCGTCCAAGAAGGAGCATCATGGCCATTCGCAGGCACGGCAAGGAGCCCCGGCGCCGCACAGGACAGTTCCTGCTGTGCAAGGGCATGGACATCAGATCGATCGGGAACGCCGGTGAGGCGGCGAAGCTGTTGCGCCGCTACGTCCACGAGGAGACGGGAATCGTCCTCGGCAACTCACCGGAAGGCGTGGTGATGGTGACGCACGAGCCCGCGATGCGCGGACTCGGCGAAGAGGGCTATGCCCTGCTGGTGAGCCCGAACGCGGTGATGCTGCGCGCGGCCACCCCAGCAGGGCTGGTCAACGGTGTCGAGCAGTTCCGCCGGCTGCTGTCACCCGGCGGAAGGGTGCCCGCGGTGGACCTGACTCACTTGACCGCACCGGCCGTGGCCCCGGCCTGGATGTAGCGCTGGAAGCACACGTACGCCAGCAGGACCGGCAGCATCGCGATGGTGAGGCCGGCGAACAGGCCGCTCCAGTCGCTCTGATAGCCCTGCGACGTCGACAACGCGGCCAGTCCCTGCGCCAGCACGTAGTTCTCCGGATCCGGGTTGAGCACGAGCGGCAGCAGGTACTGGTTCCACAGGCCGAGAAAGTTGAAGATCGCGACCGACACCAGGCCCGGCCGCGCCATCGGCAGCATCACCCGGAAGAACACGCCCCAGTGCGTGCAGCCGTCGATGAACGCCGCCTCGGCGATCGCGGACGGCAGCGTGCGGAAGAACGCGTGCAGGAAGAAGATGGTGAACGGCGTCGCGAACGTCGCGTACACCAGGATCAGCCCGAGTTTGGTGCCCAGCAACCCCATCTGCTCGACCGTGAAGAACAACGGCACGAGTGCGAGGAACGTCGGGAAGAACTGGGACGTCACGAACAGGTAGTAGACGAACCTGTTGCCCGGGAACCGATAGCGCGCCAGCGTGTAGGCCGCGATGCCACCGACCAGCATGGTCAGGAACAACGCGCCGCCGACGACGATCACCGAGTTCAGGAAGTACTGCCCGATCGACGCCTCGTTCCAGGCACGGCCGAAGTTGTCCCAGCGCGGCCTCTCCGGCACCGTCCACGGGCTGGTGAGGATCTCGGTGTCGGACTTGAACGAGCTCGTCACCGCCCACAGCAGCGGGAACGCCGTGACGATCGCCCAGAAGCCGAGCGCGATGTGCAGCGGGAACCGTTTCATGCCAGCTCCGTCCGGTTCTTGTTGCCGCGCAACGCGACGAGCGCGAACACGAGCGTGCCGAAGAACAACGCGACGCCCATCGCGCTCGCGTAGCCGAACTTGCCGTACTCGAACGCCGTCCGGTACAGCGACAGGCCCATGACCTCGGTGGAGCCGTCCGGGCCACCGGGTCCGACCGTCATGATCTGGACCAGCGCGAACGCGTCCAGCGCGACCATGCCGAGGTAGACGAACGCCACCTGGACGTTGTCGCGCAGCAACGGCAGCGTGATGCGCCGGAACGTCGTCCAGCCCGTCGAGCCGTCGATCAGCGCGGCCTCGAAGATCTCCTTGGGGATGGCGTCGATCGCGGCGCTGAACAGCACCATGTAGAAGCCGACACCCGACCAGATCATCACCGCCATCACCGCGAGCAACGCGAGGCCTGGTTCGGCGAGCCAACTCCTGGCGAGACCGTCCAGGCCGATCGCGCGCAGCACGCCGTTGATCAGGCCGTTGTTCGGGTTGTAGGCGAAACCCCAGAGCACGGCCACGATCGCCACCGACAGCATCTGCGGGAAGAAGAACACGATCTCGTAGAACCGCGCTCCCCGGACACCGCTGCGCCCGTCCTCGCCGCCGCGCTGGATCATCGTGGCGAGGAACAGGCCGATGCCGATCGTCGCCGCGGGCATGAGCAGCAACAGCAGCAGGTTGTTCTTGATGGCGTCCAGGAACAGCGAGTCGCCGGCCAGGCGGGCGAAGTTGTCGAACCCGACGAAGTTCGCCTTGCCCGCCACACCGTTCCAGTCCGTCAGCGACAGGTAGAACGCCTGAGCGTAAGGCGACACGATGAAGATCAGGTGCAGCACGAGCGCGGGTGCGAGGGCGCCGATGACGAACCCGTACCCGCGGTTGAGCTTGCGGCGCTTGCGCGGCGCGGGTGGAGCGGGCGCCGCAGCCCGCTCCACCGGCCTGGTCAGGACGCTCACTTCCGTTCGTACTTCTTGATGCTGGTGTCCTTGGCGAGGTCGTCGGCGGCCTTCTGCACGCGGTCGACCCACTCGGCCGGAGTGATCCGGCGCGTCACCAGTTCGGCGACCGCGTCGTCCACGGCCTTGGTCAGCGTCGGGTACCAGATGCGGTGCCGGTAGTTGATCGTGTCGTCACCGGCCTTCTTCACCGCCTCCGCGACCGAGCTCAACGCCGGCGACATCGTGAGGCCCTCGGTGGCGCCCTTGACCGACGGCAAAGTGCCGACGGACTTCGCGAAGTCCTTCATGGCGTCGCGGGAGAACAGCATCCGCAGGAACTCCAGGCCGCCCTGCACGTTCTTGCCCTGGCTCGGCACGAGGTACGCCTCGCTGCTGCCCGCGTGGATCGCGTTGGTCTTGAGCTTGCTGTTCGAGCTCAGCGACGGCACGGCGCCCATCACCATGTCGAACCCGGCGGGCGTGACGGACTTCTGCTCGGCCTCCAGCCAGGAGCCGCTCGGGATGATCGCGGCCTTGCCCTGACACCAGGCCGCCTGCGCCTCGGTGTGCGACAACGCTTCCGAGCCCTGCATCAGATACCCCTTGCCGGACAGCTCCGCGATCGCCTCGGCCGCCGCCTTCACCGACTCGTGCCGCCAGGCGTTGGGCTGCAGGTTGTCGATGGACTTGAGCAGATCCATCCCACCGCCGCGCACGGCCATGACCAGCAACGGATCGGTCATGTACTCGGGGAACTTGCCCTGGTAGGTCCACGGCGCGATGCCGGTCTTCTTGATGTCCTCGCAGAGTTCGAGCATCTCCGGCCACGTCTGCGGCCACATCCAGCCGTTCTTCTCGAACAACGGCTTCGAGTACCAGAGGCCCCAGGCGGTGTAGGCGTAGTTGAACCGCACGAACGAGCCGTCGTACGTGCCGTCCTCGACCACGCCGGGCAGCAGCGTGTCGCGCACCTTGACGTTCGGGTCGTCCCACGACGGCGCGTCGAGCAACTTGTCCAGGTTCTCGAGCTGCTGGGACTGGTTGAGCGCGGCGATGTCGAGCCGGCCCGCGCCGGTGTTGTTGACGACGTCCGGCGGGTTGCCCGCGACGAACCTCGGCCGCAGCGTGTCGCCGACCTTCTGGATGCCCTTGTGGTCGATGACCGAGCCGCCGAACTGCTTCTTGTAGACGCCTTCCGCGGCGATCACGTAGTCGTCGCCGTAGGCGCCCTTGAAGACGACGACCTCCAGCGGGGCGTCGGCCTTGACGCCGAACGGGTTCGTGGAGCTCTTGTCTCCGCCCTGCGACTGCTGCCCGGCGTTGCCGCCGGCGGTGACGCACGCGGCCAGGGTGGGCACTGACAGGCCCAGCACGGCGGCGGCTCTGAGCATGCTGCGCCGCGAGATCTCGTGGGAGGACATGGCGAAGTCCGTTCTTGGTGGAGGGATCAGGGAAGGGCGAGCCAGCCGCAGCCCTGGCGCCAGTGGCCGCCGGACTGGAGGTGGCTGACGATCGCGCGCTGCAGGGTGGTGTCCTGCGGCAAGGTGGCGAGGTCGCCGGTGCCGGGAGGCAGGTGGTGGACGAACTCCAGCACGTCGCTGTCGCAGTCCGGCATCGGTCCGAACCGGGTCCAGCGGCGTTGGAACCGGACGATGTTCGAGCTCTCCGGCAGGAACTCCGCGAGCTGCGGGTCGAGCAGCCACGAACGGCAGGTGCCGTGGTCGTGGTGCTCGTCCGGGAAATGCTCTGTGAAGAACGGCCTGGCGCGGCGGAACGACTCGTCGCACGCCTCGGGAGTCATCGGGCCGTCGCCGGGGATGTGCACTTCCAGAACGGGTGTGCCGTCCTTCGGACCGTCGTCCGACTCCGCCTGGTACTCGTCGATCGTGAGCACCGCGCGGTCGAACTGCAGCCTGCCGAGCCGGAAGAGCGTGCCGCGGAAGTGCCGCACCAACCAGCCCTGCCGGTCGAAACCGCCTGTGTCGTAGTACTTGCGGTAGCTGGCGACCTTGGCGCCGAGGTCCTCCACGGTCGCCGCGGTGACGTCGAACGGGATGTTCAGCCTCCGGTGCAGCGCCAGCAGCGACGGCAACGCGAGCAGGAAGAGGTGGACGTAGAAGTAGCGTCCGGCCTCGCCGAGTTCGGCGGGGGCGTTCGGCCAGTCCACCTTCCGGCTGGGGATCGGGTCCGCCGCGTAGAGGACCTGGTGGCACCTTCGGAGCGCCTCCCAGAGTTCCGGTGTCCTGTTCGGACTGGGGAGCGTCGCCAGCACGCCGGTGTGGTCCGCGTCTGGCACGCCCAGCAGCACGAGCCGTCGTGCGGCCTCCGCTGTCGTCACCGGCTCCAGGTCCGCGACGTCGGCTCCCGGCTGTTTCAGCAGCGCGGCGAGCCAGTCGTCGGTCTCGCTCATGGCGGCACCTGCTTTCCGGCGATTCCTTCCCCGAAACGGGAATGAATATGGCGTGTCTTGCCCTGGTTCGGCACATCATTATGTGTGACCTCCTGCACGTCAATGATTCTTCGCAGGTCACACGAACAGCTGAAGAATGACTACCGTGCGCTCATTCCCCCAGGCCAGAGCCTTGCGGTGCGTGAGGATTCATTCCTTCGAGACGGGATTCATACCGTTGACTCGGCAATCAGAGGCGCATTTGAATGGCACACATGTCCCATCCCGGTCTTCGGCTCGCAGTCGCCGGAGCAGCACATCCGCACGTCGCCTACGTCCTCGACGAACTACCCCTTCGCACCGATGTCGAACTGGTCGGAATCAGCGATCCGGACCCCTCACTCGCAGCCCGGTACGGGGTGCCGTCGTACACCGGCCACCGCTCGTTGCTCGACGAGCAACAGCCTGATGTCGTTGTGGTGGCGGGCATCTACGCCGACCGCGGTCAGGTCGTGGTGGACGCCCTGCGAGCAGGAGCGAACGTCCTCGCCGACAAGCCTCTCTGCACCAGCTTGTCCGACCTGGACGCGATCGCGGTGGCCGCCGACGAGACGAGACGTCTCGTCTCGTTGTTGCTGGAGAAGCGCGGCTACCCGGAAACCCTGGCCGCCCGCGAACTCCTCGACTCGGGCACACTCGGCGCGTTGTCCCTGGTCGCGGCATCCGGGCCGCACAAGCTCGTTCGCTCATCTCGGCCATCGTGGTTCCTCGACCGGCCGACCTATGGCGGCGTGATCGGCGATTTGGCCGTGCACGACATCGATCTCGTGGTGTGGCTGTCAGGCGCTCGCGAGGGCACGGTGAGCGCGGTCGGCGGCACGACACACGGAGCAGTCCTGCTGCGTGCGGGCGACGTGGCGGCGACCATCGAGGTCAGCTGGCTGACCCCGGACGCGGCACCCTGGCACGGCGACTACCGCATGCGGCTCACCGGCACCACGGGCACAGCGGAACTCCTGTGGGCACGGGGAAAGCTGGACGTCGAGACCCGTGATCGTCCTCTGTGGACGGCCGCGCTGCCCGAACGCCGGCGCCCTGCCGCGGCCGCGCTGGACGCGTTCGTGACCGGCGAGGAACCGGAAGTCGGCACCGCGGACAGCCTCCTCGCCACGCGGATCGCGTTGCTGGCTCAGGACAGCGCGGACCGCGGAGGGGTGGTGCACCGGTGGGCGGCCTGAGGTTCGCGCTGGTCGGAGCCGGCGCCATCGGCGCGACGCATGCGCGGTCGATCACGTCCTCGGCCGAACTCGCCGTCGTCGTCGACAACAGCCTGGAACGGGCCCGACAGGTGACGTCCGAGTTCGGCGGTACGCCGATGACGTCGTTGACCGACGCGTTCGAGCACGTCGACGCGGTGAGCGTGTGCCTGCCCAGCGGCGCACACGCGGACGCGGCCGTACTCGCGTTGCAGGCGGGCAAGCACGTGGTCGTGGAGAAGCCGATCGACATCACCCTCGCCGCGGCGGACCGGATCATCGCCGCGGAACGGGAGTCAGGCCGCACCGTGACGGTGATCAGCCAGCGGCGGTTCCAGTCGGAGTCCGCGGCCGCGCACCGGGCGATCAGCGACCTCGGGCGGATCACCTCGGGCATCGCCGAGTCGACGTTCTGGCGACCGCAGGAGTACTACGACTCGAAGCCGTGGCGCGGCACCCGGGCGCTCGACGGCGGCGGCGCGCTGATGAACCAGGGCATCCACGCCGTCGACCTGCTGCTGTGGCTGATGGGCGAGCCGGTGGAGGTGCTCGCCCGTAGCGCCTGCCTCGCTCACGACCGGATCGAGGTCGAGGACACGGTCGCGGCCGTCGTGACGTTCGCGAGCGGCGCGCTGGGCACGATCACCGCGACCACGGCCGCCAATCCCGGTCTGCCGGTGCGGGTCGCGGTGCACGGCGACCGCGGCAGCGTCGTGATCGGCGAGAGCGGCTCCCTCGACGACGCGCACCTCGCCCAGTACACCGACTTCCTCGACGCCGTCCGCGACTCCCGCCCGCCACTCGTCGGCACCGCGGACGCGCGTCGCGCACTCGCCGTCGTGCTCGCCGTCTACGAGTCCGCCCGCACCGGAAAACCCGTTGAGCTGAATGGAGAACGGTAGTGCGCATCGGCATCATCGGCACCGAGAACAGCCACGTCGACCACATCATCGACCACCTCAACACCAGGCAGGGTCCCCGCGTGGTGGCCGTCAGCGGTGGCCACTCGGAGCGCAACGAGTCGTTGCGGGCCATGGGTTCACTCGAACGCATAGTGGACGCGCCGGAGGACCTGCTCGGCCTGGTCGACGCGGTCGTCGTCGCCGACCGGCACGGCGATCTGCACCGCGCCCACGCCGTGCCGTTCTTGCGGGAGGGCCTGCCGGTGTTCGTCGACAAGCCGCTGGCCTGCACGGTCGAGGACGCCTCGACGATCGTCGCGGAGTCCTTGGCCCACAACGCGCCGCTGACGTCCTTCTCGGCACTGCGCTGGATCCCCGACACCGAAGCCCTTGCCGCGGAGGCTCCTGCACACAGTGTCGTGACTTCCGGGCCGGTCGATCCAGCCAGTCCGCACGGTGGCATCTTCTTCTACGGCATCCACCCCGTCGACGTGGCGTTGCGCCTCGCGCCGGGCCCGATCCGGTCGGTCGGCGTCACCAGGCTCTCCGATCGCATCTCCGTGCGGGCCGAGGTGGGCGACACCGAGGTCGAGATCAACCTGATGCTGGGCGAGGCGCCGTTCACCGCCTCCCGCGATGGCGTGGAACGCACACTCGAACTCGACGAGCACTACTTCGTGCCCGGCTTGAAGGCGTTCCTCGACATGATCGCCACCGGCAGGCAGCCCATCAGCCACGACGACCTGCTCCGCCCCGTCCACCTGCTCAACGCCGTCGCGAAGGCCATCGCATGATCATCCCCAAGCCGGTCCACCTGGTCCGCTCCCCCGGCGTCTTCACGCTGTCGCCCACGTCCGCGATCGCCGCCTCCGCAGACGCGCTGCCCGTCGCCCGGCTGTTGCAGTCCTCCGTGGATCTGCCGCTGCGCGAGGACGGTGACGTCGTGCTGGAGGTCGAAGGTGACGGAGAGGGCTACACGTTGTCCGTCACGCCGTCGTCAGTGCGGTTGCGCGGATCGGTCGTGGGTCTGCGGCACGCCGTGCAGTCGTTGCGGCAACTGATCTCCGGCTCCGAGATCCCGGCGGTCGAGGTGCGCGACGAGCCGAGGTTCGCCTGGCGCGGAGCCATGATCGACGTGGCGCGGCACTTCCTGCCCCTGTCGTACCTGCGGCGCCTCGTCGACCAGATCGCGCTGTACAAGCTCAACGTCCTGCACCTGCACCTCACCGACGACCAGGGCTGGCGGATGCCGATCGACCGCTACCCGGCGCTGACCTCGGTGGGCGGCCACCGCGCCGAGAGCATGATCGGCCCGGCCGGCGGCTCCTCCTACGACGGAATCCCGCACGGTGGCGCCTACACCAAGGAAGAACTGCGGTCGCTGGTCGCGTATGCCGCCGCTCGCGGGGTGACCGTGGTGCCCGAGATCGAGATGCCCGGTCACGCCCGTGCCGCCCTCGCCGCGTACCCGGAGCTGGGCAACTTCCCCGAGCGCACGCTGCCGGTGTGGACCGGCTGGGGCGTGTCCGACGCGCTGTTCGGCGTGCAGGAGAAGACCTTCGCGTTCCTGCGCGACGTCCTGACCGAGGTGCTGGAGGTGTTCCCGTCCCCGCACATCCACATCGGTGGCGACGAGTGCCCCGCCGTCGAATGGGAGACCAGTCCGCTCGCCGCCACCCGCGTCGCCGCCGAGGGCCTGCCGGGTGCGTCCGCGCTGCACGGCTGGTTCCTGGGCCGGATCAGCGAGTTCCTGGTCTCCCAGGGCCGTCAGCCGATCTGCTGGGACGACGGCGAGAACCCGCACGGTCTCCCGCGCCAGGCCGCGGTGATGATCTGGCGCGATCCGCGGCACGGTCTGGAAGCCGTCCGCCGAGGACATCACCTGGTCATGGCGCCGTTTCGCAGCACCTACCTCGACTACCCGCAGAGCGCCGAGGGCGAGCCGCCCGGCCAGCCCGCCGCCGTCGTGTCGCTGGAGGACGTCTACCGCAACGACCCGCTGCCGGCCTCGTGGGACGCGGAGTGCGCGGCGCGGGTGCTGGGGACGCAGGGCCAGCTGTGGACCGAGTTCGTGCGGACACCTGAGCACGCCGAGTACCTGGCGTTCCCGAGACTGTGCGCGCTGGCCGAGTCGGCGTGGTCGGTGCAGCGGGACTGGGCGGACTTCCGTTCACGTCTCGCCGCGCACGCGCCGATGCTCGCCGAGGTCGCGCCGCACCACCGGCCGCTCGACCTGAACCTCACGCCTTGACGCGAGCCTTGGTGGTCCACATCCGGTAGCCCGCCGACACGGCCTCGGCCTCGGAGGCGAACGTCATGTCGCCCTTCGTCCGCTGGTAGTACGGCGAGTCGGGCGTGTGGTAGACCATCGTCTTCGAATTGCCCTTGACCGGCAACGACTCCTGCTTCGCCGGCTTCGGCGCCACCGGCTGTTCGGCGATCACCACCTGCTCCGCCGCCGGCCGGGGCGCGGGCAGGGCGAGGCGGGTCTTCGGGCGTTCGGGCTGCAGGCGGCCGCGCACGGACAGCCACGTCACCAGCGAGCCGACCGCGAACGACACCAGGCACAGCAGGAACATCTGCGAGAACAACCAAAGCACAACGAACTCCTAACGGACTACGACGTCGACCTGGCGTGTGGCCGGGTCGTACTCGCCGCCGGGGGCGGGACGGGTCTCGATGGCGATCAGCGCGGGCGACACGCCCTGGCCCACGAGGACGTCGCGCACCATCTGGCCGCGCGTCGTGGCCACCGCCTGGTCGGTGCCGTGTGCCACCAGCGTGATCGAGGCACGCGGTGCGACCAGGAGCATGCGGCCGACTCGTTGGATGAGCACCGTGCCGTGGCCTTCGTAGGCGGTGGTGCCCTGCACGAACCGGATCGCGCCGTTGCCGTTGACCAGGCGGGAGATCGAGTCGTGCAGCGCCTCGACGTTCAGGTCGCCGACCGCCGCGGACGGGCCGACCTCGATGCGGTCGGTGACCTGCAGGCCGTTCGCCGCCTGGGTGACGGCCTCGCGGACCGCGGTCGCGCGGGCCTCGTCGGGGACGCGGGCGGCGATGGCGATCTGACCGTTGTGGACGGTCGCGGTCACGTCGGACACCTTGGCGGACAAGGCGGCGGAGACCACCCGTCCGACGACGGCCGGGGGAATCGGCAGCAGGCCGCCGAGCCGGAGCGCGGCCGTGACCCGGTGGTCGGCCGCCTGCACGGCCTGGATGAGCGCACCGCGTTCCGCGTCGTCGGCGACCGCGCCGGAGACCAGGATCTCGGCGCCGCGCACCGCCACGAACAGCTGTGCCGGTTCGGCCTGCCGAACGTCGGCCGTGCCGACGCCGGACACGTCGGAGACCACGGCGCGCACCGCGTCGACCGAGCGCGGCGCGACCTCGCTGACCACGACGGACCGGCCCTCCACGGCGACAACGCCGTGGTAGCCGGCCTTTCCGAGCGCCGAACGCACATCGGCGTCCAGCGACCGCTCGATGCCACCGCCGTAGACGACCACGCCGGTGGCGGCGAGCAACGCGGGCAGCAACAGCCCGCCAATCCATACCGCGTGAGGCAAACGCACGGCGCAGGGGTACCGGACCTCGCGGCCGAAAAGCCAGCCGCCCAAGCCTTTCGAACCGAACTTCACCCGGTCAGGTGGCAGGAACCGGGCCTGCCACCTGATCCAGCGGCTCTAGTCGACGGTGGTCTTCGTCCTCCGCCACGCGATCACGATCAACGCGATCAGGCCGAACAGCGGGATGGTGCTGACGGCCCAGGACAGGCCCATCGGCGGGCCCGGCTGCTCCATCACCTGGAGGTTCTTCAGCTCACCGGTCCCGGCGCCGGCCGGGCCGTCGACGTCGAACCGCAGCGTCCACGTCCCGGGCTCGGGCAGGGCGTAGATGTCCAGGCCCCACACCTCCCGCTTGCGGGGATGACGTGCCAGCGGGTCGTCGTCGGCCTCCACGCCCTCGTGGAGCACGGTCAGCGTGCCCTTCTTGCCCGTGATGCCGTCCTCGGGCGCGAACGTGAAGTCCAGCGACTGCATGGCCTTCACCGGCCACGTGCTGAAGCCGATGGTCAGGTCGTACGGTCCTGCCTGCACCTTCTCGGTGTGCACGACGTTCACCGGCTCGAACGCCAGCGCCGGACCGGCCAGTCCGAACAGCAGGGCTACCGTGCCCGCGAGACCCAGCAACGTCTTACGCATGGCGTTCTTCCTTTGCTGGTGCGAGGTGACGGAGCATGTGACCGAACCGCCGGCCGAGCATCCCGGCGAGGGCACCGAGCAACACGCCCGCCACGACGGTGGCCACGTAACGTTCGATCGCGGGGAAGTTGCTGCCGTACACGAAAACGCGCTGCACGGGCGCGAGACCCGTGATGATCAGGCCGCCGACGGCGCCGGGAACCCAGGCGGGCAGCCCGCGCAGCAGTTCCACGGCGACCGCGACGAGGATCAGGCTCATCGGGATCATGTTGGGCAGGCCGGGGACGCCGTCCACGTAGTCGCGCAACGGCAGGCCGGTGGCGTCCGCGTAGACCTCGGTGGCCCACGGCGAGAACCACCAGAACACGGCCTGAAGTGCGGCGACGACCACTCCGACGGCGAGCGCGCCGCCTCGCTGCTTCAGGACGTACGCGCCCATGAACAGGATCATCACCGAGAAGAACGCACTACCCGCGTTGACCGTGTTGACGGGTCCGCCGGGCAACGCGCGCAGGCCGAGCACGGTCACCATGCTGAACGCGAGCAACGTGGCCGCGGCGCCCGCGACGCCGTAGGTGCCCCAGCGCTCGTCCCTGGCGACCGCGAAGATCATGACCGCGCCGACCATCGTGATCGAGATCGACAGCAGCAGCCCGATGTGCGGCGGCGAGTCGATCACGGCGTCGAAGCCGTACAGGCCGTGCCACCACTGGTCCCACAGTCCGTAGACCAGGAACAGCGCCGCGCCGATGCCGGAGACCAGGTAGCCGACGGGGGCCTCGAACGTGCGGCCGAAGACGCCGACCGCGCGGCCACCGACCATCGGGTCGACCGTCTTGTCGCGCTTGGCGTTCGCGGTCGTCAGCAGGACCACGGCGAGGCTCGCCAGGCCCGAGATCGCACTGCCCGCGTACAGGAACAGGTGCGGCATGGTGAAGAACGTGTCCGGCCCGACGTCGGAGTGCCACTGGATGTCCCAGGTCAGTCCGATCAGCGAGAGCAGGGTGCCGCCGAGCACGACGCTCGCCGGGACCAGCCCCCTCGGGACCGTCCTCGCCGGCGACGCTGTCGTCGCCGCGATGTTCGCGGTCATGTCTCCCCCTTCTAGGTGAGCAGCAGCGGGATGACGACCCGCTCGCTGCGCAGTGACACGGTGATCTCCCATTGGCCGGCCATGAGCAGGTCGACGCCCGCGACCCGGTACCGGCCGGGAGCCTGCGGCGCCGCGGTGATCGGGGCGAGCGCGTGACCCATCTGCGGCATGGCCGGTTCGACCGTCACTTCACCGTCGGCGGCGTTGCCGGAACGGTCGGTGATCCGCAGGTCGAACGTGTTGTTGCCGGTTCTGGTGCTGGTGGGCGTGAGTTCGAACCGGAGCCCGCCGCTTTCGGCGAGGTGGGGCTGGGCCTCGACGCCGCGTGGCCACAGCACGACCAGCGCGGCCACGATGGCGATCACCCCGGCCAGGACGGCTACCGCTGAACGCCTCACTTCGAAGCCACCTTCCCGGCGGGAACGTCGACGATCTTGGGCACGGTGACGACCGAGTAGTCCCGTTCGACCTGGATCCACACGAGGTACCTGCCCGGCAACGGGAACGAGTAGGTGAACGGCACGTCCGGCCCGTAGGCGGCGACGCTCTCGTCGGGCTTGTCCGGCATGCCCGGTACCGGCGGGATCATCGAATGCACGTGCGCCCAGATCGGCGCGCTGACAGCGGAGTCGGTGACCGGGCCGACGACGATCATGTGCCCGAGCATGCCCAGCCACGGCTGCAGCTCGCGCTCGCCGAACTTCGCGGTGATCGTGCTCGGCCGGCCCGCCTCCCGGATCTCCATCGCCGTCTCGGTCTTGCCGTCGTTCGGCGACGCGGTGGCGGATCCGGCAACGTCCACACTGGACCGCAGCAGCTGCACTCCCCCGCCCCGCCGCGCGATCTCGGCGGCGATGGCGTGCGTGCCCTGTTCGGGATCGCGCAGCCGGGCGCGGTACTCGCCGGGCGCCGTGCGGACCGGGTGCAGGTGGCGGAGGTGACCGGACGGCGACACCACGACGAGGTGGATGAACGCGCTGTCGTGCACCAGAAGGTCGTCCACGGGTCGTCCGGACGAGCCGTCCGTCAGACCGAGCACGAGGTCGTTGCCGTCCATGCTCGGGACCAGGTTCACCGGCGGCCGCGAGAAGTCCACTATGGACGTTCGCTCGTAGGGGTTCATCACGTTGTCGTAGGTCGGGTCCAGCTGCGTGCCGGGTGCCGCGACCGGCGGGATGCTCGGCGCCAGCAACGCCGCCGTCACACCGACCGCCACCGCCGCGACCACGCCCGCTGTGGGCACGAGCGCGAGCCCCGGCCTGCCGAACACGGCGAACAGCAGCGCCGCCAGCAACAGCACTCCGGCCGCGATGAACCCGCCGTAGGTCGCGTTCTCCCACGGCGACGGCACGATCGCCGGCACGACGAACGGAATGGTCGCCTCGTCGACCGCCAGCTCCCACGGTCCGGGCCGGTCCACGCGCAGAACGCCGGAGTAGAACCCCGGCGTGGCACCGAGTTCCACCTTGGTGGTGCTGCTCGGCGCGCCCGCCGCGCGCAACGTCAGTGCGACGTCACCGGCCGGTGTGCCCGCGTGCGTCACGACGTCGACGTGCACCGGTCCCGGCACCTCCGCGACCCGCCGGATGATCACCGTCAGGTCGCGGTCGCCCAGGCTCTGCGCGACGTGGACGTCAGCGCCGGACTGGACACCGTCGGCCAGTGCGGGGGCCGCGATCCCCAGGATCGCCCCCAGCACGAGCAGCAAGGTCACACCACGTCGTTTCATCGCGACCGAACGTATCGATCATGCCCGCCTCACCGCGTCACTGCCGAGACGGAAACCGGGTCCCCCGCGCGGGGGATCTCCGACCCCTGCGAAGCGGGAGGTTCTCAGGGACGTCATCGGGCAGGATTGCGCTCGATGGATCTGATCAAGCTGCCCCTCAAGCACCAGTCGTGGCTGGTCGCGGCCGTCTGCATGGTCGTGGACGGCGGGTTCGTGCTGCTCGACCGCGAACCGTTGCACCAGACCGTGATCGTGCTGATCCTGACTTTGGCCGTGGACGCGATGCTCGCCGGTCCCGCCCGGCTGTCGCTGTGGGTCGCGGCGGCGCAGGCGGCCGTCCCGGTGATCGTCCTCGTCTCGATGAACAACGGGATCGACGCCAACGACGCCGGCCTGCTGATCGCCGGGTACCGGGCAGGGGCGTGGCTGCGCGGCACACCGGCCTACACCTCGCTCGGACTGCTCTCGGCCAGCCTGATGGCCTGCATGGTCCTCTCCGGCTACAACCCGTTGCAGGCGACGCTCGTGGCGTGCAAGGGCGCGTTGCTGCCGTGGCTCGTCGGCCGCTACACGACGGCCCGCCGCGCCTATCTCGCCGAACTGGAGAAGCGGTCGGCGATGGCGGAGAAGGACGCGAAAGCCGCTGTCACCAAGGCGATCACCGAGGAACGCGGTGCGATAGCCCGCGACCTGCACGACGTGATCATTCACCACGTGAGCGCGATCGGCCTGCACGCCGGCGCCGCCCGCCTCGGCCTGCCGGACGGCAATCCCAAGCTCACGAACTCGTTGCGCGCGGTCGAGACGTCCAGTCGCGCGGCCATGGTCGACCTGCGGCACCTGCTCGACCTGCTGCACGGCGACAAGTCCGAGGGCGCGCGGCAACCGGGGCTCGACAACCTCGACGAGCTCCTCGACGGCGTGCGCGCGGCGGGCAGACCGGCTCGGCTGGAGGTGCGCGGGCAGCGGCGGGACGTGCCGGAGTCGTTGGACATCACGGTCTACCGGATCATCCAGGAGATGCTGACCAACGCCCTGCGGCACGGTGACGCGTCCGGCGTGACGGTGACCCTGGAGTACGCGCCGGACTCGCTGACCGTCGCCGCGTGCAACGTCGCGGGTCCCGGCGACGACTCGGGATCGGTGCGCAGGGGCCTGGTCGGCATCCGCAACCGCGCGGGCATGTTCGCCGGCACCACCCGGTCCGGGTTCGAACCGGACGGCCGCACCTGGCGCACCGTCGTCACGTTCCCCCTGGAGGCGTCATGACGCTGTCGGTGCTGCTCGCCGACGATCACGCGATGCTGCGCTCCGGCATGCGCGCGATCTTCGACACGCAGGACGACCTCCGGTGCGTGGCGGAGGTCGCGGACGGGCGGGCGGCGGTCGCCGAGGTCGCGCGGCTGCGGCCGGACGTGGCGGTGCTCGACATCCGCATGCCCAAGCTGGACGGCCTCGGCGCGACGGAGATGATCCTCGCGGACCCCGCGAACCGCACGAAGGTCCTGCTGCTCACGACCTACGACACCGACGAGTACGTCTACCGCGCCCTGAAGGCCGGTGCCAGCGGGTTCCTGCTGAAGTCACTGCCACCGGAGGAGCTGATCTCCGCGGTGCGGGTGGCGGCGCGCGGTGACGCGTTGATCGACCCGTCCGTGACGCAACGGCTGATCGCGCGGTTCGCGGTCAGCCTCGCCCCTCCCCCGACGCCGCCGGAGCTCGCGCTGCTCACCACACGCGAACGCGAGGTGCTGCTCCTGGTCGCGGCGGCCCACAGCAACGCCGAGATCGCCGCGCGGTTGCACGTCGGGGACGAGACGGTGAAGACGCACGTGTCGCGGGTGTTGTCGAAGCTGGGGCTGCGGGACCGGGTGCACGCCGTGGCGTACGCGCACATCAACGGGCTGGTGCAGAACCGCCGCTGAGCCGTTCCTCGACCGTCCAGGACCGGCTGCGGTCGGCGAACTCGTCCCGGCGCGTGCCCTGAGCAGTGTCATGGTGGTGATCACGGATCTCCACCCCAGGCCTGGCGAACCGCGGGGACCCCTCGTCCACCCCGCGGGCCAGCCGGATCAGCTCTGCCAGACGATCGGCGACTTGACGTAGTCGTCGCCGCGGTTGTACTCGGCGCCCGCGACCTTCAAGCCGTCCTGCGCCGCGCTCAGCACGCAGGTCTCGTACGTCTCACCGGCCGCCTTGAACGTCTTCGGCGCGCTGGTGGAGTCGCACTTCGGCGTGTCACCGCTGATGATCACGCCCGTGCCCTTGCCGTCCTCACCGAGGCCGCGCAGGCCGATCGAGGTGAAGCTCAGGTCGGTGCCGCTGAGGTTCTCGACCTTGGCCCGCAGGTAGAACGGCGTGATGTTCTTGGCCTTGTCGCCGAACTTCGCCAGGTCCTCCTTCGCGCCCGCCTCGATGGCCGTGACGGTGACCGCGATGGTGCCGGTCTTGTCGCCGGTGACGAAGGGGATCACCGCGCGGGTGCCGACCTTGAGCTTCGTGCCGGGAGCGGTGACGTCGCCACCTGCGGGGACGGCGGGCACCTCCTTCGAGGCGCTGGTCTCCTTGGTGCTCGTGGCGGTGCTCGTCGTCGTGTCGGTGGCGGGCGTCGCCGAGCCGGTGGTCCCGGAGCCGCAGGCCGACAGGAGCAGGCCCGCCGTCGCGGCGGCGGCGATGAACAGGGGGCCACGGGCGTGCGTCACTGCGGGACTCCTCGGACTGCGGAACCTGGGTGCCCAGGACGTTAGGCCGGATGCCGGAGCGGCGGTATCGGTCGTTCGCACCACACGGCTGCTCAGAGGTCGTCGAGGCCGATCAGCCCGTCCTGGATCGCCCTGGCCACCAGTGCCGCCTTCGTGGGGGCCTGCCTGCCGATCGCGGCGTACTTGACCCTGATCCGCTCCAGGTGGGAGTTCACCGTGCTGAGCGTGATGTTCAGGCGTTGCGCCACGAACTCCTTCGACTCGGACTGGAACCACTCGACCAGGACCTCGGTCTCGCGTGGCGAGAGGGCCGGCCTCATGTCCGACCTGTCGCCCGCCAGCGCGCCCGCGAGTGCCGGCGGCGTGTACGACTGGCCGACGGCTGCCGCCTTCACCGCCTGCACGAGGTGGTCGGCGCCTTCGGCCTTGGTCAGGTAGCTGAGCGCGCCGATCTCCAGGCACTGCAACGCGATCTCGTCGTCGTCGCGCATCGAGTAGACGATCACCTTGCGGCCGTCCTCGACGAGCTTGCGCAGTTCGGACGTGGCGGGCGCTCCTCCGGTGAGGTGCAGGTCGAGCACGACGACGTCCGCCGTGGCACCGGGTCCGGTCCAGGCCACCCCGGGGTCCTCGCCGCTCGCGACGAGCTCGATGTCCGCCGTGGACAGCCAATGCGCGACTCCGGCGCGCACCACGGGATGGTCGTCGACCAGGACCGCCGTCACGCCGTCCGCCATCTCGCCTCGCTCCTCACCAGCCCGCTGTGGACACTCGTCTCGACGGTGACCGCGGCTGTCGTGCCCGCCTCCGGCAGGGTCTCCGGCGCGTCCGCCACGACGGCCACGCGCACCTCGGTGGCGGTGCGCAGCAGACTCACCTTCGCACGTCCGTTCGCGACGGCAAGTGCCTGGGCCATCGGGGCGACCAGTTCACGACGAACCTCCGTCGGGACCGGTGTGGCCGTGCCGCTCACAGCGAGCGAGACGACGACACCGCGCCGTTCGGCCACGTCCACACACGCGGTCAGCTCGTGCAGCAACGGGTCGGGCACGTCGTCGTTCTCCGCGAACAGCCTGCGCAGCTGCACGGCCGCCACCGAGCACCGCAATCTGGTCGTCTGGTCGGCCACGCTCACCTGCTCGTCGGCCAGGTCGGCGAGCAGCGGCAGCACCGCTCCGAGCTGGCCTTCGAACCCGGCCTTCAGGTCCTGTTCCCGTTGGCGGGCCAGCTCTTCGCGGGTGCGGTCGGCGTCGTGCTCGGCGGCGGCCTCGGCGGCGAGGCGGGCGTCCCGGTGCAGCACGCGCGTGATCACCAGGACGCCGAGCTGGAAACTCGTGCCGCTCAGGATCACGACTCCGGCGGTGCCCACGTCGCCGCTCCCGGTGTGCGCGAACCACGCGATGCTGAAGCAGATGTGTGCGCTCAGTGCCGCCAGCAGCAGTGCCGGCCGCTCGACCAGCACCAGCAGCAGGTACCAGCCGACGAGCCCGAATCCCCAGTCGGGCGGGCCGAACGACGCTCCGGCCGGCAGGGCGGTCGTCGCGAGCACCGACGCGGCGAGGGGTGCCACGCACAGCCACGCGGGGAGTTCCGGGCGAGCCGCCGCGACGTTCCCGGCGACGATCCCCAGAGTCGAGGTCAGCAGGACGTACGCGACCCACGCCGCCGGGCCATGTGGGAACCCGACGAGCTGGGGCAGCATGAGGACGAGCTGAATGGCCAGGACGACGGCGAGCAGCACGCGCCGAGTGATGATGAGAACCGAGTGGTCAGTCATCGGGCCACCTCAGCCGTGCGGTGGTGCCACGCCCCTCGGCCGATTCGATCACCGCGGTCCCGCCCACCGCCTCAAGCCGATCGACCACCGATCCGCGCAGGCCACGCCGATGTCCGGGCACGTCCGCGGGCACGAACCCCCTGCCGTCGTCTCTGATGACGACGACCGCGCCCCGCTCGACCGTCAGTTCGGCGCTGGTGGTGCCCGCGTGGCGTTCGACGTTGGTCAGCAGCTCACGTACGGCCCGCACGAACGCCAGCGCGACCCCGGCCGGCACCGGCACGACCTCGGCCTCCACCCGCACGTGAACGGAACTGTCCCGCGCCACCGCTGCCAGCGCGGCCCCGAGGTCCACCGTCCCCTGCCCGTGCCCCCGTTCGGCCAGCACCACCAGATCCCGGCGGGCCTGAGCGGCCACCGCCACCGGATCACCACCGTGCGCGGCCATCAGGAACGTCGCGGCGGCCGTGTCGTGCAACAGCGCCAGGTACTCCCGCTCCCGCCGCCCCTGGTCGAGGGCGACCGCCGCCGCCCGCCGCTGCTCAGCGGCCCGCTCCCGCAGCAGGTCCACCCTCCGGCTCGACCGGCGCAACAACTCGTACGCCAGCCGCGCGAGCACCGACTCCAGCACCGCCCGCACGAGCACACCGGGCCCGGTCGTCACCACCTGCACCGCCAGCAACGCCGCCGTCGCGGGCACCGTGACCTTGAGCGGCCACTGCCACTGCCACGTGATCAGCGTCGTCGTGAGCACCGTTGTCACCCACTGGTCGGCGTCGGCCCCGAGCAACACCGACAGCACGACCACGCGGAGGAACGCCACCGGCAACGCCACCCGCGGAAACCGGAAGTCGGCGACAGTGCTCACCGCCACCAGCGCGAACAGGGCCCAGCCCAGCGGCGAGTTCAGCGAGAACGCGCCGAACAGGCTGATCAGGACGACACCGGCGCCGCGGACGGGACCCGCGAGACGGGACACCGTCGCAAGCAGCCTGGCCTCCAGCACGTCAGGCATTCTGCGTGAGACGTTCCCGGACCGCCCGGCCGGGCCCAGCGGTGAGCCCCGCTGCCCAAGCGGTCCACATGTCGTCCGCGTATCGAAAAACGCGTACACCCTCGCAACAGCCGGTCGGCTTGGGTTGAGTCGTGCTCAACACCTGGCAGGAGTGGGTCGGTACGGAGACCGGGGTCGTGCTCGGCTCGGTGCTGGGGTTACCGGTGGCCGTGCTCGTGATGCTGCTCCTGGCGCTGTACCGGCGGTTCAAGGGCACCGCGCGGCCGTGGCGGAACTCGTTCGCCGAGGTCGGCCTCGTCTACGGGACGCTGCCGTGGGTGTGGATCATCATGCTGCCGGGCGAGGAGCCGGGCGTCGAGGGCAAGTTGAGCCTGGTGCCGTTCGCGGACGTCCTCGACCTCCTGGCCCACCGCGACATGGGCCAGATCGTCGGCAACATGCTGGTGTTCGCGGCGCTCGGGTTCTTCGCTCCGCTGCGGTTCGCGGGCCTGCGGTCGGTGTGGCGGGTGCTGGCTTTCGCGGCGGCGTGTTCCGCGTTCCTGGAGATCCTGCAGTTCGTGCTGCGGCTGGACCGGGTGTCCTCCGTGGACGACGTGCTGCTCAACGCCGTCGGCGCGGCGCTGGCCTCGCTGCTGTCCTGGCGGTGGTGGCGTCCCAAGCCCGCGGTGCTGCCGGACCTGCGGCTCGTCGGGGTTTGAGTGTGCGCGCGACATACCGTGCTGCCTAGGCTGGCGCCATGCGCGTGCTGATCGTGGAGGACGAGCCCTACCTGGCCGAAGCCGTCCGGGACGGGCTGCGGCTGGAGGCGATCGCCGCGGACATCGCCGGGGACGGCGACACGGCCCTGGAACTGCTGCGCGTCAACTCCTACGACCTCGCGGTGCTCGACCGCGACATCCCCGGGCCGTCCGGGGACGAGGTGGCGCGGCGGATCGTCGCGTCCGGCAGCGGCATGCCGATCCTCATGCTCACCGCGGCCGACCGGATCGACGACAAGGCGTCCGGGTTCGGGCTCGGCGCCGACGACTACCTCACCAAGCCGTTCGAGCTGCGGGAACTGGTGCTGCGGCTGCGGGCACTGGCACGCAGGCGCGCGTACGCGCGGCCGCCGGTCAGCGAGATCGGTGGCCTGCGACTCGACCCGTTCCGGCGCGAGGTGTTCCGCGACGGGCAGTACGTCGCGCTGACCCGCAAGCAGTTCGCGGTGCTCGAGGTGCTGGTCGGCGCGCAGGGCGGGGTCGTCAGCGCCGAGGAACTGCTGGAGCGGGCCTGGGACGAGAACGCCGACCCGTTCACCAACGCCGTCCGCATCACGGTCTCGGCGCTGCGCAAGCGACTCGGCGAACCGTGGCTCATCGCGACGGTGCCGGGCGTCGGCTACCGCATCGACGCGGATGGCTAGGCCTCCCGGCCTCAGCGCCCGCCTGAAGTTCACCCTGAGCTACGCGGGCATCGTCGTCGTGGCCGGCGCCGTCCTGATCGGGCTGGCCTGGTGGGACCTGCTGCGCTACGTCCCCGACAACGACCAGGGCCTGCTGTTCACCAGCCCCAACCGCTACCTGCTCTCCCGCATCTTCGGCCGCGCCGCCGCCATCGCCATGGTGTTCCTGGTGGCGTTCGGCCTGATCGGCGGATGGCTCCTGGCCGGGCGCATGCTCTCCCCGCTCGACAAGATCGCGGACGCCGCCCGGCTGGCCGCGAAGGGGTCGCTGTCGCACCGCATCCGGCTGCCCGGCAAGGCGGACGAGTTCCGCGAACTCTCCGACGTCTTCGACGACATGCTCGGCAAACTCGAATCACACGTCGCCGAGCAGCGCAGGTTCGCCGCCAACGCCTCCCACGAACTGCGCACCCCGCTGGCGATCTCGCAGTCCCTGCTCGACCTCGCGCGCCAGGACCCGACGCTCGTCGACGGCGAGTTCCTCGACCGCCTGCACACCTCGAGCCGCCGCGCGATCGACCTCACCGAGGCCCTGCTGCTGCTCAGCCGCGGCGACCGGGGCGTGTTCAGCCGCGAGCCCGTCGATCTCTCCCTGATCGCCGAGGAAGCCGCCGAAACCCTTCTCCCCCTGGCGGAACGGCGCGGGATCACGCTCGACGTCACCGGCGGGAAGGCGACCACCACCGGTTCCGCGGAACTGCTCCTGCGCGTGATCACGAACCTCGTCCAGAACGCCATCGTCCACAACCTCCCGACCGGCGGCTCGATCACCGTCCACACCGAACCGCAGCACCAGGCGTGCGTCGTCCGGGTCGAGAACACGGGCCGGCTGCTCCCGGCGGACCTCGTGCCGACGCTCACCGAACCGTTCCAGCGCGGCGGCGAGCGCGTTCGCGACGATGATCACGCGGGTGTCGGCCTGGGACTCGCCATCGTGCACAGCATCGTCCGCGCACACGAAGGCGCGCTCGACGTCGTGCCACGCCCGGAAGGTGGCCTGCGCGTCACGATCCGGCTGCCCAGTCACGCAGCCGAGGCCCGATCTCGGTGAAGAACGCCGTCTTGGCGCGCGTGTAGTCGTCGTAGTCCGGCCCGCCCGCGTGCTCGTCGGCGAGCCTGCGCTTGACCTGCTCGTAGCGCCGGGCCTGCTCGGGGTGGCAGCGCAGCCAGTCGCGGAAGTCCACGACGAACCGCGCGAACGGCGAGTCGGCGCGGCGGACGTGCAGGATGGCGCCTTCCACCGCTGAGTGGAAGAGGCGCTTCTCGTAGGCGGCGTCGTCCGCCTGGTCGCCGGGCCTCCTGCCGTCCCGGTGCACGCCGGGCGAGTTCGGCCGCGCGCCGTGAGCCGGAACGAACGGCGTGGGCGCGAGGAGCTCGGCCAGGTCTGCGAGTGGCGGCAGATCGGGCATGCGCACCTGCAGGTCCACGATCGGCTTCGCACCGAGGCCCGGCACGGCGGTCGAGCCGATGTGCTCGTAGGCGAAGCCGTCCGCCCCGGGCAGGGACGAGAACGCCGAACGCACCTCGCTGAGGAGTTGTCGTGCGCGAACGGGCCAGGCGGCGTCGTATTCGACGATGACAGCGGAAGGCATGTCGCCACCATAGGCCCGACGTGGTCGTCGCCTTTCGCCGCTTTTCCGTTACACCACCACTTTGAACTCTCCATCAATTCCACGAATACGACGGAGACCTTCGACCCTGTGCGATCCGGCCGTCCGGGGTCAGGCTTGGTGGTCTTCTGCGTGGACGGGAGTGAACACGATGACCGAATCGAGTGGCAGCGGCCAGTTCCGCGTCGGCCCCGAACTCAGAACCGGCGTGATCCAGACGCAGAACCAGGGCGCGAAAGCCGTGCTGTACACCGAGGTCGACGGCGAGCCGATGGTCGAGGGTGACATCGTGCTCACCCTCGTGCAGGAAGGCGAACTGCACCTGGAGGGTGTGGTCATCCCAGGTCAGCAGTTCCGCTGGCCCGGTGGGCGGGTCCCGTTCGAGATCGACCCGGCCCTGCCGGACCAGGCCCGCGTGCACAACGCCATCGCGCACTGGGAACGCAACACGCGCATTCGTCTGGTCCCGAGGAACGCGACAGACACGAATTTCATTCGTTTCCAGCCTGGCGGCGGGTGCAGCTCTCCCGTGGGCATGCGGGGAAACCGCCAGAACATCACCCTGGCGCCGACCTGCCCGACCGGCGCGACCATTCACGAAATCGGGCACAGCGTCGGTCTGTGGCACGAGCAGAGCCGCGAGGACCGCAACAACTTCGTGACGATCGACTTCACGAACGTCCAGCAGCAGAACGCCCACAACTTCAACCAGCACATCACCGACGGGGACGACGTCGGGCCGTACGACTACCACTCGATCATGCATTATCCGCCGCGGGCGTTCGCGATCGACACGAGCCGCAACACGATCACGCCGACCCAGAACGTCACGATCGGCCAGCGCGAAGGGCTCAGTCCTGGCGACTGCGCCGCGGTGCGCGCGATGTACAGCGGCCTCGAACCGGCGGCGGTGTTCCGGGGCGTGCAGTTCACCGGCTCGGTCGCGGCCGGATCGACGCGGACCTGGTTCACCCACAGCTGGCCCGCCCACTGGTACGTGCTGTGGACCGTCGTGCCGACCGCTCCCGCCGTCGACGGCCCGGCGCAGATCGAGTGGACCACGCAGGTCACCCGGCAGTCCGGTGGGCTGCTCAAGTACTTCCTCGCCATCAGGAACCTGACCACCGGCCAGGTCGAGATCGAGGCCCGCTACGACGTGCTCGGCTGGTCGCCGGACGCACTGTGAGAGGAGCTGCCGTGAGCGCCGACCTCGACGGCGGGGCCGCCCCCGCGTCGCTCGACGACCTGGTCGTGGCCGAACCCGCGCAAGCCGCGGGCAACGGTGGTGCGGCACCGGATGCCGTCAGTGACACCGAAAACGCCGCCGATGTCGAGGCCCAGCCTGAGGCCGAAGACGCCGGGCCGGCACCCGAAGAGTGAAGGGGGAATCCCGATGCGACTTGGTGTGCAGTTCCGAGGACAGGTGCCCGGCGGGTCGTCGCGGCGCTGGTTCACCCACAGCTGGCCGGAGGCCTGGCGGGTGGTGTGGATGGTGGTGCCGACGTGGCCGATGGTCGACGGCGCCCAGCAGATCGAGTGGAAGGTGCAGGTCGACCGGCAGGCCGCCGGGCTGATCAAGTACTTCATCGAGATCCGCAACCTCACCGGCGGCCCCGTCGACGTCGAGGCCCGCTTCGCCGTGCTGAACTGACCAGGTGCACGGCACCGTCGTGATCCCGGCAGGCACGCCCGCGTTCGGCCGGGCGGTGCTGCGGGTGCGGCTGCTCGACGTGTCCCTCGCCGACGCGCCGGCCGTCACGAAAGCCGAGCACGTCAGCGAGTTCCGCCGCGACGACACCGCCGAACAACGCCTGCCGTTCGACTTCGGCCTGGCTGATGGGCCGATGCTGAACGTCGCCGCTCACATCGACGTGAGCGGCGACGGGCGGGTTCGTCACGGCGATCTGCTCAGCACCAGCGCCGTCGAGCCGTCGGACGGCGTGGTCGTGCTCGTGGAACTGGTGTAGCTCAACGCCGGTAGATCCCGAACTCGTACAGCGAATAGCCCCAGCCTGTCCCCCGCTGGGTGGCGTGCAGCCGGACGTAGCGGCCGGTCGCCGTCACGTCGATCGAGTCCACTCCTCCGTTGCCGGTGGTCGTGCCGTGGACGGACCGGAAGTCGGTGCCGTCGTCGGACACCTGGATCTCGTACGCACGCCCGAAAGCGCCCTCCCACACCAGTTGCACGTGCTGGAACGTGGTCACCGCGCCGAGGTCGACCCTGAGCCACTGCGGATCGGCCCAGTCGGTGGCCCAGCGCGAGGTTCCGCTGCCGTCCACCGCGTTCGACGGCGGGAACGGCGCGCCGTCACCGACCTGCTGGTACGAGGACGCGGTCACCGGCTTGCCCTGGGCCACGTTCACGCCGGACGGTTGCGGCGCCACGACCCGCACCGACCGGGTCTCGATGCCGATGTTGCCGCGCCCGTCCTCGGCCATCACGTAGACCTTCCACACGCCCAGGCGGTCCGGGGCGGTGGTGGTGAGCCGGTTTCCGTTCACCTGGACGGAAGCGCTCGCCAGTCCGCCGCTGTTGTCGACGTACTTGCTGTTGAACGCGGCCGACCACGAGATCGCGTCGCCGTTGGGATCGGACGCGGCGACGTCGATGGTCAGCGGTGCGCCCGCCGCGACGGTCTGCGGCACGGTCATCGACGAGATCACCGGCGGGGTGTTGGCGGGAGTGGCGCCGCCGAACGCCCGTTGGACCGAGTAGAACGAGAGCCGCTTCTTGCCCGCGGGCGTGAGGTTGAACCAGACCGCGCCGAAGTCGTACTCCGTGCCGTAGTGGAAGAGCGTGCCGCCGAAGGCCACGCCGGTGTGGCCGACGATGCAGTTCCAGGCCTGGGTGTAGCCGTCGCGCTTCTGCACGTCGGTCGGTTCCGCGGGCACGCCGTTGGCGTCGTTCGGCACCTCCCACTCACCGGCCGGACCGGCCTCGGTGAGGATGTACGGCTTGGTGTAGCCGCCGGAGATCCAGTCCTGGCGCACCTTGCAGACGTTGCCGTAGGAGTTGACGGCGTAGAGGTCGAGGTCGGGTGCGTGCGCCTTGAGGTACACCCACGCACCGGTCCACGCGTCCGTGTTCGTCACCGGGTGGTTCGTGTCGATGGCGTGGATCGCCCGCGCCGCCTCGTTGACGTACTTCGCGTACTCGACGCGCTGGGTCTCCAGCTCGATGCCGGAGTAGCAGTTCTGCAGGCCGAGGATGGACTCGTTGCCGACGTTCCACATCAGGACGCCGGGATGGTCCTTGTAGGTGGTGACCCACTGGCGGATCTGCCCGAGCACGTCCGCCTTGTACTGGGCATCCGTCACGTAGTTCACGCAGCCACCGGAACCGGGACCGCCACCGGGCTGCAACCAGAAGCCGTTGATCACGCGGAGACCGTTCGCGGCAGCGGCGTCGAGCAGCGGACGGGTCGAGGCGTCCGTGCCCCAGGTGCGCAAGGTGTTGACGCCCAGGGACTTCAGCTCCGGCATGTACCGGGCGGCGTCCGCGGCGGGCGGACCCCAGGTCAAGCCCTTCACGACCCACGGCTGTCCGTCGACCGTGAGCTGCCAGTTGCCCTGCGAGCCCGTGACGCGCACACCGGTTCCCGGCACGACACCGCCTTGCGTGCCGTAGACGCGGAACTCCCACAGCGAGACGCCGTAACCGTTGGCGCGCTGGGTGGCGTTCACCCGGACGTAGCGACCTGTGCCGGTCACGTCGTAGCCCTGCCGGCCGCCGGTCGCACCGGTCACCGAACGGATCGGCTGCCACGAGTCGCCGTCGGCGGAGACCTGGATCTCGAACGCCGTCGCGTACGCGGACTCCCAGTCGAGCTCGACCCGGCTCACCGCCGACGAGGCGCCCAGGTCGACGCGCAGCCACTGCGGGGCGCTCCACTCGCTGGACCAACGGGTGTCGCCGTTGCCGTCGACCGCGGCCGACGCGGGTGTGCCACCGTTCTCGGCCGACGAGGCGAGCGCGGGTTTGCCCTGGGAGAGCAGGGTGGGAGCGGCGTGAGCCGGTAGGACTGCCAGACCGAGGAGCACGGCGATCACCGTGCAGATGGAGCGGACGCGGACCATCGCGCCTCCTGCCACAGGTAGGGATGTAGGAGGAGAGCGCTCTCACAACCCTGCCGCCGAACGTTACGACGAGAGGTCGGCAGTGTCAAAAGAACCGGTCTTGACACCTCACGAGGGCTAGCGGGACGCTGTTTGGGAGAGCGCTCTCCAAGCCGGTTCCCCACGTCGGCAGGAGGACATTGGTGTCCAGAAAACTCAGCGCGTTGACGATGACGGCTGCCCTGGTGGCAGCCGTGGTCGTGACCAGCTCGGCTCAGGCCGACGACCTGGTCACGCACCACGAGTTCCAGGCGAACTGCTCGGTCACGACCCATCTCCCGGACGACCCGATCGTCTTCCCGGGACTGCCGGGCGCGTCGCACATGCACACGTTCCTCGGCAACCAGTCCACCAGGGCGAGCAGCACCAACGACTCGCTCAAGGCAGGTCAGACCAACTGCAAGACGCCCGACGACAAGTCCGCGTACTGGTTCCCGTCGGTCATCAACGGCGACCAGATCGTCCCGCCGGACTTCCCCCAGGTGATCTACTACAAGTCCGGCATCCTCAGGTACCAGGACGTCGTGCCGTTCCCTCCGGGCATGCGGTTCGTGGTCGGCAGTCCCACGGCGACGCAGGAGCAGTTCCGCACCGCGCCGGGCGCGGTCGAGGGCTGGGAGTGCGGCGACAGCTTCCACAACTGGGACATCCCGGCCTACTGCACGCCCGGCACGCAGCTCAACGTCCGTTACCAGGCCCCGAGTTGCTGGAACGGCCGCGATCTCGACTCCGCGGACCACAAGTCGCACATGGCCTACCCGGACCGTGCGACGCTGGTGTGCCCGCCGAGCCATCCGGTCGCGGTGCCGATGATCGAGTTCAAGATGGCGTTCCCGGTGTCCGGTGACATGTCCCGCGTACGACTCTCCAGCGGTCGCGGGTACACCTGGCACTACGACTTCATGAACGCCTGGGACGCGCCCACGCAGGCCGCTCTCGTCCGCCACTGCATCAACGGCGGCCTGCAGTGCGACCCGCGCGGATTCGACCTGTACAAGCCGAATCGAGGCGCCGCACTGGGACCGGACTACCGGTTGCCGCGGTGAGGTTCCTCGCCTCATGCACCCCAGGGCGGCGCGTGCCCTGGGGTGTTTCCGCGTTGCTGCTGGCGGGATGTGCCGCGCCTGCTCCCCCGCCCGCGCCGCCGGTGTCCCCGTTCAACGCCACGGACACCGCGTGGGTGCAGCTGATGATCCCGATGAACGAACAGCTCCTGCCGGCACTCGACGTCGCCCCGCCCGCGCTCGCCGAGTTCGCCACCGAGCTCAAGGCCTCGCACTCGGACGAGTTGGTCCACCTGCGGCAGCTGCGTGACCGGGCAGGACTGCCGGACACCAACCCGCACGCGGGCCACCAGATGCCGGGCCTCGTCTCCGAAGCCGACCTGCTGGCCATCAGAACGGATCCTTCCGCGCTCACCGAGAAGCTGCGCGAGCACCTCGACCAGACGGCGAAACTCGCTCGCGGTGAACAGGAGAACGGAACGGACGCCGCGACCAAGGAGTTCGCGGCGTCCGTCGAGTCATCCCGCAGGGATCAGCTCACCAGGCTCGGTCAGGGGTAGTTCACGACGTACCGGACCTGGTTCGCCAGGTCCGCCTGACCGCCGGTGCCGTTGATGACGTTGGCGATGGTGCCGACGCCGCCCAGCGACACGGCCACGAGATGCGTGAACCGGACACCCGACCGGTTCGGCGCCTCGAAACCGTTGTCCGTCACGATGCTCGGATCAGCCTGGTTGAAGGCGTACACGCCGACACCGAACGCGTCGTGCGTGGTCACCGAGTCGGCGACCTTGTAGCCGGCCCAGCCCCGCTTGGACCCGTTCATCCACGCGGCCTGGTTCGGCGGGTCGTACGGCAGCTCGTTCTGGTACAGGTAGACGCGGCCGCCGTTGCCGTTCCACACCAGGTTGTGCTGCTGGTAGTGCTCGACGAACAACCCGTACGCGATCACGTTGTCGCCGTTGACGACCACGCCGTTCTGACCGGGGTTGGCCGTCCAGCTGACGCCCGCGCCGTGGTCGGCCCGCCACACCCAGGTGTGGTCGATGATCGTGTTGCGGCTGTTGACGCGCATGCTGACCGTCGCCTTGCCCGCCTGTGACCCGCCGACGCGCAGGTACACGTCGTGCAGCGAGGTCGGGTTGGCCGCGTGCGAGGTGGTGTTGGAGTCACCGATCTCCAGCAGCACCGGGGAGTTCTGCACGCCCGCGTCGACCAGGAACCCGGCCAGCTTCACACCGTCCACATCGGACGTCGTGAGCGCGGCCTTGCCGGTGGTCGGCGTCAGGGTCGCGAGGCCGAGGCCCAGCACGACGGTGTTCGGCCGGGTCACCCGGATCGTGTCGTCGAGCTGGTGGATGCCGGGCGTGAGCAGCAGGTGCTTGCCCTGCGTCAGCGCGGCGTTGATCGTGGCGGCCGGCGTGCCGGGCTTGACGATGAAGAAGTCCGCGAGCGACACCGACGTGCCGGGGTTGCCGTTCTCCCAGCTCGTGCCGCGCGAGTTCTGGCGCAGCGCGGGCAGGAAGACGCGGTACTCACCGGAGTTGTCGAAGTACAGGTACGGCTTCTCGCGCGTCACCGGAGAGTTGTCGACGGTCGTGTGCGACGGGTTCGGGAAGTTGTTGGGCGGTGCGCCCTGGGTACCGGCGAACACCATGTTCCACACCGAGCCCGACCAGCCGCCGGCGAGGTTGCTGTTGCGGGTCAGGAACTGCTGCTGCGAACCGGAGACGGTCACGCCGTCGATCTTGCTGTCCACGATCAGGCCACCGCTGGCCCAGCCGTCGTAACCGTTCCACAGATGCGCCTGACCGCGCAGGTGCATCCGCCGGTACGCGGTGGCCTGCGAGACCGCCCAGCGCTCGATCTGGTTGGGCGGCAAGGTGACCGACAGGTTCTCGGCGCCGCGCCAGAAGTTCTGCGTGGCGTTGCCGAGGTTGTTCGGGTCGTCGCCCTGCTGCAACCAGTCGGCCTCGACGCGGATGTGGCCGTTGATGTTCACGTCGTCCGGCATCAGGCCGAGACCGACGATCTGCGTGTAGAACCGGAGGTTCACATCGGCGTTGTAGCTGCCGGGTTTGAACAGCACGGCGTGCCGCTGCGGACCGAACTGGTTGGTCTTCATCTGCGTCGCGATGGAGTCGAGCCGTGACTGCATCTCCGACTGCGACGAGCCCGGACCGTAGACGTACACGTTCGGGCCGAAGTCCGGGTTGCGCGGGTCCGTCGGCGTGACGCCGGGGGTGTCGGGCGTGGTGGTGAAGACTCCGAGCTCCCACAGGGAATAGCCGTAGCCGGTGCCGCGCTGGGTGCCGAGCACGCGCAGGTAGCGGCCGGTCCCGGTGACGTCGACCGACTGCGTGCCGCCGGTGCCGGTCGTCGTCGAGTACACGCTGCGCCACGAACCGGAGTCGGCGGCGTTGTCGGTCACCTGGACCTGGAACGCCTTGCCGTACGCGCCCTCCCAGCTCAGGGAGACGCGGCAGACCTGCTGGCTGGAGCCCAGATCGACCTGGATCCACTGAGGGTCGGAGAACTGCGAGGACCACCGCGTGCCCGCGTTGCCGTCGACGGCGGCGGAGGCGGGGGTGCCGCCGTTCTCCGTGGAGGACGCGGTCGCGGGACGGTTGAGGGCGACGTTGGAGGTGCCGCACGCGGCGGCACCCGCTTGGGAGGTAACGCTGATCGTTGTCACGAGACACAGAGCGGCAGCGGCGAACGCGGCGGCCCTGGACAGGGTTGAGCCCATGATCCTGCCTGACGGGGGAAGGGCTGAAAGCCTTGGACAGGGGCGTGAGAGCGCTCTCCCAAGGGACGTTAACGCCGGGTGTCGAACAGGTCAATCAGGCAGAGGCCCGTACGACGAGTTCCGGTTCGAAGATGACGGATTTCGGCCGTTGTCCCGGTTTTTCGAGGTCCGCGAGCAACAGGTCGGCCATCTGCGCGGCGATCCGCTCCACCGGCTGGCGGATCGTGGTGAGCTGCGGCCGGCAGGCCAGGGCGGGCGCGCTGTCGTCGAACCCGACCACGGCGACGTCATCGGGAACGCGCAGGCCGTGCTCGTGCAACACGTCCACGGCCGCCTGCGCCATCAGGTCGTTCGCGGCGAACACCGCGTCGAGGTCGGGACACTCGACGAGGAGCCGGTGCATCGCGGCCGCGCCGCTCTCGGCGGTGAAGCCGCCCTCGACGGTCGGGACGTACGGGATACCGTGGCGGGCCATGGCGTCGCGGAAGCCGGCGTGCCGGTCCTGGCTCGCCAGGACGTCCATCGGACCGGAGATCGCGGTGATGTTGTACCGCCCCGCCGCCACCAGGTGGTCCGCGGCGAGCCTGCCGCCCGCGCGGTGGTCCATGTCGACGTAGCTGACCGGCATCGGCCTGCCGGGCCGCGCGTAGAGCACCGAGGGGACACCGGCCTCCAGCAGCCGGGCGGGCAACGGGTCGGCTGGATGCGTGGACACCAGCAGCGCGCCGTCGGCGCTGCCCTGTCTGAGGAACTCGACGACCTCGGTCCGCGCGTGGTCCGAGTCGGCGAGCATCAGCACCGGGTGCACGCTGTGGCCGCGCAGGAAGTCGACCACGCCGGCCGTCACCCGGCCGAAGAACGGGTCGGTGAACACGTCCGATCCCCCGCCCGCGCCGGAGATCACCAGCGCGACCGTGCCGGTGCGCCGGGTGACGAGAGACCGGGCCACGCGGTTGGGCGTGTACCCGGTCTGCTCGATCGCGTTGCGCACCGTCTCCTGGAGTTCAGGATCGACGTTGCGCGTGCCGTTGACGACCCGTGACACCGTCGCGCGGGACACGCCCGCGATTCTGGCAACGTCCTCCAACGTGGGTGCGACCTTGCTCATGCACCGGTTGTACCACGATCGGAGAGCGTTCTCCCAACATCAAGAGGTGACGACCACGTCCTTGATCGCACCAGGCCAGTAGTCGACGTTCTGGCCGTTGTACTTGGCACGTCCCACCGCGAGCGCGCCGGTGCTCACGATCGCCGGTCCCGCCGGGGCCGTGGCCACCAGCGCGCCGTCGACGTAGAGCCGGATCTCGCCGCCCTTCCTCTCTCCCTTGAGCTCGTACCAGCGGCCGATCTCCGGCGTGGTCTCGAACCGGGCGCGGTTGCCGCCCGGTGTGCTGAACGCGAACGCGCCCTGGCCGTACTGCAGGTAGAAGGGGTTCTCCCGCTCCCGGCCGTCCTGGCTCACCGCGGAGACATAGCCTCCCGGCACCTCGTTCAGCCGCACCTTCGCCGACACCGTGTAGTCCTTGGTCGTGTCGACGACGGGTCCGTAGGTCTCCGCCGAGCCGTTGCGGAACTCCAGCGCCCCGTCCTTCCAGGTGGCGCCGGACGGGCTGAGCGTCAGCGGGTTCTTGCCGGTCGAGTCCTTGGCCGTGCTTCCCTTGGTCTCGTTCAGCTTCCACTCGCCGCTGCCCGCGTACGGGTACGGCTTGCCCGCGTTCGCCCCGGCCTCGATGACCCGCCGGTTGATCTCGCGGACCGGACCCGGATCGACCTTGATGCGCTTGCGGTCGTAGGTCCAGAGCCCGTTGAGTTCACCCTCGAGGTCGGTGACCTGCGTGTAGACCGACGCGGACATCTCCGCGCGGGCCTGGCCGAGGTAGAACGTGCGGGTGTTGTCGACGTACTTCGCCGTCAGCGCCGCCTTGTCCGCCACGCCGCTGTAGATCGCGATCGGCGCACCGGGCCACTGGTGTCCCGGCGTGCGCAGTGTGAAGCCGCCGTGCTCGCCGTCCATCACGACGCGCTTGCCGTCCGGACGGGCCGGGTCGGTGTTGTTGTAGTCGTGGTGGTCGATGACGTCGCCCTTGCCGCTGTCACCCTTGGAGGCACAGCAGTTCACGCCGCTGTGGGCGCTGACGACGCGGCTCGGGTCGAGCGCCTTGACCTCGTCGGTGATCTGACCGGTCACGGTGCGGTCCCACTCGCCCCAGCCCTCGTTGAACACGATCCAGGCGTAGATCGACGGGTAGTTCTGGAGCTGGTGCATCAGCTCCTTGCCCTCCTTGACGAACCGCTCCTGCGAGAGGGGGTTGTTGCCGTCCTCCAGCGCCACGAAGTCCTGCCACACCAGCAGTCCGAGCCGGTCCGCGTGGTAGTACCAGCGGGCGGGTTCGGCCTTGATGTGCTTGCGGACAGCGTTGAAGCCGAGGTCCTTCTGCGCCTTCAGGTCGAAGATCAGCGCCTCGTCGCTCGGCGCGGTGTTCAGGCCGTCCGGGTAGAAGCCCTGGTCGAGCTGCATCAGGTTGAAGATCGGCTGGCCGTTGAGCGTCAGCTTCGGGGTGCCTCCGACGTTCGCGATGCCGGTGGAGCGCATGCCGAAGTAGCTCTTGACCTTGTCCTTGCCGAGCGTGATGTCGAGCTTGTAGAGGTACGGGTCGTCCGGCGTCCACAGGTGCGCGTTGGGCACCGGCAGCGTCAGGTTCGAGTTCGCCGGTCCGGTGACCGTGCCGACCTGCTTGCCCCTGGCGTCGCGCGCGACCGCGGTGACGGTGGCGTTGCCGGCGGACTTGACGTTGACCTTGAGCGTGCCCGTGGTGAGGTCCGGGGTCGTCTTGATCTCGTCGATGCCCTTGTCCGCGACCGGTTCCAGCCACACGGTCTGCCAGATGCCCGACGACGGCGTGTAGAAGATGCCGCTGGGGTTGGGCGACTGCTTGCCCTTGGGCTGGTTCGGGCCGGTGGTGTCGGTGACCGCGACGACGATCTCCTGCTCACCGCGCTTGAGAGCGTCGGTGATGTCCGCGCTGAACGCCGTGTAGCCGCCGGTGTGCTCCGCGACCAGCTTGCCGTTCACCCAGACCTTGGCCTCGTAGTCGACCGCGCCGAAGTTGAGCTTCAGCCGTTGCCCGGAGCCGATCTTCCAGTCGTGCGGGACGGACACCGTGCGGCGGTAGAACATGTGGTCCTCGTGCCGTTCGAGTCCGGAGAGCTGCGACTCGATCGGGTAAGGCACGACGACCTTCTCGCGCAGCTTCTTGCCGAACACCGGCTGCTCGCCCGCCTTGGCGCCCGCGAACTCCCACGGCCCGTTGAGGTTGAGCCACTTGTCGCGTTCCAGCTGCGGCCTCGGGTACTCCGGCAACGGGTTGCGCGTGTCGACCTTCTCGCCCCACGGCGTCCTGAGCCGTTCCGCGGAGACGTTGCCGGTCGAGCGGGCGGTCCTCTCGACCTTCTTGCCGTCGACCGCGAGCGCGCCGGCGCCGTCGTAGTAGATGCGCACCCGCTGGCCTTTCAGCACCCGCTCGCCCAGCCGGATCGTGGCCTTGTTGCGGTTCGCGGTGATGAGCGAGATCGGGAACGGCGTGGCGTCGACGTCGATGCGCAGATGGTCCTTGAGGTCGTTCACGCCCGTGACGCGGCCACCGAAGTCCGCGGTGAGGGTGCGACCGTCCTTGGAGACCTCGGCCGTGCGCGGCACCACCTGGAAATCGGCGGGCGGCGTGAACGCGGACTCCGGCACGAGCTGCTTGGCGATGGCCGGGCTCGACCAGCGCAGGAACATGTTGGCGCCGCCGACGTCCTGGAACATCTCCAGCTTGAACGCGTACTGACGCCCGGCGGTGAGCGTCACCGGCGCGCTGGTCTGCTCGCGGTCCCAGTCGGGCACCCAGTGGTCGATCACCGGTTTGTCGTCGATCAGCAGCCGGAAACCGTTGTCGCCGATGGCGTGGAACGTGTAGTCGCCGGACTGCGGCACCGCGATCTGCCCGGTCCAGCGGGCCGTCGTGTGCTCGGTGCGGCCGTTGAGGAACCCGAAGACGCCGGTCAGGTCACCCTGGTTGATGTCGGCGTCCAGCACGGTGCCACCCAGGGTCGCGAAGTCCCGCGCGCCCGGTGCCGACATGCTGAAGTACTCGCCCTTGAGGCCGTGCACGGGCTCGGCGGCACTCGCGGACGGCAGTCCGGGCGCTATGCCCAACGCCAGCAGCAGAGCGACGAGGACGGGGGCGGCTTTCTTCATCAGCGAAGATCCCCTTCGATTTTACAACGTTGTAAGAGCGCTCCCATACATCCACGCACACGGTTCTGACGCGGTGCTACGGCCGAATGGAGGTATCCGGCATGTCAAACCGGACAAGTTTCCGGGAAGTTACGGCAGGTGCCTGGATCGTTCGACCTGGCGCCGGAGCTCCCCGGACACCTCGGGCCCGCGACCGGACCACCGGACGGACCGCAGGTCAGACACGACGACGGGGCGCGGGCGTGTGCAGGGCTGCCACCCCGGCACCGACGACCGCGGCGATCCCGTTGACGTTGTCCCCGGAGACCACGCGCTCCCTGATCGGCACGCCGAGACGCGCCGCCGCGCGGGAGACAACCCTCGGGGCTGGGCTTGCCCCGCGTCACGTCGTCGCTGCCGATGATCACCGGCCGCTGGGGCATCCGAGCCCCTCGCGGCCTCCGGGAATCGGTTCGGTCGAGCCGGCGTCGGCGATCTCGATGGCGTCGATGCGCCGCACCGCGTGAGCGTGCACGACGGCAGGCACGTGCAGCCGGACGGTGTCCGCCGAACGCCGGCCGTGCACGCCGCGCAGGACCTGGCCGGGATCGGCGCCGAACTCGTGCGTCCACGCGCGTTCGGCGGCGACCGTCGAGTCGGCCAGCACGCCGTCCAGGTCGAACAGCACACCCCCGGCAGGCCAGGTTCAGCGTCTCCTCACCACGCCGGCAACGTCGTCCTGATCGAGTCACGGCCGTCGCGCAGCCGCCGACCGGACCGCGCGTTGCCCACCGCCACCACCTCCGCGAGGATCGACAGCGCGGTCTCGGCGAGCGACGCGCCACCGAGGTCGAGTCCGGCTGGACCGCACACGCGTTCCAGGCCGGGCACTCCCTCCAGCCGCCGCAACCGCTGGGCGTGCGTGGCTCTGCTGCCCAGGGCGGCGACGTGCCCGGCCCCGCTGCCCAGCGCGGCACGGATCGCCAGGTCGTCGATGCGCGGGTCGTGCGTGAGCGCGACCACGGCGTCTCCCGGTCCGAGCGAGGTGATCCACTCATCCGGCCAGGCGCGGATCACCTCGCAGGACACCGGAAACGCCCCCGAGGCGACGTGACCGGGCCGGGGATCGAGGATGACCACCCTGCGGTGCAACGACTCCGCCAGCGCGGCCACACTTGCGGCGAGGTCGGTGGCACCGACCAGGACGAGCGTGTTCCGTCCCGGCAGCTCCTCGACGAACGCCGGGCCGTCGACGGGAGCGGTTCCCACCGACCACGCGTACGGCGGGGTCAGGTCGATCCGCACGGACAGCGGCCGGTCGTTCGTGATGGCCGAGGTGATCGCCGAACGCACCGGATCGTCCGGCACGTGCGTGAGCAGCACCCGCAGTTCCCCAGCGCAGGCAGGGGTTTCCTCCCACGGCATGAGGTGCGCGCCCGGCGCGACGACGGCGACCCCGGGCGCCTCGCCGTCGAGCACGGCCCGGGCCGCGTCGAGCACCATCCCCTCGACGCAGCCGCCGGACACCGACCCGCGCCACGTTCCGTCCGCCGCGATCGCCATGGTGGCGCCGAGCGGACGCGCACCCGGTCCGTCGCGATCGACGAGCCGGGCGAGCACCATCGGCGAGTCCCGTTTCTCCACCACGAACGGCCACACCTCGCGCAGCACGGTCAGTCCTCGATCACGCGGTCGAGCGTGATCGGCAGCCGGCGCTGACGCTTGCCCGTCGCGTGCCACACGGCGTTCGCGACGGCCGCGGCGACCGCCACCGTACCGATCTCGCCGGGTCCCTTGAGCCCCAGCGGGTTGTCCGGCTCGTGGTCGTCCACGACGTCGGCGTCGATGTACGGCACGTCCGCGTTCGCCGCGAAGTGGTAGCCGGCGAAGTCCGCGTTCACCTGCCTGCCCGTCACCTCGTCGCGCACGACCTGCTCGTGCAAGGCCATGGACAGCCCCATGATCATGCCGCCGACCAGCTGGCTGCGCACCATCAGCGGGTTCACCACCCGGCCGACCGCGAACCGCCCGACCAGCCTGCGCGCCCGCACCTCCCCGGTCGCGGGATCGACCGCGACCTCGGCGAAGATCGCGCTGTAGGCGTGCCGTTCGCGGGGCGGCAGGCTGAAGATCTCGGTGGTCGTGTCCGAGGTGACCGACACCGGCAGCGGCGGCTTCGACTCCAGTTGAGCCAGCAACTCCTTGGCCGCCGACGAGATCGCCCAGGACCACGACGTCGTGCCGAGCGAACCTCCCGCGCCCCAGGCCGGTCCCAGAGCGCTGTCGCCGATCCTGAGCCGGATCTTCGCGCGGTCGACGTGCAGCACGTCCGCGGAGATCGCGGTCAACGCCGTGCGCGCGCCGGTGCCGATGTCCATCGCCGCGATCGCGACGGTGAACGTGCCGTCCGGCTCCGCGGTGATCGTCGCCGACGACGGGAAGGCGGTGGTGAGGAACGAGGTTCCGGCCATCCCGGTGCCGATCAGCAGGTGGCCTTCGCGCCGCCGTCGAGAGCGATGGTCGCGACCGGCCCAGCCGAACGTCCGCGCGCCCTCCTCCACGCAGCGCAGGAAGTTGCGGCTGGTGAACGGATGCCCGCTCACCGGGCCGACCTCGGGTTCGTTGCGGCGGCGCAGGTCGAGCGGGTCGATCCGCAGGCGTTCGGCGAGTTCGTCCATCGCGGACTCCAGCGCGAACGAGCCGGGCGCGGTACCGGGCGCGCGCAGCGAGTTCGGCGGCAGGATGTGCAGCGGCACCACGTTGATCCGGGTGCGGATCGCGTCGGCGGCGTAGAGGACCTTGGCGATCTCCACGCAGTTCTCGATGTACTCGGCCTTCACCGAGAGCTCGAACGCGGCCTCGTGCCCGATCGCGCGCAGCCGGCCGTCGGCGTCGGCGCCGAGCCGCACGTGCTGCTCGGTCGCGGCCCGCGCGGACGTCGTCAGGAACACCTCTTCCCTGGTCAGAGCGACCCGGACCGGCCGCTGGAACACCAGCGCGGCCATCGTCGCCAGGATCAGCTGCGGTCCCACGCCCGTCTTGCCGCCGAACCCGCCGCCGAGCTGCTCGGCCTCGACGCGCACGTCCGTCAACGGCCTGCCGAACAGCACCGACAGCATCTGCGCCGTGCCGAACGGGGCCTGGTTCGTGTCGAACGCGCGGATCTTGCCGTCCTCCAGCCAGACCGTCGCCGCGTGCGGTTCCATCGCGCAGGCGGACTCCGGCGGCGTGAAGTACCGCTCCTCCACCGTGACGGCGGATCGGGCCAGCTCGGCGTCGAGGTCACCCTTGTTCGCGTCCGGGCCGAACGAGGTCAGCGCGGGCCGCAGCGACGGATGACCGGCCGAGAAGGCGATGTCGTGCGGTTGCTCCACATAGGACACCCGCAGCCGTTCGGCTCCCGCCCGCGCCTGCTCCGGCGTTTCCGCCACGACGAGCGCGACCGGCCAGCCGCCGTGCTCGATCTCGTCGTTCTGCAACAACAGGAACTGCCCGTCGGGGCCGAAGAACGGCGAGCCCGCCTCCGGGTTGAGGCGTGGTGCGGTGCGGTGGTCGACGACGCCGATCACGCCGGGCGACGCGAGGGTCTCAGCGGTGTCGATGCCGGTGATCCGGCCGCGGGTGATCGTGGCCGTGACAAGGGCGCCGTGTGCCATGCCCTCGACCGGGATGTCGGCGGTGTAGCGGGCACGGCCGCGCAGCTTGTCCTCGCCCTCGACCCTGGTCCACGACGAACCGATCGCCTCGGGGGTTGTCGTCATCGTGTCACTCCGCTCGGGTCAGGTCGGTCAGCACGGCCTGGACGAGGTTGCGCGCGAGCGACACCTTGTAGCCGTTGTGCGGCAACGGTGTCGCGGCGGCCAGCTCGGCAACGGCTGCGGCGCGGAACATCTCGGGCGTGGCCGGGCCGCCGAGCAGCCGTTCCTCGGCGATCTTCGCCCGCCACGGGTGCGAGGCGACGCCGCCGAGCGCGATGCGGACCTCGTGCACCCGGTCCTCCCGAACGGTCAGGTCCGCTGCCACCGACACGGTCGCGAAGGCGTAGGACGCGCGCTCACGGACCTTGCGGTAGCGCGACCGGCCGCCCTCCTTGTGCGGCAACGTGACCGAGGTGATCAACGCTCCGGCGGGCAGGGCGGTCTCGACGTCCGGCGTGTCGCCGACCGGCGGGAAGAACTCACCGATCGGGAGCTCACCCTGGCCGGTCAGCGTCTCGTACCGCACGACCGCGTCGAACAGCATCAGCGCGACGGCCATGTCCGACGGGTTGGTCGCGACACAGCTGGACGACGTGCCGAGAACGGCGTGATTGTGGTGCTCGCCTTCCAGCGCCGCACAACCGCTGCCCGGCACGCGCTTGTTGCACGCGGAGGCCAGGTCGGCGAAGTAGGCGCATCTGGTGCGCTGCAGGAGATTTCCGGCGACAGTCGCCATGTTGCGCAGCTGCCCGGACGCACCGGCCAGCACCGCCTGCGACAGCGCTGGATAACGGCGGCGGATCTCCGGATGCGCGGCGGTCTCGCTGTTGGTCGTCGTCGCGCCGATGACCAGGTCACCGTTGGAGGCCTCGCTGATTCCGGCCAACGGCAACGCCCGCACGTCGATCAGCCGGTCAGGTGTCTCGACGCCGCGCTTCATCAGGTCGACGAGATTCGTGCCGCCGGCCAGGAACTTCGTGCCGGCCTCGGCGACCGACGTCAGCGCGTCGTGGACGGCGGTCGCGCGGCGGTAGGCGAACTCCTTCACCGCTTCACCTCTTCGCGTTCGGCGGCGTCGAGCACGGCCCGCACGATCGACGGGTAGGCCCCGCACCGGCAGAGGTTCCCGCTCATCCGCTCGCGCACCTCGTCGGCGTCGAGCTCGCACACGTGGTCCGGCGACACGTCGGCCGTGACCGCGCTCGGCCAGCCCGCGCGGTGTTCGGCGAGCACCCCGACCGCCGAGCAGAGCTGCCCCGGTGTGCAGAACCCGCACTGGAACCCGTCGAGCCGCAGGAACGCCTCCTGCACCGGCCGCAGCTCGTCGTCCGCCGCGAGCCCTTCGACCGTGGTGACCTGGGCGCCGTCGGCGGCGACCGTGAGCGTCAGGCACGACACCACGCGCCTGCCGTCCAGCAGCACCGTGCACGCGCCGCACTGGCCGAGGTCACAGCCCTTCTTCGGGCCGGTGTTCTTCGTGTCCTCGCGCAACGCGTCGAGCAACGACCTGCGGTGGTCGACCGTCAGGCGGTGGGTCTTTCCGTTGACCTTCAACGAGATCTGGCTGCGAGTGGCGTCAGTCATCGCCCTCCCCTTCGACTGATTCGATCGAATCAGCGAACGACGGCCGGGAGGTGAACGATGCTCTCGCGCTCTTGCCTGATCGTCCCGCGCCTCAGCGGGCCGGGCCGGTCGACCCCCTCTCCACGAGGCGGACGTCCAGGGTGGCGGGCCCCGGCGGTTCCTCGTCGCGTTCGATCTCGCCGATCAGCATCGCCACGGCCGTCGCGGCCTTCGCCGGGAGGTCCTGCGCGATCGTGGTCAGCGTCGGCCGGACGTACCGGCAGAGGTCCAGGTCGTCGAAGCCCATCACCGAGACGTCGTCGGGCACGCGCGCCCCGGTCTCCTGCAATCCGGCGACGACGCCGATGGCGAGGATGTCGGCGGTGGCGAACACGGCCGTGGCCGACGGGTGGTCGGTGCGCAGGCGACGGCCCAGCGCGACGCCGTCGTCGTAGGTGGTGTTGGCCGCCTCCACCGCGCAGTCGCCGCCGAGGGCCTCCTTGAAGCCCTGGAAGCGTTGCCACACAACGCCTTGACCGGCGAACCGCGGACCGGCGAAGACGACGTCGACGTGGCCGAGGGCCCGCAGGTGCTCGGCGGCCAGCCGGCCACCGGTGGCGTCGTCGGTGCGCACGCCCCTGGTCACCGGGTTGTCCGCGTAGCTGTCCACCGCGACGATCCGGGTGCGGCCCGCCGAGCTCGCGGTGAACGTGGCGATCTCCTCGTCGAGGAAGCCCAGAAGCAGCGCCCCGTCGAGGTTCCAGGCCCGCAACGCCTCCGCGACCTCGCCGGGGCGGGCGATGCCGCGCAGCAGCACGTCGTAGGCGCGCTTGCGCAGCTCTCGCTCCAGCTGGCCGATGATCGCGACGTTGTGCGGGCTGATCGTCAGGCTCTCCTCGTCGGCCGCCGGCACCAGCACGCCGACCATCCGCGACGACTTCGCGGCGAGGCTGCGCGCGGAGTGGCTCGGCACGTACCCCAGCTCCACGACGATCCGCTGGATCCGCTCGATCGTCGCGGGAGAGACCCTCGCGCTGTTGCCGTTGATGACGTTCGAGACCGTCATCATGCTGACGCCCGCCTTCTGGGCGATGTCCTTCAACGTGACCCGCACGCTCGCGTTCCCGCCTTCCCCGCTCGGCTGCCGCTCGGTTGACAGCATGGCACGGGTCACATTACCGTCATTTCAGGTTGAGCGCTAAACCTACTTTCAACCTTCCCAGCGAGAACGGGGTCGACGTGAGCAGTGGCATTTCCGTCGCACCATCCGTGACCAGGCCCGTGAACAGCGCGGACTGGTGGCGGGACGCGGTGATCTACCAGATTTACCCGCGCAGTTTCGCGGACGGCGACGGCGACGGCGTGGGTGATCTCGCGGGCGTGCGATCGCGGTTGCCGTATCTCGCCTCGCTCGGGATCGACGCGCTCTGGTTCACGCCCTGGTACGCCTCCCCGCTCGCGGACGGCGGCTACGACGTCGCGGACTACCGGGCGATCGACCCGGCGTTCGGCGACCTCGCCGAGGCCGAGCGGCTCATCGCGGAGGCAGCCGGACTCGGCATCCGCACGATCGTCGACGTGGTGCCCAACCACGTGTCCGACCAGCACGCGTGGTTCCAGGTGGCGCTGGCGGCGGGGCCGGGTTCCCCCGAGCGGGAGCGCTTCTGGTTCCGGCCGGGCCGCGGCGAGCACGGCGAACTCCCGCCCACCGACTGGGTGTCGAGCTTCTCCGGCGGCACGTGGACCCGCACGGTGAACCCGGACGGCACGCCCGGCGAGTGGTACCTGCACCTGTTCGCGCCGCAGCAGCCCGACCTCAACTGGACCCACCCGGACGTGTGGCGTGAGCACGAGGCCGTGCTGCGCTTCTGGTTCGACCGCGGGGTGGCGGGCATCCGGATCGACTCGGCGACCATGCCGGTCAAGGATCCCGGGTTTCCCGAGGTGGCCGAGGCGGCCGGCCATCCGTTCGTCGACCGCGACGAGGTGCACGAGATCTACCGGCGGTGGCGCGCGGTGGCCGACTCCTACGCCGAGCCGAGGGTGCTGATCGGCGAGGTCTGGCTCGCGGACCAGCAGCGGTTCGCCCGTTACCTGCGTCCTGACGAGATGCACACGGCGTTCAACTTCGACTTCATGACCCGCCCGTGGGACGCCGCCGAGCTGCGTGCCTCGATCGAGTCCACACTGGACGCTCATCGGCCGGTCGGCGCGCCCGCCACGTGGGTGCTGGCGAACCACGACGTCACCCGGCCCGCCACCCGCTACGGCCGCCAGGACAGCTCGTTCGGGTTCGAGGCGCGGAGGTTCGGCATCGCGACGGATCTCTCCCAGGGCACGCGCAGGGCACGCGCGGCGGCGTTGCTGACGGGCGCGTTGCCCGGCTCTCTGTACGTCTACCAGGGCGACGAACTCGGTCTGCCCGAGGTGGAGGACCTGCCGCTGGACGTGCTGCAGGACCCGATGTTCTTCCGTTCCGACGGGGTCGACCCCGGCCGGGACGGGTGCCGTGTCCCGCTGCCGTGGACCGCGGCCGGCAGCGCGTTCGGGTTCAGTCCACAGGGGACGGTCCCGGCGCCGTGGCTCCCCCAGCCCGCCGGCTGGGGCTCCTACTCGGTGCAGCGGCAGGAGACCGATCCCGGCTCGATGCTGAGCCTCTATCGCGCCCTGCTGTCGCTGCGGCCACGCGATCCGGAGTTCTCCTGGCTCGACGCGGGCCAGGACGTGCTCGCGTTCCGCCGTGGCGCCGACTTCGTCTGCGTCGTGAATCTCGGTTCCACCCCTGTTCCCCTTCCGCCGCACACCGACGTGCTGCTCGCCAGCTCCGAAGTGCGCGACGGCCACCTCTCCCCCGACGCCGCCGCCTGGCTGCGCGGGTAAGCCGCCCGCAAGGAGTGACGATGAAGTCCTCGAGAATCAGCGCCGCCGTACTGGCCACGGCGCTCGCCGTCACCGGGTGCGCCGGTGGCGAGCCGGAGGGGTCGGGTGGCCGGCTCGCCCTGACCGTCGCGATCGACCCCGGCCTGGAGAAGGGTGCGGTCGACGCGTTCAACGCCCGTGTCGCCGAGTTCGAGAAGGCGCATCCGGACGTGGACGTGCAGCCCCAGGAGTACAAGTGGGACGCGACGACGTTCACCGCCCAGCTCGCGGGCGGCACGCTGCCCGCGGTGTTCACCGCGCCGTTCACCGACGGCCGCGGGCTCATCGAACGCAGGCAGATCGCGGACATCAGCGGCGAGGTCGCGAAGCTGCCGTACGCCAAGGGGTTCAACGCCTCGGTGGCGAAGGCCGGTCAGGCGGCGGACGGCGGCATGCAGGCCGTGCCGATCGCCGCCTACGGCCAGGCCCTGCACTACAACCGCACGCTGTTCACGCAGGCGGGCCTCGACCCGGACAAGCCGCCCGCCACGTGGGCCGAGGTGCGGTCGGCCGCGAAGCAGATCGCCGAGCGCACCGGCCAGGCCGGCTACGCCCAGATGACGGCGGGCAACACCGGCGGCTGGATCCTCGCCACGCTCGACTACGCGTTCGGCGGCCGGGTCGAGCAGCTCTCCGGTGACAGCGCGAAGTCCACGCTGAACACGGACGAGATGCGGGCCGTGCTGAAGCAGCTGCAGGACATGCGGTGGACGGACAACAGCATGGGCGCGAACTTCCTGTACGACTGGGCCACGATCAACCAGGACTTCGCGGCGGGCCGCATCGGCATGTACGTCTCGGGCGGCGGCAACTACGGCTCGCTCAAGGCGCAGAACGCGCTGAAGGCCGAGGACTACGGCATCACCACGGTCCCGTTGGCGGACAAGGGCACCGCCGGCGTGCTCGGCGGCGGCTCGCTCGCCGTGGTGCGCGCGAAGTCGTCCGCCGCGGTGGTGTCCGCGGGTGTGAAGTGGATCGACTTCTACTACCTGTCGAAGCTGACCGCGCAGGACCAGGCCGTGGCCGACGCGAAGACCACGTCCGAGACGGCGCAGGCGGTCGGCTCGCCCGAACTGCCGGTGTTCGACCGCGCCCTGCACGACCAGCGGCAGCAGTGGATCGCGCAGTACGTCAACGTGCCGGTGCAGCAGATGAAGCCGTACACCGACAAGATGTTCGCGCAGCCACTGGTTCCCGAGCCCACGAGGTCGACCCAGCAGGTCTACGCGCTGCTCGACCCGGTGGTGCAGGCCGTGCTGACCGACCGGAACGCCGACGCGACCGCACTGCTCGCTCAGGCCGAGTCCCAGGCGCAGGCGCTGCTGGACCGCAAGTGACCACCACCGCCTCTCCCCGGCAGGCCGCGCCACCCCGCCCGGCACGGCCTGCCGCGCACCCCCGTCGTCGACGGCGCCGCGGCGGCCTCGCGGCCCTGCTGTTCCTGCTGCCGATGTTCGCGGTGTTCGGCGTGTTCTCCTGGATCCCGATTCTGCAGACCGCCGTGATGTCGGTGCAGCAGACGAACCTGGTCGACACACCGGAGTTCGTCGGCCTGGACAACTTCGTGACCGTCCTGAACGACCCGCTGCTGTGGACGGCGGTCCGCAACACCCTGTGGTTCGCGTTCCTCGCGCTGCTCATCGGCTACCCCGCGCCGTTGGTGCTGGCGGTGCTGATGAACGAGGTGCGCCGGCTGCGCGGCCTCTACAGCGCGCTCGCCTACCTGCCCGTGGTGGTCCCACCGGTGGTGGCGGTGCTGCTGTGGAAGTTCTTCTACGACGCGGGCCCGCACGGCCTGTTCAACACGGTGCTCGGCTGGGTGGGCATCGCGCCGGTCGCGTGGCTGCAGGACGGCGGCACCGCGATGGTGTCGCTCGTCGTCGAGTCCACCTGGGCGGCGATGGGCGGCACGGTCATCATCTACCTGGCCGCACTCACCCGCGTGCCACCAGAGCTCTACGAGGCCGCCGAGATCGACGGCGCCTCGGTGTGGCACAAGGTCTGGCACGTGACGCTGCCGCAGTTGCGGGGAGTCCTGCTGATCACGTTCATCCTGCAGATCGTCGGCACCGCGCAGGTGTTCCTCGAACCGTTCCTGTTCACCGGCGGCGGCCCGGCGAACAAGACCACCACGATCCTCCTGCTGATCTACAACTACGCCTTCGCCTCCAGCCTCGGCGGCGACTACGGCGCCGCCACCGCCCTCAGTCTGATGCTCGCCGTCGTGCTGGCCCTGCTGTCCGCCCTGTACTTCCGACTCACGCGCTCGTGGAGCACGTCATGACCACCCGCAGCGAGCAGGACCCTGCTGTGCAGCCGCCTCTCCAGGCAGCGCGGGAACCGCTACTGACTCAGGCAACCCCACCCAGCCTGACGCCCGCCACCGCACACCACGTCACCACCGAACGCAGCCGCCACAACGCAGTCGACCGCCACGGCCTCCTGCCCCACATCCCCCAGGCGGGCCCTCCGCCCAGTTCTCACCACTCCGCGGAGCGCAACACCACCGGCCGCCGCACCCCGGCAGCCGCTACCGACCACACACCCGCCACCGCAATCACCCCGCCTTCCGACCCCCACCCCACCAGCCCGCGGAGCACCCCATGACCGACCGCGGAGTCCTCTCCACCCACGACCGCAAGGTCCCGGCCGTCCGCCGAACCATCCGGACCGCGCAGACCCTCCTGCTGGGCGGCCTGCTGCTGATCGGCCTGGGCCCGGTGCTGTGGCTGGCGAAGGCGGCGATCACCCCGACCCAGGACACCCTGCGCGCACCGCTCGCGTTGTGGCCCAACGGGTTCGACTTCGCGAACCTCGTCACGGCGTGGACGCGGGTGGAGATCGACAAGTACTTCCTGAACACGGTGCTGCTCGCGTTCGGCGCGTGGGCGGTGCAGTTGCTGGTCGCGATGACGGCCGGGTTCGCCCTGTCCGTGTTGCGGCCGCGCTGTCGCAAGGTCGTCACGGGGGTGGTGCTGGCGACGTTGTTCGTGCCGTCGGTGGTGCTGCTCGTGCCGCTCTACCTCACGATCACCGACCTGTCGCTGATCAACAGCTTCTGGGCGGTGTGGCTGCCGGCGGGCGCGAACGCGTTCAACGTCCTGCTGGTGCAACGGTTCCTCGACGGTCTGCCCCGCGAGGTGTTCGAGGCCGCGACCGTGGACGGGGCCGGTCCGTTGCGGCTGTTCGTCTCGATCGTGCTGCCGATGTCCCGTCCGATCCTCGGGGTGGTGTCGGTGTTCGCCGTCATCGCGTCGTGGAAGGACTTCCTCTGGCCGATGCTGGTGCTGCCGGATCCGGCAGTGCAGCCGTTGTCCGTGCGTCTGCCCGCACTGCAGCGGTTCGTCGAGCTCGACGTGTTCCTCGCCGCGCTCGCCATTTCGACCCTCATCCCTGTCGCGCTCTTCCTCGTCTTCCAGCGCCTGTTCCTCAACGGCAGCGCGCTCAGCGGAGCGGTGAAGGGCTGAACGAACGGAACCCCCACATGGCAACGTCGCCATGGTTGCGCGCGCTCGCAACCGCCCTGATCACCCTGTCGGCAACAGTTCTTCCCACCACGGCCACCGCGGCCACCACCCGTCTTGAGGCCGAGAACGCCGCGCTGAGCGGCGGCGCGGTCGTCCAGACCGATCACACCGGCTTCAGCGGCACCGGATTCGTCGGCGGCTTCACCGACGCGAACCGCGGCACCGCCACCACCTCGTTCGCGTGGTCCGCACCGGCCGCCGGCACCTACTCGCTCGCGGTGAAGTACGCCAACGGCACCGGCTCGCCGCGCACCCTGACGCTGCGGATCGACGGCGCAGGCCCGCGACAGATCACCCTGCCCTCCACGGCGAACTGGGACACGTGGAGTTCGGCCTCGACAGCGGTCCAACTGCCGGCGGGCGCGCACACCTTCGCGTACAGCTTCGGCTCGGCCGACAACGGCAACGTGAACCTCGACCACCTCGAAGTCGCGACCACCGTGACCGAGTCCGGTCCCGCGTACGAGGCGGAGAACGCGACGCTCAGCGGCGGCGCGGTCGTCCAGTCCGACCACCCCGGCTACACCGGCGGCGGATTCGTCGGCGGGTACACCGACGCGAACCGCGGCACCGCACGCACCACGTTCCGGGTCACGGCCGCCACCGCGGGTCAGCACGACCTCGCGATCCGGCTGGCGAACGGCACCGGCTCCGCGCGCACCCTGTCGCTGTACGTCGACGGCGCGAAGCAACGGCAGATCAGCCTGCCCGCGACGGCGAACTGGGACACCTGGGCGACCACGACCGAACAGGTCACGCTGACGGCAGGGCAGCACGACGTCGCGCTCGCGTTCGACTCGGGCGACTCCGGCAACCTGAACCTCGACAGCCTCACCGTCAGCACCGCGGTCCAGGCCGGTCCGGGCGAGGCCGAGTCGGCCTTCCGCTCCGGCGGCGCATCCGTCCACACAGGACTCGCGGGCTACGCGGGCTCCGGCTACGTCGCCGGATTCGGCACGGTCGGCGCACGCGTCGTGCGGACCGTCAAAGCCGACAACGCCGGGAACGCGACCGTCACCGTGCGGTTCCAGAGCACGTCGAACGCGACGCTGGCGTTGACGGCCAACGGCCGGGACGCGGGCACCCTCTCGTTCGCCGCGGGCAGCGGCTGGCGCACCACGACGGCGACGGTGCCGTTGCGCGCGGGAGTCAACACCGTCGGCCTGACCAGCACGACCGCCACGGACGTCGCGATCGACAGCATCTCCGTCACCGGCGAAGGCGCTCTTGCCCAGCGCGGCGCGACGGTGCCGTACACGACCTACGAGGCCGAAGCAGCCACCACGAACGGCACGGTGCTCGCGGCGAGCCGCACGTACCGGCAGATCCAGTCCGAGGCCAGCGGCCGCAGGGCGGTGGTTCTCGACGCCGTGGGCGAACACGTCACGGTCAAGCTCACCGCGCCGGCGAACGGCCTGGTGCTGCGCCACTCCATCCCGGACAACGCGGCCGGAACCGGCCAGCGCGCACCGATCTCGTTGTACGCCAACGGAACCAAGCAGCGCGACATCACGCTGACGTCCGAGTACAGCTGGGTGTACGGCGACTACCCGTACTTCAACAACCCCGCGCTGGGCGGCGGGCACCGGTTCTTCGACGAGACCAGGATCCTGGGCGACTGGGCTGCCGGCACCGAGCTGAAGTTCCAGGTGGACACCGCGAACGCGCTCGCCTACGTGCTCGACTTCGTGGAGGCCGAGGCGGTGCCCGCGGCCGCGGCCGCGCCGGCGAACGCCGTGTCGATCACCTCGCACGGCGCCGTGCCGAACAACGGCTCGGATGCCACCGCCGCCATCACCGCGGCCATCGCGGAGGGCGCCGCCCAGAACCGGCCGGTGTGGGTGCCGGCGGGCACGTTCCGCATCTCGTCTCGCATCAACGTGGGCAACGTGCGGATCATCGGCGCCGGGCCGTGGCACTCGGTCGTCCAGGGCGCCGGCTCCAAGGGTGGTTTCCTCGCCACCGGCAAGGTGACGATCGCGGACCTGGCGATCTTCGGCGACGTCCGGGTGCGCGAGGACAACGGCTCCGATCCCGCCCTGGAAGGCAACTTCGGCTCGGGCTCGCTGCTGCAGAACGTGTGGATCGAGCACACCAAGGTCGGTCTCTGGGCCGACAACGGCACCAACGGCCTGTACGCGGTCGGCCTGCGCGTGCGCAACACGTTCGCGGACGGCGTGAACCTGAACGGCGACGTCGTCGACACCAGGATCGACCAGTCCACCACGCGCAACAACGGTGACGACGGCCTCGCGATGTGGTCCGAGGGCGCACCGGTCACCAGGACCGCGTTCACCAGCAACACGGTCCAGTTACCGGCGGGCGCGAACGGCATCGCGGTCTACGGCGGCGCGGACAACCGCATCGAGGACAACCACGTCTCCGACATCGTCACCTCGGGATCGGGCATCGCGGTGAGCACCTGGCACCAGCCCGTTCCGTTCAGCGGCACGACGACGGTGCGCCGCAACACCCTGCTGCGCGCGGGCAGCTTCGAGCCGAACTGGAACTCGGCGATCGGCGCGCTGTGGATCTACACGGCCGACCACGAGATCCGCACGCCGGTGGTGATCAGCGATCTGACCATCACCGACAGCAGCTATCAGGGCGTGCTGATGAGCTGGCAGAAGACGATGACCCCGATCACCTTCGACAGGCTCACCATCGACGGCGCCACCTGGGGCTTCGAGATCCAGGCCGCCGGGAGCGGCACGATCTCCGGCACCAAGGTCACCCGTGCGTCCTCCGGCGGGCTGCTCAACGCCCAGGGCTTCGCGCTGACGCTGGGAGGAGGCAACTCCGGTATCTGACGCGATCCCGCTGCCGTCCCCGAAACCGCCTCACGGGGATGGCAGCGGGATCTCCAGGCTCACCGTGCCGCGCAGATCGAGCCACGCGCGGTCGCGGCCGCGGACCAGCCGCAGCACGACCTCCTCGCAGTGCGGCAGCGCGCGACGATGCCCGGCGCGTTCTGGTAGACGCGCAGGGTCGCCACCGAGCCGCGGTAGCCGCAGCCGGAGCACTGTCCGGTCGCCACCGTCAGGTCCACCGCGAAGATCTCCCGCAGATCGCCCGCCAGCGCGTTGCCGTCGACGTGGTCGTCGCTCATCGGTGCTCTCCTGTCAGCCGAAGCGTTCGGTGCGGACGCGGCGGGGGTCGTGACCGAGCGCCACGAAGATGTCGGACACCGTCTCGACGAACCCGGTCGGCCCGCACACGAAGACGTTCGGGGTGAAGTCGGCCGGCCAGGCGTGGGTGTTCAAGGTGGCCAGGCCGAGGCGTTTCGGTGGCTCGGGCGAGCCTTCCGGGGCTTGCCGGGTGTACACGAGGTGCACGTCGAGGCCGGCGTCCTCGCGCGCACGCCGGCGCAGTTCGTCGGCGTAGTAGACGTCCTCTGGTGTGCGCACCGAGTAGATCAGCCGGAACGGCACCCGGCTGCCTTCCGCGGCCCGTGTGCGGATCATCGCCATCAACGGCGCGATGCCCGATCCGCCCGCGACGAGCGTCACCGGCGCCTGGTCGGCCGCGCGCCACACGAACCAGCCGCCGACCGGGCCGCGCAGCTCGATCTGGTCGCCGGGTGCGAGCACGTCGCACAGGTACGGCGACACCTCGCCGTCGGCGACCCGCTGAACGCTCAGCTCGAACCGCTCCCCGTCCGGCGCGGAGGAGATCGAGTAGCTGCGCTGCACCGAGTAGCCGTCCTCGGCGGTCAGCCGGACGTCGACGTGCTGCCCCGGCAGGTGACCGGGCCAGCCGGGCACGTCGAACACGAGGCTGCGCGCGCTCTTGGTGATGTCGGTGGACTCGGCCACCGAGGCCACCCGCCAGGTCAGTCGCCCTGATACCGCTGCTCGCGCCATGGGTCTCCGTAGTCGTGGTAGCCCGCGCTTTCCCAGAAGCCGGGTTCGTCCTCGAGCAGCAACTGGATCCCGCGGACCCACTTCGCCGACTTCCAGAAGTACAGGTGCGGCACCAGCAGCCGCGCCGGGCCGCCGTGCTCGGGCGTGAGCTCGTCGTCGTCGTAGCGGTACGCGATCCACGCCTGGCCGTCGATCAGGTCTTCCAGCGGCAGGTTCGTCGTGTAGCCGCCGTAGGACTGGACGAGCGCGAAGTCCGCCGCCGTCTCGACGTCCTCCAGCAGGACGTCGAGCGAGACGCCCTTCCAGCGGGTGCCGAGCTTCGACCACTTGGTGACGCAGTGGATGTCCTTGGTGATCTTCTCCGCGGGCAGGTCCATCAGCTGCTGCCACGACCAGTCGTAACGCTGACCGGCCTCGGTGTTGATCGTGAACTGCCAGCGGTCGGTGGTCACTCGCGGCGTCGGGCCCGCCGTGAGGACGGGGAAGTCCTCTGCCAGGTACTGACCGGGCGGCAGCTGCACGTCCGGTGACTGGCGTCGCCCGGTGAAACCGGGAGAGACGATTGGCATCGTGTCAGTAGACGCCAGTGGCGCGCCGAACGCCACTGCTGATCACGGAGGTCACATGGACGTCAGGGTCGAGATCACCGGCACCACGACGCTGATCCGGATGAATCGCCCGGACCGGCGCAACGCGGTCGACGGCCCGATGGCCGCTGAGCTGCGGGACGCGTTCCTCGCGTTCGAGGCCGATCCCTCGCAACGGGTCGCGGTGCTCGCGGGCGAGGGCGGGACGTTCTGCGCGGGGGCGGACCTGAGCGTCGTCGGGGATCCCGCCCGGCGCAACGAGCTCGACCCCTCCGGTGGCGGCGCCGGCCCGATGGGGCCGACCCGGCTGGAGCTGGGCAAGCCGGTGATCGCGGCGGTGAGCGGCTACGCGGTGGCGGGCGGGCTGGAGCTCGCGCTGCTGGCCGACCTGCGGGTGGTCGAGAGCGACGCGGTGTTCGGGGTGTTCTGCCGGCGGTGGGGTGTGCCGTTGATCGACGGTGGCACCGTGCGGCTGCCACGGATCGTGGGGCTGGGGCGGGCGTTGGATCTGATCCTCACCGGACGTCCGGTGCACGCCGAGGAGGCGTTGGCGATCGGGCTTGCCAACCGGGTGGTGGAACCCGGTCAGGCGGTGGCGGCCGCGCTGGAGCTGGCCGAGCAGATCGCCGGGTTCCCGTTCGAATGCGTGCTGGCCGACCGGGCCTCGACCTACGGCGGACTCGACCTGCCGCTGGCCGAGGCGTTGCGGGCAGAAGGCGCGGCCGGGGTGCCGATCGTGGCCCGGGAAGGGATGGCCGGCGCCGCCCGGTTCGCGGGCGGCGCCGGACGGCACGGGAAGTTCGCTGACGACGGCGGCGAACGGTGAGGTCCGGCGCCGGACGGCACCTCCGGTCCGGTGTCGGACCGGAGGTGCGGGCGATCAGCGGAGGCGCCGGATCGTCAGGTCGGCGTTGCGGGCGATCTCCCGTTCGGTGAACTCGCCCTTCACCCACTGCTTCTTCGCGTAGAGCCGTGCCTGGTCGGTGTGGTGTGGAGAGGCCGGGTCAGCGGACTGGCCGTAGATCAGCATCGAGCTCATCCGCGGGCCGTTCTTCGTCAGCTCGACCGCCATGACGAAGCTGGAGCCGTGCGAGATCTCCGGAGTGAGTCCCGGTCGGGGCGGGCCGGGCACCGAGATGACGTTGAAGCAGCCTTCCGGGCCGCGGCAGCCGTGGATCGGGATGCCCTCGTACTGCTGGACGGCGTCGAGCGGCACGTCCACCGCGACACCGGCGTCTCCGAACAGCCGGACCGTGTCGGCGAAGGCCCGCTGGACGCCGGGATCGCTCGCGTTGATGCCGCGTGGGGTGTGGACGGGGTCGGCCGGGTCGAACGGCACCTGCCACAGGTTCGTCCCAGGACGGCCGGTCAGCGCGACGAACGAACGCCAGAAGTAGGCGCCCCGGCTTTCTGAGCCGGTGTCTCCGGTGCCGGGCCAGGCTGCCAGGACCGAGCAGGCAGCGCGGACGTCGACGGGCCGGCCGTCGTTCGCGGGCAGGGTCGGGTTGGCCTGGCACATCGCGACGACCGCGGCTCGGCCCTGCTCGGCGGTGAGGTTGCGGTTGCCGAACATCGCTTGTTCCAGAGTGGACAGTGTGAAGGTGTTGGTGCCGATCATGTCCAGGCCCACGCGGGTGCGCGCGGACCGTTCGGTGCCGACGTCGCCGACGATGGACGGGTAGCCGGTCAGCGGCGCGGCGGGGTTCGCCAGCCACGCGCTGTCGTTCATGTTGCTGACGTGGTCGCGCCGGATCAGCGTGGGCAACCGACGAGGGCCGAACCTGCCCGGCGTCACGGCGTCGGGGTCGGTGCCCCAGCCGCAGTCCGACCGGCTGCCGTCGAGGACCACCAGGCCGATGGGCACGTCGGCGCCGCACCGGGCGCGCTGCTCGTCGGTGACGTGCGGGACGACCTGGACGTCACCGAAGTAGGCGGTGCCGGTGGTGTCCGAGGCGAGTGTGTTGACCCACGGGAGTGCCTGGTGACGGACGAGCGCCTGGTGCAGGTCGGGCACGCTGCGGGCGCGGGCGATGGCCAGCCACTGGTCGACGACCTGCAGGTTGCCCAGGTTCGCGTCGCGCAGCACGAACGCGGTGGTGTCGGTCCACTGCAGCGCGCGGTCGTCCTCGACCACCGGGCCGTCCGGGGTGCGGTAGAGGGTTCTCGTCGTGCCGCCGGCGGTGACCTGCTCGGCGATCATGCGGTGTGCCTTGCCGTCGACGAGGTAGCTGGTCGGGTCGCCGGGGACGAGGGTCAGCTTCGAGAGCGTGATCGTCTGGGCCTCGGACGCCGTGTGGGTCCAGCCGAGCTTGTCGTTGTGGCCGATGTTGACCACCGGCACGCCGAACAGGCCCGCGCCGCTGACGTTCAGCTCGCCGGGGATCGTGAGGTGGTGCTGGTAGAAGCGCCAGGTGTCGGCCCAGTCGAAGTGCGGGTTGCCCAGCACCATGCCGGTTCCGGCGGCGGTCGCCTGCTTGCCGAGCGCGATGCCGTTGCTGCCGGGCCGTTCCTTCTCCACCCGTGCGGGCGCCGCGAGCGCCGTGCCGGGCGGCTGGGCCGACACGAGCTGTTCCTGGAAGCCTTCGCTGCCAGTGAGACCGGCGACCTGGTGGACGCGCCTCCACACGTCGATCTCGGTGATCGGCCTCGCCCAGGCCTTGCACCCCTCGGGCGCGCCGTTCTGGGCGAGATAGCGGTTGAACCCGGCCACGTACCCCCGCACCAGGTCCTTGGCCTGCTTCGAGGGACGGTCGAGCTGCCGTTCGACCACCGCGGACTGGTTGAGGCGCTGGTAGTAGAGGTCGCTGGCCAGGTCGTCCTGCCCGAACCAGCGCGACCGTTCGGCGGACAGCGTCACGACGATCTCCGCCATGACGCAGGTGTTGTCCTCGGCGAACGCGTAGCCGAGTCCCTGGCCGACGCCGCGATAGTCGTGCGCGAGCACGTGCGGGATGCCGTAGGACGTTCGTCTGATCACCGTGCCGCTGTCGGCGACGGCGGGCAGGCTCGTGGCCAGAACCCCTGCTGCCACGAGCGACAACGCGATGAACCTGCGCATTCGTGATCCCCCTATTCGTTGTGCAGGACGGTGGCGATCGAGAGACGCGCCGCTCCCCTGGCCGGCACGACCGCGCCCAGCACGGCGATGACGACGCCGGTGAGGGCCAGCAGCGCGAGCAACGGCGCGTGGTAGACGTTCATGAGGATGTCGACGGCGTCGGCCTGGCCCGCGTGGGCCATTGCGGGCACGACCAGCTGGTGCACGCCGATGCCGACGGGCACGCCGATCAGTCCGCCGAGCACGCCCAACGCGCCCATGGACGTCACCAGCAGCACGGTGACCTGACGCGGGGTCATGCCGATCGACTTGAGCATGCCGAGGTCACGGCGCCGTTCACGGGCGTTGAGGACGACGGTGTTGAACACGCCCAGGGCGGCGACGGCGCCCAGCACCAGCGTCAGCACCAGAGCGGCGCCGATGATGATCACGGCGGTCGACGACGTGCCGTCACGCGGCGGAAGGACGCGCAGTCCCGAATCCCCGGCCTTCACCGCGGCGGTGTAGGTGGCGCGGTCGGTGCCGGGTGCCATCTGCACCAGGTACGTGTCGGCACGGGCACCGGGTTCGAGGAGGTCCACAGTGGACCAGTCGGCGAAGATCTCGTCGGCGTTGTTCGTCAGCACGACGCCGACGATCTTCATCTGCGTCCGGTTTCCCCGCGCCTGAACGGTGATCGTGTCGCCGACGGCGAGCCCGCGCTGGTTGAGGAACCTCGACGGCACCACGACCTGCCCCGGCCCGTCCGGCCAGTGCCCGGTCAGCACGCGCGGGCCGAGCGTCGCGGTGTCCCCGCGGTAGAACAGGATCGTGGCCTTCTGGGTGCCGCCCGCGACCTCGGCGTCGAGCTGGGTGCTGGCGAGAACCGCTGTCGTGCCGGGCAAGGAGCGCAGCATCGACTCGTCCTCGGCGTCGCTCAGTGTCGCGGCGGGCGCCTCCACGCCTTCCGGACGAACGCCGGGCATGCCCGGCGGTGATCCGGCCATCAGCTCGACGCGGTCGGTGAAGTGGGGCCGGACGGCGTCGTTGTAGGCCGTCATCGACATCGTCACGCCTGCCGCGAGGGTCACGGTCATGACGCCGAGCACGACCGAGGCCAGCGTCAGCGCGCTGCGACCGGTGCGGGCGAACGGCATCCCGAGGCCGAGGCTGATCGACCGCGGCAGCCGCGTGCCGCCCAGCCAGCGCTGCACGCGCAACGCCCTTCCGGTGTGCGCGGTGATGCCCGCGCTGATCGCCCGTGCCGCCGGCAGCCTTCGCGCTCGAAGTGCCGGAACTAGGGCGGCCGACGCCACCAGCAACGGCATGCCGAGCGCCGCGACGATGTTCACCCACGGCGCGAAGCTCAGCTCGTCGACACCGAAGCCCTCGACCGCGTCCTGCACGATCGGTTTGGCGACGAGGTTGCCCGCGACCGTGCCGAGCGCGCAGCCCGCGAACGCCGGGATCGACACCATCACCAGGTAGACGGCCATGACCTGGTTCGGGGTGAAGCCGATCGCCTTGAGCATCCCGATGTGCCGCAGGCCCGCGACGACGGCGCCGCTCACGACGTTGGCGACGATCAGCACCGCCACGGCGAGCCCGAGAATCCCGAAGATCATCAGGAACGGGATGAACACGCCGAGCTCGGACGTCGCCTTGTCCTTGACGGTGAGGTGCGACAGCGTGCCGAGCAGCGCGCCCTCCGGCAACCCCGCCGTGACCGCCGCCTGTCCCGCTTCGACCTGGGCGGCGGTGCCGGCCTGCGCGAACCGGTAGAGCATCTGCAGCGCGTTCGGTCGCAGCGCCGCGATCTGCTCAGGAGTCACCCACGCGTCGGCTGATCCCGTGACCGAATGGGCGAACCCGACGACCTTCAGCACCGGACGTCCAGGCAGCCGAAGCTCGAAGCCGACGTCCATCCGCCCGACGGATCCCGGTGTGCGGTTGAGGACGATCTCACCGGCGTTGGTGGCCCATCTGCCCCGCCACACCGAGACGCGGTCGACCTGACCACCGGGATCGGCCCGTCCCACCACGGTGAGCGCGCCGAGGAAGACCTCCCCGGTCGAAGTGTCCACAGTGGCCTGCTGGAACGGTCCCGCGGACACGGTCTGTCCCGCTGCCTGCTTCAGCTGGGCCTCGGTCACCTTCGCCGGGTCGAACGCCGCGGCCAGGTGCGCGCCCCGCTGGGTGGCGAAGGCCCGGTCGAACGGCGCGGCCGACGCGTCCAGCAGGCCGAGCGCCATCACGAGCGTCGCACTCGCCGCGCAGACCACGACACCGATCACGATCGTCTGCAGCTTGCGCCGGCGGACCGCGGCCCAGGACGCCGACCACACCGCGCTCATGCCCGATCCATGCTGTGCTCGCGGGCGATCCGGCCGTCGACGACCTCGATCACCCTGGTGGCGCAGCGGGTGGCGAGGCGTTCGTCGTGGGTGACGAGCAACAGGGTCTGGCCGATCTGGTTGAGGTCGAGCAGCAGGTCCATGACCTGTTCGCCGGACCTGCTGTCGAGGGCGCCGGTCGGTTCGTCGGCGAGCAGCAGGGCGGGGCGGTTCATCAACGCCCGTGCCACCGCGACGCGCTGCCGTTCGCCGCCGCTGAGCTGCGCCGGGTAGATGTTCTTGCGGCTGGAGATGCCGAGCTCTCCGAACAACTCCAGGGCGCGTGTGCGGGCCTGGCTCGCTTTCATGCCGGTCAGCTGGGCCGCGAGGGCGACGTTGTCGAGCGCCGACAGGTCGTCCAGCAGGTTGAAGAACTGGAAGATCATGCCGATGCCGCGCCGGCGGAACAGGGCGAGCCCGGTCTCGCTGAGCACGCCGAGATCCGAACCGTGCACGATCACGCCGCCCGACGTCGGGCGGTCGAGGCCGGCGATCATGTTGAGCAGCGTGGACTTCCCGCTGCCGGACGGTCCCATCACCGCGACGGCCTCCCCGGCGCGGACGACGAGGGACACCCCGTCCAGCGCGGTCGAGTCGCTGTACTCCTTGCGCACGTTCGTCAGCTCGACGACGGCGTCTGCGTTCTGCATGGCGGCCATCTTGCTGAGCCGCGGGTTCGGAGGCGTCAGTCCGGGGAGGTAACTCGGCGGGCGGGGTCATCCTGGGGATGTAGTGACTGCATCCGGGGTTTGATGCGCGGGTGATCGGCGCTCTGGGACAGTGACGGGGTGTGGGAGCTGGTGGTGGCCGTCGTCGCCTGCCTGGCCGCGGCGTACTTCGCGATGCGGCTGGCGGCGTCCCGGCGCGCGTACACCCGTGCGATGGAGGAACGCGGCTGGTTGCTGGAGCGGGAACGGGAGACCGCCGCCCGCAACGCCGTCGACGCCGAACGGGCCCGCATCGCACGGGAACTGCACGACATCGTGAGCCACAACGTGAGCGTGATGGTGGTGCAGGCAGGGGCGGCGCGGCGGGTGCTCACGGCCGGGACGTCCGAGGCGACCGACGCGTTGCTGGCCGTGGAGAACGCGGGCCGCGACACGATGACCGAGCTGCGGCACATGCTCGGCCTGCTCGCGCCGTCCGCCGACAGCGACGATCTGCTGGCGCCGCAACCGGGTCTGAGCCGGTTGAGCTCGCTGGTCGACCGGATGTGCTTCGCCGGGCTGCCGGTGGAGGTGCGCATCTCCGGCGAGCCGCGGCCGTTGCCGTCCGGTGTCGACCTGACGGCGTACCGGATCGTGCAGGAGGCGCTGACCAACGCGTTGAAGCACGGCGACGGGCGCAAGGCGGAGGTGACGGTGCGGTACGCGGAGCACCACCTGCGGGTCGAGGTGCTCAACTCCGGGCCCAGCGCACTGTCCGGCGACTCGGTGTCCTTTGAGGACGGTCAGGGACGGGGGCTGCTCGGGTTGCGGGAACGTGTGGCGGTGCTGGGCGGCGACCTGGACGCGCGCAGGCGGCTCGGCGGCGGGTTCCGCGTCCGCGCCAAGATCCCGATCGAGCGACCGTGACCGGGCCGCGGGTGGTGATCGCGGACGATCAGGCGTTCGTGCGCATCGGGTTCCGGATGATCCTGAACTCCGGTGGCATCGAGGTCGTCGGCGAGGCGGCGGACGGGGCCGAGGCGGTGTCGGTCGTGCGCGACCTGCGGCCGGACGTCGTGCTGATGGACATCCGCATGCCGGGGATGGACGGGCTGGAGGCGTGCCGGCGGATCGTGCGGGAGCCGGGCGAGAGCCGTGTGCTGATGCTGACGACGTTCGACCTCGACCGGTACGTGTACGAGGCTTTGGCGGCGGGTGCCAGCGGGTTCCTGTTGAAGGACGTCACGCCGGAACACCTGATCGCGTCCGTGCGGCTGGTGGAGACCGGGGACGCGCTGCTCGCGCCGTCGATCACCCGGCGCCTCGTGGAACGCTTCGCCTCCGGCGTCTCCGCTCCCGCCGTGCACAGGGATCTCGCTGTTCTGACACCACGGGAACGCGAGGTGCTCGCGTTGGTCGGGAGTGGACGGTCGAACTCCGAGATCGCCTCGTACCTCACGTTGAGCGAGGCCACCGTGAAGACGCACGTGGCACGCATCTTCGCCAAGCTGGAACTGCGCGACCGCGCGCAGGCCGTCGTCCTCGCCTACGAGACGGGCCTGGTCACGCCCGGCGCGTGAGCTCCCAGGCGGTGATCTCGGTCCTGGTGCGCAACCCGAGTTTGGCCAGCACGCTGCGCACGTGCGTCTCGACGGTGCGTTCGCTCAGGTGCAGTTTCGTCGCGATCTGCCGGTTGGTGAGGGCCTGCGCCACCAGGTCCACGACCTCGGACTCGCGTGGCGACAACGGATCCCGCGCCTGTTCGTCGGTCTTGATCTGCTTCAGGAACCGGTCGGCCTGCGCGAGCCGGATCGGCATGTCCAGCGCACGGAACTCGGCCGCCGCCTCGGTCGCGAGCGTCCGTGCCGCGGCCGGGTCGGTCAGTGCTCTGGCGAGCCCGAGCCGGCTGAGCGCGGTGAACGGCCGCGCGCCGATGCGAGCGTTCATCTCCAGCGCCAGCCGGTAGTGCTCCGCCGCGACCTCCCTGCGGCCGCACGTCATCGCGAGATCGCCGAGCAACCGCGGCGTGGCGGCGTTGGAGAACAGCGCGCCGGACCCGTCCGCACCGTAGTGCGGCTCCAACGCGGACAGCACCTCGTACACCCCGGCCGCCGCCTCGACGTCGTCCAGCAGGCACGCGACCGCACCGATGTGCGAGACCAGCGGCGCCCACGTGGGCGCGACCTCCAGCGTCGCCGGCATCGCCCGGAACTCCTCGAACGTGGCCCTCGCCTGCTCGGTTTCCCCGAGCAGCGCGTGCAGGTACGGCACGTAGACACGAGCCAGCGGAATGTCGCCGACCTGGTCGAGCACCGCGAACGCCTCTCGCGCCTCCGCTTCGTCGATGCCGCCTTCGAGCTGCGCCAACCCCTGCCGGAACGCGTAGTACATGCCCATGGTGGCCGTGGCCCCGATCCGTTCGGCCACGGTCTTCGCGGTCTCGTTGCACTCGCGCGCTCGCTGCAACTGGCCGACCAACGCCGCCCGTGTGGCCCGCAGCCGGTGCAGGTGCCACCACGCCACCGCGTGCTGCCGCGCCTCCGCGAACTGTTCGATCAGGTCCAGCTGCCGGTCGACCTCGCCCAGGTCCCCGGCCTGCAACGCCGCGTCGACCAGCCACACGTGCCCCCACAGCTCGGCGTGCGGCTGCCGGGCCGTCCCGGCCAGTTCGACGGCCCGGTTCGCCAGCACGACCCGTTCGTCGCGGAACTGCGGCGCGCACAACGCCAGGTGCCGGGCGTGGATGCCGTCCAGTTCCGCGTCGGGGTCGCCGCTGCGCACCGCGAGCTCCAACGCCGTCGCGGACAGCTCGCGTGCGCGGTTTCCGTGACCGCTGGTGGTGGCCGCCATGGCGCGGCGGGCGAGCAGCCGGGACGCGGTGGCTTCGCCGGGGTCGTGCCGCAGGGCGGTGGCGCAGAGCTGGTCGACGGCGGTCAGCAGCGAGCGGTCGCCCAGTCCGTTGATGACGAGGGCCGCTTCGGCGATCAGCTCCGGGGTGCCCGACTGCTCGGCGAGGCGGGCGGCGGTGCGGCAGTGGTCGAGGCTGGCCGCGGCGTCGCCGGCGAGGAACTCGGCTCGGGCGAGTCCGAGGGTGAGCTCCGCCGTCTTCTCCTCGGACGCCGCGAGTGCGAGCGCGGCGAACCCGACCGCCTCGTCGTAGGCCAGCTCCGCCGTGGCGGCCCGCGCCGCCTCGGTCGCCCACCGGGTGCACTCCGCGGGCGCGTCCACTCCCCCCGCACGCCGCCACTGAGCCGCGATCCTCCCCGGCGCACCACCCCCGGCGGCCAGCGCCAGCGCACACCGCCGATGCAGGTCGGCCCGCGCCGAAGGCGCGAGGTCCTCGTACACCGCGTCCCTGACCAGGGCGTGGGCGAAGGCCAGCGCCCCGTCGCGGACCTGCAGCACCCCGGCCGCGACAGCCTCGTCCAGCGACGCCGAAGGCTCGTCCCCGGTGACGGCCGCGAGCAGCGCGGGGTCGATCCGCTCCCCCAGCACGCTCGCCACCCCGAGCACCTCCCGGGCCCGTGCGCTCAGCCGGTCCAGCCGCGACAACACCAGCCGATGGAGTTCCCCGGCCTCCTCACCGCTGTCGAGCAGCATGCGCACGTACAGCGGGTTGCCGCCCGTGCTGTCCACCAGTCGCGCGGCCAGTGCCTCCGGGTCCGCCACGCCCGCCGAACGCACCCACCCGGCCACGTCACCCCTGCTCAGCCCGCCCAGGTGCACCGTGCGGGTGGCGGGGGCGCGCATCAGCTCGGACAGCTCGGCGTCGCGGTAGGTCGCGACCACCAGGATCCGCGCGGCGGGCAACTCGGCCGCCAGGTGACCGAGCAGGCGCAACGACGTGCGGTCCGCCCAGTGCAGGTCCTCCAGCACGATGAGCAGCCCATCGGTAGAAGCCTCGGCCACCAGCGCGTCTGCGGCGTCGGCGAGCATGGCGAAGCGCGCGGAGTCGTCCGGACGCGCCTCGGAAAGCACGCGCGACAACTCGGGCAGCGCACGAGCGAGTCGACGCCAGGGCCACAACGGAGGCATGCCGGGGTCGTCGACGGCGTGACCACGCGCGACCGGGATTCCGTACGAGGCGGCCATCGAGGCGACGGCCGAAGCCAGCCGGGTCTTGCCGATGCCCGCCTCGCCTCGAACCAGCACGAGACGGCCAGAACCACCCGCCGCCGCGACGAGGCTCGCGCGGAGCGTGGCCAGTTCGCGGTCCCGTCCGAAGATCGGAGTCTCCTCCACACCCGGAGTATCGCCGACCGGTGGCGGTTCAGTACCGCACTCCGTACTGGCACGGATCCGCGTCGCGCCGAACGCGCCGAGACTCGGTGCATCGACCAAGGAGGCGACCATGTACGCACAGCTCACCTACTTCGACGGGCCCCGCGGCCCCGAACAGCTGGCCGCCGCGGACTTCGCGGCCAAGCAACGAATCACGCCCGCGGCCCTGTCGGTGCCGGGCAACATCGCGACCTACGTGCTGCGCCGGGCGGACGGGGCGGAGGTCGTGGTGTCGATCGCCGAGTCCGAGCAGGTGCTGATCGACACGCAGAAGGCGATCATGAGCACGCAGTTGCTGCCCGGCGAGGACGCGGCACTGCTGCGGGGCGCGGACCGCGTTGAGATCTACCCGGTGCTGCAGGTCTTCGAGTACGACGGCGGACAGTCATGACCGCCGTGCGCACGCTCGCCGCAGGAGTGTGGCGGGCGGACCTCACTCGGAGCACCGCGTCGTTCCAGGTCGGCAACCTCGGCCGCAAGGCGCACGGCACCGTGCCGATCACGGAGGGGTCTGTCGAGATCGGACCGGACGGCGCGCTGCTGGCCGTGCACGGCGTGCTGGACCTGGGCTCCATCGACACCGGGAACACCAAACGCGACCTGGACCTGCGCAAACCGGGCCTGCTCGACCTCGACCGGCATCCCACGATGAGGTTCACCGCGACCTCGGCACGGGTTGCCGAGGGCGGCTGGCAGGTCACCGGCACGCTCACCGCCAGGGGCGCGCACACCACGATCGAAGGCACCGCCGAACTGTCCTCGGTGGACGAACGGGAGGCGGTGCTGACCGCGACGGCCCGGCTGGACCGCCGCACGCTGGGAGTCCGCGCGCCGGGGTTCCTGATCGGCCGCTACGTGGACATCACCGTCACCGCGGTGATCAGGCCGGTGTGACCCCGCGTCAGCCGCCGAGGGGCTTGCGGACCTCGGCGGCCTTCGCGGCGCCGTACTTCGCGATCAGGACCTCGTCGAACAGCTGGTCCCTGCTCAGGTTCTTCTCGTCGCGCAGTCCGTTCAGGTCGGTGTCCGTCAGCCCGAAGACCGCCAGGGAGTCGAACTTCCACCTGTCGTCCTCGCGCACGAAGCTGAAGATCGTGCCGGTGAACTCACCGTCGAGGAGCACCTTGGCGATGGCGTTGCCCTTGTTGATCGCCGGCTCGTCCAGGGTGACGTCGGCGATGCTCGCGGCACCGACGATGTTCCGTTCGACCGCGGCCTTCACCAGGTCCTTCGGCGACGCGCCGCGCACCGTCGAGGGTCCAGTTCCGCGCGCATCGCGTACGCGAGGACGCGGCCACTGGGCACCAGGGGGTCGAGTTCGCGCTCCGTGGCGGTGAGCGCGAGCTTCCTGATCTTGTCGTACTCGTCGAGGGTGTTGCGCGACACCACCCCGACGGCGGTGGCGCCGTCGTTGGCCAGCGCGGCCTTCGCGTAGGTCTCGAAGGCGTCCCGAATGGACTGTGCGTCCTCCACCGGCGTCGGGCTCGGAGCGGATGTGGTGGCCGGTGCGGAGGTGCCGCACGCGGCCGCGAAAAGGCACAGAGCTGCCACGATGAAACGTCTCACGCGCGGAGCGCAGGGGTTCATTCCGCCTGGAGGACGAAGAACAGGAAGCTCGGCGCGGTCGCGAGCAGGTGGAACTCCGACGGGAACAGCTCACGGGCTTCCGGTGCCGGTGGCGGTTCGGCGATCCGGGAGATGCGGAACCCGGCCGCGGTGAACGCGTCGGTCATCGCGTGCAGCGGCCGGTTCCAGAAGGTCACCTTGACCAGCTGGTCGCCCACCGGCCACTCCGCCACCTGTGCGCGGGTCTCGAAGTAGTCGGGCCGGCGCCCCTGCACGCGCTCGATCGAGTACTCGGCGGTGGGGTGGTTGACCGACGCGATGAGCCGGCCGCCGGGGCGCAGCACCCGCCGCGTCTCGGCCAGGGTCGGTCCCCAGTCCTCCAGGTAGTGCAGCACCAGCGAAGCGATGACGTCGTCGAACTCGCCGTCCGCGAAGGGCAGCGGCTCGGCGATGTCCGCGACGCGCAGGTCGGCGTCCTCACCGAGACGGAGCCGGGCCCGCTCGATCATTCCCGTGCTCACGTCGATGCCACTCACGATCGCTCCCCGCTCGCGCAGCGCCGCGAACAACGGGCCCGCGCCGCACCCCGCGTCGAGGATCCGGCGTCCGGCCACGTCTCCTGCGAGGGCGAGGGTGGCGGGCCGCTCGTAGTAGGCGTTCGGCAGGCTCTTCTCGTTGTCGATGTCGTACGCCTCGGCCACGCTGTCGTAGTCGCTCATGCACTCGATCTTGCCAGCGTGGTCACCAAAGCGGCTCCAAGGCACCAACGGAGACCGGACCGCTCGTTGTACCGGTCTTTTACACGTGCGGGACCGGGACGGACCGCGTTGTGCCTGGCCAGTGGACATGACTCGATCCCGAAGCGATGACATCGATGTCTTCGTCGCGAGATCCTGTCTCGTTTGTCTTGTTGACCAGTCGCGTAACGAGACCGAAGCTTCCTGGCAACGTTGTCAGGACAGGGATCGGAGCTCGCAATGGCGGAGGACAGCGGTGTCTCGCGCAGACAGGCACTGACCATGGGCGGTGGTCTGCTCGCCGGTTTCGGTCTGAGCTCCGTGTTGTCGGGGTCAGCGTCAGCGGCGCCCGAGCAGGCCGCGGCGCAGCAGAAGGCCGTGGACCTCGCGTTGTTCCGTCCGGTGTCGGTGTCCTCGACGGACTACGCGGCGACCCCGGCGGAGTTCGCCGTGGACGGTCTCGCGCAGGTCGGTGTGCAGGGCTCCGGCTGGCGGGCGGGTCAGGGCGACGGCCAGTGGATGATCGTGGACCTGCAGGGCCGTTGCGAGATCAGCTCGGTGGTGCTGACGTTCGAGGCCAAGCCGGGTGACGGGGCGTTCGACGCGAACGGCTCGCGCGCCGACACCCTGGGCACGGAGATCCTCTCCAGCTACGCGACCGTCTTCGACCTCGACGTGTCCGACGACGGCAAGGTCTGGCGGACGGTCCACGCCACCGAGTCCGGTGCGGGCGGCGTGATCACGATCCCGTTCGCGCCCGCCGTGAAGGCGCGCTGGGTCCGGTTCTCCGCTTCGCGCAGGTCGACGACGAACCCGTTGGGGCTCAACGGACTGCAGGTCTACGGCACCAGCAGGGACACCCGGCCCGCGGTCAAGGGCTGGACCAACTGGCCCGTGCGGAACCACGAGAACCCCGCGCTGATCGTGGCACCGGACGGGTCCGTGCCGCTGGAGTCGGGCTGGGTGCTGACCATGCAGGACTTCGCGCCCGCCGAGGACGGCGCCGCGCTGTCGGGTCAGAACGTCGACACCCGCGGCTGGGTGCCCGCGACCGTGCCCGGCACCGTGCTCGCGTCGCTGGTCGAGCAGGGTCACCTGCCGGATCCGGTGTACGGCATGAACAACCTCAAGATCCCGGAGGCCCTGTCCCGGCACACGTGGTGGTACCGGCGCACGTTCAGCGTGCCGCGCGGCCTCGACACGGGCGCGGGCAGGCACGTGTGGCTGGAGTTCGACGGCATCAACCACGAGGCCGAGTTCTGGCTCAACGGAGCCAAGATCGGCGCGATCAGCAACCCGTTCGGCCGGGCCGCGCTCGACATCACGTCCACACTGCGCAAGACCGGCGACCAGAACCTGGCCGTCAAGATCGCGCCGATGCCGTTCCCCGGCAGTCCTGGAGACAAGGGACCGCGCGGAGAGGCGTGGGTCGGCGCGAACAGCACGATGTTCAAGAACTCCCCCACCTACCTCGCGGTGTCGGGCTGGGACTGGATGCCCGCCGTCCGCGACCGCGCGTCGGGCATCTGGAACCACGTCCGGCTGCGCTCGACCGGCGCCGTCGTCGTCGGCGATCCGCGCATCGACACGGTGCTGCCGGACAAGACGACCGCCGAGGTCACGTTCACCGTGCCGGTGCGCAACGTCGAGTCCTCCGCGAAGAGCGTCACCGTGACGGCCGAGTTCGACGGTGTCAAGGTCAGCAGCACCGTCAGCGTGCCCGCGAACTCCGAGGCCGCCGTCGTGTTCGCGCCGGCCACGCACCCCCAGCTGCGGATCAAGAACCCGAAGCTGTGGTGGCCCAACGGGTACGGCGACCCGACGCTGCACGACCTGACGCTGACGGCCACGCTCGGCACCGCGGTCAGCGACCGCAAGAAGCTCAAGTTCGGCATCCGGCAGGTCACCTACCAGTACGACCTGCCGATCACGATCGTCGACGGCGCCGCCGACCAGACCGTCGACTTCCCGGCCCAGCAGGCCCGTTACGTGCGGATGCAGGGCGGCAGGCGCGCCACCAGCTGGGGATTCTCCGTCTTCACGATGTCCGTCGTGGACAGCAGGACCCCGGACGCCGACCTGGCGCGCGGCAAGACCGCGACCGCGTCGTCGGCCGCCGACTGGACCTCACCCGGCGCCGTCACCGACGGGGACCCGAAGTCACGCTGGACCTCGAACTACAACGACAACGAGTGGGTGCAGGTCGACCTGGGCGCCGCGACCTCGTTCGACCGCGTGACGCTGCGCTGGGAGACGGCCTACGCGGCCACGTTCAAGATCCAGGTCTCGCAGGACGGCGACAGCTGGACCGACGTCGTGGCGCAGGACAACTCCCCCAAGCCGCTGATCATCCTCGTCAACGGCGTGAAGATCTTCGCCCGCGGCGGCAGCTGGGGCTGGGACGAACTGCTGCGCCGCATGCCCGGTTCGCGCGCGGACGCCGCTGTGGCGCTGCACAAGGACATGAACTTCACCGTCATCCGCAACTGGGTCGGCTCGTCGTACCGCGAAGAGCTCTTCGAGGCGTGCGACAAGTACGGCATCCTGCTGTGGAACGAGTTCTGGCTCGGCTGGTCCGCCGACCCCGCGAACCACGACCAGTTCTTCGCGCAGGCCAAGGACACCGTGCTGCGCTACCGTTCGCACGCCTGCTGCGTGGCGTGGTTCGGCTGCAACGAGGGCAGCCCGCCCTACGCCGTCGACAAGGTGCTGCGCGAGATCGTGCACACCAACACGGACCTGATGTACCAGCCGAACTCGGCGGGCGGCGTGATCACCGGCGACGGCACGTACCGGTGGGTCGACCCGCGCACGTACGGCACCGGCGAGGCCACAGGCGGGAAGTTCGGGTTCTGGAGCGAGATCGGCCTGCCGACGGTGTCGGTGGTCGAGAGCATGCGCAACCTCGTCGGCCAGGGCAACTCGGGCTGGCCGATCGGGGACGCCTGGTACATGCACGACTGGTCGGAGAACAGCAACCAGCAGCCCAAGGGCTACCAGGCCGCGATCGACGCCCGCCTCGCGCCTTCGAGCAGCATGGAGGAGTTCTGCCGCAAGGCGCAGTTCGTCAACTACGAGAACATGCGCGCGATCTTCGAGGCGTGGAACGCGAGGCTGTGGAACGACGCCACCGGCGTGCTGCTGTGGATGTCGCACCCGGCGTGGCACAGCACGGTGTGGCAGACCTACGACTACGACATGGACGTCAACGGCAGCTACTACGGCTCCCGCAAGGGCTGCGAACAACGGCACGTGCAGGCGAACCTGACGACCTGGCAGGTCACGGCGGTCAACCACACCGCCTCGCACCTGATGGGCGTCACCGTCAAGGCACAGCTGTTCGCCCTGGACGGCAAGGCGATCGGGCAGGCGCAGGAGCAGAAGCTCGACGTCGCCGCGACCTCGGCGAGCACCCTGTTCACGGTGCCGTTCGACGCCGCACTGCCCGCGTTCCACCTGCTGCGCCTCACCCTGACCGACGCCCAGGGCAAGCAGATCTCCGAGAACACCTACTGGCGTTACCGCACGCCGGAATCCATGCACGCCCTCAACCAGCTCGCGTACACGACGCTCACGGCCACGTTGAGCAGCAACAAGAACGGCTACACCGCGACCATCCGCAACACCGGCAAGACGGTCGCCGCGATGGTCCGGCTGTCCCTGCGGGAGCGCAACGGCACCGACCGCGTGCTGCCGACCCTCTACGGCGACAACTACTTCTGGTTGCTGCCCGGTGAGGTCCGGACGGTCACGATCAACCCGCAGCGGTCCGTCCGGAACCCGCGTCTGCTGGCGGAGGCGTACAACTCGGCGCCGAAGCTGAGCTGAGATCCTCCCGGCCGGGGTGCCGCCGTGCCGACCACAGCGTCAGCGCGGCGGCGCCCAGTCCCACGATCAACGAGGTCCAGATGTTCAGGCGCAGCCCGAGGATCGTGTTCGCGGTGTCGATCCGCAGCGCCTCGATCCACAGCCGGCCCAGCGTGTAGAGCACCACGTACAGCCCGAACGCGCGGCCGTGCCCCAGTCGGAACCGCCGGTCCGCCCAGATCACCACGGCCGCCGCGGCGAAGGTCCACAGCAGTTCGTACAGGAACGCCGGGTGGAACGTCCCCAGCACCACCGGCAGTCCGTCCGAACCGATCACCGCACGGCCGGCGTCCTGGTCCCACTCGTGGATCGTGAGCGCCCACGGCAGGTCGGTCGGGCCGCCGTACACCTCGTTGTTGAACCAGTTGCCGAGACGGCCGATCCCTTGTGCCAGAAGGATTCCCGGTGCGGCGGCGTCCGCGAGCGGAGGTAGCGCCACTCCGGCGCGTTTCGCACCGATCCACGCTCCGAGCGCGCCGAACGCGATCGCACCCCAGACACCCATCCCGCCTTCCCAGATGTAGAGGGCGCGAATCGGGCTGCCGCCAGGGCCGAAGTACGGCTGCCAGGACGTGGCCACGTGGTAGAGCCTGGCGCCGACGATGCCGAACGGAACGCCCCAGGTCGCGATCTGGTTGATGACGCCCGGCCTGCCGCCGCGCTGGACGTAGCGGCGTTCGGTCAGCCAGGCGGCGACGAGGATGCCGCCGATGATGCAGAACGCGTAGGCGCGGATCGGCATCGGACCGAGGTGCCAGACGCCCTGGGTCGGACTGGGGATGGCGGCCAGAAGCATCGCGCCACACTAACGACGCCGAGGCCTGCGCACTGTGAAGTCCGCAGGCCCCGGCTCTTCGTCACTTGTTCAACACACCGCCGACGATCGGCAGCACCACTTTGCTGACGCCCAGCGACACGTTCAGCGACACACCGCTCGCTGCCGTGTCCGTGGCGAGGTAGGCGTTGTGGTTCGTGACGAGCACGATCCCGATCCGGTGCCCGGCGGGGATCAGCGCGTCACGGGCGTGCAGCTTCCAGGTGACCTCCGCGGTGGACCCGTTGGTGGGCAACGGGGTCGCGGTCTCCAGCGACAGCCGGTTCTTGGCGTCGATCGCACCCTTGGTCAGCATGGTCGCCGAGACCGCCTGGATCGACACGTCCGGCGGACGCGCGCAGCCGGTCTTGTCCCGCAGGTCGTTGCGGCCGCACACCTCCGTGGACAGCTGCAGCGGGCTGCGTTCGGACAGCACCGCCTGCGTGCTCGGGCCGTAGTCCACCAGCAACGCGGTGAGCGGCGTCGACGCCCGGTTCGACGCGACCCGCACCGTCAGGCTGACCTCGCCGGACAACCGCGCGTCCTTCGTCAGCGGTGCCGTCACGTAGGCGAGCCGGTTGGTGTTCGCGGTCTCCGGGCCGGCCATCATGGTCGCTTCGCTGATGTTCGCGTTCGCGCGCAGGTTCTGCGTACCACTGGTCACCGGCGTGGTGGTCAGCGAACCGGACATGCCACCGGCCGCGGGACCGAAGTACAGCGTGGTGTCCTTCGTGTCCGGCCGCGGCCAGGAAGCGGCCTGTTCCCAGCTGCCGTCCGGCTTCTGCACGTCGGCCATGGGCTCGTCCATGATCCCGTTGTCCGCGCCCTTGAGCCAGTGGTCCATCCACAGGCCCATGACGCGCTGCCACTCGGCCTGGCGGAACGAGATCGGGTCGAGGTGGCCGCCGCGGTGCAGCCAGATCTTGCGCGGCACGTTCCGGTCCGCGAGTTCCTTCCACCAGCGGCCGAACTGCGACGGCTTGACGTTCCAGTCGGCCTGGCCGTGCACGGCGAACACCGACGCGGACACGTTCTGCGCGCCCACCCGGTAGTCGCGGGCCTTCCAGAACGACGTGTAGTCCCACGACTCGTCGCCGTCGTCCGCGGAGAGCTTGTCGAAGACCGGCTTGCACTTCGCCTTCTGCGCCGCGCTGACGACGTAGTTGGCGAGGAAGGTCGGGTAGTTGGATTCCCAGCCCTTGTAGCCGATGCCCTGGTCACGGGCGTACTCGTACCAGCTGGAGATCGCGGCGATCGGCACGATCGTCTTCACGCCGGGGATGTTCGCCGCGGCCGCCGCGTTGGGCAGCGTGCCGTTGTAGGAGACGCCGAGCATGCCGACGTTGCCGGTGCTCCAGCTCGCGACCGCAGCCCGGCCGTCCGCGTAGAACGCCTTGGCGCGGCCGTTGAGCCAGTCCACGACCGCACGGACGCTCGCGGTGTCCTCCGGGCCGCCGGTGGTCGGGCAGCCGGTCGAACGGGAGGTGCCTTGCATCTCCATCTCGACCACGGCGTACCCGCGCGGCACGAAGTACTCGTCGTACCAACGGCCGAAGCCGCGCGGCACGTTCGTCGCCGACGCGGCAGCAGCACCCAGCCCGTAGTAGGGACTGGCCTCCATCACGATCGGCACTCGCTCGGCGGTGTCGGGCCGCATGACGTCGGCGGCGATCCGGTCGAGCTTGCCGTCCGAGTCGCTGTCGATCGTGGACTCGACGTAGACGGTCTCGGTGATCGCCGCGGCGGCAGGGGCCGCGGCCGAGACAGGCGTGTAGATCGTCGCGGCCGCGAGAACTCCGGCCGCGACGAGATAGACCCTTCGCATGTGTTCCTCCGTCGGAGGGCCCGATGAAGCAGCAGGGGAATAACTCGGGCCTCACGAAGGAATCTCACCGAATCCGGAGGTGTCTCCGGTACGGCCGAAAGGACTGAACCACTACCGATCTCAGGCGGCGACCAGTTCCTTGTCCTTGCTCGGCGTCTTGACCTTCGGCTTCTTGTTCGGCAGCGACAGGCGGAAGACCTTGTGCCACGCCGAGAAGACCTGCTTGGGCAGCGGGCCGGTCACGTAGTCCAGCTCGTACTTCTCGAACAGCGCGCGCACCTTCACCGCGACCTCGGCGTACCGGTTGCTCGGCAGGTCCGGGAACAGGTGGTGCTCGATCTGGTGCGACAGGTTGCCGGTCATGAAGTGCATGGCCTTGCTGCCGCTGATGTTCGCGGAGCCCATCATCTGGCGCAGGTACCACTGGCCGCGCGTCTCGCCCCTGATCGACCGGCGCTCGAAGGTCTGCACGCCCTCGGGGAAGTGACCGCACATGATCACCGAGTGCGACCAGAGGTTGCGGATCAGGTTCGCGGTGAACGTCGCGGCGAGCGTGGTGAGGAACGACGGGCCCGACAGCAGCGGGTGGATCACGTAGTCCTTGAGCACCTGCTTGCGGATCTTGCGACCCACGGCCTTGGCCCGCGCGACGAACTCGGGGTTCTTGCGGCGGCGCTTGTGCAGGTTCTTGCCCAGCTCCAGGTCGTACGCGGCGATGCCGTACTCGAAGAAGCACGCGTTGATGAAGTTCCACAGCGGCTGCGCGAGGTACATCGGGTGCCACTTCTGGTCCTCGTCCACGCGCATGATGCCGTAGCCGAGGTCGTTGTCCTTGCCGATCACGTTGGTGTACGTGTGGTGCAGCTCGTTGTGCGAGTGCTTCCACTGGTCGGCCGGCGAGACGTGGTCCCACTCCCAGGTCGTGGAGTGGATCTTCGGGTCGCGCATCCAGTCCCACTGGCCGTGCAGGATGTTGTGGCCGATCTCCATGTTGTCCATGATCTTCGCCACGGACAGACCGGCGGTGCCGATGATCCACGCCGGCGGGAAGAGCGAGAACAGCAGGATGCCGCGGCTCGTCAGCTCCAGCTTGCGCTGCACCGAGATGACCTTGCGGATGTAGGCCGCGTCCTTCTCACCACGGCTCGCGATGACCTCGTCGCGAATCGCGTCGAGTTCGCGGCCGAGCTCCTCGATCTGCTCGTCGGTGAGGTGGGCGGTGGGATCGATGGCGGTCATGTAGCTCGCTTTCCGGGGAGCAGTGGCTGGGGGTGGGCCACTTCGCGGGGGGAGGAATGAATGTCTGTGGTGGGCGCTAGCGTTCGAGTTCGCAAGGGCCCGCGGCGGCGGACACGCAGGTCTGGACGAGCACGTGGGCGGTGGGGCTGTCCGAGGCCTCGGTGATCTCGCCGGTGCGCAGGTCTCGCACGGCGCCGGACTTCAGCGGCGTCACGCAGCCGAAGCAGATGCCCATGCGGCAACCGGACGGCATCAGCACACCGGCCTCCTCGCCGATGTTCAGCAACGGCGTCGCGCCGTCGGCCTCGACGGTCTTGCCCGTCTTGCCGAACGTGACCTCGCCACCCTCGCCGGCGACGACGACGGTGGGCCGGAAGCGCTCCATGTGCAGGCGCTCGGCGACACCGTGCTTCGTCCAGTGCTCCTCGGCTGCGTCGAGCAGGCCGGTCGGGCCGCAGGCCCAGGTCTCGCGCTCGGCCCAGTCGGGCACGAGCTTCTCCAGCTCGGCGACGTCGAGCATGCCGTCGGTGTCGGTGTGCAGCTCGACCAGCGTCAGCGCTTTGTCGGCCACCAGGTCGTGCAGGTCGTTGCGGAAGATCACGTCTTCCTTGCGCGGTGCGGAGTGCACCATCACGACGTCGGCGAACTTCGTGTCGCGCAGCATGCCCATCACGGGCGTGATGCCGCTGCCGGCCGTCAGGTAGAGCACCTTCGCGGGCTTGGCGGCGGGCAGCACGAACTCGCCGGTGGCCTGGTCGAGCTGGATGACCGTGCCGGGCTTGGCCTTGCGAACCAGGTGGTTGCTGACCTTGCCGTCGGGAATGGCCTTCACGGTGATCGTGATGCGACCGTCGGCGCGGCTCGTCGGCGATGTCACCGAGTACGCACGCCACAGGCGCACGCCGTCGACGTCGATCCCGATCCGGATGTACTGACCGGCGACGTGACCGCGCCAGCCCTTCCCGGGCCTGATCACGATGGTCGCGGCATCGTCTGTCTCGCGGTGCACGGCCTCGATGCGGCCGCGCAGGTCAGCACCCGCTCGAAGTGGGCTGACCAGGTCGAGGTAGTCGGACGGCAGCAGCGGCGTCGTGACCAACTCAAGCAGTTTCCACGCCCTGCTGCGGAGGGCGGCACTAGTCATGACTCCAGCTTGATAGCCCCAGGGCGTAAAGTCCTGTCCGTAGGACGTGAATCTGCCGGGCTGGATTGTTCGCAGGGAACAAATCGTGAGTCACGCAATGCGGAGGGCCACCGAACTGGCCCTCGACGAGAAGACAGTCACCGCGCTGAGGGCCGTCCTGAGGACGACCGCCGACGAGGTGGTCCGGGCGATCATCGACGAGGTGCCGAGCTACGCGAACGCACTTTCCGGACGCATGGGCGGCACCATCCGCCGCGCCGTCCGCACGGCGCTGGGAGCTTACCTGGACCTCGCCAGCGGCGCGGGCGGAGGCGGCGGCGCCGGTGACGCGGCCTACGAACTCGGCCGCGGCGAGGTGCGCGACGGCCGTTCGATGGACGCCCTGCTGAGCGCCTACCGAGTCGGCGCCCGCGTGGCGTGGCGAGGCCTGGCCGCAGGCGCCGTACCAGCGGGTCTGCCCGCCGCGGAGGTGGCGAAGTTCGCCGAACTGACCTTCGCCTACATCGACGAACTCTCCGCCGCGAGCGCCGCGGGCCACGCCGACGAACTGGCCGCACGAGGCCTCGCACACGAGCGTCACCTCGAACAACTCGCCCGCGACCTGCTGGCCGGTTCGAGCACCGAGGTCCTCCAGGCTGCCGCGCAACGGGCCGGATGGCAGCCGCCGACCACGCTGACCGCGGTCCTGCTGCCCGCCTTCCAGGCCCGCCCCGCCTACCGCCTGCTCGACCCCGGCACACTGGTCCTGGACGACCTGCCCGACTCCACCGGCGTGCTCTTCGTCCCCGACGCCGACCGCTCCCACCTGCTACGACAGCTCGTCAGCCGTTCCGCCGTCGTCGGCCCGGCACGCCCATGGACGCGTGCCACCGCCTCGTACGCACGGGCCGTACGCGCGCGCTCGCTCTCTCTGGACATCCGCGACACCGAAGACCACCTCGCCGCTCTCGTGCTGAGCGCCGACCCCGACGCGTACGCCGACCTGCGAGCACGCGCGCTCGCCCCGTTGCTGGCACTGCCGGCCACCTCCGCGCAGAAACTGGAGGAGACGTTGCGCGCCTGGCTGCTGCACCAGGGCCGCCGGGAGGACGTGGCGGCGGCTCTGTTCGTGCACCCGCAGACCGTCCGGTACCGGATGGGGCAGCTTCGCGACCTGTTCCCGGATCTCGGGTCTCCGCTGCGGGTTCTGGAACTGACGCTCGCGGTGGGCCTGCCTCCGTCGAAGGACTAGTTTCGGTCAACACTGAAGCTATTGAACAGCTTGAGCTCGATCTCGTCGGGCGCTCGGCCGGTCTCCTGGCCCCACCTCGCCAGGAGACCGCAGTAGCGCTCGTAGGTCTCCGCCGGCCAGGGGCCTTCGCGATGCAGCGAGGTCCAGCCGCACCGGTCTCGCAGCCGGGTCGCCACGACGCGGTCGAGGATCAGGCACGGGTGGTCCGGCGCTCCCCCACCGGCGAAGTACAGGAACTTGGTGAAGAACGACGGGCCCAGGTACCGGATCGCATTGCTGTTCCCCGGCCTGAGCAGCGCGAACGCGGAGGCCGGAGCGCTGTGGACAGGTCCGCAGCCCTGGTCAGCAGGTTCTCGCAGCGGGGAACGTCCGCCGCGATGCTGGTGAGCCTGCGCGCGTTCAGCCGCAGATAGCTGCCCGATCCCCAGGCCAGCGTCCGCCACAGCAGGGTGAACACGTCATCGCCCGGCGCCCAGACGTCAGCCCTGGTGAGCCGGTCTCCGCTCGGCGGCCTGCCGGGAAGGTGGCGCGCGCCGAGCTCGTCACGCCACCACTCGGTCCTGATCAGGACCGAGTGGTGCTCCAGGACGGTCTCGTCACGAGGCGACCGGGGAACCGCCCGCATGGCGCACCACGCCGGCCGCCGTTACCCCGCGCGGTGACCGGCGTCACAGCATTCCGAGAACCTCAGATGCCCCAACGCCGTCTTGCCCATCAAGACCGGACCAGTTGAGGGAGAACGGGATGCAGGCGATCGAAGCCGACAGCCTGGTCGTGCGCGTGGGCGGGCGCAACGGCCGCAACGCGGTGAACGGGCTCAGCCTGAGGCTCGGCCGGGGTGTGCACGGGCTGCTCGGCCCGAACGGCGCGGGCAAGACGACGCTGATCCGCACGCTGGCGACGGTGCGATCTCCTACCGCGGGGACGTTGTCGTTGCTCGGCACGCCAACGAACGGCAAGCTCAGGACCGTGCGACGCAGACTCGGTTATCTGCCACAGCACTTCGGCTACTACAAGCGGTTCAAGGTGCGGGAGTTCGTGGAGTACCTGGCGTGGCTGAAGGAAGTGCCGCCCGCGCGGATTCCCGGTGCCGTGCGCACCGCGCTGGAGCGGGTCGGGCTGACCGACCGCGCCGAGGACCGCATGAAGTCGTTGTCCGGCGGCATGGTCCGCAGGGCCGGCATCGCGCAGGCCATCGTCAACGACCCCGAGGTCCTGTTGCTCGACGAGCCGACGGTCGGGCTGGATCCCGCGCAACGGCTGCGGTTCCGCGAGCTCGTCGCCGAACTGGGCCAGCAGGCCTGCGTGCTGATCTCGACGCATCTGGTCGAGGACGTCGCGGCGGCGTGCACGGACGTGGTGCTCGTGTCGGAGGGATCCCTGGTGTTCCAGGGAACTCCCGCCGATCTCACCGCCGCGGGAACGGCCGCGCACGTCGGCGACACCCCGATCGAGCGCGGCTACTCGGCGCTGATCAGCGCGAATCCCGCCGGGGGTGCCTGGTGACCGCGCTGCGCATCGAACTACGGCGCTCGACCGCGCTGTGGGCCGGGCTGCTCGTCCTGGTCTCCGGCACCGGAATGCTCGCACTGGTCATGTCGTCGGGCGTGCGGTGGACGGGCAACTCGACGTCGGCGGTGCTCGGGCTCCGGCTGCCGCTGGCCTACGTGTGGGCGCTCGTCGTGGGACTGGCCGTCTTCCAGGGCATGCGGGACAGCCGTGCGCGGGTGACCGAGCTGTTCGACGCCACCTCCCGTCCCGGCTGGGTCCGGCTCGGCACGCTCGCCTCCGCCGTGGCGGGCGTGGTCGCGGTCGCGACGGCGCTGCTCTGCGCGGGACTGGTGGCCAACGTCGCGCTGGGCGGCGGATTCGTCTCCGCCGGGTTCGTCCCGCTCCTGGTGACCGTCGTGCTCGCCCTCGCGTCGAGTGTCCTTCTGGGACTCGCGGTCGGCCGGCTCCTGCCGCACCCGCTGACCGCGCCGGTGGCGCTGGTGGCGACGTTCATGGTCGCGACCACGGCCGGACGGGCGCTCGAAGTCACCACCCCCGGTGACGAGATCTCCCCTCTGGCCCTGCTCACGCCCGTCATGGACGCGCCGAGCTCCGACCTCGTCACGACCTCGGCCTCCGTCGACCTCGGCCAGATCGCGTGGTTCACCGGCCTGGGCGTGACGGCGTTCCTGTTGCTCGTCGCACGGACCCATCTCGGACGGCTCGCGGCACTCGTGCCGGCCGGGCTGGCCGTCGTGCTCGCCCTGTCGATCATGCCGGTCAAGTACTCCGACGTGCTCGTGGCGGATTCGATCGCGAGCAGGCTGGTCTGCGAGGGGAAGGTGTGCCTGAGCCAGGCGCACTCGGACGACCTCCCCAGGACCGCCGCGGTGGGACGGGACGTGCTGGCCAAGCTCGCCGTCCTGCCGGACGCGCCCACCGAGATCAGGGAGGACACGTCGGCGATGGCGCACCTCACCGCGCCACAACGCGATCAGAAGACCGTCTACGTGCGGTCGCAGGGGCATCCCCGCGTGCTGACCATGACGGACGACCAGCTGCGGCTCGAACTGCTCTCCGGAGCGGGCGTGGCGGGATGCTCCGGCCCGAACAGCTTCAACACCTACGAAGGCGTCGTCCGCTACCTGACCGCCGGCTACTTCAACGGCGAACTGGCCGAGCTGGCCTCCGAACCTCTCATGTGGAACAGCGACAGGCTGCGTGCGCAGATCGACCAGGCCTGGCAGCAGTTCCGCGGCCAGTCCGCGCAGGAACAGCTGAACCGGGTGGCGCGGGCACGGCAGATGTTGCTCACGTGCCAGGACTCCGAACGCGTGCTCGACGTGCTGAAGGCAAGCCGATGAGGCCGCTCGCGTTGTACGCGCAGTCACGCGCGGTGCCCGCGGCGCTGGTGCTCCTGCCTGTCGTGGTGCTGATCGCCTGGTCGGCGCTCCACTCGCCGTGGACGCCGTTGAGCGCTTCACTGACATCGCTGGCCGCCGTGCTGGTGGCCACGGCCGGCCTCGCGGGCCAGGACCCGGAACTCGACAGGTCGACCGCGGTCCCCTGGCCGATGTGGAGGCTCGGGCACCTCCTGCTCGCCACGGCGGTGGCCACGGCATCGGTGTTCCTGGTGCAGCAACTCGGTTCTGAGCGCTTCGACGCGGCGTTCGTCGTGCGCGACACGGCGGGCATGGTCGGCCTGGCCGGACTGGCGGCGACGGTGGCGGGCGCCCGGCTCGCCGCCACCGCCCCCGTGCTGTGGTGGGCGGTGGCGGCGATCATGCCGCCGAGCGGGTCGCTGACCGGCCGGATCGTCACGTGGCCGCTCGGTTCCCCGGGCGACGCGGCGACGACGTGGACCGCGGCGGTGCTGTTCGTGGCCGGGGTCGTCGCCTACAGCGCACGCGGCGGGCGGCGCTAGCCCAGGTCCTCCAGCGCGATGTAGTCGGCGATCGCCTGCTGCCCCGCGATGTTCGCGTGCACGCCGTCACCCGTGTCGTACCGCGGGTTGACGGCGTTCGGCCTGATCGGGTCCTCCAGCACCTGGTCGAAGTCCTGCACCGACGCGCAGGTGTCCGAGCAGTCGCCGCCGCGCTTCACGAAGTCGTTGACGGCGTGGCGGTCCACGTTGTTCTGGTCGCTGTAGCCAGGTCGAGGCGTGATCGGGGTGACGTGCACGTCGATCCCGGCCTTGCGCAGCCGTTCGAACACGGTGCGGTAGCTGATCATGATCTGTGCGGTGGTGCAGCCGTTCGCGAGGTCGTTCGTGCCGTAGTAGTAGATGACGTCCGTGACGCCGTGCAGCGCGAGGACGTCCCTTTCCAGGCGTGACAACGCATCCAGGCCGACGAACGGCGTCGGCGTGTTCGGGCAGACGGCGCTCGTGGTGCCGCTGATGCCGGCGTTGGCGACCGCGAGCTGGGGACGCGACGAGGCCACGATCCGGCGGGCCAAGACGTCGGCCCACCGCTTGTTGGTGCCGAGTTCGGTGCAGCCCGGGCCGCAGTTGGTGCTGCCCACGCCGTCGACGACCGAGCTGCCGAACGGCACGATCGTCCCCTTCAGCACCGGGTTGAACACGTCGACCGCGCTGACCAGATAGGTCGACTGGGTCTTCTCGGTGTACGCGGCACCGGTGTCGGTGGTGTGGTCGCCCGAGCCGGACGGGGTCAGGTAGTTCTCGCGGAACGCCGACTCGTGCCGGCCGGGCACGACGTCACCGGCGACGTGCATGCTCACGGCGAGATCGGTGCCGGGCTTGGTGGCCACGGTCGTCCGGTCGCTCCACAGCTCGCCTCCGGCCGGGATCGTGACCGCGCGACGGCCTCCGAACGTCACATCGCGCGCGCCCTCCACCGCCGCGCCGCCGACGCTCAGAGCGACCGTGGTGCGGTCGATCGTCAACGGCCGCGTGCCGAACGTGTTCTGCACCCGGATCCGGACCGCACTGCCGCCCTGGCTGAGGTGCGTGATCATCCGCATCGACTGGTCGTGCAACGTCACAGGGGCGAGGTGCTGCTGCGACTGCGCCCACGAGGTGAACCAAAGGGGACGGTCGGCCGCGGCCGCTGGTGTCAGAAGCGCGCCCACGGCCAGAACGGTGGACACGATGGCAGGGATTCTCATACCCAGGTTCTTATCGCTTCGTGACGATCACGTCACGTCTTGTGATTACCCGGTAAGGGCTCAGGTCACCAGGCCGCGGCGGTAGGCGTAGACGACGGCCTGCACGCGATCGCGCAGGTCGAGCTTGGTGAGGATGCGGGACACGTACGTCTTCACCGTCTCCTGGCTGATCACCAGCGCCGCGGCGATCTCGCTGTTGGACAGGCCCTCCGCGATCAGCCTGAGCACCTCCAGCTCACGCGGCGCGAGCTGGGTCTGCGCGACCTCCTCGGCCGGCCGGATGCGCGCCGCGAACCTGCCGACGAGCTGGCGCGTCACCTCCGGCGCGAGCAGGGCGGCGCCGCTCGCGACGGTCCGGATGCCCTGCAGCAGCTGGGCAGGGGGCGCGTCCTTGAGCAGGAACCCGCTCGCACCGGCCCGCAGCGCCTCGTAGACGTACTCGTCCAGGTTGAACGTCGTCACCACGAGGACCTTGACGGGGTCGGGCACACCGGCGCCCGCCAGCAGCCGGGTCGCCCCGATGCCGTCGAGCACCGGCATGCGCACGTCCATCACGACGACGTCCGGATCGAGCCTGCGGGCCAGTTCGACCGCCGCGCGTCCGTCCCCGCACTCCCCCACGACCTCCAGGTCGGGCTGGGCGTCGATGATCGTGGCGAACCCGGTGCGGATGAGCGCCTGGTCGTCGCACACCAGCACCCGGACCGGTGCGGTCACGCCGGGTTCCCCGCGGGGATGCGCGCGCGGACGACGAAGCCGCTGTCCCGCTGCCCCGCCGAGAACTCGCCTCCCAGCACGTCGACGCGCTCGCGCAGCCCCGCCAGGCCGCGCCCGCTGCCTCCGACGGGTGTGGACGACCTGGCGCCCTCGGTGCCGACCTCCACGGTGATCTCCCTTTCGCCGTAACGCACGTACACGTTCGTCTGGTTGCCGTGCGCGTACTTCAGCGCGTTAGTCAACGCTTCCTGCACGACCCGGTACGCGACGGCCTCGGCGCTGCCCGCGTCCCGCACCACCTCGCCTTCCTCCGCGAACTCGATCGGCTGCCCGGCGAGCCGGGTCTGCTCGACCAGCGTGCGCAGGTCCCCGAGTGTTTCCGTGCTGTGGTCGGGATTCAGCAGGTCGAGCAGGTGCCGCAGGTCGGTCAGCGACCGGCGGCCGGTGTCGGTGATCGCCTGCAACGTCTGGTCCAGCCGCTCGGGGGCAGCGGTGAGGTACCGGGCGGCCTCCGCCTGCACCACCATCGCCGTCACGTGGTGGGTCACCACGTCGTGGAGCTCGCGGGCGATCAACGTCCGTTCCGCGACACGGGTCGCCACGGCGACGTGCCGGCGGCGTTCCTCCTCGGCACTGCGCGAGAGCCGCAGCCACGCGCCGATCGCCCACAAGGCGGCCACCGCCAGGTAGAACGTGACGAACCCGGCCACGCCTTCCGTGGCTCCGTTCAGGTCGAGCGCGACGGCCAACCCGACGTACCCGGCGGAGAGCGCGATCACGGTGCCGCGCCGGTGGTGCGACAGGTGCAGCCCGGCGCTGATCAACGCTATCGACAGCGCCGTGCCGGCGACGGTGTGGTAGCCGCGCAGCTGGTCGACGGCGAACGCGACCGACACCAGCGCGAGGCAGGCGAGAGGCCACTTCCGGCGGACGACCAGCGGCAGGCACTCGAACGCGATCACCGCGATCGTGAGGGCGTCGAACGGCCGGTTCGGCAACCCGCCGAGCTGGGTGCCCTTGTCGTGCAACGCGGGCACCAGCGATGCCAGCGCGAGCAGCAACGCCAGTGGCGCGTCCTGGACGCGAACGTCCCAGGCGCGCCACCGCTGAAGGCTGATCACGCGGCGAGAGTAGCGGCCGACGCGGCACGGCCACGGCGCGGCACGATGTTGTCGCGGCGCTTGGCCAGCCACAGGAACGCCGCCGTGACGACCAGGCCGGCCAGCACCGAGTACACGCTGGCCTCCGGCCCGAACGCCCCACCGGTGACGAGCGCGGAACCGGACGTGACGCCGTCCAGCAGCCCCTGCGGAGCGTCCTGACCGGAGACGCTCGTGCTGAAGATGCCGCCCTGGGCGAAGTTCCACGCGAAGTGCACCCCGATCGGCACCCACAGGTTGCGGGTGGCCACGTACGCGGCGCCGAGCATGAGGCCTGCCTCGATCGCGATGGCGAGCGAGCTCCACACCGTGGCGTTCGGGTTGAAGATGTGCGCGAAGCCGAACACCAGTCCACTCAGGACCAGGGAGAGCCACGTGCCGAGGCGCTCCTCGACGATGCGGAACACGACGCCTCGGTACATCAGCTCCTCGGTCACCGCGACGGCGACCATGAACCCGAAGATCGCGATCATGCCGGACACCGAACCCCAGCCGCGCACCTCGTAGCCGCCGAGGAAGGCGATGTTGAGGATCACCGCCCCGAACATCGCGAGTCCGACGAGGACACCGCGGCCGAGAGCGCCGGCGGCGATCTTCAACGAGACCTCTGCGGGCTCACGGCGTTCGGTCCTGCGCACCACCCAGGCGTACGCGGCGAGTGCCAGGGCCGCCGCGACGATGCCGGCGACCAGCGTGAGCGGCGCGTTCCACCCCAACGCCTGCACGCCGACGCCACCCGCGAACGAGACGGCCGCGACCAGGAGAAACTGCTTCAGAAATCGCATGGCCGGAACGTTAGGGATTTCACGCCTCCGCAACGTCCCCGTGCGGTGGACATTCGTGTGTAGCTCCTACGGGGGACACGGAAGGTGTCAACTCGACACGCTTTTCGTCGAGTTGACACCTTCCCGGTCACGGCTTGCACGGGGATGCAGCAGCGTTCAGCGCCGCGGACAGCCAGGCGAACGGCATGAACTCGGCGGCCTCCTGCGCGGTCCCGTCGATGATCGCCACCAGCGACTGGTACCGGGTGTACGGATCGGTGGACGTGGCGGCCTCCTCGAGCGACCCCAGGTACATCTGTTCGATGCCGAGCACGTCGGCCGCCAGCTTCGCGCGGTACTCGGGACTGTCCGGAATCTCGGTGATCTCCCCCATGTGAGCGGCGTAGAGACCGGCGATCTCGCGCCCCAGCGGTGAGTCGGCGGGCGCACCGGATCGCTGCGCCTCCTGCGCCCGCACGAGGATCGCGCCTCCCCGTTCGAACACGCCCACCATCTCCGCGGACGTCATCATCGCGGCGTCGGGCAAGGAGAAGGTCTCGCGCAGCGCCTCCTTCACGTCGCGGCGGAAGTCCGCGTCCTGCAGGAGGTTCGCCAGCTCGATCCACGCCTCCAGTTGCTCGGTGGCCGGCTCGTCCGGCAGGACCAGACGGCCGTTGCGCATGATCCCGAGGAACTCGGGGCTGACTTCGAGGCCCTCGCTGATCTCGTTCCAGAAGTCGTCGAACAGCCGGTCGCGCTCGTCGTCGGACATTCCCACCAGCTTGTGCATGAGGATCACCTGTTCCGCCTCGGTGTGCTGCCGGGCGATCGTCCGCAACACGGCCTTCCTCGATCGGATGCGGCGGGCCTGGTCGTCCAACCGGGACAGGTGCGCCGTCGCGAGGTCGGACAGCGTCACTCGTCCCTCCAGCAGCCGCCGGATGTCGTCGAGGCCCGCGTCCAGTTCGCGCAACGTGCTGACGAACTCCAGCCGGGCGATGGCGTGCACGTCGTAGAGCCGATGCCCGGCCGCCGTGACGTCGGCGGGCACCACGATTCCCTCGTCGGAGTAGAAGCGGATGGCGCTGACGCTGAGCCCGGTGCGCCGCGCCACCTCTCCGATCGCGTACAGCCTGATGTCGTTCATGAGGCCAGTGTCGGACCTCAAGCCGCTTGAGACGCAAGCCCCGGGCACCAGCTTGATCTTTACCATTGCTTTACCTATGCTTCGCGGCGAGGGGAGTACTTCCCAAGCGCCTGCCCGGTCAGTACGGACGTCCGATGACGTCCTCGGGAGGCCACCCGCACCGGGTGAAGGAGACCTCGAACGATCATGTTCGAGGAGGACGTGTGTCCGTGGAATCCGTGGCGTCGCCCGGTTTGTGGTTCGTGAGCATCGCGGCGCTGCTCGCCCTGCTGGTGGTCGACTTCCTGGTCACGCGCCGCCCGCACGAGGTGTCCGTCAAGGAGGCCGCGGGGTGGTCGGTCTTCTACCTGACGCTGCCACTGGTGTTCGGTCTCTGGCTGTGGTTCCAGTTCGGCAGCGGCCAGTCGCTGGAGTTCGTCACCGGGTTCGTCGTCGAGAAGTCCCTCTCGGTGGACAACCTGTTCGTCTTCATGCTGCTGCTCGCCGCGTTCAGCGTGCCGGCGGAGATCCAGCAACGCGTGCTGCTCTACGGCATCGTCGGCGCTTTGGTGCTGCGCGGCATCTTCATCGCGGCCGGCGCCGCCATGCTGTCGGCCGGGACCTGGGCGTTCCTCGTGTTCGGGCTCGTGCTGCTCGTCTCGGCGGTGAAGATCCTGCAGACGGCGCTCGCCGGTCACCCGGAGGCCAAGGACACCTCGAAGATGCGGTCGGTGCGGCTGCTGCGCAGGTTGATGCCGGTCACCGACGACTACCGGGGCACGAAGATGATCGTCCGCGAGAACGGTCGCAGGGCGCTCACCCCGCTCGCGATCGTGGTGGTGGCGATCTTCGCGACCGACGTCGTGTTCGCGATCGACTCGGTGCCCGCGGTGTACGGCATCACCGAGGACCCGTACCTGGTGTTCACCACCAACGCGTTCGCGCTGCTCGGCCTGCGCGCGCTGTACTTCGTGCTGCAGTCGTTGCTCGCCAAGCTCGTGCACCTCAACCACGGCCTCGCGATCATCCTGGCGTTCATCGGGGTGAAGCTGGTGCTGCACTGGGCACATGGCGTCTGGCCGGCCGTGCCGACGATCCCTACGCCGGTCTCGCTGGGCGTCATCGTGGTCACGCTGGGCGTCGTCACGCTGACCAGTCTTCGCTCGCGTCGCACGGAGGAAACGGTCTCCAGGCCGTAGGTTCGACGGATGCAGGAACAGCCTCTGGCCATCGAGGTGCGCGGCGCGCGGGTGCACAACCTGCGCGACGTCGACGTCACGGTGCCGCTGCGCAAGCTCGTCGCGATCGCCGGCGTGTCCGGTTCAGGCAAGTCGTCGCTCGCGATGGGCGTGCTGTACGCGGAGGGATCGCGGCGCTACATCGAGGCCTTGTCGACGTACACCCGGCGCCGGATGTCCCAGGCACCGCGTGCGGCCGTCGACAGCGTGCGGCACGTCCCGGCCGCGCTCGCCCTGCGGCAACGGCCTGGCGTGCCGGGGGTGCGCAGCACGTTCGGCACCTCGACCGAGCTGCTCAACGTGCTGCGCCTGCTGTACTCCCGGCTCGCCTCGCACCGCTGCCCGAACGGCCACCCGCAGGCGCCGACGATCGACGTGGCCATGGAGGTGCCGCTGACCTGCCCGGTCTGCGGTGTCACGTTCTCCGCTCCTGGTGCGGAGGCGCTGGCGTTCAACTCCGACGGCACGTGCCCGCACTGCACCGGCACCGGCGTGGTCCGGGAGATCGACGAGGCCCGGCTGGTCCCCGATCCGTCGCTCACGATCGCGGGCGGGGCCGTCGCGCCGTGGTCGTTGTTCGGGCTGGCCGTGATGCCCGAGGTGGTCGGGGAGTTCGGCGTGCGCACCGACGTGCCGTTCGCGGATCTGACCGACCAGGAGCGCGAGATCGTCCTGCACGGCCCGGCGGAGAAGCGGAAGATCCGCGTGCCGTCCAAGAACGGCAGGCTGTTCGACCTGAACTTCACCTACCGCAACGCCAGGCTGGCCGTTCAGGAGGCGCTGGACAACGCCACCACCGAACGCGGCCTGAACCGCGTCAACAGGTTCATCACTACCCAGACCTGTCCGACGTGCCACGGCACCCGGCTCAGCGAGCAGGCGCTGGCGCCGCGCGTCGACGGGATCAATCTCGCCGAGGCCACCGCCCTGACCCTGGACGACCTGGTCGCCTGGGCGCCGCTGGTCGAGAAGTCCCTGCCGCCGGACATGATCGCGATGGCCAGGAGCATCGTCAGCCAGCTGCTGGAGACCGCGCGACGGCTGGTCGAACTCGGGTTGGGGTACCTGAGCCTCGATCGGGCGTCCTCCACCCTGTCCACCGGCGAACGGCAGCGCGTCCAGCTCGCGCGGGCGGTGCGCAACCAGACGACCGGCGTGCTCTACGTCCTGGACGAGCCGTCCATCGGCTTGCATCCGTCCAACGTGGACGGTCTGCTCGGCGTCGTGCGGGACCTGTTGCGGGACGGCAACTCCGTGGTGCTGGTGGACCACGACGTCCAGGTGCTGCGCGAGGCCGACTGGCTGATCGAGATCGGCCCCGGTTCCGGCGCGGAAGGCGGACGGGTCCTGACGACCGGAGACGTCCGAACGCTCGCGGAGAATCCGGACTCGTTGCTGGGCGGCTTTCTCGTGGGCCGCGAACCGGTCGTCGTGCGGCCTCGGGTCGGTGCGGACGAGATGTTCGAGCACGGGCGCATCCACCTCGCCACGCGCCCGTTGCACACCGTCCACGCCCTGGACCTCGACCTTCCGCAGGGGCGCCTGACCGCGGTCACCGGTGTCTCGGGGTCGGGGAAGACCACGCTGGTCCTCGAAAGCCTCGTGCCGGCGCTGGAGGCCAAGAACTCCGGCGCCCCGCTGCCCGCGTGGGTCGCGAAGATCGACGCCGGTGCCGTCACGCGCGTGAACGTGGTCGACGCGACCCCGATCGGCGTCAACGTCCGCTCGACCGTCGCCACCTACAGCGGCGTGCTGGACGACCTCCGCCGCGCCTACGCGGCCAACGCGGACGGGCTGACCGCCGGCGACTTCTCCTACAACACCGGTTCACTGCGCTGCCCGCGTTGTGAGGGCACCGGCGAGGTCTCGCTCGACGTGCAGTTCCTGCCGGACGTGGACATCGCCTGTCCGGACTGCGAAGGCACCCGCTACTCCCCCGCCGCGAGCGAGTACCGCCGCGCCGACGACGGGCTCACGCTGCCCGAACTGCTCGCGCTGACCGTCCGGCAGGCCGTCGAGCACGTCGGGGACATGCGCCGGGTCCGCACCCGGCTGCGGTCGTTGTTCGACCTGGGCCTGGGCTATCTCACGCTCGGCGAGGCCACGACCGCGTTGTCCGGCGGCGAGGCCCAGCGGCTCAAGCTCGCGTCCGAGCTCGACCGCGACCAGGCGGACGCGCTGTTCGTGCTGGACGAGCCCAGCGTCGGCCTGCACCCGCTCGACGTCCGCACGCTGCTGTCGGTGATCGGGCGCCTCACCGACAGGGGCGCGACGGTCGTCGTGATCGAGCACGACCTCGACATGATCGCCAACGCCGACCACGTCGTGGACATGGGTCCCGGCGGTGGCGCGGCGGGCGGCACGATCGTCGCCGCCGGCACACCGGAGCACCTCGTCGAGGCGTCGCAGAGCCTCACCGGCCAGTACCTCGGCAAACACCTCACGCATTAACGGACAAGTGTCCGATACCGTGGGCCCATGCCTGCTCGCCCTGACACCGGCCCCGACTTCATCGAGGCGCTCGCCCGCGGCCTGGACGTGATCCGCGCGTTCCGGCCGCTGCGCCCGGTGATGACGCTCAGCGAGGTCGCCACGGCCACCGGGCTCGCGCGGCCGACCACGCGCCGCATCCTGCTGACGCTGGTCGAGCTCGGCTACGTGCGGCAGAACGAGAGCGGCTTCGCGCTCACGCCGAGGGTGCTCGAACTCGGCGTCGCGTACGTGCGTTCGATGGGCCTGTGGGACGTGGCGCGCCCGCACATGGAGCGCCTGTGCGCCCGCACGAACGAGTCGGTGTCGATCGCGCAGCTCGACGGGTCGGACATCATCTACGTCGCCCGCGTGGCCGTGCCGAAGATCGTGACGCTGTCCGTGCAGATCGGCACGCGGTTCCCGGCACTGCCGACCTCGCTGGGAAAGGTGCAGCTCGCCGCGTTGTCGCCGGCCGAACTGGAGGCCGTGCTCGCGCAGCCGACCCGGTCTGGGCTGACGCCGAAGTGGCGACCGGACGCGGCCGAGCGCGACGCCGAACTGCGGGACGTGCGGGCGCGCGGGTGGGCGTTGACCGACGAGCAGCTCGCGCTGGGCATCCGGTCGGTCGCGGCGCCGTTGCGCGACGGGAACGGCACGGTCGTCGCCGGGATCAACGTCAACTGCCACGCGTCCGAGACGTCGGTCGAGCACATGGTCGAGCACCACCTGCCCCTCCTGCTGCAGGTCGCGGGCGAGATCAGCGCCGACTTCGCCCGGCTCGGCACGGTGCCGCACGAGGTCGTCGCGTCCTGAGGATTGACCTGAGGGTTGACCTGAGGCCGTTGAAGGTTGACGATTCAACGGACACCTGTCCGCCAGACGGTCAAGGAGTTCCCGATGAGTTCCGTCGTCCTGAGAAACGGCACTGTCCTGACCATGGACGGCCGCGCGCCCCTCGTCGATCACGACCTGCTCGTGGTGGACGACCGGATCGCCGCGATCGGGCCCCGGCTGGAGGTGCCGGAGGGGACCGTCGAGGTCGACGCCACCAACGGCATCGTCATGCCGGGCATGATCGACACGCACCGGCACATGTGGCAGACGGCGATGCGCGGCTACGGCGCCGACTGGACGCTCACGCAGTACTTCGTCTGGTACTACCTGGAGTGGGGCAAGGTCTTCCGGCCGCAGGACATCCACGCCGGCAACCTCCTGGGTGCGGCCGAGGCCCTCGACGCCGGTGTCACCACGACCGTCGACTGGTCGCACGGCCTGCAGACCACCGAGCACGCCGACGCCGCCGTCGACGCGTTGCAGGCGGTGCCCGGCCGGTTCGTGCTGGCGTACGGGAACATCCAGGACAGCCCGGCCACCTGGACCGGCACGCCCGAGTTCCGGGACTTCGTCTCCCGCCGCATCACCGGCGACGACATGCTGGGCTTCCAGCTCGCGTTCGACGTGACGGGCGACCCGTCGTTCCCCGAGAAGGCCGCCTTCGAGGTCGCGCGGGAACTCGGCGTCCCCGTGACGACGCATGCGGGCGTGTGGGGCGCGACGAACGACGACGGCATCAGGCTGATGTACGACAACGGGTTCATGACGCCGCAGTCGATCTACGTGCACGCGGCGACGTTGTCCGCCGACTCCTACCACCGCATCGCGGCGACCGGCGGGTCGATCTCCGTGTCGACCGAGAGCGAGCAGAGCGCGGGCCAGGGCTACCCGCCCACCTGGGCGATCCGCGAGCACGGCATCCCGGTGTCGCTGTCGATGGACACGTCGGTGTGGTGGAGCGGCGACCTGTTCTCCGCGATGCGCACGACGCTGGGCGCCGACCGATCGCGTGAGCACATGGCGGCGCACAGCAAGAACGACACCGTGACGCATTCGTCGTTGCGGGCCCAGCAGGTCGTGGAGTGGGCGACGATGGGCGGTGCGCGGGCGTTGGGACGCGCGGACGACCTCGGCAGCCTGGAGGTCGGCAAGAAGGCCGACGTCGTGTTGCTGCGCAACGAGAACTCCCCCGCGATGTTCCCGATCCTCAACCCGTACGGACACGTGGCGTTCCAGGCGCAGCGGTCCGATGTGGACACCGTGATCGTCGACGGGCGGATCGTGAAGCGCGATCACAAGCTCGTCGGCGTCGACCTCGACTCCATCCGCACCCAGGTCTCCGGCACCGTCGACCACCTGCGGGCGCAGCTCGGCGAGGAGGCGTGGGCGAAGGGCATGAACCCGGACGTCCCGGAGTCCAAGGTGCTGGACAACCCCTACACCTACACCGAGTACCGCGGCGACACCAGGACGTCCGTCTGATGGGTGGTCCACTCGAAGGCCTCCTCATCGCCGACTTCTCGCGCGTGCTGGCGGGCCCGTACGCGACCATGCTGCTGGCCGACATGGGCGCCTCGGTCGTCAAGGTCGAAGGTCCGGCCGGGGACGAGACCCGCACGTGGATGCCGCCGGTGCGCGAGGACGTCTCGACCTACTACCTCGGCGTCAACCGGGGCAAGCGGTCGATCGCGCTCGACCTGCGCTCGCCGGAAGACGCCGCGCTGGGCCGTGAGCTCGCCCGGCGCGCGGACGTGGTGATCGAGAACTTCAAGCCCGGTGGCCTGGCCAAGTACGGGCTCGACCACGCGAGCGTCAGCGCCGGCAACCCGCGGGTGATCTACGCGTCGATCACGGGATTCGGTTCCGGGGACGGGAAGCACGTTCCCGGCTACGACCTGATGGTGCAGGCGATCTCCGGGCTGATGAGCCTGACCGGTGATCCGGACGGGCCGCCGTACCGCGCGGGCATCTCGGTGTTCGACGTGATGGCGGGCAACCACGCCGTGATCGGCATCCTCGCGGCACTGCGCCACCGCGATCAGACCGGGCAGGGCCAGCTCGTCGAGGTGAACCTGCTGTCGTCGGCGTTGACGGGCCTGGTGAACCACAGCTCGGCGTTCGTCGCGGGCGGGGTCGTGCCGTTCCGGATGGGCAACGCGCATCCCAGCGTGTTCCCCTACGAGCCGCTGCCGACCGCCGACAACGACCTGATCATCGCGGCCGCCAACGACGGCCAGTTCCGGAAGTTGTGCGAGGTGCTGGGGTTGTCCGAGGTGCCGGACGACCCGCGGTTCGCGCGCAACGCCGACCGCACGCGCAACCGCGAGGAGTTGCGGCCGATCCTGCTGGAACGGCTGCGAACACGTGGCGCCGTCGAGTGGTTCGACCTGCTCGTGGCGGCCGGGGTGCCGTGCGGGCCGATCAACACGATCGACGGCGGGTTCGCGATGGCCGAACGGTTCGGGCTCGACCCGGTCGTGGTGGTCGGGGACGTGCCGACGACCCGGCACCCGATCCGCTTCTCGGAGACCCCGGCCGTCTACGAACTGCCGCCACCGGAACTGGACGAGCACGGCGACGAGCTGCGCGCGTGGCTGAAGGAGGAGCAGTGACGGTCCGCCCGGACTTGAGCGACCACGACGCCGATCTCGCCGCCAGGCCGGAGGAGAACCTTTGACCGTCTATGAAACGGCGCTCGGCGCGTCGACACCCGACACGATCACGTTGCTGGGGCAGGACCTCGCGCGGGACGTGATGGGCACCGTCGGGTTCGGCGAGCTGGCGTTCTGGCTCGCCACCCAGCGCAGGCCGAGCCCCGGCGAGACGCGGCTGTTCGAGGCGGTGCTGGCCGCGCTCGCCGACCACGGGTTCACGCCGACCGCGATCGTCAGCCGCCTCACCTTCCTGTCCGCGCCCGACTCCGTGCAGGGCGCGCTCGCCGCCGGGCTGCTGGGCGGCGGTTCGCGGTTCCTCGGAGTCACCGAGGACGCGGGCCGGTTCCTCAACGCAGTGGTCAGCGCACACGCACCCCGGGAGGACTGGGACGCCCTCGCGTTGGAAACCATTCGGGCGCAAGGAAAAGCGCGCATTCCCGGACTCGGCCACCACGTGCACAAGAACGGCGACCCCCGCACGCCGCGCCTGTTCGAGATCGCCGAGGAGGAGGGCCTGGTCGGGCCGCACCTCTCGCTGTTCGCCGCGATCGGGCGAGTTCATCCGCAGGTGCTCGGCAAGACGTTGCCGCTCAACGGCGCCGGCACGTGCGGCGCGGTGCTGGCCGACCTCGGCCTTCCGCTGGAGTTGTTGCGGGGCTTCGCGTTGCTGGCCCGCACCGCCGGACTGATCGGGCAGCTCGCGGAGGAGCTGCGCAATCCCGTCGCCAACCAGATCTTCCTTTCCGTCGATGAGAACACCAGGTCCGTAGCACCTGTCGAGGAGTGAGCAATGCAGCTCGTCACCGAGGACAACATCACCGCGCTCGCCGAGCAGCGCTGGGCCACCGCGAAGGACCCGCGGACCGCGCTGCTCATGACCGCGCTCGTCCGGCACCTGCACGACTTCGCCCGCGAGGTGCGGCTCACCGAGGCCGAGTGGATGGCCGCGATTCAGTGGCTCACGGCCACCGGGCAGATCAGTGACGAGAAGCGCGAGGAGTTCATCCTGGCCTCCGACGTGCTCGGGCTGAGCATGCTGGTCGTGCAGATGAACCACCAGTTCGCGCCGGAAGCGACGCCGGCGACCGTGCTCGGGCCGTTCCACATCGACGGCTCCCCCGAGCTCGGGTTCGGCGGCGACATGTCCGACGACGTGACCGGAACTCCGCTCTACCTCACCGGAACCGTGCGTTCGCTCGACGGGTCGCCGGTGCCTGGGGCCGTGCTCGACGTCTGGCAGGCCGACGCCGACGGCGCCTACGAGGCCCAGCTCGACGTGGACGAGGCGCGGTTGCGGGCGAAGTACCGGGCCGAACCGGACGGCTCCTACTGCGTGCGGACGATCACGCCGAAGGGCTACTCGATCCCGATGGACGGGCCGGTCGGCGCGTTGATCGAGCAGACCGCGATCAGCCACTTCCGGCCGGCGCACGTGCACTTCCTGCTCACCGCGGACGGGTTCGAGCCGCTGATCACGCACCTGTTCGAGGAGGGCGCCGAGTACCTCGACAGCGACGTCGTGTTCGGCACCAAGCAGGAGCTCGTGGTCAGGTTCGTGCCGCGCGAACCCGGCGTCACCCCGGACGGCGGACTGTCCGAGGTGCCCTGGGTGCTCGCCGAGTACGACTTCGTCCTGCAGCCGTGCGCGCCGCACTAGTCGTTCGTCCCGGTCAGCCGCCGTCGCTCGCTGACCGGGGCGAGCCTTCCGGCGAGGTCGTCGTGGACGTGCTCGCGGCGCCCATCACGCCGCTGGACCTGTTGTGCGCCAGTGGAACCTCCTACTTCGGGGTGCCCGCGACGCCGTACGTGCCCGGCGTGCAAGGGATCGGGGCGGTCAACGGACGGACCGTGTGGTTCCCCACCACTGCCGGGATGGCTCCCGGAGACGGCAGCATGGCCGCGAAGGCGGTGGCGCGCCAGGAAGATCTGGTGTTCCTGCCGGACGTCGATCCGGTCCTGATGGCCGCGCTCGGGTTGTCGGCTGTCGCCGCGTACATGGCGTTGACGTGGCGGGGTGAGCTGGTCGCCGGGGAGACCGTGATCGTGCTCGGGTGCGGCGCGGTCGGGCAGTCCGCGATCCAGCTCGCGCGTCTCGCCGGTGCCGGGCGGGTGATCGCCGCGGCGCGGTCCGAGGAAGGCCGTGACCGCGCGGCACGGGCCGGAGCCGACGTCGTGGTCACGCTGGAAGACGTGGGTGCTCAGAGCGCTGACCTGCTGATCGACCCGTTGTTCGGGGAACCCGCCGCCGCGGCCGCCCGGGCGTTGCGCCCAGGCGGCCGGTGGGTGAATCTCGGCGGTTCGGCGGGCGAGACGTCGCCGATCACCTCGTCGACGTTGCGCAGCCGGTCGTTGCGGTTGTCCGGCTACACGAACAACGAGCTGACCTCGCAGCAGCGTGCCGACGCCATCTCAGTGATCGCCCGGCACGCCGCGGAGGGCGCGCTCACCGTCGATCACGAGGTGGTGCCGCTCGCCGACGTCACGGATGCCTGGCACCGCAGGGCTCACGGCCGGGTCGTGCTGGCCATGTAGTCCTGGACCTTCTTCAGCGTCACCGGGTCGTCCATGCCGCCGCCGTGGCCGACCTGATCGGTGACGACGTGGATCGCCTTGTGTCCCAGCTGCTTCCGCACCGCGTCCGCCCAGACCTTCGGCGTCGCCGGGTCGAGCGAGTTGCTCAGCAGCAGTGTGGGGTGCGTGCTGCGCGAGGACACCGGCTTGGGCCGCCCGGTCTTCGGGCCGCCGACGCAGATCGAGCTGTAGTTGCTGGAGTTCGTCGAGTACCCGACGACCGGCGCGGCCTTCCTGGCCGACGCCAGATCCAAGCGGGCCTCTTCCGCGGACGGCACGGCGAACGGCCAGTCCGAGCACGTGTTCGGGTCCGCGTACTCGAACCTCTGGGGCAGCGGCTCACCGCCGGGCTCGTCGGGGAACGGGTTGCGTCCGTCGGCGAGATCGCGCAGCCCCTTCGCCACCTCGGCGAAGTCGCGGGGCGCGAAGATCTCGAAATAGCGCGTGATCATGACGTCCGACCACGGGAAGCCGAAGAACTTGCCCGGGAGACCGCCGGCGTTCTGCTGGGCCTTGCGGAACACGTCGGCCGGGTTCTGGCCGTGCAACGCGCTGTCCGGCGTCTCGGCGGACCACTGGGTGAACTTCGCGAAGATCGCCTCGACTCCCGCCGCGGCCGTGGTCATGAACTCCCTGCGGTCCTGGTCCGGGTTCATCACGCCCTCGATGATCGAGCCGTCGACGTGCTGCCCGAACTTCTCCAGGTACCGCTCAGCCAGCAATGTGCCGTACGACAGGCCATAAACGTTGACCCGCTTGGCACCCACAGCCTTGCGCAACGCGTCGGCGTCGTTCGCGGTGCTGTAGGCGTCGAGGTGGTTGTCGAGATTCTTGACGCCTGTCGTGCACGTGGACCAGAACGCCTTCTGGTTCTTCTTGAGCGTTTCGAACGCCCCGGCGTCCGTCGGCGGCACGTACGGGATCTTGAGAATCTTGTCGACGTCACAGGTCATCGGGTGGCTCTCGCCGACGCCGCGCGGATCCAGGGCGATCAGGTCGTAGCCGGGCAGAGCGGGCCGGAGGGTCCCGAACGTGAAGTCGCCGGGCTGTCCCGGTCCGGAAGGGAAGCCCAGAACGGTTCCCCTGCTGTTCTCGGCCTTCCGCCGGTAGGCACGCAGCCCGACCGTGCCCTTGCCGGGTTTCGCCCAGTCGATCGGCACGGTGAGCGTGCCGCACTCGACTCCGTCCGCGACCGGCTTGTCGCACGCACCCCACCCGAGGTCCGGTGTCGCCTGGGCTTGAGCGGCGAAGGTCAGCGGGATCATCCCCGCGACCGCCGCCACCGCCGTCATTCGTGCACTGCTGCGAAAGGTCACCACCTGAGAGTGGATCTACGGCTCGTCAGCGGTCATCACGCTGCGGTCGGGGAGGGAAGTCCACCTCAGGTCGTACGACCTGCGCGGGTGATCATGGCGTGCCACCATGGGCCGGGTGGATCGACGCAGGTTTCTGAAGGTCGCGGGCCTCGCCGGTGCCGGTGCCGCACTCGCGGCCTGCACCTCCCCCACCTCCCCGGTTCCGCCACCGTCCAGTTCGTCCGTTCCGAGTGGACCGCCCGACTGGACCGCTTTGCGTTCCAAGCTGTCCGGCCGGCTCGTGCTGGCGGGCGACGACGGGTTCGCCTACCAGGGCTTCAACCCCGTGTGGGACGGCCAGAAACCCGCCGCCGTCGCCAAGGTCGGTTCTGCCGCGGACGTGCAGGCGTGCGTCGAGGCGGCTCGCGGACGGGTGGCCCTCGCCGCCCGCAGCGGTGGCCACAGCTATGCCGGGTACTCGTCGCCGTCCGGTGGCCTGCAGGTCGACGTGCGCGGGCTGGCCGGTGTCGAGGTGCTGCCGGGTGACCAGGTCCGCGTCGGTTCCGGCGCCGCGCTCGGTGACGTGGCGAAAACCTTGGCGGCGTCCGGCCGGTGCCTGCCGACCGGCACGTGCCCGTCCGTCGGCGTCGCGGGGCTCACACTCGGCGGCGGCATCGGCGTGCTCTCCCGCAAGCACGGGCTCACGTGCGATCACCTGGTGTCGGCACAGGTCGTGACAGCGGACGGGCGACTGCTCACCGCGTCCGCCCAGCAGGAGCCCGACCTGTTCTGGGCGTTGCGCGGCGGTGGTGGCGGCAACTTCGGGATCGTCACCGAGTTCGTGTTCGCCACCGTGCCCGCGCCGGACGTCACCGTCTTCTCGCTGTCGTACCCGACCGGTGCCGCGGACGCTCTCGGCGCGTGGCAGACGTGGATCGCGGACGCACCCAACGAGCTGTGGTCCAACGTCGTCGTGCGCGGCGGTGCCCAGCCGAGTTGCCGGATCGGCGGCTGCTTCATCGGCTCGGTCAGCGACCTGGCCGCGCTGCTGGGTGGCCTGCCCGCCCCCGCCTCCCGGTTCATCCAGCCGCAGACCTACGCCGAGGCCACCCAGTACTTCGCGGGTGGCCCGATCGCCCGGGAGTCGGCGGTGGCGTCCTCCCGCGTGGTGCGCGAGCCGATCAGTGACCCGGCGAAGGCGGTGAACCTGCTGGCGGGCCAGTCGGACGAGACGTACCTGATCTTCGACGGACTGCGCGGCGCGGTGGCCGACGTCGCGCCGGACGCCACCGCGTTCCCGCATCGCACGGCTCTCGCGAACGTCCAGATCTACCTCAAGACACCGCCCGAGGCCGCCGACGAGGCGCGCACGAGGCTCGCGAGGATCCGCGACGGCCTCGGCGCGCTGGTCGGCGACACCGGCTACGTCAACTACATCGACCCGCAGATGCCGCAGTGGGCGCAGGCGTACTACGGCGGCAACCTCGCCCGGCTTCAGAACGTCGCCGCGAAGTACGACCCGGACCACGTGTTCGCCTTCGCACAGGCCGTTTCCCGGTGACACCGAGCCAGTGAGGTGATGACCGGCCCGGTGTGACCCGTCCACTGGTCGGACGGCGGGGCGCGGAAGTTCCCGAACTCACCCGTCTGAGGGAACTGATCGGGTTCGCGCACCGACTAGATGCTCGTGGAAACGACAGGTCTGCCGGTGCGGCTGGCGGGGGTGAGCTGCGCGCACGGCGGCAGAACGGTCGTGCGTGACGTCTCCCTCGACGTCGCGCCAGGCCAACGCGTGGCGCTGACCGGCACGAACGGTTCTGGCAAGACAACGCTGCTGCGCGCCGTTCTTGGACTCCATCGCACGGCGGACGGGGTCGTCGAAGTCGGCGCGCGGCAGGCCCGCACCGCCGGAGACTGGGCCCGGCGGCGGCGTGAGATCGCGTGGATTCCGCAACGGCAGGCGGCGGGCCGGTTCCCGCTGCTCGTCGACGAACTGCTGGCCAGCAGCGGCGCGCTGGAACCCGCCCGTGCGGCGGCTCGTGAACTCGGGGTCGGGGACCTCGGGCGGCAGCCGGTGCACACGTTGTCCGGCGGGCAGTTGCAGCGGGCCTATCTGGCTCGGGCGATCGGGTGCGTCGACGCCGGGGCCGGGCTGGTGCTGGCCGACGAACCCACGGCCGCGCTGGACTTCGAGGGGCAGGCCGCCGTTGCCGGGCTGCTGACGAGCCTGCCGGTCACGGTGGTGGTCGTGACGCACGACCGGGCCGTGGTGCAGCGGTGTGAACGGGTGCTGGAGATGGCCGCCGGGACGCTGCGGGAGATCACGTGATCGAACTCCTGGAACTCGCCGCCGTCCAACGAGCGGCGTTCGCCCTGCTGCTCGGCGCCGTAGCACTGCCCATCATCGGCGTCGTGATCATCGGGCTCGACATCATGCCGGTCCGCTTCGCCATGATGCACATCGCGTTGCTGGGCATCGCGGTCGGCCTGCTGACCGGCCTGGACCCCTTGCTGTGCGCGGTGGTCGCGTGTGGACTGTCCGGCGCCGGCCTCGCCCCGCTGGCCCGCAGCTCCTCCGGCCTGTCCGGCGCGATGGGCCTGGTGATGAGCCTGGCGATCGCCGCCGCGCTGCTGGTCCTGTCGATCTCCGGCGTGAACGCGTCGGCGGCGTTCGAGCTGCTGTGGGGCTCGATCCTGGCGACCAAGACCGGGGACGTGATCCTGCTCGGCCTCCTCGCGGTCGTCGTGCCCGGGCTGTTCCTGTGGCGGCGCAGGCAACTCGCGCTTCTCCTGCACGACCGGGAGCTGGCCGCGTGCTCGGGTGTGCCGGTCAACCGGCTGACGCTCGTGTTGCTGGTGCTGGTGGCGATCGCGATCGCCGGCGCCATCCGGTTGACCGGGGCGTTGCTCGTCGACGCGCTGACCTTGTTGCCCGCCCTGGCCGCCCGACGACTCGCGCAGTCCCTGACCGGGATGGCGTTGTGGGCCGTCGGGATCGGCGTCGTCGTGAACCTGGCCGGGTTCGCCCTGGCACTGCTGCTGGACCAGCCACCTGGTCCGGTCCTCGTCCTGCTGGCGGGTGCTGTCGCGCTCGCCGCCCATTTCATTCCCGAACGGAGAACCCTCGCATGGCAGTCCGCCTCCTCGCACTGACCGCCGCACTGCTGCTGGCCGGGTGCGGAACGACCGCGACCCCGCAGCCCCGGCAGACCGGGCCCAAGGTCGTGGCGACGACGAGCTGGGAGGCCGGGTTCGCGAAGGCGGCCGGGGCCGGCGACGTCACGGTGATCGTGCCCAAGTCCGTGCTGCACGCGCCGGACTACGACCCGAAGCCGTCCGACCTGAAGGCGGTGGCGGACGCGGACTACGTGCTGTACGCGTCGTTCGAGTCGTTCGCGCCGAAGATCACCGACGCCGCCGGGTCGAAGGCGAAGAAGGTCGAGGTCGCGCTCGACAACTCGCGGGACAAGGTCAAGGCCGAGGTCACGCGGCTCGGTGAGCTCTTCGGCACGCAGGACGCGGCGAAGAAGTGGATCGCGGGGTTCGACGCCGAGTACGCCAGGCTCGCCGGTGAGGTGAAGGCCAAGTGGCCGGGCGGGCAGCAGCCGAAGGTCGTCGCGCAGATGTTCGTCGGCTACGCGGCCGACCTGGCCGGTGCGGAGCTGCTGGGCGTGTACGGGCCGGAACCGGTGACGGCGTCGCAGGTCGCGGAACTCAGGAACAAGGGGCCGCAGTTCGTCTTCGAGAACTCCCACATGAGCACCGGCACCGTGCTGCCGGACGCGAACGCCGAGCAGGTCGACCTCGTCAACTACCCCGACGACGACAACGACCTGCTCGGCGTCTACCGCGCCAACGCGAAGACGATCAGCGACGCTCTCGCCTAGCGAGCACGCGCAGGGCGTCCCGGTCGACCTTGCCCGCCGGGGTGAGGGGGAACTCGGGCAGCACCAGCAGGTGTTCCGGATGCTTGAACCGGGACAGCCCGCCCAGGAACTCCCCGAGTTCCTCGACGGTCACGGGGGCGCTCACGACGAGGCACGCGCACAGCCGCTCACCCATCAGCTCGTCCGGCACGCCGACGCACGCGACGTCCCGGATGGACGGGTGAGCGGCCAGCGCCTGCTCGACCTCGGCCGGGCTGATGTTCGCACCACCGCGGATCACGATGTCCTTGCGTCGCCCGACAACGGAGAGGTAGCCCTCGGCGTCGAACACGCCGAGGTCGCCGGTGCGGACCCAGCCGTCCGGCGTGCGATAGCGGGCGTTGAGGTCGTCGTCGACGTACCGCAACGGGCTCATCGGACCGCGCGCGATGATCTCACCGACCACGCCGGTGGGAACGGGCCGCAACGCCTCGTCCACGACGAGAATCGAGGCCACCGCGGGGTTCGGACGCCCGGCACCGCGGTGCGGCGGGTCGTCCAACGCGGTGTGGCAGTTGACGCCGTCCGCGGACCCGTAGACGTTGACCACGATGGCGTCGAACACCTCGCGGCACGCTTCGGCGGTCGCCGCGTCGAGCTGGGCGCCGCCGGGGGCGATCACCCGGATCGACGAGTAGTCGCCGGGCTGGTCCAGCAGCATCTTGAACATCGTCGGCACGCCGAACAGGTGGGTCGGCCGCGCCCGTGCGATCAGTTCCACAGTGGACTCGACGCTGAACTTGCTCTGCAGCACCAAAGTGCCACCGTGCCGGGCTAGCGTGACCGTGGTTCCGTTGCTGCCGAACGACGACGCGAGCGGCACGAGGAACAACGCCCGCAGCTCCTCCCCCGGTGGAATCAGCCTGCCGACGAACGCGCCGCGCCCGCCGAGCAACGCGTTGTGCGAGTACAGCACCATCTTCGGCTCGGCCTCCGAGCCCGACGACACGAGAATCCGCGCCGGGCCGTGGGGATCCGAGCGCACCGGCTCGACCACGTCCGCCGGAGCCACCAAAGAGACCGTGGACCAGGCGTCCGGCAGGTCGTCCGCGATCACCCCGACCGCGCCGCTGCGGGTGACGAGCGAGCGTGCCTCGTGCTCGCCGCGTCCGACCGGGAACGGCAGCACCACCCCACCCAGCGCGGCGACGGCGAGGTCGGCCGCGACGGCGTAGCGGCAGTTGGGCAGTTGCACGGCCACGACGTCACCGGGCCGCACGCCGCGTTCGCGCAGGTTCGCGGCCATGCGAAGGGCGAGTTCGTTGAGCTGCGAGTAGGTCAGCTCTCCGTCGTCGTCGATCACGGCTGTTCGCGACGGGTGTAAGAAGACGCGCACCGCGAACAGGTCGTAGAGGTCGCGGTCCGGGTAGTGGCCCTGCGCGGCCCACTGCCGGCGGAGCGCGACGGGGACGAGGTCGTGGACGGTGGTGGTCGTCATCTGAACCTCCAGGGTGTCAGGACTTCGGGGCATCGGTGTTGGTCGAGCGCGACCACGTCGGCGAATCGCGGGTCGGTGGAGATCGAGGCGAGGTCGTCGGTGACCGGGACGCCCTCGTGGATCCAGCCGCCGTCGCCGAGCAGTGGGCGGCGGAAACCCGCTGCGGGACGGCCTTTCGCGTCCAGTCGCAGGAGTTCGGCCGCTGCCAGCAACGACGACTCGGCGCGGATCGCGCGGCCGGTGCGTTCGCGCTGGAGCAGGGCGGCGACGGTCGTGTAGGCGCCGAGGAGGCCGCCCAGCACGTCGAGCAGGGTCATCAGCGACGGAGCCGGAGGCTCGTCGGCGGAGCGCAGCAGTGCGCCGAGGCCGGTGCGGGCCTGGGCCATGAAGTCCGTGCCCAGCGGGGCGTCGGGGAGTCTGCCCGCCCAGCCCGAGGTGTGGACGAAGACCAGCGCCGGGTTCACCGCGGCCAGGTCGTGCGCGCCGACGCCGAGGCGTTCGGCGGTGCCCGGCGCCCAGTTGTGCAGGAAGACGTCGGCGGTGCGGACGAGGTCGCGGAGCCGGTCGCGGTCTGGTGGATCTTTGATGTCGATCTCGACGGCGGACTTGCCGCGGTTGAGGGCCAGCCAGCGGGCTGAGGCGTCGCCGCACATGGGTGGCATGCCGCGCAACGGATCGCCGCCGGGTGGTTCGACGCGGACGACGGTGGCGCCGAGGAGGCCGAGGAGGTGGGCGGCCAGCGGGGCCTGGACGCGGCGACCGGCTTCGAGCACGACCAGGCCGGACAACGGCAGCGAACCGCGCACGCGATCCCGTCCGCCCTTGAAGTCCAGCGTGGCCAGTTCAAAAGCCGGTCCGTCCGTCGAGTTGGGCTCGTGCAGATGGCAGATGCTCATCGCAGTCGCGTCCGCGTGCGCCTTCAGTTCTGCGAACGTCCGCGCCTCCGCCGCCGCGTGCAACTCCGCCGGCAGCGGCGCGGTCGCGGTCGGATACCGGAACTGGAACGGCCGCCAGCCCGCGCCGATCACCCTGCCCGGCACGCCGAGACCGGCCCAGAACGCCTGCCACACCGCCGGATCGAGCGCCTCGATCTCGAACAGCACCCCGTCGGCACTCCGGAACGGCGGCCCGCCAGGTTCGAGCGCGGTGGCCTCGGCCTCCGGCGCCCCGGCTGCCGCGAGGTACTGCGAGACCGTCGTCAGCGCGGACTGCGCGACGCTCGTCGTGACGCTCGACCGGCCGTCGAACAGCGCCGCGAGCAACCCGGTGCCGCCGATGACACCGGCCGCGGTGGCGCAGTAGTCCAGGCCCAGGCCTCGCGGTGAGCCCTGGCTGCGGCCGTGCACGTGCATCGGCCCGCACACGGCCTGGGCGCTCGCCTCGTCGGTGACCTCGCCGCCGCGCACCGGTCCGGCCCAGCTGACGGCCAGTTCGGCGGCGGCCTCGACGTGGGCGGGCTCACCGCCGGCGTCCGGGAACCGGGAGACGCTCGCGCCCGACTGGTGCAGGAGCGCGCCGAGCACGCCGGCCGCGGCCGAGTCGCCGCGGACGGTGATCTCGGTGGCGGACAACGGCGGATCGCTCGTCGTCCGGTCGAGGTGCAGGGTCACGCGGGCCTCCTCCTGGCGACGGCGGTCGGTCGTTCACCAGTCGGACGGGACACCGCCCGAGTTCCCAGCGGAGAGGAAGAGCCGGTGCTGGAACAGGTTTCCGCGTTCGTCCGTGAGCACGTGCAGCCGAGTGAGACGGTGCTGGACGCCGGAGGTGAGGCAGGTCAGGCCGAACTGGCGCGGGTGCGGGCGCTCGCGAAGTCCGCCGGGCTGTGGGCTTTGCCACTGCCGCGCGACCTCGGTGGCGGCGGACTGGGCCTGACCGAGTACTTCGCGTGGGCGGAGCAGGAAGGGAGCAGCGATCACGGACCGGCAGCGCTCGGCTCCGCGTGTCTGCTCGACGTGCGGATGTTCCGACGGTTCGCCCGTCCGGCCGTGCTGGAGTTGCTGAAGCCGTTGGTGGCCGGGGAGATCAGCGGCAGCTACGCGATGACGGAGCCGGGCGTGGCGGGCTCTGATCCGGCTGCCGCACGCACGACGGCCGTTCGGACCAGCGGTGGCTGGCTGCTCAACGGGCGGAAGTGGTTCACCACCGGCGCCGGAAACGCCTCGTACGTCACGGTTCTGGCGAGCGGGTCGCTGTTCGTCACGACAGACTTCCGCGTGGTGCGGGAGATTCCGGTGCTGGGCGCGGCCGGTCAGTTCGAGATCGCGCTGGAAGACGCGTTCGTGCCGGACGACCACCTGCTCGGTGAGGGCGGCGACGGGCTCGCCATCGCGGGGACCCGGCTGGCGCTCGGCAGGACGTTGCGCTGCCTGCGGTGGATCGGGATGGCCGAGCGCGCGTTCGGCCTGATGTGCCTGCGGGCCGACGAACGCCAGGTGCGCGGCAGTGCGCTGGCTGATCGGCAACTGGTGCAGCAGCACGTCTTCGAGTCGTTGCTGGCCATCCGGTCGGCGCGGGCGCTCACCCGCCAGGCGGCCGCACTCGTTGCGGCGGAACAGGACGCGCGGACCGAGATCGGACTCGCCAAGGTCGCGGCGGCACGCACACTGCACCAGGTGACGGACGCGGCGATCCAGGTGTTCGGCGCGGAGGGGCTCGCCCCCGGCACGCTGCCGATGCTCGCGCGGATCGGCCGTGCGGCAAGGATTCTCGACGGCGCCGACGAGATGCACGTCTCCGACACCGCACGGCGAGTGCTCAGAACTCGCGCGAACTGATCTCGCCGAACGCGATCGCCAGTGCCAGGGCGTAGAAGAACGTGCCCCACACCAGTTCCTGGTTCTCCAGGTCGTCGTAGGTGCCGCCGAGCAGCCTGCCGTCCCGCACCGCGCCGCCCAGCCGGGCCAGAGGTGCCGACGCGTCGAGGCCGAGCTTGAGCATCGCGACGGCGGCGATGGCGTCCGCCGCGGTGTCGCCCGGCGCGTGCCACTCGCGTGCCATCGATTCCGCGCGTGAGCGGTACTCCTCGCCGAGCCACTGGACGGCGTCCGCCGCCGCCAGCATCAGCCAAGCCCGTCCGCGCGGCCAGGTCTCGGCCAGCTCCAGATGAGCGTCCACATGAGACCGCGCGAGGTCGTGCAGACCGGCGGAGGCCAGCAACGGCACCACTCCGGCCGCGCCGTCCGCCCGGATTCCGGTGTCGGGTCCGAACGCCGTGCCCCACGGGATCACGCCGTCGACCGCGCGGGAGGCCAGCGACTTCGCGGCTCGTCCGGCGTCTCCCCTGCCGTACCAGAAGATCAGGCCCTGCAGCACGGTGTCGGTGTCGTGCCAGCAGTCCAGCTTTGCCGTCCATCTCGCCGCGTCGCGGTGACCGTTCAGCCACAACAACCCCGCCCAGCACCCACCCGCCCACGAGCCGCGAGCCGTGGTGCGCCAAGGGCCTGAAGCACCAGCGTGGAGCGGGAACCGTTCACCCACCTCCGCCAGCGTCGCCTCGACCCGGTTCATCGCGCCCGCCACGCGACGACCGCCGCCGCGAGGAACTCCGCCGCCACCAGGACCCACCCGGCGCTGTAGCCGAGCAGCCCGAACAGCGGCGGGCCGAGAGCGAACCCGGCGAAGAACCCGGCCGACACGAGCGCGGAGTTCCGGCCCAGTTCAGGTCCTGACGACGCGGCCACGACCAGGAGCATCGAGATCGCGTTCGCCGCGACGGCACAGCCGCCCACGACCACCATCGCCACCCAGGCCAGTGCGGGAATCCCGGTCAGCAGGAGCAGCGGCGACAGCACGGCCGCCGCGGACAGCCAGACCAGCAACTCACGCGCCGACGTGCCCGCCACCCTGGACCACTGGATCCGGCCCGCGATCCCGACGACGCCGAGCACCGCGACCAGCCCGGCCGCGACCGGTGCGGTGAAGCCGAGTTCCTCCGTCGCGAACAGCGCCACGTACGTGTTCACCGCCGCGATGCCCGATCCGAGCAGCACCGAGAATCCCGCCAGTCGCCAGATCAGCGCGTCCGCGGTCAGCGAGACCCTCAGCGGTGGACGCCGAGCAGGCGCGGGATCTTCGGGCAACGCAAGGCAGGCGAAAGCCGCCAGCAGGGCCGTGAAAGCGGCGACGCCGACCGCGAGCCGCCAGTCCACGCCGTCGGCGAGCCACGCCAGCGGCAGTCCGGCGACGAAGGCGCCGAGCTGCACACCGGATTGCTTGACGCCCAGCAGAACGGGCCGGCGCGGCGCGGGCACGGACGTCGCGATCAGCTTGTTGGTCGAAGGATTCGCCAGTGCCTGCGGGACGCCCCCGAGCGCCACCGCGAGCACCAGCACCGCGTAGTGCGACGCGGTCGCGAACACGGTCAGGGCCACCGCACTCGTCGCGAACAACGCGATGATCGAGCGCCTCGGTCCGAGCGCGTCCACCGCCGGCCCGATCGCCGGTGACAGCACCACCGCCACCCCGAACCCGGCCGTCACGAGCACGCCGAGCAACGGCCGCGCGATGCCGAACTCCCCCACCAGCGCGGGGGAAAGCGCTCCCAGCAGGAACAACGGCAGCATCGACGCGGTCATCGCCGCCGTCGTCAGCACCGGCACCGCTGCCCGCCCGCGCAGGTGAACCTTCTCCACGGTCACTAGTCGCGCGAACGAGCCGTGAAGTTCCCCGGAACCGAACGCGTTCGCGCGCCGACCTGTGAACCATGGAACGTCGAACCTTCTTGCGCGCTTCGGCGCTGTCACTGGGACTCACCGGAACCGCCACCGCCACCGCCGCGACACCGCTGCGAGTGCAGGTGCTGATGTTCGAGGGCGTCGAGGAACAGGACTTCATCGCCCCCGTCGAGGTGCTCGGCCTGGCCGGCAAGCTCAGCAACGGCGCGATCCGCACCACCCTCGTCTCGACGGACCGCCCACGCACGGTCACCTGCACGTACGGCACCAAGGTCGACGTGCCGAACGGCTGGTCGCCCGGCGAGGCGGACGTGCTCGTGGTGCCCGGCGGCGGTTACGCCAACCCCGGCGGCCCCGGCGTGCACCCGCTGATCCGCGACCGCTCGTTCCTGCGCGGGCTGGCCGAGTCCGACGCGCTCAAGGCAGGCATCTGCACGGGCACGATGATCCTGTCCGCGGCGGGGATCACCCAGGGCCGCAACGCGACCACGCACTCCGCAGCCAAGGCCGATCTCGCCGCCCAGGGCGCGACCGTGATCAACGCCCGCGTGGTCGACGACGGCGACCTGATCACCGGCGGCGGCATCACCTCGGGTCTGGAGGTGGCGCTGTGGCTGGTCGAACGGTTCGCCGGCGCGCAGGTGGCCCAGCGAGCGGAGACCGTGCTGGAGTACGAGCGCCGCGGGACCGTGTGGAGGAGCTAGACGACCCCGACGTCCTCGTGGCCCTGCCCGTTGATCAGGTCCTCGCGGGCACGCGCCACCCGCGACCGCACGGTCCCGATCGGGCAGCCCGCCACCTCGGCGGCCTCGGCGTAGGACAGGCCGAGCACCTGGGTCAGCAGCAACGCCTCCCGCCGCTCGGGCGCGAGACCGGCGAGCATCACGTTGAGCTCGACCACGTCCTCGAACCCCGCGTAACGGGCGTGCTCGGCGTACCGGTCCGCGTCCGAGGCCAGCTGGTAGTCGGCCGACCAGGCGATCGACGGGCGCGCGACGGCGGCCCGGATGTGGTCGACGACGGTGCGGCGGGCGATCGAGAGGAGCCAGGTGCGGGCCGAGGAACGGGCCTCGAAGCCCGGCAGGCTGCGCAAAGCCCGCAGGTAGACGTCCTGGGTGAGGTCGTCGGCGACACCCATGCCACCGAGGTGGGCGACCAGCCGCCAGACGTCGCGCTGCGTCAGGCGGATGAACCGCTCCAGCGCCTCGCGATCACCGGCACCGGCGGCCAGCGCGCACGCCGTCACCGCCTCGTCGTCACTCCTCGAAGTCGACACGATTCGGCAGAGTAACCCAACGCTCAAGATTGCCGGGAACTGTGAACGCTCAATAGCCGACAATGTCGATGTGGAGTGCTACACCTGCCGCGAAGCCCTGTCCGCGAGGCTCGACGGGGAACCAGAGGGCGTGCCCGCCGACCAGGTGGACGCGCATCTCGACAGCTGCGCGTCCTGCCGGGAGTGGCACGACAGCGCCGCCGCGCTCACCCGCACGCTCCGGGTGAGACCGGCCACGCGGGTGCCGGACCTGGCCGCGGCGATCCTCGACGCCGCGCCCCCGATCACCCCGCCCGCGCCACGGGGCTGGTTGCCGCGCGGACTGCTCACCGGGGTCGCCGTCGCACAGCTCACCCTCGGCGTGGCCCAGGTGGTGGGCGTCAACGCGTCCGCGCACGGCGGCCACACGACCGGCGTCGACAGCAGCCACCTGTTCAACGAGAGCACGGCGTGGAACCTCGCGCTCGGCCTCGGTCTGTTGTGGACGGCGCTGCGCCCGGCCGCGGTCGCAGGCATGTTGCCCGTCACCGCCGCGTTCGTCGCGGTGCTGATTCCCTACTCCGCCAGCGATCTCGTCAGCGGCACGGCGACGGCGGCGCGCGTGTTGTCGCACTCGCTGTTGCTCGTCGGGCTGGTGCTGCTGGTGTTCGTGCACTTCAGCGAACGCGGGCCGGGCGACCGCACTCCCTTGGCGCACAACGAGGGCGACACCGCGCACGACGCGTCCAGCACGGCGGACCGTGCTGGACGCCAGCGCGTGCGGCGCCGGATCAGGCTGCGCCCCGTGAGCAGACGGGACGCCGCCTGACAGTGATGTGACTCGGAATGTCGGCTGGTGAATTCACGCTCAGCAGGGCACCTCGCGGCGCCCTGACCGCGAATTCGCCCGGCGACATTCCGAGCCACACCACTTAAGGAATCCGAGCGCCCACTGCGGCGAGCGCTTTCGTGACCGGCTGGAAGAACGTCACGCCACCGCTGCGGCAGTCACCACTGCCGCCGGAGGTCAGGCCGATCGCGTTGCCGTTGGCCGTGAAGAGCGGTCCGCCGCTGTCGCCGCCCTCCGCGCACACGGTGGTCTGGATCAGGCCGGTGACACGGCCTTCGGGGTAGTTCACCGTGGCGTTCAACCCCGTCACGCGACCGTCGCGCAGTCCGGTCGTGCTGCCCATCCGCTGGACCTGCGTGCCGACGCGGGCCTCGGCGGCGCGCTGGATCCGCACCTTGCGGCCGTTGCCGGTGTCGACCTCGCTGGGCGCGTTGGCGTTGCGGTCGTTGTAGGTGAGCAGGGCGAAGTCGCCGTTGCCGGGGAACGTCGACCGGACGACGGTGGCCGCCGCTCTTCCGCCCTGCGTCAGGGAGAACTGCCTGCCCGCGGCCGTGCAGTGGCCGGCGGTGAGGATGGCGGGGCGGTCGTCGCCGGTGACGACGTTGAAGCCGAGCGAGCAGCGGCTGTTGCCGGCGAAGATCGCGTCGCCTCCCTCGGCGAACAGCTGGAACGTGCCGGCGGTGCGTTGCAGCTTCACGCCGGCGCCCATCGCGTTGACCGTGGACACGAGGTTGTCCCACTTGGCGCCGGTCACCGTGCTGTCGGCGGTGACGAGGACCTCGTTCGTCGCCGGGTTGACGGCCCACGCGGTTCCCGGCACGGAAGCCTTCTCCCGCAACGTCTCGGTGGCCTGCTCGGGTGCCGTGCGTTGGTCGGGCGCCGCCTGGCTCGCGGTGAACGTCGCGGCGGTGATCGCCATGGCGACGAGGCCGACGGCGCCCGCGATCACCTTCCCACGGCGGTGATCATCGTGGTGTTTGCCCATGTGGCGCCCTCTCGTTACCAGACTGAGATCCGCTCATGTCTGGGGATACGTACGGGGCGGCGTTCCGGTTTAGATGAATGATCAGCGCCCGAGAGGCAACCGCAGCCGGAGCCGGAACCCACCGTCCTGCGCCGGGCCGGACGTGATCACCCCGCCGAGCAGGGCCGCCCGCTCCTGGAGGCCGACGAGTCCGTGCCGGGCGCTGGGCAACGCGAGCGTCGGGCGGGTCGGCGCGGTGTTCGTGATGGTCACGGTCAGGTGGGTGTCGTGCGCTATCTCGACGTGGGCCGTGCTGCCGGGGGCGTGCTTGCGGACGTTGGTGAGGGCTTCCTGGATCGTCCGGTAGATCGTGCGCTGGCACGCCGAGTCGATGCCGGTGGGAGCGGTCCCGGTCAGCGTGGCCTCGATACCGCTACCGGCGACCAGTCCGTCCACATCGGACGAGGTCGGCTGCGGAGTCAGCTCGGTGGCCGCACTTCCGGAGGCGCGCAGCAGGTTCACCATGTGCCGCAACTCGTCCAGCGTGTCGACGGACAACCGGCGAACGTTCTCGGCTGCGGCCCGAGCATCGGGATCCGCGGTGGACACGCTCAGCGCACAGGATCGCGGACACGTGGTCTTTCACCGTTCCAACGCTGACGTGGATGCGCGAAGCGATGTCCGCATTGGACAGTCCCTCGGCCACCAGCACGAGCACGGCCCGTTCCCGTTCGGTCAGCCGCTCGGCCCTGGCCGCCTCCGAACCGGCGCCCGAGCCCAGATACCCGTCCACCACCGTGCGCGTGACCTTCGGCGACAGCACGACACCACCCGCCGCGAGCATGCGGACGAACTGCGCGAGCCGGCCCGGTGCGGTGTCCTTCAGCAGGAACCCGGCCGCGCCCGACCGCAGCGCCGTCGCGATGTACTCGTCGGAGTCGAACGTCGTGAGCATCGGATGTCGAGCGGCACGACGTCCGGGCGGTGCAGGCTCACCTCCTCGACCGCCTGCGCGCCCGTCACCGTCGCGACGACCTCGATGTCCCCCGCCGCCCGCAGGATCAGGCGGAACCCCGAGCGCACCAGCTCCTCGTCGTCCACGACGATCACGCGAACCATGCGGTCCAGTCTCGGCGCGCACGACACGGGTGCGCATCCCGGGGTCGGTCGGTCCGGCATCCCCCGACCGGCTGGACCGCACCCGACGATCGGCGGGGTCCGGCCGAGTCGGACGTCCTCTTAGGACACAGTCGGTCAAGATGGGCGGATGAACTCGCTGTTGCTCGCCGCCGCGTTCGCCATGGTCGTCAGATCACTGGCCGCGAACCGGCTGGACCGCTGGAACCTCGGCGCGCCGCTGGTGATGGTGCTGGCCGGGGTCGTGGTCGGGCTGTTCGAGCCGAGCGCCATCGCGGAGGGCCTCAACACCGAGTCCGTGCAGCACGCGGCCGAGATCATTCTCGCGGTGCTGCTGTTCGTCGACGCCACCGAGGTGCGCGCGGGGCGGCTGTGGGGCGCCTACCCCGGGCTCGTGGCACGTGTGCTGCTGGTGGCCATGCCGATGAGCATCGCTGTTGCCGCGCTGCTGGGCTGGCTGCTGTTCCCCGCCCTGCCGTGGGCGGTCCTGCTGCTGGTCGCGTGCGTGACGGTGCCGATCGACTTCGCCCCGGCGGAACGGGTCGTGCGCGATCCCGGGCTGTCGGTGCGGGTGCGCGGCACGTTGAACGTCGAGAGCGGCTACAACGACGGCATCGTCACGCCGCTGTTCCTGTTCGCGCTGATCCTGGCGGGCGACGACTCGCAGGACCGCACGCCACTGGAGGCGCTCGGCACGGTGCTGCCGTTCGCGCTGAAGGCCCTCCTGGCCGGTGTCGTGATCGGCGCGCTCCTCGGCTGGCTGATGGACCTCGCGCACCAGGCCGGCTGGGTGAGCGACCAGTCCGCACGCGTCGCGGTGCTGCTTGCCCCGTTGCTGACCTACACCGCGACGGTCGCGATCGACGGCAACGGCTTCGTCGCCTCGTTCGTCTGCGGCATCGCGTTCCGGTACGTGCACCGGCTGCTCAAGGCGCGCCGGGTCCGCACCGGACGCGCCGAGGCGCGCTCGGACGCGCTGAACACCGACCTGCACCTGCTGGAGGACGTCACCGGGCTGCTGACGATGACCATGTGGTTCGTGGTCGGCATCGCCGCCGTGCTCACGTTCTACCTGGGCGTCTCGTGGCAGGTCCTGCTCTTCTGCGCGGCCGTGCTCACCGTGGTCCGGCTCGTGCCCGTGTTCCTCGCCTTCACCGGGTCGCGGATGCCCCGGCGCGAACGCCTGCTCGTCGGCGCGCTGGGGCCACGCGGCACGACGACGATCGTGTTCGGTCTGCTGGCCTTCAACCGGTTGCCGGAGGGGAACGCCGCCGACACGATCCTGACGATCACCGTGGTCTGCGTGCTCGGCAGCGTCGCCCTGCACGGCGTCGGAGCGACGCCCTTTCAGAGGCTCTTGGCGAAGTGGAACGCGGGGATCACGAAGCCGGACGCCAGGTAGAGGCGGTGCGCGTGGTGCCGCGGCGTCCCCGAGTCGAGGTGCACGCCCGCGCAGCCGAGCCGGCGGGCCTCGTCGTCGACCCACCGCAGCAGGGCGCTCGCGTGGCCCTGCCCGCGGGCGGCCGGCAGCGTGCTCAGGTCGTCGATGTAGAGGTGCGACCCCGCGTAGAGGTTGGTCATGTGCCGGAACCCGGCCAACGAGACGAGACGGTTCGTCTCGTCGTAGGCGACGACGAGACGGTAGCCCTCTCGCCGCTGAGCACGGACGAGCTCGGCGAACTCGTCGGCGTCGGTGAGGTGCGGGCGGAGTTCGCGCATCACGTCGAACGCCAGGGCGGTGTCCCCGCCGTCCAGTTCGGCGACGGTGCGGGTGATGGTGTCGCGTGTGGTCACGGTGATGATGTTCGCCGAACAAGTGGCCTCTCAGAATACCCATTGCACGGATAAACCAAGAGGCCACTTGTCGGTGGACGGACCTACGGGGCCAGGTTGATGCCCCAGGTGTCGATCGTGCCGGCGTCCTGCGCCGCCAGGTCGCGGACACGGAGCTTCCACGTCCCGTTGGCGGTCTCGCTCGACACGTTGGCCGTGAACGTGCGGTCGATGTTGTCGGCGGAACCACCGGTGCGGTTGTGCAGCGTGTAGGACGTGCCGTCCGGCGCGATCAGCGCCACCGTCAGGTCACCGACGTACGGGTGGACGATCCGCACCGTCACCACGGAACTGGCGGACGGCGTGGCGGAACATCCGGAGATCACGACGTCGCTGTCGACCGCGGCGCCCGCGTCCGGGATGGCGACGTCGTTGGGGTTCGTGCCGGTGCAGCTGCCGCCACCGCCGCCCGTGACGGTCAGCGAGTAGGTGGCCGTGCGGGAGGCCGAACCGGCGGCGGTGATCGTCACCGGGTAGGTGCCCGCGGCGACCGACGCCGTGGTGCTGATCGTCAGCGTCGAGCTCGACCCGGTGGTCACCGAGGCCGGGCTGAACGACGCCGTCGCGCCGGAAGGAAGTCCGGACGCGGACAGCTGCACGGTCTGCGCGTCACCGCTCACCGTGGCGGTGCCGACCGTGGCCGAGACCGACGAGCCCGCCGCGACGGAGCCGGACGTCGGCGACACCGAGACGGAGAAGTCGGCGCCCGGCGTACCGGTGCCGACGGCCGACTTCCACAGGGTGTAGGCGATGCCGTCGACCGCGCGGTTGAGGTGCGTGTCGCTGATGTTGGCGGTGGTGTCGCAGGACGAGTGGTAGCAGGGGTCGAACGCGGCACCCGAGGTACCGCCCCACTTCGTCGCCTGGGCCGCGGTCTTGCGCGCGCTGGCGCCCATCGCGTACCCGGACGCCGGAATGCCCGCGTTGGTGAAGGACGCGTCGTCGGAACGGTTGCGGCCCTCGGTGTTCTCCTCCGGCGACAGGCCCAGGGAGTCCCAGTACGCCTTCATGTGCGTGGACTGGGTGCTGGTGATGTTGTTGATGAAGTAGCCGCCGTTGGTCGACCCGACCATGTCGAAGTTGTGGTAGGTCTTGATCTTCGAGCGCTCGGCCGTGGGCAGCTGCGAGACGTAGAAGCGCGAGCCGTTGAGGCCCTGCTCCTCGTCGGTCCACCAGCCGAAGCGGACCTTGTTCAGCATCGACGGGTTGCGCTGGGCGAGCACGAGCGCGGTCTCCAGCAGCGCCGCCGAGCCGGAGCCGTTGTCGTTGATGCCGGGACCCGCGGACACTCCGTCGAGGTGGGCGCCGAACATGTAGACGTTGTTCGCGTTGCCGCCCGGCCACTCCGCGATCACGTTCGGGCCGGCGCCGGTGGTGCAGCCGGAGGTGCAGGGCTGCTCGGTCACGCTGTAGCCGGCCGCGGTGAGCTTGTCCTTCACGTAGGTCACCGACGCGCGGTAGCCGGCCGAGGTGGAACGCCGGTTGCCGCCGTTCTGCGAGGCGATCGTGCCGAACTGGGCGAGGTGCGCCTTGACCGCGTTGATGTCGATGTCCGGGATCTGCGGACCGGTGCCGCCCGTGACGGTCAGCGTGTAGGTCGCGGTCTTGGTCGTGGTGCCCGCGGCCCGGACGGTGATCGGGTAGGTGCCGGACGAGATCGAGGCCGTGGTGCTGATCGACAGCGTGGAGTTCGAGCCCGTCGTGACGGAGGCCGGGCTGAACGACGCGGTGGCGCCGGAGGGCAGTCCGGTGGCGGTCAGCGCGACGGTCTGCGCCTGACCCGCCGTGGTCTGGGTCTGGACGGTGGTCGAGGCCGAGGATCCCGCCGCCACCGAACCGGACGCCGGGGACACGGCGACGGAGAAGTCGTTCGCCGGGTTCGAGCCGCCGAGGTTCAGCGACCAGGCGTCGATGCGGCCGGTGTCGTTGTTCGCGTTGTCGTTGACCCGCAGCTTCCACGTGCCGTTCGAGGTCTCGCCCGACAGGTCGACGGTGTAGGTCTGGTCGATGTTGTCCGCGGAGCCGCCGGAGCGGTTGTGCAGGACGTAGGCGGAGCCGTCCGGGGCGACCAGGCTGACCTGGAGGTCACCGATGTAGGTGTGGACGATCTTCACCGGCACCGTGGCGGTGGCCGAGGGGGCCGACGAGCAGTCGCTGATGGCGATCGAGGACTCGACCGTCGTGTTGTCGCCGATCGCCACGTCGGCTTCGTTGGTGCCGGAACACCCGGCTGCCAGGGCGGGCGCGGAGGCCGCAGGGAGGGCCAGCGCTGCCACGGTGACAGACACCAGTGCTGTGGCGAGCAGAGATCTTCTTCTTCGCACAGTCGGGCTCCTTCGCAGGGATGCAGGGTCACGCGACCGTAGCCGTCGAAGTCGCGCCGTACATCCGGTCGTTCGGAGGGTTGTCGTCACGATTGACGTGCGGCGATCCGCCGATGTCCGTTTTCACTTTTAAGTCCCGGCTTCCGTTGCGCCATCAGAGGGATAGCGTCGGGTCCCCGGCCGGAAGGAGACATCGATGTCGCTCGCGACGCCCGACTTCGCGTCCACGTTGCGGGACGCCGTCGTGGCGCGCGGTCTGTCGCTCGAACGGATCCGCGACCACCTGGCTCGCCGCGGGGTCTCGGTCAGCCTCGCGACGCTGAGCTACTGGCAGACCGGGCGCAGCCGGCCGGAACGCCGTGCGTCGCTCGCCGCCGTCACGCACCTGGAAGAAGTGCTGGACCTGGAGCCCGGTGCGTTGTCCGTCCTGCTCGCGCCGGCGTCGCGCGGGAGCCGTCTGCAGAGTTCCATCAGCGCGTTCTGGCCGATGCCCGCGGTGATCGAGGACGTGGTCGGCGGGGTCGACACGCGCTGGGACTCGCGGCTGACGCGGATCAGTCAGCACGACCGCGTGACGGTCGGGCCTGATCGGGGTGAGCGGTCGTTCGTGTCGCGGCAGGTGCTGCGGGCCGAGGAGGACGGACCGGACCGGTGGGTGGTGATCCTGCACCTGGACGAGCACGACAGGGCGCTGCCGGTGATCAGGCCGCTGCACAACTGCCGGCTCGGGCGGGTCGTCACACGGCCTTCCGACGGGCTGCTGGTGGCGGAGTTGCTGTTCCGGGCGCCGTTGCGGCGGGGGCAGACGGTGATCACCGAGCACGAGCTGGTGAACCAGGCGCCGTATCCGCTGGCCACCAACTACTCCCGCAAGTTCCGGCGGCCGGTGCACGAGTACGTCCTGGAGGTCACGTTCGACGCGGTTCCGCGCACCTGCCGCCGGGTGGTGCAGGACGCGGACGGGGCGCGGCAGTCGTTCGGGGTGCAGCTGGACGAGGGCGGGTCGGTGCTGGGGGTCGCGTTGAAGTTCGGGCCGGGCTGCTACGGGTTCGAGTGGACCTGGTGAAATGAGTGGAACTCCTTCGCGGGGCAGGGTGCCGAAACGGCATTCCGGAATACCTGCGAGCCGCGAATTCAACTTCGCAGTTCTACCTCTTCAATTCAGGCCACCGCGCGTGGTCCTCGTTGATGCGGAACTCGTGCGAATGCGTCCACACACCGCCGGCCGGGTCGCGGTGCTCGTGTTCGACGACTTCCGGGTCGTACGTCGGCCAGAGCCGCAATGCTCCCACCGCGCCGACGGCGGTGATCGCGCCGAGCACGACGAACGCGGTGGTGATGTTCGCGGTCGTGGCCAGCCACCCGGCGAGCGGATAGCAGAGCAGCCAGCAGGCGTGGGACAACGCGAAGTCCGCGGCGAACAACGCAGGCCGGTCGAGCGGGTCGGCGGACCGGCGCAGCAGACGCGCGCCCGGCGTGAGGGCGAGCGAACACCCGGCGCCGATCAACGCCCACAGCACCAGCAACGCCGGCCAATTCCCCGCGAACACCGTGCCGGCGAACAACACGGCGACGAGCGTGATTGCCGCACGCAACACCACAGCGCGGTCCGCAAAGCGTTCAAGCAGCCCGGGCAACAACAGTGCCGCTGTCAGCGAGCCCAGTCCGTTGGCTGCCAAGGCGATGGCGACGTCGGACGCGTCGCGGCCAAGTCCGTCCCGCACGTGCGCCACGGTGTTCACGAACACCATCGAACCCGCGGCCGCCGCGGCCAGATGCACGGCGAGAAGGCCGCGCAACCGCGGTGTGGCGAGGTAGATGCGGATGCCGCGGGTGGTGTTGTCGTACCAGCCTCCCTTGCGCGGCAGCGGTTTCGGGCGCGGAAGCACTACCGACGTGACGAGCAGGGCGGAAGCCGCGAAGCCGAGCGCGGTGCCGAGGAAGAGCTGGTGGAAGCTGAGGACCGCCAGCGCCGCGGCGGCGAGAGCCGGACTGAGCAGGCTCTCCAGGTCGTAGGCCGTGCGGGACAACGTGATCGCGCGGGTGTAGTCGCGTTCGTCGGGCAGGACGTCCGGGATGGTCGCCTGGAACAACGGCGTGAACGCGGCGGACCCGGCCTGCAACAGGAAGATCAGCACGTAGACCTGCCACACCTCGCTGACCCACGGCAGCATGGCGGCGACCGCGACCCGCACCAGGTCGAGCGCGATCAGAACAGCACGGCGGGGCAGCGCGCCGAGCAACGCCGTGGCGATCGGCGCCACCGTCACGTAGGCGATCATCTTGATCGCCAGCGCCGTGCCGAGCACCGCGCCCGCCTCGGCTCCGGCGAGGTCGTAGGCCAGCAGACCGAGCGCGACGGTGGCCAGTCCTGTTCCGGTCAGCGCGACGACCTGGGCGCCGAACAGATTCCGGTACGTCGGATCGCGCAGAACGGAAATCACGGCCGCACTATATGCACGAAAATAGGTTTGCGTCGACGGTGCAATAGCCGCTCCCTGGCAACAGCAACTCACTCACAACAATTCACGGTAGGGTTTTCGCCGTGACCCCGTACGACGAAGTGGCGTCCCTCTACGCCGAACTCTTCAGCGACATGCTCGACACCAGGCCGCTCGAACGCGCGATGCTGGCCGCGTTCGCCGACCTCACCGACGGACCGGTCGCCGACCTCGGGTGCGGCCCAGGCCACCTGACCGCGCACCTGCGCTCGCTCGGGCTGGACGTCTTCGGGCTCGACCTCTCCCCCGCGATGATCGCGCTGGCCCGCGAGACCCATCCGGACCTGAGGTTCGAGGAGGGCTCGATGGCCGCGCTGGACCTCGAAGACGGGGCTCTCGGCGGCATTCTGGCGTTCTACTCGATCATCCACACGCCGCCGCACGAACTGCCGGCCGTGTTCGCCGAGTTCTGCCGCGTGCTCCGGCCCGGCGGCCACCTGATGCTCGGGTTCTTCGCGGGCGACGACCCCGAGCCGCAGGAGTTCGACCACAAGGTGACGCTCGCCTACCGCTGGTCCCCGTCGGCTCTGGTGGATCTGCTGAAGCAGGCCGGTTTCGCCGAGGTCGGACGGCTGGTGCGGGAACCGATCGAGGGCGAACGGTTCCTGCAGGCCCAGCTGCTGGTCCGCAAGCGCTAGCGGAAGACGACGGTTCCGTTGCCGTTGAGCAGAACCCGGTGCTCGCAGTGCCAGCGGACGGCCCGCGACAGGGCGAGGGCTTCGGCGTCGCGCCCGGCGGCGGTGAGCGCGCGTGGGTCGAAGGAGTGGTCCACGCGCAGCACCTCCTGTTCGATGATCGGCCCCTCGTCGAGGTCGGGGGTGACGTAGTGGGCCGTCGCGCCCACGTACTTCACGCCGCGGTCGTAGGCCTGGTGGTAGGGCTTGGCGCCCTTGAAGCCCGGCAGGAACGAGTGGTGGATGTTGATCACGCGGCCGGCCAGCTTGGCGCACAGGTCGTTGGACAGCACCTGCATGTACCGGGCCAGCACCACCAGATCGGCCTGGTACTCGTCGACGAGTTCGACCAGGCGCTGTTCGGCGAGGTGCTTGGTGTCGGCGGTGTTGGGCACGTGCACGAAGTCGAGCCCGGCCGCCTCCGCCATCGGGCGCAGGTCCTCGTGGTTGGAGACGATGGCGGCGATCTCACCGCCGAGACCGCCCGCACGCCAGCGGAAGAGCAGGTCGTTCAGGCAGTGGCCGGCCTTCGACACCATCACGAGCACGCGGGGTGGCCGGTCGTCCCACAGGTCGAAGTCCATCTCGAACTGGGTCGCGACCTTCGCGAACTCACCGGCGAGTTCGTCGGTTTCGACGCCGTCGCAGGAGAACGCGGTGCGCAGGAACAACTTCCCGCGCACGTCGTCGTCGAACTGCTGGTGCTGCACGATGTCGCAGCCGTGGTCGACCAGGAACGACGTCACGGCGTGCACGATGCCCGCCCGTTCCGGGCAGTGCAGGGTCAGGGTGAACTGGGGCATCACGCCACCGCCAGGTACTCGGAGCACGCGTCGCCGAGCCACGCCGCGAGGTACTCGGCGAACGACGAGCGCACCAGGACCGTGAACCGGTCGTCGCCGTTCACCTGCAGGATGATTCCCGTCCTCGCGAGCAGCGTCTGCACGCAAGTGCCGCCGGGAGCCGAAGCCGGGTGCAGGTCCACGGAACATCCGTGAGCCAGCACGTCTCGGACCCGCGGCCCTTGAAGGACCACGGTCGTGCGCTGAGCCGAAGTGTCCACAACGGACCCCCTGACAGTCCCGAGCGCGCCACGCAACACCTCCTCGATCGTGATCTGCAGGTCGGGCGCGGCCACGACGAGGAACTCGTCAGGGCCCAGCCACAGCACCTCGACGTCCCCGAACCGTCCGGAGCCCGAGGTGAAAGTGCACGCGGCAGAGGGGAACTGGACTCCGAGCGCCGAGCCCATCGCCGCGATGGCGCCGGAATCCGACACGCGGACCGTGAGCTGCGACCGGAACGGCAGCTCCGCGACGTCCAGCACGGAGCCGAGCGCCGCCAGCCGGTCGGTCCAGGCGGAGAGAGGGCTAGCCGTCACGACGGGCTCCTTCCTTGTCGTACAGCACGGATTCGGTGACGGTGACCGGCACGAGCGCGTCCGCGACGGGCACGAACAGGGTCTCGCCGATGCGTTCGTGGCCCGAGCGCACCAGCGCCAGCGCGAACGTCCGGCCCAGAGCGGCACTCGGGTAGCTGGACGTGACGTGGCCGAGCATCCGCACCGGCGGTTCGGGCAGCCGGTCGGTCTCCACGATCTGCGACCCCTCCGGCAGCAGCACCGAAGGATCGACGGGCAGGAGCCCGACCAGTTGCTTGCGGTCCGAGCGGTTGTTCTCGGCGCGCGCGAACGAGCGCTTGCCGATGAAGTCTGGCTTCTTCTTCGACACCGCCCACGACATGCCGAGGTCCTGCGGCGTGACCGTCGCGTCGGTCTCCTGGCCGATGATCGGGTAGCCCTTCTCGGCGCGGAGGACGTGCATGGTCTCGGTGCCGTACGGCGTGATCCCGTACCGCTCCCCCGCCGCCATCAGCGCCTCCCAGACGGCGATGCCGTGCCAGGCGGTCACGTTGATCTCGTAGGCCAGCTCACCGGAGAAGCTGATCCGGCACACCCGCGCGGGAACTCCCGCGACGACGGTGTCGTGCCAGGTCATGAACTCGAACGCCTCGTTCGACACGTCCAGCGCAGGAGCGACGGCGGCGAGCACGTCCCGGGATCGCGGGCCCACCAACGGGATCGTGGCCCAGTGCTCGGTGACCGAGGTGCAGTGCACGTCGAGGTGCGGCCACTCCGTCTGCAGCCACTCCTCCATCCAGTCGAGGATCTTCGCGGCGTTGCCGGTGGTCGTGGTGATGAGGTAGCGCTCCTCGCCGACGCGGATCACCGTGCCGTCGTCGATCACCATGCCGTCGACGCCGCACATCACGCCGTAGCGGATCTTGCCGACCTTCAGCGTGCTCATCATGTTGGTGTAGAGCATGTCCAGGAACTTGCCGGCGTCACGGCCCTGCACGTCGATCTTGCCGAGCGTCGAGCCGTCCATCAGGCCGACGCTCTCCCGCGTGGCGCGGCATTCGCGCAGCACGGCCGTGTGCAGGTCCTCGCCCGGATTCGGGTAGTACCAGGGCCGCTTCCACTGCCCGACGTCCTCGAACAACGCCCCGTGCGCCACGTGCCACGGGTGGATCGCCGTGACGCGCACCGGGTCGTGCAGTTCGCCGCGGTCACGTCCGGCCAGCGCGGCGAAGGAGATCGAGGTGTAGGGCGGGCGGAACGTGGTGGGCCGCTGGTCTTCCAGCTCCACGCCCAGCGCCTCGGCGACGATGCCCGCCGCGATCATGCCGGACGTCTTGCCCTGGTCGTGCGCGGTGCCGATGGTCGTGTAGCGCTTGATGTGCTCCAACGACCGCAGACCCGCCCCGGTCGCCCGCAGCACGTCGGAGACCGTCGAGTCCCTCTGCAGGTCGACGAAGCTCGCGTCGTCGTCGCCCGGCACCCGCCACAGCACCAGGCCGGAGCGTGCCGTGCACCGAGAGTCCGACACGGGCAGCGGTACCTGACCACCCGGCGCGAACCCGGCGGCGGCAGAGGCCTCCGCACCGGCGTCCCGTCCCTGCCGGGCACACGCGTTCAGGTCCAGCTCACCGGTCGCGGAGCCCGCCGCACGGACCGCGGAAAGCTCCTCGCCCGGCACGAACGCGCCGAGTTCCGCGTCGTAGCGCAGCTTCCCGCGGGCCTGGCTGAACAGGCTGACGACAGGGTTCCAGCCGCCCGACACCAGGACGGTGTCGCACGGGACGTCGACGTCCGGTGACGCCGGGGCCAGCGGGCCGATCCGCGCCGCGGTCACCCGGCCGCCGCCCTCGGTCCCCACCACCACGTGCCCGGCACGAACCTCGATGCCCCGCGCGGCGCACTCGGTCGCGAGCCGGGCGGGAGCCTCCTGGCGGGCGTCGACGATCACCGCGATGTCCACACCGGACTCCGCGAGGTCGATCGCCGCGCAGTACGCGCTGTCGTTGGTGGTGAACACGACCGCGCGCGAGCCGGGCAGCACTCCGTAGCGATGCAGGAACGTGCGCGCGGACGAGGCCAGCATGATCCCGGGCCGGTCGTTGCCCGCGAACACCACCGGACGTTCGTGGGCACCGGTCGCGAGCACGGTCTGCCGCGTCCTGATCCGCCAGACCCGTTGCCGGGCAACGCCTTCCGGCGCCGCGAACCCGAGGTGGTCGGTGCGCTTCTGCAGGGCGAGCACGAACCCGTCCTGGTACATCCCGAACGCCGTGGTGCGCTCCAGCACCAGCACCCCCGGCGTGCTCTTCAGCTCCGCGACGATGTCCGCGACCCACTCGGCGGACGGTCTGTCGTCCAGGTACTCCTCCACGCCCAGCAACGCGCCGCCGGCCTGGTTCTGCTCGTCCACCAGCACCACCCGCGCGCCACTGCGCGCGGCGGTGAGAGCCGCCATCAGACCAGCGGGCCCGGCGCCCACGACCAGCACGTCACAGTGCTCGTGCTTGGCGTCGTAGCGTGACGGGTCCGGTTCCGGGGCAAGCCGTCCCTGGCCCGCCAACCCGCGCGCCACGAGACCGTCGTAGAGCTCCACGGTCGTCGCGAGCAGCATCGGCTCGGAGAAGGGCGCCTCGATCTGGACCAGCGACGTCGGGTCCTCGGAGCCCGCCGCCACGATGCCGCGCGGCCGGCCGAGCTTCACGCTGCTGCCGACCTCGTGCACGCCGTTGGCGAGCAGGGCCGACGCGAGCGTGTCGCCGGGGTGTCCGGTGCAGGACTGGCCGTTGAAGGTGAAGTGCAGCAGGGTGTCCCGGTCGATCGCGCCACCGGTGGGCGTGCGGAACGTCATGCGATCACCTCGGGCATGGGCTCGCCCACGCGGTAGACGGCCAGCAGGTCGTGGGTGCGGGTGTCACGGACGGCGTTGAACCACCGCCGGCACCCGGCGTGGTGACTCCAGCGCTCGGCGAACGGGCCGCTCGGGTTCTCCCGGAAGAACACGTACTGGGCCCACTCCTCGTCGGTCAGCGCCGACGGGTCCTCGGGGTACGCGACGTGGGCCTGGCCGCCGTAGTGGAACTCCGCTTCCTCGCGCGGCCCGCACCACGGACACGGGATGAGTTGCATGTCAGCTCCTAGTGCGCGACGGCGGCGGCGCCGTGCTCGTCGACGAGAGCGCCCGTGGTGAAGCGCTCCAGGGTGAACGGCTCGTTGAACGGGTGCGGCTTGTCGTGAGCGATGGTGTGCGCGAAGCAGTCACCGACACCGGGGGTGGCCTTGAACCCGCCGGTTCCCCAGCCGCAGTTCAGGTACAGCCCGCCCACCGGCGTGAGACCGACGATCGGCGAGGCGTCCGGGCTGACGTCGACGATGCCCGCCCACGTCCGCAGCAGGTGCGCGCGGGCGAAGACCGGGAACAGCTCCAGCGCCGCCGACATCTGCTGCTCGATGATGTGGAACGAACCCCGCTGCCCGTAACCGTTGTAGCTGTCGATCCCGGCGCCCATCACCAGTTCTCCCTTGTGCGCCTGGGAGACGTAGACGTGCACGGCGTTCGACATGACGACGGTCGGGTGCACGGGCTCCAGCAGCTCGGACACCAAGGCCTGCAACGGGTGTGAGGCGAGAGGGAGGCGCAGGCCGACCATCTTCGCGAGCACCGAGCTGTGCCCGGCCGCGCACAACGCGACCTTGCCGGCGGCGATGCGCCCCCGACTCGTTTCCACCGCGGTGACCCGGCCCTGAACCGTCTCCAGCCCGGTGACCTCGCAGTTCTGGATCAGGTCGACGCCCATCGCGTGCGCGGCCCGCGCGTAGCCCCACGCCACGTAGTCGTGCTTCGCGATGCCCGCGCGCGGCTGGTAGGTCGCGCCCAGCACCGGGTAGCGGACGTCCGGCGACGTGTTGACGATCGGGCAGATCTCCTTGACCCCGGTGGGATCCACCCACTCCGCGTCGATGCCGTTGAGCCGGTTGGCGTTGACCCGCCGGACGCTGTCGCGCACGTCCTGCAGGCTGTGCGCCAGGTTCAGCACACCGCGCTGGTCGAACAGGATCGGGTAGCCGAGGTCCTCCTCCAGGCCCTCCCACAGCTTCAGCGAGTGCTCGTAGATGCCGGAGCTCTCGTCCCACAGGTAGTTCGACCGGATGATCGTCGTGTTGCGGGCCATGTTGCCGCCCGCGAGCCAGCCCTTCTCGAGCACCGCGACGTTGGTGATCCCGTGGACCTTCGCGAGGTAGTAGGCGGTGGCGAGTCCGTGCCCTCCGCCGCCGACGATCACGACGTCGTAGGAGGCCTTCGGTTCCGGGTTGTCCCAGAGGAAGTCCGGGTGCTCGGGCAGATGTGCTCCGGGCGGGCTGGTCATGGCGACGCCTCCAGCGAAATCATCTGGTCGACTACTGGTATATCAGTCTGTGCAGTACCGTAGGTCACATGAACGCACGGGTCAACGACGAGCCCGCCTCCGTCTCACTCACCGAACAGGCGTACGCCGTGCTGCGCGATCGCCTGGTCATGCTGGAGATCAAACCGGGCGAGCCCATCAACGAGGACAGGCTGCGCACCGAACTCGGCGTGGGCCGCACCCCGATCCGGGAAGCGTTGAAACGGCTGGAGCAGGAACGGCTCGTCGTCGCCTTCCCGCGCCGCGGCACGTTCGCCACCGACGTGAACATCTCCGACCTCTCGCACATCTCCGAGGTGCGCAGGACCCTCGAACCCCTCGCCGCGGCCGCCTCCGCCGAGCGGGCCACGGCTGCGGACAGGACCGCGCTGACCGAACTGCGCTCGCGGCTCGACACAGCGCCTTCCGGTGACAACACGGAACTCCTGCGCACCGACGTCGGCGTGCACCGCGCCATCTACGGGTGCGTGCACAACCCGTTCCTGGAAGACACCCTGATCTCCTACGACAACCTGGCCACCCGGATCTGGTGCGTCTTCCTGCCGCGACTGTCCGGAATGGCCGGTCACGTCGACGAGCACGTGCCCCTCCTCACCGCGATCATCGAGGGCGACGCGAAGAAGGCGAGCGAACTCGCCTCCCAGCACGTCATCGGTTTCGAACAGGCCATCAGGGCGTTGATCTGACGGCCAGCTTCTCCTGCACCCACGAGTGGAACTCCCCGATGTGGTGCTCGGAGGGAACCAGCACACCGCCGTTCCGGTAGGCCCGCGACGACATCGCGGGCTGGCACCGTTCGCAGGCCTCGAAGTCCTGCTCGTTCACGCGGTGGAACAGCTCGACCGACCGGGACACGTCCTTGCCGGTGGCGACGACGTCCTTGGCGTAGAGCCAGTCGCACTCGACGATCGTGCGGTCGGCGGCCATCGGGAACATCCGGTGGATGATCACGTGGTCCGGCACGAGGTTGATGAACACCTGCGGCCGCACGGTGATCGCGTAGTACCGGCGGTCCTGCTCGGCGTCCACTCCGGACAGGTTCTCGAAGCCCTCGCCGCCGTCGATCGTGAAGCCCTTGATCTCCTCGCCGAACACCGCGCCGTGCCCGACGTAGTACTGCGCCGCGTAGCCGTCCGCGAACTCCGGCAGGACCTCCGTGAGCTCCGGGTGGATGGTGGCGCAGTGGTAGCACTCCATGAAGTTCTCGATGATGAGCTTCCAGTTGGCCTTGACGTCGTAGGTGATCCGGCGACCCAGGTCCAGTTCGCTGACCTGGTAGTTGCCGATAGCGTCGAGGTTGCCCAGCCGTTCGCGGACGTCCTGCTGCACGGTCTCCTCGAACGACGCCGGCTCGTCGGCCAGCGACAGCCACGCGTACCCGAGCCATTCCCTCAAATGCACGGGCCTCAGGCCGTACTCGACGCGGTCGACGTCCGGCATCGACGTGAGGTTCGGCGCGGCGACCAGTTTGCCGTCGAGGCCGTAGGTCCAGGCGTGGTACGGGCACTGGAAGTTCCGCTTGACCGTGCCGGTCTCCTCGACGCACAGCTTCGCGCCGCGGTGCCGGCAGATGTTGAGGAACGCGCGCAGCGAGCCGTCGCGCGAACGGGTCACGAGCACGCTCTCGCGTCCGATCTGGACGGTCCGGAAGTTGCCGGCGTCCGGGAGGTCTGCGCTGCGGACCGCGCAGAACCACATCCGCTCGAAGATGTTCTCCTGCTCCAGCGCGAAGATCGCCGGATCGGTGTAGGTGCTTCCGGGCAGCGTCGGGATGAGGCTGGACGGCAGTTCGGTCTGGGTCATGAGCGGATCCGCTTCATCTCGGGGTCGAACAGCGGCTCGGACGACACGACGGCCTGGACGCGTTCACCGAAGTACTCGATCTCGACCGGAGTTCCCTCCACCGCGACCTCGGCCGGCAACCAGGCGTAGGCGATGTTCTTGCCGATCGAGTAACCGCGAGCCGCACTGGTCACGTATCCGACCGGCACGCCACCGGCGAACACCGGCTCGGAACCCATGACGACCTGGTAGTCGTCGTCGATGACCAGACAGGTGAGCTTGCGAACGGCCGTCTCCTCGGAACGACCCTCCAGCGCCCTGCGGCCGTGGAAGTAGCCCTTGTTCATGCGGACCGCGAAACCCAGCCCCGCCTCGAACGGGTCGTGCTCGGTGGTCACGTCGGCGCCCCACGAGCGGTAGCCCTTCTCCAGCCTCATGCTGGTGAACGCGCTGCGACCGGCGGCGATGACCCCGTGCTGCTGACCGGCTTCCCAGAGCGTGTCCCACAGACGACGCCCCATGTCGGCCGTGGTGTAGAGCTCCCAGCCGAGTTCACCGACGTACGACAGGCGCATCGCGGTGACCGGCACCTCGCCGATGAACGCCTCCTGCGCCTTGAAGTACCCCATGGCCTCGTGCGAGAAGTCCGTGCGGGTCAACGGTTGCAAGAGCTTGCGCGCAAGAGGTCCCCACAGGCCGATGCAACAGGTGCCCGGCGTGATGTCGGCGATGTGCACGCCACCGTTGGGCGGCAGGCGCCGGCGCAGCCAGTCGAGGTCGAGCGGGCCGTTGGCGCCGACCTGGAACCGGTTCTGGCCGAGCCGGGCGATCGTCAGGTCGCTGCGCACTCCCCCGTCCTCGTTGAGCAGCAACGTGTACACCACCGCGCCCGGCTTGCGGTCGAGCTGGTTGGTGGTCATGGTCTGCAGGAACGTCAACGCCTCCGGGCCGCTGACCTCCAGCCGCTTCAACGCGGTCATGTCGAACATCGCGACCCGCTTGCGCGCGACGAGGGCCTCGGCGCCGGCGATCGGCGACCAGAACCGGGACGCCCACTCGTTGCGTTCCGGGATCTCCGCGACCTCGGGCAGCCCGGCGTTGGCTTCGTACCAGTGCGGACGTTCCCAGCCCGACGCCTCCAGGAACACCGCGCCGAGTTCCTTCTGCCGCTCGTAGAACGGGCTGGTGCGCAACGGCCGCGGGCGTTCGGCGGGCTGCAGCGGGTGCAGGACGTCGTAGACCTCGACGAACGCCCGGCAGCTGCGTTCGTGCACGTAACCGGGTGAGCGCTGGACGTCCTCGAACCGGTTGAGGTCGCAGCCGTGCAGGTCGATGCCCGGCTGCCCGTCCACCAGCCACTCGGCCATCGCCTTCGCGACACCGGCGGAGTGCGTGATCCACACGGCCTCGGCGACCCAGAAGCCCTGCAGCCCGGGGTGTTCGCCGAGCAGCGGGTTGCCGTCCGGGGTGAAGGAGAACAGGCCGTTGACGCCCTCCTCGACCTTCGAGTCGCCGAGGGCCGGCAGCAGGTCGACGGCGGCGTCCCAGGAGGTCTCGAAGTCCTCCGGGGTGAAGGCGATCTCGGACGGCATGGTCGGGGCCACGTCGAAGTCGAGGATGTCGTCCGCCGAGATGGGCATCGGCCGGTGCCCGTACGCGCCGATGCCGATGCGGTCGACGTGCTCGCGGAAGTACAGGTCGGCGTCCTGGTGGCGCAGCAACGGCTTCGACATCTCGGACAGCTCGGTGTTGACCCCCTTCAAAGCCGCCAAGGGAGCTGTCTTCGCGTACTGGTGGGCCATCGGGACGAGCGGGATGTCGAGGTCGACCATCCGCCCGATCCGCGGGCCCCACATGCCGACGCACGACACGACGATGTCGGCGGCGAACGTGTCGTGCTCGGTGACGATCGCCTTGACCCGGCGGCCGTTGCGTTCGATGCCGATGACCTCGTGGTGTGCCAGGAACTTCGCGCCGCGCTCGATCGCCCTGCGCGCCTGCGCCTCGGCGGCCCTGAGCGGTTTCGCGATGCCGTCGCTGGGGATGTGGAAGCCGCCGAGGATCTTCGACGGGTCGAGCAACGGGTGCAGCCGCGCGCACTCCTCGGGATCGCGCAGGTAGCTCTCGACGCCCCACGACGTCGCCCAGCCGTGGCGGCGCTTGATGTCCGTCCAGCGTTCCGGGGTGGTGGCGACCTCCAGCCCGCCGAGCTGCTGGAAGCACCACTTGTCGTCCATCGTCAGCGCCGTGTACTTCTCGACGGTGTACTTGGCGAACGAGGTCATGGTCTTGCAGCCGGTGGTCTGGAAGACCAGGCCCGGCGCGTGCGAGCTGGACCCGCCGGTCGCGAACAGCGGTCCCTGTTCGAGCACGGTGACGTCGGTCCATCCCCGCGCGGTCAGTTCGTCGGCGAGCGCGCATCCGACGATGCCCGCGCCGATGAGCACGACTCTCGGCTGGGTCACAGGACCACCACCGAGCGCAGGACCCGGCCGTGGTGCATGTCCTCGAACGCCTTCTCGACGTCACCCAGCCCGATCGTCTCCGAGACGAACGCGCCGAGATCGAGCCGGCCCTGCAGGTACAGGTCGATCAGCATCGGGAAGTCGCGGCTGGGCAGGCAGTCCCCGTACCAGGACGACTTCACCGCGCCGCCGCGCGAGAACACGTCGATCAACGGCAGTTCGAGCTTCATGTCGGGCGTCGGCACACCGACGAGCACGGCGAGGCCGGCGTGGTCACGGGCGTAGAAGGCCTGCTGGAAGGTCTCGGGGCGGCCGACCGCGTCGATCACGACGTCGGCGCCGTTGCCCTCGGTGAGCTCGCGGATCGCCTCCACGACGTCCTGCTCGCGGGCGTTGATCGTGTGCGTGGCACCGAACCGCTCGGCCCACCGCAGTTTCGTGTCGTCGAGGTCGACGGCGATGATCGTGCGCGCCCCCGCCAGCCGAGCTCCCGCGATCGCCGCGTCACCGACGCCGCCGCACCCGAGCACGGCCACGCTGTCGCCGCGCGTGACGCCGCCGGTGTTGATCGCGGCACCGATGCCCGCCATCACGCCGCAGCCGAGCAGGCCCGCGACCTCCGCGGGTGCCTTGGGGTTCACCTTCGTGCATTGTCCACTGTGGACGAGCGTCTTCTCGGCGAACGCGCCGATGCCCAGCGCGGGTGACAGCGGCGTGCCGTCGGCGAGCGTCATGGGCTGCGCGGCGTTGTGGGTGTTGAAGCAGTACTGGGGCCGGCCGCGCAGGCAGGAGCGGCACGAACCGCACACAGCGCGCCAGTTCAGGATCACGAAGTCGCCCGGCTCCAGGCCGGTCACGCCCTCGCCGACCGCCTCGACGATCCCCGCGGCCTCGTGCCCGAGCAGGAACGGGAACTCGTCGTTGATCCCGCCCTCCCGGTAGTGCAGGTCGGTGTGGCACACCCCGCACGCCTGCACCTTCACCAGCGCCTCGCCCGGACCGGGATCGGGCACGAGGATCGTCTCCACCGAGACCTTGGCTCCGCGCCCCGCCGCCACGACACCCTTCACCGCATGTGCCACTTCGTTCGCTCCTGTCGGCGAGTTCCGTAATACGCAACGCAGTTCGCATTATGCAACTAGCGCATCACGGTGCGGCCCGCCGGAGCCGTTGTCAAGACCTTGTCGCACGGACGGAGGCACCCAGAACGGCAGCGAGCCCCCGGCCGTGACCGAGGGCTCGCTGTGCGTGAACGTCTTTCACAGCACGGAATGCCCCATTCGGACGGACAGGTCGCGCGACGCCACCCGCAGCTCCTCGACGATCTCCGGCATGCGCTTCTGCGAGAGCCGGTAGGCCGGACCGGCGGCGCTGATCGCCGCCACGACGTCACCGTGCGAACCGAACACCGGCACCGCGACCGCGTGCAGACCGGCCTCCAGCTCCTCCATGCAGGTCGCGAACCCGTCCTCGGCCGTGCGTTGCAGCACGCACCGCAGCTTCACGGGATCGGTGATCGTGCGCGGGGCGCAGGGCTCCAGATCGCCCGACAGCAGGCGGTCCTGGTCGTCGGCCGACGCCGCGGCGAGCAGGACCTTGCCGCTCGACGTGGCGTGCAACGGCGTGCGCTGGCCGACCCAGTTCTGCGCCGCCACCGCGGAACTCCCCCGCGCCTGGCTCACGTTCAGCGCGACGCCGCTGTCGAGGATCGCGATGTTGACGGTCTCGCCCAGCCGGTCCGCGAGCTCCGTGCAGACCGGGCCGCCCACCCGGACGTAGTCGAGCTGCCCGGTCACCGCGCCGGCGAACCGGAGCATGCCGAGGCCGATCCGGAACGGGCCGCGTTCGCCGTCCTGTTCCACGAGATCACGGGCCTGAAGCGTGTAAACGAGTCTGGACGCGGAGGACTTGTGCACGCCGAGCTCGGCGGCGATCTCGGTGATCCCCGCTTCCCCGTTGCGGGCCAGCAGCTCCAGCACCGCCACCGCCCGATCGACCGATTGCACCAGCGCCGTGTCGCGCGCCTCCCCGTTGTTGCTCATTACGCAAACGTAACCGATTAGTGCAACAACCCCAGACAGCCCGAACGCACCTTGACGCGTCCCGCGTTCTGCCTCATTCTGCTGTTGCGTATCGCACATCGCGTTCCGTAATACGCAACGGAGGGGTTCGAGATGATCACCGCTTGCGCCGTGGCCGATCTTCCAGTCGGCGAATCCGTGCGTATCGATGGCGACCCGGCGATCGCCGTCTTCAACGCGGACGGCGAGTTCTACGCGATCGACGACACCTGCAGCCACCAGGACGCGTCGCTGTCCGAGGGCTGGCTGGAGGGCTGCTTCGTCGAGTGCCCGCTGCACGCGGCGAGCTTCGACCTGCGCACCGGCGTCCCGACGTGCCTGCCCGCCAAGAAGGCCGTGCGCACGTACCCGGTCGTCGTGCAGGACGGCGTGATCTACGTGGACACGGGCAGCCGCGAGGCCGTGGCGTGAAGACGGTCGCCGTGGCCGGTGCGTCACTGGCCGGGCTGCGGTCCGTGGAGGAGCTGCGCAAGCAGGGCTTCGACGGACGGATCGTGGTCATCGGCGACGAACCACACGCGCCCTACGACCGGCCGCCGCTCTCCAAGGCGTTCCTGAACGGCACGATGCCCGCCGAGGACCTCGCGCTCTCCGACGACGACTTCGGCGCCGAATGGCGGCTCGGCGTCCGCGCCGGCCAGATCGATCCCTCGACCGGCTCGCTGCACCTGTCGACCGGCGAGATCCTGCGCGCGGACGGCGTGGTGATCGCGACCGGCGGCCGTCCCCGCGCTCTTCCCGGCACCTCTGACCTCGCCGGCGTCCACACCCTGCGCACCCTCGACGACGCCGTCGCGCTGCAAGCGGATCTGCGGTCCGGCGCTCGTGTCGTGGTCGTCGGCGCGGGATGGATCGGCGCCGAGGTCGCCTCCACGTGCCGTGCGCTCGGCCACGAGGTGACCGTCGTCGAGGCCGCCCCGGTGCCGATGGAACGCGCGCTCGGCCCCGTTCTCGGCTCGCTCTGCGCCGACCTGCACGCCGACCACGGCGTCGACCTGCGTCTGGGTGTCGGCGTGGCTTCGTTCGCGCACAACGGTTCCAGGGTGACCGGCGTCCTGCTGCGCGACGGCACGCACCTGCCCGCCGACGTCGTGGTGGCCGGGATCGGCATGGAACCAGCGACGAACTGGCTGGCAGGCTCTGGTCTCGCCGTGGACAACGGGGTGCTGTGCGACACCGGTTGCGTCACGTCGATCGCGTCCGTCGTCGCCGTGGGCGATGTGGCCCGTTATCGCACCACCGCCGGAGATCACGTCCGGCACGAGCACTGGACCAACGCCTCGGAACAGCCGGTCGTCGCCGTCCGCAACCTTCTCGCCGGCGCGACCGTGGAGACGTTCCGGCCGTCCGGTTACGTCTGGTCCGAGCAGTTCGGCGTCCGGCTGCAACTCGTGGGTGAGACCGGCGGCGCGGACGAGGTGGCCGTGATCGACGGGTCGCCGGACGACCGCAGGTTCGTCGCCGAGTTCCGCCGTGCCGGCCGGCCGGTCGGGCTGCTCGCCATGAACAACGCCAAGCTGTTCGGCCGCCTGCGCCGCCGGCTCACCGCTCCCGTGTCATAGGCAGTCCAGCAGAGCGGCCGTGCGCTTCTCCAGGTGCGGCCGGGCGTCGTAGCCGGTGAAGATCCACGGCGAGCGCTTCTCCATGCCCGCCAGCACCATCTCGCCCACGGCGTCGATGCCGGGCCCGCTCTTCAAGAAGGCCGCGACGGCGGGCACGTAGTCGTCCCGCAACGCGACGGCGGCGTGCGACGCGCTGGTGTTGGCGACGATGTCCGTGTCGACCGGTCCCGGGCACAGGACGCTGACGTCGACGCCGTGCTCGGCCACGTTCAGGCGCAGCGACTCGGACAGGCCGACGACGGCGAACTTGGCCGTCGCGTACAGCAGGTTCGGGTCCGACACGAGCCCGGCGACCGACGCGGTGTTCACGACGTAGCCGGTCCGGCGTTCGATCATGCGCGGCAGGAACGCCTGGATCCCGTTGATCACGCCGGTCAGGTTCACGGCGAGGGCCAGGTCCCACTTGTCGTAGGTCAACTCGGTGACGGTGGCGTACGGCACGATGCCGGCGTTGTTGAACAGCAGGTCCACCGGTCCCAGCGCGCGTTCAGCCTGGTCGGCGACCTGCTCGAACGTCTCCCGGTCGCGCACGTCCAGCCGATACGTCTCCACGGCCGTCACCTGGGACAGATCTTCTTCTGCGCGAGCCAGCGACTCCTCGTCGACGTCGGCCAGCGCGAGGCTCACACCCCGGTGCGCGAGCGCCCTCGCGATGCCCAGGCCGATCCCCCTGGCTCCGCCGGTGACGAAAGCGGCCGAGCCCGTCCAGTCCCGCATGGGAACACCTCTCTATGTTGATCTGATGACACTATGCTGACCAACACAGTAGCCTGCTCAGCATGCATCCAATGCCTTTACGCGAGGTTCTCTCCGCCGGCGGCCGCGCCACCGTGGGCGTCCTGGTCGGCCTGCAGGTCCTGGACAGCGTCGACAACGTGATGTTCGTGGTCTTCGCGCCCGAGATCCGCGAGTCGCTCGGCATCAGCACCTCGGCCGTCGGCGTCCTCGGCGCCCTGGCCGGGGTGATGGTCGCTCTCGCCGCACTGCCACTCGGCCTGCTGGGCGACCGGCACCGCCGCACGACGATCGCGGGCGTCGCCACCCTCGTCTGGGCCGCGGCCGCCGGAGTGCTGGGAACGGTCCAGAACCTCTGGCAGGCCGTCGCGGTTCGCGTGGTCGCGGGCGTCGGCAAGGCCAACGAGGGCCCGATCCAGTCGTCACTGCTGGTCGACGCCTACCCGCCGGCCGGGCGAGGGCGGGTGCTCGGGCTGCACCGCGGCGGGCAACCGCTCGGCATCGTCACCGGTCCCCTGCTGGCGGCGGCCTTCGCGGCGTTCATCCCCGAGGAGCACGAGGCCTGGCGCTGGGCGTTCGCCTTCCTCGCCGTTCCCGCACTGCTGCTCGGCCTGGCCGCGCTCCGCCTCCCCGAACCGGTCCGGAAGCACGCCACGACGACACCACGAGACGCACTGAACAGTGTGAAGAAGATCCGCACGGTCGTGCGAGTCGTGGTCGCGCTCGGCGCGTTCGGCATGTGCGCCACGACGGTGCCGATCTACATGAACGTCATCCTCGAAGAACAGTTCGGGCAGAACGCGATGGCTCGCGGCCTCATCACTTCGGCCTGCGCGCTCGGCGGGCTCCTCGGCGCGGCGCTCGGCGGGTCCGTCAGCGACAGGCTGTTCCGGCGCAGCCCCCAGGCCTGTCTGCACCTCGCGGCAGGCGCGCTCTCCGTGCTGGGCGTCGGGTTCGCGGTGCAGGCGTACGCGCCGGACGTCACGACCTACGTGGCCGTCGGGATGATCGTCCAGGCGATGACGTTCGCGGGCATCGTTCCGCTGAGCCTGGTCGTGGCCTCGGTGACACCGAAGGAGTTCCGGGCGACGGCGTTCGCGCTGATCGGCGTCTGCACGGCGGTGATCGGCGGGCTCGGCGGCGCGGCGCTCACCGGTGCGGCGGCGTGGTTGTGGGGCGACCAGGCCGCGGTCGCCGTGGTGGCGCCCGCGGCCTCGATCGTGGCGGGCCTGGTGCTGGTCGGGACCGCTCGGCACGTGCCGCACGACCTCGCCGGGGTCGTACGATGATCGCCGTGAACTCCCCTGGGCCGCGCCGGATCGACGAGATCGGCGACGAGAGCCGCCGCCGCATCCTGGACGCCGCCGAGGAGCTCTTCGCCGAACGCGGGTTCGACCGCACGTCCTTTGTGGACATCGCGAAGCGGTCGGGCATCAGCCGCGGTTCCATCCCGTGGCACTTCAAGAACAAGGACGGCCTCGTGATGGCCGTGGTGGAACGCGTGGTCGGGCGGATCTGGCCGGCCGAGCGCTACGAGTCCGTGCCGTCGCTGACCGAGGTGTTCGCGGAGACGGCCGAACTGCTCAGGAGCGGCAACTCCGCGCTGGTGTTCATGATCCTGGTCGAGGCGCTGAGCGAACGCGGTGTCGTGCAGGAGCAGTACCGGGAGTTCTTCGCCCGGCGACGCGAGGGCATCGAGGTCCTGCTGCGCCTCAAACGCCCTGTCACAGCCGATCCGGAGAAGGCCGCCGAGCAGGAACGCACCGCCGCCGTGGCGCTGAACGGCGCGCTCCTCGGCATCCACCTGCAGGCACTCGTCGATCCCGGGAAGGTCGATCTCGACGCGGCACTGGTGTCGGTCGCGACCATGTTCGACCGCAACCTCGCCGAGGTCTGGCGCTGACGGCGCGGCGTTCCCGATGAAGACCGTGCTACCCCGGTAGCACGACCCGATCATGGCTACGGTGGTAGCGCACGGAGTCAACGCCGCGGTACGACGATCCGCGGGCGGCGTTCTGCGAGCGTTCTCGCATGACCGGAAACCGGAAGTCGATGTTCGCTGAGGTCAGGCAGTTCCTCGCCACCTGCGTCGCCACGCTCTTCGCCGGGAAGCGGTTGGTCAGGACACCGTCCCCGGAGCGGTGGCGGCACGTCCGGCTGGGGATCACCTGTGCCCTGGCCGCGCTGGTCGTCCTGCTGGACGTGATCGTCCCGCCAGGACGGTACGGCTGGGACTACCCGGTCCCGGGCTGGTGGTTCACGGCGACCGCGGCGGGCGCGGTGCTGCTGACGCTCCGACGTCCACTGTGGTCCTGGCGGATCACCGCGCTGCTGGTGGCGCTGACGCCGCTGATCAACTGGCTCTGGAGCGACGAGTGGCTCCTCCCCTGGTCGCCCGGGCTGATCCTCGCGACCACGGCGGTACTGCTGATCGTCGCGCAGAACTACCGTCACACCGTTCTGACGTGGGTGTTCCTGTTCACCGTCGCCGCCGCGTGGCCCTGGCTCGGCGGCTACCTGCCGAGCGCGCTCATGGTGAGCGCCGTCGTGGGCGGGGCGCTCGTCCTCGGCAACGCGATGCGGTTGCGCCGCATCGCCGAGGCTGACAGCGCCGCACAGCGGACGCGGGCCACCACGCTGGAGGAACGCGCGGTCATCGCCCGCGAACTGCACGACGTCGTGGCGCACCACATGTCCGTGCTCGCCCTGCGCGCGGGAAGCGCCCGGTACCGGTTCGCCGATCTGCCACTGGAACTGCTCGACGAATTCGACGAGATGCAGTCCACCGCCCGCGAAGGCCTCTCCGAGATGCGGCGGCTGCTGGGCGTGCTGCGCAACGAGAACGGCGAACTGGAGACCGCGCCGCAGCCGCGCGTGGAGGAGATCGCCGAACTGGCCGACCGGTTGCGCGGCGCGGGAGTCGAGGTGTCGTCGCGGATCGAGGGGACCGTGCGGGACGTGCCTGATGGAGTGGCGCTGTCCGCGTACCGGATCGTCCAGGAAGCGCTGAGCAACGCCGTCCGGCACGCACCGGGATCCACTGTGGACGTCCAGATCTCCTCGTCTCCTCAGGAACTTCGGCTGGTGGTCGCCAACGGCGCGGCGGCGGAGCCTCCACCGCCCACGGACGGCAGGGCCAGGCACGGCATGCTGGGGATGCGTGAACGGGTCACGGCCCTCGACGGTGCGTTCAGCGCGGGACCGGATGAGCGCGGTGGGTTCGTCGTGGCGGTGACGCTGCCGTTGAACGGGAACGGGGAATGACCGGGTGAACATCAGGGTGCTGATCGTCGACGACCAGACGATGGTCAGGCAGAGTTTCCGCGCCGTGCTCAACGCGCAGCCCGACATCACTGTCGTCGGTGAGGCCGGCAACGGCGCCGACGCCGTGCACGCGGCCATCCGCGACAAGCCGGACGTCGTGCTGATGGACGTCCGCATGCCGATCATGGACGGCCTGGAGGCCACCAGGGAGATCCTCGGCCACCCCGACCTCGCCGGCACCGTGCACGTCCTCATGCTGACGACGTTCGACATCGACGAGTACGTCTACGGCGCACTGCGAGCAGGTGCCAGCGGGTTCCTGCTCAAGGACGCGCCGCTGGACGACCTGGTCAACGCCGTGCGGGTGATCGCGGCGGGCAACGCGCTGTTCGCCCCGGCCGTGACACGCAGGCTGATCGCGGAGTTCGCCGCACGCCGGCAGGACCCGGTCGAGCCGGGACGCGCGGACCGGCTCACCGCGCAGGAGCTGAAGGTGTTGCGGCTGGTCGCGCGCGGGTTGTCGAACACCGAGATAGCCGCCGCGCTGGTGATCGTGGAGCAGACCGCGAAGACGCACGTCAGCAGGGTGTTCGCCAAGCTCGGGGTGCGGGACCGGGCGCAGGCGATCGTCGCGGCCTACGAGATGGGCGTCATCGTTCCCGGACAAAACTAGAACGGTTTCAATTTCAGAACCGTTCTGCCTATGCTGGGGTCATGACGGGCAGACGCGACCGCAAGAAGGCGGCGACCCGCAGGACCCTGGCCGACGCGGCGCTGGAGCTGTTCCTCGAACGCGGCTACGACAACGTGACCGTGAAGGAGATCGCCGAAGCCGCCGACACCGCGATCGCGACGCTGTTCGCGCACTTCCCGGCCGGCAAGGAAGCCCTCATCCTCGACGACAGCGGCGAACGGGAAGCGTCGTTGACGGCAGCGGTCCGCGAACGCCCGGAGGGCACCTCCCCGCTCGACGCCCTGCACGCGTTCTTCGCCGGCCGGGCACCGTTCCGCGAGGACCTCCCCGAGGAGTACCGGCGGCGGATGGACCTGATCCTGGCCACCCCGGCGCTGTGGGCGTACGCCCGCACGGTCTGGATCGCCTGCCAGGACACGCTCGCCGCGCTGCTCGCCGAAGCCACCGGTCTCGACGAACCGGACGACTCGCTGCACGTGCTGGCCCGCTACGTCCTGGAGACCCCCGACCTGGCCTCGGCCCGGCCCGATCGCGCCGCCGCGCTCGCCGAGGCCTTCGCCCACCTCAAGCGAGGATGGCCCGCCCTGTGAACGTCCTGGTCACCGGCGGCAACGCCGGCATCGGCTACTTCACCGCCGAACAACTCGCCGAAGCCGGAGCGACAGTCGTGCTCGGCAGCCGTTCCCAGGCCAAGGCGGAGACGGCCGCGGCGTCGATCCGGGCGCGGGTCCCCGGTGCTGTCGTCCACCACACGCCGCTGGACCTGTCCGACCTGCCGTCGTTGAAGTCCTCCGTGGACGGACTCGAGCCGCTCGACGCGGTCGTGTTCAACGCGGGCATCGCACGAGACGAGACGTCTCGTCTCGTCAGCTCCGACGGCCACGAGCTGATGTTCGCCACCAACCACCTCGGGCACTTCGCGCTCACCTACTGGCTGGCGCCCCTGCTCACCGGCGCCCGGATCATCACGGTCGGCAGCTTCGCCGCCCGCTCCGAACGGCTCGACCTCGCCGACCTCCAGTCCACTGAGGACTACGACCAGAAGCGCGCCTACGGGCGCTCCAAGCTGGCCCAGATGAGCTTCGGCTTCGAACTCGACCGACGCCTTCGCGCCGCCCGCAGCAACGCCATGAGCGTCGTCGTCCACCCCGGCGGCGCCCTGGACTCCCTGACGCCCTCGCGGCCGGGCGTCCACACCCGTCCCGCGTCCACCCGGATCGCCGGACTCCTGTTGCACGGCAAGGACGATGGCGCCCGGCCAGCGGTGCACGCGGCTCTCGACCCCGACGTCGAAGGCGGGCAGCTCTGGGGTCCGCGTCAGTTCGGCCTGCGCGGCAAGCCGCACCTCGAAAAGCCGCACGCGCACATGACCGACGAGCAGACCGCGAAGGTGCTCTGGGACAAGAGCTGCGAACTGACCGGACTCGACCTAGGCGAGGTCCTCGGCCTGTAGCTCGGCCCGCGACGACACCCCGAGCTTGCGCAGCACCCGTGCCGCGTGCTGCTCGACGGTCCGCGGCGACAGGAACAGCACGTCGGCGATCTTCCGGTTGGTGTGCCCGGCGACCAGCAGCCGCGCCACCTCCTGCTCGCGGGGCGACAACTCGTCGCCGTACCCGCGCCTGCCCCGCCGCGACGGTTTGCCGCCACCGATGCCGCGCAACTGGTGCCGGCAGCGGGCCGCGTCACGAGTGGCGCCCAGTCCGTCGAACGTGTCGACGAGCGCCGACAGGATCTCCGCCGCCTTCTCCTGGTCGCCGGGCAGCAGGCAGGCGGCCTCGCGTTCGGCGACCAAGGCGGTGAGGTACGGCGCGGGCAACGCCGAGTACCTGTCGGCGGCCTCCCGGTAGAGCAACACGGCGGGGTCGAGCTGACCGCGTGCCTCCGCGAGCAGGCCACGGCACCAAGCCAACGAAGCGAACGCCATCGGGGCGTCCCGGTCCTCGATCCCCGCGGCGATCTCCTCGATCAGCGTCTCGGCGTCGGTCTCGCGCCCGGCCGCGAGGAACGTGGCCACGGCGACCGGGCCCAGTTCGGTCGCCCACACCCACACGCCCTTCGTGCGCACGATCGCCAGCCCGCGGTCGACGTCCACGCAAGCACGGGTGATCTCGTCCTGCGCGAGCATGGTCCTGGCGAGAGCAGCGCACCCGGCGACAGCGACCGGGGCGATCGACTCCTCGGGAGCGAACGCGCCGGTCTCGGTCAGGTAGCTGGTCGCCTCCGCCCACTCGCCGCGGGCTGTCGCCAGCGATCCCAGGATCAGGCACAGCTCGCTGGCCAGCGGAAACAGGTCGCGATACTCGTCGAGCAGGGTCACCGCGCGCTCCGCGAGGCCGTCCCAGTCGCCAGTCAGCCAGTCGAGCCGGGCCCTGGTCGCGTGCGCGGTGCTCGCGACGAACGGGGCACCGCACTCCGCCGCATACCTCAGGCCGTTGCGCAGCAGGTCGGCGCACAGCTCGAAGTGACCGGTCGTGGTCAGCGCGTCGGCGAGGTTGCAGTGGGCGCGGGCCAGCTGGCGCAGTTCGCCGGGGGTGGCGGCGGGCAGGAACTCCAGCCGCTGCAGCACGGCCGGGTCGCCGGTGTGCATACGCGACCCGATCTCGTTGGCGTACAACGACATCTTCAGCTCGGGATCGTCGGACTCCGCACGGGAGCGGGCCGCCTGGTCGAGCCACGGCAGCACCTCGCTCATCGGGGTGCCGCCCAGGTAGGACAGGCCCAGCACGGCGGCCCCGCGGGCGGCCAGGTCCGGGCGCTCGGTGAGGTCGGCGACCGCCCGTTCGAGCTCGGAACGGGCCTCCTCGACACCACCTGCCTGCCGGATCAGCAACACGCCCCGGTAGAGGCGCACCTGGCCGCGCGCGGCGGTCGACAGGCGGCGGTCGGACAGCAGGCGTTCGAGCGCCTCCGTCGGATCGAGCTGGTCCAGGCCCTGGTGGGCGATCTGGCCGAGCTTGATCGCGAGCCGGTCGACGTCGTCCGCGGGCACGGCGGGGTCGAGCAGCAGCCTTTGCAGCAGGGCGGTGGCCGTGGTCGCGTCGCCGTTCTCCACGGCCCTGTCCGCGGCGGCCTCGCCGTAGCGCAGCCACGCCGACGTGCGCCCGGCGCGTTCGCTGTGCTCGGCGAGCTGCACCAGCGGACGCGGTTCGACCTGGTCGAGCACCTCGACGGCACGGCGGTGCAGCTCCTGCCGGTCCGGTCCGCCCAACGTGTCGTACACGGCCTGCTGAGCCAGAGCGTGCCGGAAGCCGTAGCGCCGTGCGTCGACCTCGTGCAGAACGTGGCCCGTCAGCGCGTGCGTCAGAGCCGCACGACTCTCACTGATCTCGGCCACCTCGCCGAGCAGTTCCACGGACGCGGGCGCGCCCAGCACGGCGGCGGCCTGCACCAACCGGGTGGCCGCGGCGGGCAGTGCGGCGAGGCGCTCGGCGATGGCGTCGCGCAGCAGGACGGGCACGTCCACGTTGTCGAGCAACCGACGGGCCGTGGCGCCGTCCGCGTGCACGGCACCGGCCGGATTCCGCAACGCCCGCAACGTTTCCTCGACGACGAACGGGATGCCCGCCGTGCGTTCGTGCAGCTTGGCCGCGAACTCCAGCGACACGGGTTCGCCGTCGAGAATCGCGGACGTGAGCGCACGGACCTCGGCCACGTCGAGCGGTTCGAGTTCGAGCAACGCGCTGGTGATCCCGGTCGGCGGCCGGTACGCCGATCCCAGCGGGACCCCGCCCGGCACGTCCTCGCGCCGGTAGGTGACCACGATGGACAGATTCGCCGGTGGGTCGCCCATCAGGAACCGCAGCAGCTGCCGAGACCCGTCGTCGGCCCAGTGCAGGTCCTCGACGACCAGCAGCACCGGTCCGAGCACGCCGAGCAGCTCGCGCATCCCGCGGAACAACCGATGCCGGTCGGCCCGAGGGTCACCGGTCGGAGGCGGTGGCGCGGGCAGGTACTCGGCGAGTTCCGGCAACAGTGAACCGAGCGCACCCGACACCGGGCTCAGCCGTGAATGGTTGCGCGCCAAGCGTTCCGTGCAGTCGCGCAAGGCCTCCAGCACCGCGCCGTACGGGAACGGCTCCCCCACCGGCTGGCAGTGGCCCATGAGGACGGAGATCGGGCCGAGATCCGCGTCGAGCAGCTCACGCACCAGGCGTGACTTACCGACGCCGGCCTCGCCCTCGATCATGATCACCGCGGGATGGCTCGGCACGGCGGCTCGCAGCGCGCCGAGCTGGTCACCTCGCCCCACCAGCACCGGCGAGCTCGTGCGCATCAGTCCGCCGGGGTCGCAGCGCCGCGCCCTGGACTTCGGTGTCCGGCTCATCCGCACCGATGTTAGGCGAAAGACGGGTATCCCTACGTAGCGATATCCGGATTGTTCGCCGTTCCCCGCCGCCCGATGGTGATCCGCACGTGGTCGCCCACCCCTGCCGAGGCGGCCGGAGAACGGAGAACCAGAGATGCGACTCGATCGCACAACACGCGTGCTCGCGGCGACGGGCATCGGCCTGGCCGTCGCAGCGGCGGTGAGCAGCCCTGTTTCCGCCCAGACGGGTTCGATCCAGCAGTCCGCCCAGCCCGTCGCGGGCAGCTACATCGTCGTGTTCAAGGACGGCGCCAGCGACGTTCCCACCACCAACGCCAAGGCGCTCGACCTCGCCCGCAAGCACGGCGGCAAGGTCAGCAACACCTACGTGGCGTCGGTGCGCGGCTTCGCGGTGAAGCTGGACGAGGCGGCGGCGCGCAGGCTCGCGGCCGACCCGTCGGTCGCCTACCTGCAGCAGGACGGCTGGGCGCGGATGTCCGACACCCAGACGAACCCGACGTGGGGCCTGGACCGGATCGACCAGGCGAACCTGCCGGTCGACGCGAAGTACACCTACCCGAACACCGCGTCGAACGTGACCGCGTACATCCTCGACACCGGGATCTACAAGGCGCACACCGAGTTCGAGGGCCGGGCCAAGGACGGTTACGACTTCATCGACAACGACGCGGACGCCTCGGACTGCCAGGGCCACGGCACGCACGTCGCCGGCACGGTCGGGTCGAAGACGTACGGCGTGGCGAAGAAGGTCAACCTGGTCGCGGTGCGCGTGCTCGACTGCTCCGGCAACGGCCAGTACTCGCAGATCATCAAGGGCATCGACTGGGTCGCGCAGAACGCGCAGAAGCCCGCCGTGGCGAACATGAGCCTCGGCGGCGGCGCGGACTCCACTGTGGACAACGCGGTGAAGCGCGCCATCGCGGCGGGCGTGACGTTCGGCCTGGCGGCGGGCAACAACAACGGCGACGCCTGCCAGACCTCCCCCGCCCGCGTGCCGGAGGCCATCACGGTGGCCGCCAGCGACTCGGCCGACAAGCGCTCGATCTACACCGGCGGGCAGGCGTCGAACTGGGGCTCCTGCGTCGACCTCTTCGGGCCCGGTTCGAACATCACGTCGACCAAGAACGGCGGCGGCACCACGTCGATGGGCGGCACCTCGATGGCCACCCCGCACGTCGTCGGTGCCGCCGCTCTGTACGCGTCCGCGAACCCGTCCGCGACCCCTGCCCAGGTTCGCGACGCGCTGGTGAACAACGCCACGACCGGCAAGATCACCGACCTGCAGGGCTCGCCGAACAAGCTGCTGAACATCAGCTTCATCGGCGGCGGTGGCCCGGACCCCGAGCCGTGTGCCGCCGCCACCAACGGCGACGACGTGTCCATTCCGGACACCAACACCGCGGTGACGTCGTCGGTGAACGTGACCGGCTGCACGGGCAAGGCCTCGACCGGAACCAAGGTCAAGGTCGACATCAACCACCCGTACACCGCTGATCTGGCCATCGACCTGGTCGGTCCGTCCGGTGCGACCTACAGCCTCAAGAAGGCTCGCGGCGCGACCTCGTCCGCCGGTGTGCACGAGACCTTCACGGTCGACGCCTCCGCGGAGAACCGCAACGGCACGTGGAAGTTGCAGGTGACCGACGTCTGGACCTACGACGCCGGGAACATCGACACCTGGACCCTGACGTTCTGACGAGCACGGAAGGACTTCCCATGCACCGCACCACCTGCGGGCTCGCCGTTCTGATCGTCGCCTCCGCCCTGCTGGCCACCCCGGCGCAGGCGGCCGAAGCCGACTTCGTCAAGGCCCGCAACCCCGTGGCCGGCGGCAGTTTCATCGTGTCCCTCAAGCCCGGCGCCGCGATCCAGTCGACGTCGAGCGCTCTCACCCAGAAGTACGGCGGCAAGCTCGACGCCGTGTTCTCCCACGCCATGCGCGGTTTCCAGGTCAAGAACCTGACCGAGGCCGGCGCGCGGAAGCTGGCGGCCGACCCCGCCGTCAAGGCCGTCTACCAGGACGGCACCGCGAAGGCGCTGGACGTGCAGGACAACCCGACGTGGGGCCTGGACCGCGTGGACCAGGTTTCGCTGCCGCTGGACAAGAAGTTCAACTACCCCAGCGGCGGCGCGTCGAACGTGACGGTCTACATCACCGACACCGGTGTGAAGACGTCGATCGCCGACTTCGAGGGACGTGCGTCCGTGGGCGCCGACTTCATCGAGGACGGCCAGAACGGTCAGGACTGCTCGGGCCACGGCACGCACGTGGCGGGCACGGTCGGGTCGAAGACCTATGGCGTGGCGAAGAAGGCCAAGCTGGTCTCGGTCCGCATGCTCGGCACGAGCTGCACGGGCAACGGTCCTGACTCGGCCGGGGTCAAGGCCATCGAGTGGATCACGGCGAACGCGAAGAAGCCCGCCGTGGTCAACGCTTCCTGGACCTTCGACACCGCCGACATCGGCAACGACGCGATTGCCGGCATGGTCGCCTCCGGTGTGCAGATGGCCGTCGCGTCGGGCAACAGCTCGACGGACGCCTGCTCCACCGGTCCCGCCAAGATCGCGTCGCTGATCACGGTGAACGCGACCTCGTCCAACGACGCGCGTGCCTCGTTCTCGAACTACGGCACCTGCACGGACATCTTCGCGCCGGGTGACAACATCACCTCGCTGGGGCTGAACGGCGGCAGCACGAACATGTCCGGCACGTCCATGGCCACCCCGCACGTCGCGGGGGTCGCGGCCCTGCACCTGTCGGCCAACCCGTCCGCGAGCCCCCAGGCCCTGCGCGACGCCCTGGTGAACAACGCCACCTCCGGCAAGGTCACCAACCCGGGTACCGGTTCGCCGAACAAGCTGCTGTACAGCGGTTTCATCGGCGGCGGGCCCAACCCCGAGTGCGGTCCCGGCACGAACGGCGACGACGTGTCCATTCCGGACGCCGGGTCTGCCGTCTCGTCGTCGGTGACGATCTCGGGCTGCACCGGCAACTCCACGGCCTCGGCAACCGTCAAGGTCGACGTCAACCACACCTACACCGGCGATCTGGCCGTCGACCTGGTCAGCCCGTCCGGCAAGTCCTACGTCCTCAAGAAGGCCGGCGGGGCTTCGTCCTCCTCCGGCATCCACGAGACCTACACCGTTGACCTCTCCTCCGAGGCGCGCAACGGCACGTGGAAGCTGCAGGTGAAGGACATCTACACCTACGACACCGGCAACATCGACACCTGGACCCTCACGGTCTGATTGTCGCGCAACGGAACGAGCCCCGGAGCCGATGTGGCTCCGGGGCTCTTCCCTGCTCCCCAGAAGGGTCTAGCGGGTGACGGTCAGCGTGAACGTCGTCGTGCCGGTCTTCCCGTCCGCCGAGGTGGCCTTGACGGTGATCGGGTAGGTGCCGGGCGGGGTGGAGAAGTTCGTGAAGATCCAGACGTTGCTGCTGCCGTTCTGGCCGACCGTCGCCGGGTTGAACGACATCTGGGCGCCGGTGGGCACGCCGGACGCGGTCAGCGTCAGGTTTCCGGTGCCACCACTGGCCTTCACCACGGTCTGGGCCAGCAGGCCCTGCTTGACGCTGGCCGACGACGGCGAGGCGGTCACCGTGACGTCACCGGTCGGCGGGTCGGTGCCCTCCACCGTGAGCGACACCGTGGTGGTGGCGGTCTTCCCGCCCGCGTCGGTGCCGGTGACCGTGATGCTGGAGGTTCCGGCGGTCGCGGTGCTGGACACGTCCAGCGTCAGCTTCGACGAACTGCCCGCGCCGACCGACGTCGGCTGGAACGTGGCCTTCACGCCGCTGGGCACACCGGACGCCGACAGGGTGATCGTCTGGCCACCGCCGTCGGTGGAAATGGTGGTGGAGACGTACTTGCCCTTGGCCGCCTTGACACTGCTCGGCGAGGCTCCCAGCGTGAAGTCGCCCGGCTGCGGGTCGCCACCACCGGTGACGGTCAGCGAGTACTTGCCGGACGCCGTCTTCCCGCTCGACGTGGTGCCGGTGATCGAGACCTCGTAGGTGCCGTTCGGCGCCGAGGTGGCGGCGTCGAACGTGACCTTGGCTGAGTTGCCGGTGGTCACCGACGTCGGCTGGAAGACCGCCTTCACGCCGCTGGGCAGCCCGGACGCGGACAGCGTGGCGTTCTCCGCGCCACCCGAACCGGCCGTGGTGGTGATGCCCGCGGACACCGTCTTGCCCGCCGCCACCGAACCGCTGCCCGGCGCGACGGTCAGCCCGAAGTCACCGACCGGGGGCTGCTCGCCGACCTCGGCCTTGACCCAGTCGCCCATCTCGTTGTCGAGGCGGCCGTAGATCGAGTACCACTTGAAGTCCGACCGGCTCCACGACGCGACGCCGTAGATCTTGCCGTCGAAGATCAGCGGGCCGCCGCTGTCACCGGGCAGGATCGAGATCCGGCCGTCGGAGTACCCGGCGCAGATCATGGTCGCCGACTTGAAGCCCGCGCCGACGCCCTGGCAGACGCTGTCGCCGTTGACGACCGGCAGGCTCGCCTTGTCGAGCGTGACGTCCTGCGAGTTGTCGTTGAAGTCCTTCTTGCCGTAGCCGAAACCGAGGCCGGTCTTGCCCGGCGCGGCACCGCCCGAGTCCGCGGAGGTGGCGAACTTCGGGTACGCGGCACCGCCCTTCAGAGCGATGTCGCGGTCCACGGTCACGACGGCGACGTCGTAGCCCTGGTCGAAGTTGACGTACTTCGGGTGCTTCTTGTAGCTGACGACGTTCACGGCGAAACCGGTGCCGGCGCCGCCCTTGTAGTCCTTGAGGTCGTCGAGCCCGTAGACGAACTTCTTCTCCCCCTGGGCATCCGCGCAGTGCGCCGCGATCAGGATCTTGCGCGGCGCCACGACCGTGCCGGTGCAGGTCTGGCCCTCCGGCCGGGTGCCGCCGGCGCGGATGCCCGCGATGATGCCGGGGAACTCGCTCACGGTGGCGTTCTGCCCGCCGACGAACATGGGCGAGGCGTCACCGAGGTTCGCGGGGACGGTGTCCCCCAGGTAGTTCGCCGCAGGGGCGTTCGGCGGTGCGGCGTTCGCGATGCTGACGGGCGTCAGCACCGTGGCCGCGACCAGGGCCAGCAGGCCCCAGGACCGTGGTGTTCTCGTCACGTTGGTTCCTCTCGGATCAGGAACGCCCACCTCAGGGCAGGGGCGGCGGTCGTTCGCTGCGATCACTGTCGGAGGACTGCACGTGCGGAACAATCAGGGTCGGCATCCGTAGGGGTACGGAACTTTCCTACCTAGGGTCTGTGTCGGGGTCTGGTTCGATGAGAGTCGCGCTTGAGGTGGTTCCTGGTGGTGCGGCCGGACGGTCCGCGTACCGGTGTTGTACGTGGGTCGTCCGGCCGTACCACCAGGGGCCGTCTCGGGCCCGGCTGTCGCGGACCAGACCCCGGCACAGGCCCTACGGACGGCGGAAGATCGTGATGGAGTGGCCCACGACGTCGATCGGCGTGCTCGTGTCGATCAACGCTCGGAGGACGTCGTCGGCCTTCGCGATGGCCGTGTTGGACACGACGAGCAGCCCGTGCACCTGGTCTTCCGGCGCCTTGCGCGGGTCTTCGGCGTGGATCCCGTAGTGCTCGGGCACTCCGGCGCCCTTGTGGACGAGCCACATCCGTTCGCCGGGATAGCGTTTCAGCCGCTCGGCCAGCCGCCCCAGGTCCTGGCCCCAGTCGACGTTCGAGTCGTGCAGGTGCAGGTGGGTCTTCGACGGGCCGCCGAACACCTCGTTGGAGTACGGCAGGTAGTACGGGAACGTCCACAGTGAACTGACGGCGACCAGTGCGACCGCGAGCGTGGCCCAGCGCCGGTGCGCGACCACCGCGGCGGCGACCGCGAGGAACATCGGCACGAAGATCGCGTAGCGGACGCCGAGGTCGCGGCTGCCTGTCATGGCCACGGCCAGCAGCACGGCCGCGGGCGCGAGGACGTACGCCGCCGCGGGACGTCTGATCAGGGCGACGGCACCGGCGGCCCACAGGAGCAGCGCGCCCAGCGGTGTCTTCACCAGCAACGCGGCCGGCAGGTAGTACCAGTGCGAACCCTCGTAGTGCGTGCCGAACAGGTAGCCGCCCCAGACCCGGTTCTCGAAACCGGCCTGGACGCGCATCCCGTCGAGGTAGGGCTCGGGGAACGGCAGCCAGCCGACCGGCGCGGACGGCAGGTCCGGCGGGGACTCCCAGCGCAGCAACGGATCCACGGCGAGGTAGGACACCCACACCACGGCGAGCGCGATCAGCAGCACGGCGAGCGCGGCTTTGGCGCGGGCGTGCCAGAACACCAGGAACAGCACCACCGGGACGGCGGCCAGGGTGTTCATCTTCGTCGCCAGTGCCGCGCCGAGGGCCAATGCGGCGAGCGGCAGGTAGAGCGCGGGGTTGGCGCGCGCCCGCCACACCAGCCAGACCGACGTGAGCACGAACCCGGCCGCTGGGACGTCCAGCGTGGCCAGCGATCCGTGCGCGATGAGATCGGGCGAGAACGCGTAGAGGGCCAGCGCGAGCAGCCCGCCCGTTCGGTTCGTGATGTCCGTGGCGAACAGGAACACCACCACGCCGAACAGCAGCGTGAGGACGATCATCGGCAGTCTGGCCAGGAGCAACAGCTTCGCGGGGTCGTTGCCCGACTCGTAGAGCAGGTGCCGGCCGAGTTCCGTCTGGTCGCCCTGGAAGTCCGGGTCGAGGTGCGCGTCGGCGAACGCGAGCCCGGTCGCCATGATCAGTTTGCCCAGCGGCGGGTGCTCCGGGTTGTACCGGAGGCTGTGCTGCTCCAGGTGGACGACCGCCGCGCCGATGTAGACCGGCTCGTCGATGGTCGGCGTCTGCTGCACCGCCGTGGTGATCATCGCGATGGCCATCTGGGCCAGGAGCACGGCCGCGGCCAGCCCGAACAGCCACCGCCGCGGTGCTCTCACCCGCACGGACGGCAGGGGCACCTCGGCAGGGCGCTGGATCGTGGCGAGCGACAAGGCCGCGCGGTCCTTTCACGTGGGTGAACAACCCGACACTCTCCGAAACGGGATGCCCGCTGATTAGGTTGCTCCACACTTACGCAACAGATTGTTGCGAAAGACCCTGTCGCATTTCAGCTACAACTTGTAGCTTTACTGGCCCCGGACGAGGGAGACCAGCCGTGACCACGCTCAGATCCACCCGCCCCGCGATGGCCGTTCTGGCGGCGTTGGCCGTCACGATCGGCGCCCTGGAAAGCATTCCGTTCCCCGCGCTTCCGCTGCTGCAACGCGAACTCGGCCTCGATCCCGCCCAGGCCGGCCTGCTGTCCACGACGTTGATCATCACGTCGGCCATCACCATGCCGATCGTCGCGAAGATCGCCGACGACCGCGGCGGGCGGCGGATCCTGCTCGTGCTGACCTGGTGCATCGTGGCCGGGGCCGTGCTGTCGGCGTTCGCGACGTCGTTCCCGGTGATCCTGCTCGGACAGTTCCTCCAGGGCCTGGGCGGCGGCGTTCTGCCGGTGTCGTTCGTGGTGGCACGGCGGCTCTTCCCCGACTCGACACCGGTCGCGGTCGGCGTGCTCACCGGTCTGTTCACGGTCGGCAGCGGACTGGGAGTGCTCGCCGCCGGGCCGCTCGCCGACGCCTTCTCGCGGCAGTGGATGTTCCTGCTGCCGGCGCTGGCCGTGGCGGCCGTGGCGATCATCGCGCCGGTCGCGTTGCCGGGACCGGGGCAGGTGAGGCGCACCAGGCTGGACTGGCCGGGTGCGGCGTTGCTGGCACTGGCGCTCGCCACGCTCATGCTCGCGCTCTTCCTGGCGCCGCAAGGACTTGCGGGCGCCGCGGTGCTGCTCTTGCTGGCAGCCGCGTTCGGTGCCGGGTGGGTTGTGGCCGAACGCCGCGCCGCACATCCGCTGGTCGATCTCGGTGTCCTGCGGTCGGTGTGGAGGGCGAGTCTCACGGCCGGGGCGCTCGGGGCGAGTTACTCGGCGACGTACTTCCTGGTGCCGCAACTGCTTTCGGGGTTCGGCGCGACGGCCAGCGAGATCAGCCTGTACCTCTTCCCCACCGTGCTGGTCGCCGTCGTGGTCGGGCCGTTGTCCGGACTGTTCGCGCGGCGGGCGGGGACCAGGACCGCCATGGCCGCCGGCCTGACGCTCACGGCCGCGGGCACGTTGTTCATGGCCGGATGGCACGAGGTGCCGTGGCAGATCGCGGCAGGGATGCTGGTAACACTCGGGCTCGGCGTCGGGACCGCGTCCACGGCCACCTACACCGCCGCGATCTCCTCGGTCGGCGAGCAGGACACCGGCGTCGCGGCGGCCACGTGCGGGATCGCGCGGGCGATCGGTGCCGCGCTGGGCGTCCAGGTCGCGGCGGCGCTGCTCACGGGAGGAGCGTCCTTCCGGCTCGGCTTCGCGCTCGCCGCGGTCGTGGCGTTGGCACCGCTGGTGTTGCTGCGCGGAATCCGGTCACCGGAAAACCGTTTCGGCGCGGCGTTGACGCGGGGCTAGCCTGCGCGAATGCCGTTGGGAGACATCGACAAGATCGCTCAGGACACCGGTTTCTCCGGCGTGGTGCGGATCGACCACGCCGGAGAGATCGAGTTCGAGAAGGCCTACGGGCTCGCGAACCGCGCGTACGGCGTGCCCAACACCGTGGACACCAGGTTCGGCATCGCCAGCGGCGGCAAGGGGTTCACCGCGCTGACCGTGCTCTCCCTGATCCGCGAGGGCGCGCTGGCACTGGACACGACCGCCCGCTCGTTGCTGGGCGACGACCTTCCGCTGATCGCCGACGACGTGACGGTCGAGCACCTGCTCACGCACACGTCCGGCATCGGCGACTACCTCGACGAGGAAGGCGACTGGCAGGTCGACGACTACGCGATCGGCGCGGTGCACGCGCTGACCACGACCGAGGCGTTCCTGCCGTTGCTCGACGGGCATCCCACGAAGTTCAAGGCCGGTGAGCGGTTCGGTTACTGCAACGGCGGTTACGTGGTGCTGGCGCTACTGGCCGAACGAGCCACCGGGCAGGGTTATCACGACCTCGTCCGCGACCGCGTGCTCCGGCCCGCCGACCTGACCAGGACGGACTTCCTGCGTTCCGACGAGCTGCCCGCCGACGTGGCCGTGGGCTATCTGGAGGGCCTCGACCGCTCCAACGTCTTCCACCTGCCCGTGCTGGCGACCGGTGACGGCGGCATCCACACCACCGCGGGCGACATGTCGAAGTTCTGGCGCGCGTTGTTCGCCGGCGACCACGCCGAAGAGGTGACGCGGCCACGCCACGACGTTCCGGAGGAGTCCCTGCGCTACGGCCTCGGCTTCTGGCTGCACGAGACCACCGACACCGTGATCCTCGCCGGGTACGACGCCGGCGAGTCCTTCAAGTCCACTCACGACCCGCACACCGGCACGACCATCACGGTCCTGTCGAACACCTCGCCCGGTGCGTGGCCGATCGCCCGTGCACTCATGTCCTGACGACACTGTTCTGAACGGGTGACGGATGCGAACATGTGTTCGTGAGCACCCCGATCCTGCACGCCGACCTGGACGCCTTCTACGCGTCGGTCGAGCAACGGGACGATCCGAGCCTGCGCGGCCGTCCGGTGATCGTGGGCGGCGGTGTGGTGCTGGCCGCGAGTTACGAGGCCAAGGCGTTCGGCGTGCGCACGGCGATGGGCGGGGCGGCGGCGCGCGGACTGTGCCCGCACGCGGTCGTCGTGCGGCCGCGGATGTCGGCCTACTCCGCCGCGAGCAAGGCGGTGTTCGAGGTGTTCCGCGACACGACGCCGCTGGTCGAGGGCCTGTCGATCGACGAGGCGTTCCTCGACGTCGGCGGCCTGCGCCGGATCGCCGGACCGCCCGAGGTGATCGCCGCACGACTGCGGGCGACCGTGCTGGAGCAGGTCGGCCTGCCGATCACGGTCGGGGTGGCGCGCACGAAGTTCCTCGCCAAGGTCGCGAGCGGGGTCGCGAAGCCGGACGGGCTGCTGGTCGTGCCCGCCGACCACGAACTGGAGTTCCTGCACCCGCTGCCGGTCGAACGGCTGTGGGGCGTCGGCGAGGTGACGGCGGCCAAGCTGCACGGCCTGGGCCTGCGCACGGTCGGCGAGGTCGCCGCGCTGGGCGAGGTGGCGCTGGTCTCGATGATCGGCCGCGCGGCGGGCAGGCACCTGTACGCGTTGGCGCACAACCACGATCCGCGTCCGGTCCACACAGGACGCCGCCGCCGGTCGATCGGCTCGCAGCGAGCTCTGGGCCGCCGGGAACGCACTCGTGACGACCTCGACGCCGTTCTCGCGTCGCTGATCGACGGCATCTCACGGCGACTGCGCACGGCACATCGCGCGTGCCGGACCGTGGTGCTGCGCCTGCGGTTCGCCGACTTCAGCCGCGCGACCCGTTCTCACACCCTGCGGCATCCGACGACGGAGACCGAGGTGCTGCTGGCGTCGGCGAGAGAGCTGCTCGGCACGGCGATGCCGTTGATCGAAAGCCGCGGCATCACGTTGCTGGGCGTGTCGCTCACGAACCTCCAGAACGACGCGCCGATGCAGATGACGCTGCCGTTCGAGGAGCAGAAGCCGGCCGCTCTCGACGCCGCGCTGGACGACGTGCGCGACCGCTTCGGATCCCGGTCGGTGACGCGGGCGGCGCTGCTGGGACGGGATCCGGGCATCTCGGTGCCACTGCTGCCGGACTGACGCCGTGGAGTGAGCGGCCGGGGCCTGCTCACTCCACAGTGGACTTTCCGAGCCCGGTCAGACGAGGCGCACGGAGCGGGCCTGCGGGCCCTTCTGGCCCTCGCCGACCTCGAACTCCACGGCCTGGTTGTCGGGAATGCCGTGGTGGTCGTACCCCTGCACCTCGGACTGGTGCACGAACAGGTCCGGCCCGCCGCCCTCAGGCGCGATGAAGCCGAAACCCTTGCTGCCGTTGAACCACTTGACGGTTCCTCGAGTCACTTGCGTACCCCTATGCGTGAAGTGCGGTGGAGGCCGGCAGGTTCGCCAGGCCGAGCATGGACAGCAGTTCACGGCAGTCGACCGCGTCGTGGGAACGCTCCGCCACTCGTTTGGCGGCCTGACGCTGGTGCAGGAGTTCGGTGGTCTCGGCGTGCAGACGTGCCTGCGCGAAGTCTTCCGCCGCGTGGCGCGTCGTGCCGAATCGAGGAGAAGTAGAGGAAAGGCGTTCCGGCTGCAAGCCGGTGCTCCTGTCTCCGGCCGGAAACGCCGGACCGGACGGGGATCGGGAACCGCAGCGGCTGGTTGCCGTCAGCTGGTACCCCAATGGGCCCCACAATAGCCCAATGACCAGCGGCGAGCACCACACGCACCGCGTAGGGTCGCCCCCATGCCCGAAGACGAAGGTGGCCCTGCGCTGGCCCCCACGCTGGCCGAATGGCTCAAAGCCCGCGAGGAGACAGCCCGCCACCTGGCCGCCGGAGCCAAGCGAACGGTCGACGGGGAATGGGTGCAGCGGCTCGCCGACCTCCTCGCGACCGAGCGGTCGTGGCAGGACCAGTACACCGAACTGGTGGCCCTGGGCAGTCTCGACGGCCGGTTCCCGCCCTCGAACCGCTGATCTCGGATCAGCCGGATCGGCACGACGTCGCCGTCCTTGATCCACGCGCCCCGTGGCGTGCAGGGGCGGCAAGCTCCGCGATCAAAAGACCGGTTCGTCAAGTTATTGCGTGATCTTGTAGACATCTTGCACTCTGGAGTCGAATCGCCGACAAAGGAGTTCGCGATGTCCCTGTCACGCCGAACACTGCTCAGCACCGCGCTCGCCGCTCCCGCGCTGGGGCTCCTGCCCGCCCCGGCGCACGCGGCCGGCCCTCCCGGCGACGTCGTCGGGAAGATCACCGTCGGGTACCAGGGCTGGTTCGCCTGCCGGGGAGACAACTCCCCCATCGACGGCTGGTGGCACTGGAACGACAACTGGAGCCAGCCGCCGGCACCACCCACGAGTTCGATCGTCGCGTGGCCCGACATGCGCGACTACGCCCGCACCTATCAGACGGCGTTCGCGAACCTCGGCGACGGCCGGCCCGCCACCCTGTTCTCGAACTACGACCGGCAGACCGTCGACGTCCACTTCCAGTGGATGCGCGACAACAACATCGACACGGCGGCGTTGCAGCGCTTCAACCCGACCGGCGGCGAGGGCCCGATCCGCGACGCCGTGACCGCGCACGTCCGGCCGGCGGCCGAGGCGTCCGGGCGGAAGTTCTACATCATGTACGACGTCACGAACTGGACGAACATGCAGTCGGAGATCAAGACCGACTGGCTGGACAAGATGTCCGCGTACACGTCCTCCCCCGCCTACGCCCGGCAGAACGGCAAACCCGTCGTCTGCGTCTGGGGTTTCGGGTTCAACGACCCCGGCCGGCCGTTCGGCCCGGAAGCCTGTCAGGACGTGATCAACTGGTTCAAGGCGCGCGGCTGTTACGTGATCGGCGGCGTCCCGACCCACTGGCGGCTGGAGATCGAGGACTCGCGGCAGGGTTTCGCGGGCGTGTACCGGTCGTTCGACATGATCTCCCCGTGGATGGTCGGCCGGATCGGCACCCCGGCGGACACGGATCGCTTCCACACCAACGTGAACAGCCCCGACCAGGCCGAGTGCGACGCACGTGGGATCGACTACCAGCCGTGCGTGCTGCCGGGCGACGTGGGGTCACGGCAACGGCTGCACGGCGACTTCATGTGGCGGCAGTTCTACAACATGGTCCGCCTTGGCGCACAGGGCATCTACATCTCGATGTTCGACGAGTTCAACGAGGGCAACCAGATCTGCAAGACCGCCGAGACGCTGGCCGACGTGCCCGCCGGTTCCGGTTACCTCGCTTTGGACGAGGACGGCACGCGGTGCTCCGCCGACTACTACATGAGGCTGACCGGCGACGGCGGCAGGATGCTCAAGGGCCAGATCGCGCTGACCGCCACCAGGCCCACCCAGCCGTGGGTCGGCGGACCGCCCGCCCCGGACGTCGACCTGGCCGCCGGACGCCCGACGACCCAGAGCTCGCAGACCCAGCACTACGGCAGCGGGTTCGCGGTCGACAACGACCCGAACTCCTACTGGGAGAGCGCGAACAACGCCTTCCCGCAGTGGATCCAGGTCGATCTCGGGGCTGCCCACGCCGTGAAGCGCGCGGTGCTCACGCTCCCACCGAACCCGGCGTGGGGACGGCGGACCCAGACCGTGACGGTCGAGGGCAGTGCCGACGGCCGGACGTTCAGCCCGCTCGCGCAGTCGGCCGGGTGCGTTTTCGACCCCGCGACCGGGAACTCGGCCACGGCCGCACTGCCGGGCGCCCAGGTCCGGCACGTCCGGCTCACGTTCACCGGAAACACGGGCTGGCCTGCGGGTCAGTTGTCAGGCCTCAAGCTCTACGCCTGATCACGCCCGCGGGTTCTCGCCGGATGGGCGCTGTACAACTAGAACGTGTTCTAGGTAATCTGCACCACATGATCGCCACAGTGGTGTGGGGTACGGGAAACGTCGGCCGTGCCGCCATTCGCGCCGTCGATGCCCATCCGGCGCTGAAACTGACGGCCGTGGTCGTCCACAACCCGGAGAAGGTCGGCCGCGACGCGGGCGATCTCGCCGGACTGGACACCGAACTCGGGATCACGGCGACGAACGACATCGACGCGGTGCTCGCCGCGAGCCCGCGCGCCGTGGTGTACGCGGCGTCCGGCGACATCCGCCCCGACGACGCGCTCGCCGACATCACCAAGGCGATCAGGGCGGGCGCGGTGGTCGTCACGCCGTCCCTCTACGCGCTCTACGACCCGCGCAGCGCCCCTCCGGAGCTTCGAGAACCTGTTCTCAAAGCGATCGAGGAGGGCGGCGGCTCGCTGTTCGTCTCCGGCGTCGACCCCGGCTGGGGCAACGACGTGCTGCCGTTGATGATCAGCGGCCTCGGCAGCACGATCGACGCGGTCCGCTGCCAGGAGATCTTCGACTACTCCACCTACGACCAGCCGGACGCGGTGCGGTGGCTGATCGGGTTCGGCCAGCCGCTCGACTACCAGGCGCCGATGCTGATGCCGACGGTGCCGACCATGGTGTGGGGCGGGCAGATCCGGTTGCTGGCGCGGGCTCTCGGCGTGGAGCTCGACGAGATCCGCGAGACCGTCGACCGGCGCGCGCTCGACGAGACCGTGACGACGCGGACCATGGGCGAGTTCGAGAAGGGCACGCAGGGCGCGATCCGGTTCGAGGTGCAGGGAATCGTGGGCGGCGAGCCGCTCATCGTCATCGAACACGTCACGCGCATCCACAACTCGTGCGCCACGGACTGGCCGATGCCGCCGTCGGGCGACGGCGCGCACAAGGTGATCATCGAGGGCCGGCCGCGCATCGAGGTGTCGGTCGAGGCCGTCGACGAGGGCGAGAACCGGTCCGCGGGCGGCAACGCCACGGCGGTCGGCCGCATCGTCAACGCGATCGACTGGCTGGCCGGCGCGGATCCCGGTCTCTACGACGCGCTCGACGTCCCGCTGCGTCCCGTCGCCGGCAAGCTCGGAAGGAGCAGGCCTTGAACATCGACATCCCCGAGGGCAAGGACCCCATCGGGTACGTGTGGGGCGAACTGGTGCCCGGCATCGGCATCTCCGCCGCGAACCTCTCGCTCGCCGTCTACCAGCACACCACGCTGGGACTGCGCGAGTTCGAGGCGGCGCGGCTGCGGATCGCCCAGATCAACGGCTGCATGTTCTGCCTCGACTGGCGGACCGAACGCGACGGCGTGAAGGTCGAGGACGACTTCATCGACGCGGTGACCCAGTGGCGCACCACCGACGCCTTCGACGACCGGGCGAGGCTGGCCGCGGAGTACGCCGAGCGGTACGCACTGGATCACCACGGTCTCGACGACGAGTTCTGGTCCCGCATGACCGCGCACTACAGCCAGGTCGAGATCGTGGAACTCACGATGAGCATCGGGGCCTGGCTCGTGTTCGGCCGGCTGAACCGGGTGTTCGGCCTCGACGCGATGTGCGTGCTGCCGAAGTTCTGAGAAGTCCGGACAGGACTGCTCAGAGGTCGGTGGCGATGATCTTCTCGATGTTCCTCTCGGCCAGCGCCGTGATCGTGACGAACGGGTTCACCACGGTGCTGCCGGGAATCAACGACCCGTCGATGACGTACAGCCCCGGATAACCTTGCAAGCGACCGTAGTTGTCGGTGGCCCTGTTCAGGATCGCGCCACCGAGCGGGTGGTAGGTCAGGTGGTCGCCCCAGATCTTGTACACGCCGAAGAGGTCGGTCCGGTAGATCGTCCCCTCCTTTGAGTTGATCTTGTCGAAGATGGTCTTCGCGGCGTTGATGGAGACGCTCTTCCACGCGGTCTGCCAGTTCAGGTCGACCTTGCCCGCGGCGGCGTTCCAGGTGAACTGGGCGCGGTTGGGGGTCTTCGTGATCGACAGGTAGAACGACGCGTAGGTCTCGATGCCGGTCGGCAGCGGCGCCACCTCGGCGAACGCGCCGCCGGCCGCCCAGTTGTCGATGCCCAGGGTCGGGATGGACGACTGCAACGCGCCGGTCGGGTCCCACATGTGGTTGGCCCGGCCGCACATGACGTTGCCGTTGTCGCCCCAGCCCTTGCCGACCTCACCGTTCAGGTTCGGCAGCGCACCCGTGGCCTTGAGCTTGACCAGGAGCTTGCTCGTTCCGACGCTGCCCGCCGCGAAGAACACCTTCGCCGCCGTGACCTCCTTGACCGCGATCGGGTCGCCGTTGGTGTTGAGCTGCTCGATGGTGACCTTGTAGCCGCCCGTCGCGGGCACGACGTTGACGACCCGGTGCAGCGGCGAGATGGTGACGCGCCCGGTCGCCCTGACCTTGCTGAGATAGGTCTTCTGCAACGACTTCTTGCCGTAGTTGTTGCCGTAGAGGATCTCCCCCACCAACGCCGACTTCGGGACCGTCCCGGCAGCCTCCTGCTCCATGTAGTTCCAGTCGTACACGGTGGGCACGAACACGTACGGGAAGTTCGACCGCTGGGCGTGCTTCCGGCCGACCCGCGCGTACTGGTAGGCGTCGGTCGTGTCGAACCAGGCCGGCCGGATCATGTTGACGCCGAGCTCGGCGTTGGCGCGCGGGTAGTAGGTGCCGTACATCTCGTCGGGATTCACCGTCGGCAGGACATCGCCGAAGTTCTCCCGTTTCGGCGTGACGGCCATGCCGCCGTTGACGAGCGAGCCGCCCCCGACGCCGCGTCCCTGGTAGACGGTGATGCCGGCGAACTCCTCGGCGTCGAGGACGCCGGTGTAGCGCGGGATCGCCTTGTCGATCGGGAAGCCCAGGAAGTTGCTCAGCGGCTGTTTCGTCTTGGTGCGCAGCCAGAAGGACCGCTGATCAGGGGTCGTCGTGTTGGCGAAGATCTTCCCGTCCGCGCCGGGGGTGTCCCACGCCATGCCCATCTCGACCATGTGGACGTCGACCCCGGCCTGGGCGAGACGCAGGGCCGCCACGCTTCCGCCGTAGCCGGTGCCGATCACGAGAGCGGGTATGACGGCCGCGTCGGCGATCGACGCCGACGCTCGTGCCACCGGAGTGACGCCTCCGAGGGCGACAGCTCCAAGAATAGAACCTGTTCCAGCAATGAACGAACGTCGTGAAGGACCCTCGAAACCGTTGTCACACGTCATTGTGTGGGTCATGTGATCTTCCTCACTGTGGGCGCATGAGAACAAGTTATACCGGCGGTTGTAGATCAAGTCACTACCTGGTAGTCCCGGTTCGCCCAGGTGCGCGGCGCAGGTGAGCGTCTTGACGACGAGATTCGGGTGCCACGCGGACAACCCGTACGGCCCAGTACGACCACACGATCCGGGAATGTCCGTCCACGCATGGCCGCCCGACAATCGAGCGATGCCCTCGGTATCTGATGGTGGTGAGGACGCGAGACCGAGCGTCCTGGTGATCGGTGCGGGAGTGTCCGGCCTGGCCGCGGCGCGCGCGTTGCGGGGCCTGGGCCATCCGGTCACCGTGCTGGAGGCGCGGGACCGCGTCGGCGGCCGGATCTGGACCGACGAGCACGGGGTCGACCTGGGCGCGCACTGGATCCACGGCACGGACGGCAACCCGATCACCGAACTCGTCGAGGACCTGGGGCTCCCGTACAGCTACGTGGGCGGGGACAGCGCCTACACCGGCGGGTTCGACAGCCTCGACCTGTTCGGGGCGGACCGGCGGGCGGTGAACCACCGCTACAAGAGCCGGACCCTCGAACTGGCCGACGAGGTGCTGCACGAACTGGAACACCGTGCCGCGGTGGCGCGCAAGGGAGATCATCCGGACGTCCCGCTGGGCGAAGCGATGCGGCAGATCCTCGCCGAACGCCGGCTGTCCATCGAGGACGAACAGGCCGTGCGGTATCACCTGAACGTGATCCTGCGCGAGGACGCGGCGGAGGATCCCGACAAGCTCTCGTTGAAGCACTGGGAAGACGGCTATCTCGTCTACGGCTACGGCGACAGCACGGTGCACCAGGGCTATCAGTCCGTTGTGGACGCTCTGGCCGACGGGCTGGACGTCCGCCTGGGGCACGTGGTCACGCACGTCGAGGAAGGGCGGGTGTTCACGGACCAGGGCATGTTCGAGGCGGACAAGGTGCTCGTGACGTTGCCGCTGGGGGTGTTGAAGGCCGGCGCCGTGGAGTTCTGGCCTCCGTTGCCCGAGGCCAAGCAGTCCGCGATCGCCCGGCTCGGCTTCGGCACGCTGAACAAGATCGCGCTGCACTACTCCGCACCGTTCTGGCCCACGGACCAGTACGTCTTCGGCTACCTGTGCCGGGACACGGACCGGTACCCCACGGTCGTCATCAGCATGTGGAAGTCACACGGCAAGCCGGTCCTGGTGATGCTGCTCGGCGCCTCGCTCGGCCGTGAGATGGAGACCTGGTCCTCAGAAGAGGTCTCGGCGTACGCGACCGAGGTCGTCCAGGACCTCTTCGGCGCGGACGCACCCGCTCCCGTCTCCGTTTCGCGCACCACGTGGTCGTCGGATCCGTACGCGCTGGGCTCCTACACCTGCATCGGTGTCGGCTCGTCGTCCAAGGACATCGCGACGCTCGCCGAACCGGTCGGCGACAGGCTGTTCTTCGCCGGCGAGGGCACGAATCCATACCACTGGGGCTGCGTGCACAGCGCCTACGAGTCCGGCCTCCGCGAGGCCGCGCGCATCAGCGGCGACCCGGACCTCTACACCCCGCCCAGCGCCGGGAAGTCCCGCGCCCAGTCGCGCAACACCGACCGGATGCTGCGGTTCGTGCGGATGCGGATGAACCACATCACCGCGTCCGAACTCGCCGAACGGGTGGCGTGCCTTCGGTGCAGCGTCGATCCCCACGGCGTGAGGTTGTTCGCGGCGCTCGCGGACTCCGAACTGGAGACGCTCGCGTCGATGTTCGACGAGATCCCCTACACCGCAGGCGATGTTCTCTTCCACGAGGACGACGCGGCGCACGGGGTGTTCCTGGTCGCGTCCGGACGGATCGAGATCGACTTCGGCGGCATCTACGAGCGCGCCGTGCTCGGCCGTGGCGCGTTGCTCGGCCACTACGACATGTTCTTCAACGCCCGCACCACGTCCGTGACGGCGCTGACCGACGACGTCGTGGTGTTCTACCTGGACCACTACCGCTATCAGAGCTTCCTGTACGCCTTCCCCGACGTGATGATGCTGATGCTCTCGGACCTCGTGACGAGGTGGGAGCAGTTGGAGAGCGCGCTCGGCGCCGCGACCCTGCCGAAATTGAATGGAACGACACCGGCTCGGGCGGCTACCTTCCTGCCGGACTGAGTCGTCGAGGCAAGGACGTGCCGTTGTACACCGTGTGAGACCTCCCCAAGCACTTGGTTTTCGTTGCGCGACGCGTTCTTGAGCGCCGCGCTCCTCTTGCTGCGGTCTTCTCACCGATCGGTGTACTGCTGTGCTCATCACCTGGGCCGTCGTGCCCACCTGCCTTCCTCTTGTCCGCCGTCGTTGCCACGTGTGCGCCGCCGACCGCTTCCGGGCGAGCGGCAAGTTCCGCGTCAACGCCAACCACAAGGTCCTCGACGCCTGGCTTCTCGTCCTCTGCACGGGGTGCGGGGACACGGCCAAGCTCACGATCTTCGAACGGGCGCACGTCCGCTCCGTCCGGCCCGCGTTGCTGGACCGGCTGCACCGCAACGACCTGGCTCTCGTTCCCGAACTGCTGCAGGATCCCGTTCTGCAGCACCGCAACCGCGTCTCCCTCGACTGGGAGGGTGCGTGGCGGCTCGACACCGGCGGGTCCGATCACCTGGAACAGGAGGTGGTCGACGTGTCGGTGCGGTTCGCGGCGCGGATTCCGGTCCGGCCGGTGCGGCTGATCGCGGACGCGTGCGGCCTGTCGCGGGCCGAGGTCGAACGGTTGATCGTCGAGGGGAAGGTCGTGTCGGCGATCCGGTTGACCGGCAAGGTCTCCGGCGACTTCACCTTCACGCTCAAGCGCTGACGGTTCCCGTCAGCGCGGCCAGTACGGCGGCCACGCCCGGAGGATCGGGCGGGTCGCCGTACGTGGCGGCGTGGATCTGGCGGTGGAAGCCCTTCAGTTCGGTGGCGTGCACGTCCGGCCGTCGATGGGCCCGCAAACCCAGTCCTGGCAGGATGGCGACGCCCGCACCGGCCGCGACGAGCGCCTGGACGACCACCATGTCGTCGCTGTGCGAGGAGACGCGGGGCGTGAAGCCCTCGCTGCGGCACACGGTCTCCAGTTCCTGCTGACACGCGTCACACCCGCCGATCCACGCGGAGTGGCGGTGGTTCGCGAGGCTGTCGTCCGGCTGCCGGCTGATCAGGTGGATGGGATCGTCACCGAGGTGGACGAACCGAAAGCCCTCCTCGACCGGGGTGTCCGCGTGCCGGAAGACGAGGGCGATCTCGATCTCGCCGTGCCGCAGCATCCGCAACGCCTCGACCGGATGCCGTTCGACCAGGCTGAGCTCCAGCCCGGGATGCTTCGAGGCCAGGGCGGCGGCCACCTTCGGGACGATCGTCGCGGCGACGGAGGCGTTGGCGGCCAGCCGGACCCGTCCCGACTGAAGACCGACCTGCGCGGCCAGTTCGGTGGCGGCGGCGTCGACGCGGCCCATGATCTCGGCCGCGCGGGCGGCGAGCAGGTGTCCTTCGGGCGTCAGGCGAATGCCGCGGCCGACGCGTTGCACGAGCTTCACGCCCGTCTCCGCCTCCAGCCTCGCCAGGTGATGGCTCACCGACGGCTGGGAGTAGTGCAGCTGCTTGGCCGCTTCGGTCACCGAGCCGTGCCGGGCCACCGCCGCCAGCACCTTGAGGTGCACCAGGCTGAGCATTCATCAAGGCTATCAATGAGATCCCCGCGTTTTTGGCATTGGACGTCATAGATCGCGCGGTCCAGGCTGGGTTCATGACCAAGGTGACCTGCGATCTCTCGATCTCCCTCGACGGCTACGCGGCGGGGCTCGGCCAGACCGAGGACCGTCCGTTCGGGGACGACGGCGGCGACGGCTGGGGCAGCGAGCTGCACGCGTGGATGGAGGATCCCGCCGAGCAGAAGTGGCAGATGGACCGTCTCGCCGAGACGAAGGCGTTCATCATGGGACGCAACATGTTCGGCCCGGTCCGCGGCTCGTGGGACCGCACGTGGAACGGCTGGTGGGGCGACGATCCTCCGTACCACGCGCCGGTCTTCGTGCTCACCCATCACCCGCGCGAGCCGCAGCCGATGGAGGGCGGCACGACGTTCCACTTCGTGACCGAGGGCATCGCGGCGGCGTTCAAGCTCGCCCGCGAGGCTGCGGGGAACGGCAACATCTCGATCCACGGCGGCGCCACCACGATCAACCAGTACCTGACCGCGGGCCTCATCGACGAGCTGCGGCTGCGGATCGTGCCGGTCACGCTCGGCGCCGGCACGCGGTTGTTCGACGGCGTTCCCGGGCTGAACCTCGAGCAGGTCGACTCCCGCGCGGGCACCTCCTTCACGCATGTGACGTACCGGGTCGTGCGCTGATTGGAGTCTTGATCGCTCCACATCGTCAGGCCAAGGTGAGGAAGGTTCAGCTACCTGAACACCTCGGAAGCCGACGGCGTCAGACGAGGAGCACGAATGCGGAAACGCACGACGATCGTCCCCCTGCTAGCCCTGCTGACCCTGGCCCTCCCCGCCCCCGCGACCGCCCAGCCCAACGGCACGGTCGTCTCCGGGCAGGCCAGGTTCCAGATCCTCTCCCCCACCCTGATCCGGTCCGAGTTCGCCGGGAACAACGCCTTTGAGAACCAGGCCACTTACAACGTTGTAAACCGCACGATCCCCCGCACGGCCTACACGTCCCGCGTGCAGGACGGGTGGCTGACCATCACCACCTCGGCGCTGACCCTGCGCTACCGCGTGGGCTCCGGGCCGTTCCGCGCGGACAACGTCGAGCTGAAGACGGCCGGCACGACCGCGTCCCCGTGGCGGCGGGTGGTCTGTGCGACCGGACAGCTGTGCGAGGTCGAGGACCAGCAACGGGAAGGCGTGCTGATCGCGGCCGATCACGCCGGCAGCACCGGCTCCGGCTTCGCCGCCGGGTTCTCCTACACCAACAACGGGATCACGGCGACCGTGCGCGCCTCGGCCGCGGGCCGGCACCGGGTCGTCGTGAAGTACGCGAACGGGCAGGGCGGCGACGGCAAGCACGAGAACCGCACGCTCCGGCTCGGCGTCGACGGGCAGGCACCTCGTCAGATCACCCTGCCGGCGACCGCGAACTGGGACACCTGGCAGCAGGTCTCCTCCGAGGTCGACCTCTCCGCTGGTGAGCACCGCATCTCGCTCACGCGAGGCGCGGCCGACTCGGGCAACGTCAACGTTGACAGCCTCGCGCTGCTCACCGGCGACCAGGCCTATCCCGGCGTGCGGGCGGTGGACGACTGCCGGTTCGGCACGAGCTGCGAGGCCGAGAACGCGGTGGTCAGCGGCGCCGCGAAGATCGCTGTCGAGCACGCGGGGTTCGCGGGCACCGGGTTCGTCGCCGAACTGGTCGGCGGCACGCGGCTGAGCCAGCGCGTCACCAGCGTGCCGGCGGCGGGCACGTATCCGGTGGCGCTGCGTTATGCCAACGGTGTCGGTGGCGACGGCAAGCACGAGCCGCGGACCGTGCTGCTCAACGGGCAGGCGATCACGTTGCCCGTCACGGCGAACTGGGCGACGTGGGCCACGGCGACGGCACAGATCTCGTTGCCGGCGGGCACTTCCGACCTGAACGTCACGTGTCCGGACTCCGGTTGCCACGTCAACCTCGACACCATCGGGGTCAACACGTCGGCGCAGCACCTGGCGCTCGGCGGCTACCGGCGTTCGCTCGACGGCTACACCGGCACCAACGGCGATCCCCAGCTGACCCCGGGTCTGCTGTACCGCGACGGCTGGTACCTGCTGGACGACACGACCTCCGCGCTGCGCAACGGAACCCCGCGGGTGGATCGGGGCGCGCAGCCGTACCAGGACGGGTACGTGTTCGGCTACGGCCAGTACTACAAGACCGCGCTCGGTGATCTCACGACGCTGACCGGTGGGCCGAAGTTGTTGCCGCGCTGGGCTTACGGCGTCTGGTACTCGGAGTACATCGACCGGACCGCCGCCGACTTCCGCGACCGCATCCTGCCCGCCTTCCGGCAGCACGGGGTGCCACTGGACGTTCTGGTGGTCGACACGGACTTCAAGGCGGGCAACACCTGGAACGGCTGGCAGATGGACCGGTCGAAGTTCCCCGACCCGCAGGGGTTCCTGGACTGGGCGCACGGCGAAGGCCTGCACAGCACGTTGAACATCCACCCGAGCATCCAGGGCAGCGACCCGGACTTCGCCCGTGCGCAGGCGACCGCGAAGGGCAAGCTGGCCAAGGGTTCCTGCACGGACTGCTACGTGTTCGACTGGGGCGACCCCGACCAGCTGCGCGCCTACCTGGAGCTGCACCAGAAGATGCCGACCGACTTCTGGTGGCTCGACTGGTGCTGTGACGGCTCGGGTTCGTCGTTGCACGGCGTCTCGCCGGACTCGTGGATCAACGAGCAGTACTCGAAGATCGGCTCGTTCGCGTTCTCGCGCGGGTTCGGATCGTTGCAGGCGGGCGGGTACAGCGGTTCCGGACCGCTGCCGACCGGGCCGTGGGCGGAGAAGCGCACGACCCTGCACTTCACCGGCGACACGTCGTCGACGTGGGGCGCGTTGAAGGGCACGATCGGGTACACGTCGGCCGAGGGCGCGTCGACCGGGATGTCGAACATCAGCCACGACATCGGTGGCCACAACGACACCACCGGTCTGCGCGGGTCTGAGCAGTACCTGGACAACGGCCAGGTCCGCTACACCACCAAGATGCCGGACGACATGTACGCGCGGTGGGTACAGCTCGGCGCGTTCCAGCCGATCACGCGGCTGCACAGCAACCACAGCGACCGGTTGCCGTGGCAGTACGGTCCGGCCGCGCAGGCGTCGGCGACGAAGTTCCTGAACCTGCGCGAGCGGCTCGTTCCGTACATCTACTCGGTGGCGGAGCAGGCGCAGCGGACGGGTGTCCCCCTGGTGCGTCCCGCCTACCTGGAGCATCCGGGCAGCCCGGAGGCGTACTCCACTGTGGACAGTCAGTTCCTGCTCGGGCCGGACGTGCTGGTCGCGCCGATCACCACGCCCGGTGACGTCGGCGAGACGCGGGTCTGGTTCCCGCCCGGTCAGTGGACCGACTACTTCACCGGAAAGGTCTACCAGGGCAACACCTGGGCCACGGTCAGCGCGGGCTGGGACACCATGCCGGTGTTCCTGCGCGCGGGCGGCATGCTGGTCGAGCGCACGAACAACGTGTCCAACGACGCCAAGAACCCGGTCGACGCGCTGACCGTGCACGTCACGGCCGGAGCGAAGGGCGAGTTCACGCTCTACGAGGACAGCGGGCGCACGCGGATCATCCAGCACGGCGACACGATCGTGGTGCTGTCCGGCAAGGTGTCCGAGCAGGACTGGAAGTTCGTCGTGCACAAGGCGGACGGGTCCAGCCACGTCGTGCAAGCGCGCAACTCGCCGGCGGTGGTCAGTCTTCGGGCACCCAGGTGAGCAGCCTGACCTTCGCGACGGTGCGCACGTGCTTGCGCATCGCCGCGGCGGCCTTCTTCGCGTCCCCCGCGGCGATGGCCTCGTAGATCGACGTGTGCTGCGCCAGTGACCGGGAGGGGCGCCCCGGCTGGCGCAGCGACTCGGTGCGGCTCTCGGTGATCTGCTCGGCGATGGTCTTCATGAACTCGGCGAGCAGCGAGCTGTGGGCGGCGGCGGTGACGGCGGCGTGGAAGCGGCGATCCCCTTCCACGCCGTTGTCGCCGTCGGCGATCTCGTCGCGCATGAAGTCCAGTGCCGCGCGGATGGTCTCCAGTTCGGCGTCCGTGCGGCGTTCGGCGGCGAGTTCGGCGAGCTTGGTCTCCAGCGCCTCGCGGGCCTCCAGCACCTCGGGCAGGCGCTTGCGGCGTTCGACGAGCTGCTCGACCGGTTCGACGTCGAGGGTGTCGCGCACCAGGTACGTGCCGCCGCCGTGCCGTGCCTCGACCAGGCCCTGGACCTCCAGCACCACGATCGCCTGCTTGACCGACGCGCGGCTGACCCCGAGGCTCGCGGCGAGGTCGCGTTCGGCGGGCAGCCTGTCCCCCGCGCTCAGCCCGGCTTCGACCACGTGCGCGCGCAGGCGTTCGAGCACCTGCTCGTACAGGCGGGATTTGACCATGGGCCGCAGTGCCTCGGACATCGGCCCAGGATAACCGGTCAAGTGGCTCATCCACTAGGCCACCTCTTGACAGCTGCTGGACAGTGGGCGGAAAGTGGCTGAACCACTTGGCCACTGAGCCAGCTCTGGCCATCCACCCGGACAGCCCCAACGACGGGAGCCCTGCATGTCCGCCGAACTGATCTCGATACTCGTGCTGGTCGTGGTGTTCGTCATCGCCACGACCAGGTCGATCAACATGGGTGCGCTCGCCTTCGCCGCGGCCTTCGGGGTCGGCACGCTGGTGGCGGACATGAAGACCGACGACATCTTCAAAGGCTTCCCCGGCTCGTTGTTCGTCGTGCTGGTCGGGGTGACGTTCCTGTTCGCCATCGCCCGCGCCAACGGCACCACGGACTGGCTGGTGCACATCGCGATCCGGTTGGTCGGCGGGCGGATCGCGTTGATGCCGTGGGTGATGTTCGCGATCACCGGCGTGCTGACGGCGATCGGCGCGGTGAGCCCGGCGGCGGTCGCGATCGTGGCGCCGATCGCGATGGGGTTCGCGGCCAAGTACCGGATCAGCCCGTTGCTGATGGGCGTGATGGTGGTGCACGGCGCGCAGGCCGGCGGCTTCTCCCCCATCAGCATCTACGGCACGATCGTCAACGGCATCGTGGCCAAGGAGGGCCTGCCGGGCAACGAGATCGTGCTGTTCCTGGCCAGCCTCGTGGTGAACCTGCTGATCGCCGTCGTGGTGTTCGTGGTGCTGGGCGGGATGAAGCTCGCGCGGCATCCACTCGACGCGCCCGCGCTCGCCCGCGCCGGTGGTGGTGGAGAGACCCCTGGTGGGGACGATGGTGGGCGCGCTCGCAGTGGGGGTGACAACGGTCTCGGCGGCGGAGTCGGCGCCGATGACGGCGGCGGCGCGACCGCCGACGAGCGCGTCACCCTGACCGCACCCCGCATCGCCACCCTGCTCGGACTGGCCGCGCTCGTCGTGGCCGCGCTGGTGTTCGACCTCGACGTCGGCCTCGCCGCGATCACGGTCGCCGTGCTGCTCAGCGTGGTGTGGCCGGAGACCTCCAAGGAGGCGATCACCCAGATCACGTGGCCGACCGTGCTGCTGATCTGCGGCATCCTCACCTACGTCGCCGTCCTGCAGACGATGGGCACGATCAAGTGGGCGGGCGACTCCGTCGCGAGCGTCGGCGCTCCCCTGCTCGCCGCCCTGCTGATCTGCTACATCGGCGCGATCGTGTCCGCGTTCGCGTCGTCGGTCGGCATCATGGGCGCGCTGATCCCGCTGGCCGTGCCGTTCCTGTTGCAGGGCGAGGTCAGCGCCATCGGCCTGATCGCGGCGCTGGCGGTGTCGGCGACCGTGGTCGACGTGAGTCCGTTCTCCACCAACGGCGCCCTCGTGCTCGCGGGCGCGCAGGACGTCGACCGCGACAAGTTCTTCAAGCAGTTGATGGTCTACGGCGGGATCATGGTCGCGGCAGCGCCGCCGCTGGTCTGGCTCGCCCTCGTCGTCCCGGGAATCTGGTGAGTCCATGTTCGCCTTGCAGTCAGACCGCGTCGCCCTCCGCTTCGGCGACCGCACCCTCACCCACACCGAACTGGCAGCCTGCGCCGGACCGTTGGCACAGCAGCTGTCCGGCCTGCCTCGGGTGGCGATCTGGGCGACCCCGGCCATCGAGACGTGCGTCGCGGTGGTCGCGGCCCTGCTCGCCGGGGTGCCCGCCGTGCCGCTCAACCCGAAGGTCGGCGAACGCGAACTCGCCCACATCGTGGCGGACAGCGCGCCCGCCCAGGTGCTGGCGGCTCCCGGCACGCGGCTGCCCGCCGGGCTGGACTCGGTGCCACGACGGGACGTCACGCTCGACGGCGGCCCGGTCGCACCGTTCGCCGAGCCCGGCGACGAGGCTCCGGCGTTGATCGTCTACACCTCGGGCACCACCGGCTCGCCCAAGGGCGTCGTGCTGCCGCGCCGGGCCATCGTGTCCACTTTGGACGCGGTGGCGGAGGCGTGGGAGTGGTCGCCGGACGACGTGCTGGTGCACGCGTTGCCGTTGTTCCACGTGCACGGGCTGATCCTCGGCGTGCTGGGCCCGTTGCGGCGCGGTGGCACCCTGCACCACCTCGGCAAGTTCTCCACCGACGGCGTGGTGCGGGCGCTGGACGGCGACGGCACGATGATGTTCGGCGTTCCGACGATGTACCACCGCATCGCCGAAGAGGTCGGCGGCGACCTGAAGCTGGCCAACGCGTTGAGCGGCGCACGGCTGCTGGTGTCGGGTTCGGCGGCGCTGCCGGTGCGCGACCACGAGCGGATCGCCGTCGCGACCGGGCAGCGGGTGGTCGAGCGGTACGGCATGACCGAGACGCTGATGAACACGAGCGTCCGCGCGGACGGCGACCGCAGGCCGGGCGCGGTCGGAGTGCCGTTGCCGGGCGTCGAGGTGCGACTCGTCGACGACGCCGGACTGACGCTGGACGACGTCGGCGCGATCGGTGAGATCCAGGTACGCGGACCGAACCTGTTCACCGAGTACCTGAACCGTCCCGACGCGACCGCCGAGGCGTTCGCGGACGGCTGGTTCCGCACCGGCGACGTCGGCACGCGCGACGAGGACGGCTACTTCCGCATCGTGGGCCGCAAGGCCACGGACATCATCAAGAGCGGTGGCTACAAGATCGGCGCAGGCGAGATCGAGAACGCCCTGCTGGAGCATCCCGGGGTGAAGGAGGTCGCGGTGACCGCTGAGCCCGACGAAGACCTGGGCGAGCGGATCGTCGCCTGGGTCGTGTCCGCCGACGTGGTGGCGTCGCCGGACGAGCTCGCCGACCACGTGGCACGGTTGCTCACGCCGCACAAGCGGCCTCGGGTGGTGCGGTTCGTGGAGTCGTTGCCGCGCAACGACATGGGCAAGGTGATGAAACGTGCTCTGCGGACGTGAGCCGGCCCGTGCGGTGATCGGCCTGGTGGCGTCGTCGTTCGCCGAGCTGCCGGACGACCTCGGACCGTCCGGAGTGGATGGACCGCTGCGGTGGCCCGGCTACGGCGACCAGCTCTCCCGCGCGGCCGCCTCCACCGGTGAGCGCGAGTCCGTCGTCTGCGGCGTCGCCGAGGTCGGTGGCGTCACGGCCGTGGTGGTGGCGTTCGAGTTCGGCTTCCTCGGCGGCTCGCTGGGCACCCGCACCGGTGCCCGCATCGAGCAGGCCTTCGCACACGCCCGCGAGCTGCGGCTTCCGGTGGTCTCGCTGGTCGCGACCGGGGGCAGCCGCATGCAGGAGGGCACGCTCGCGTTGATGCAGCTGTCCCGGATCGCCCGCCAGATCACGCTGACCCGCGAGGCCGGACTGCCGCACGTCGCGGTGCTGCGCGATCCCACGACCGGCGGCGGCTGGGCCACGCTCGGGGCGGGCGCGGACGTCGTGCTGGGACTGCGGGGTGCGCAGGTCGGGTTCGCCGGGTCGCGGGTGCGGCCGCCGGGGTACTCGGTGACGCAGCAGTTCGCGGCCGGGCTGGTCGACCAGCTCATGCCGCCAGAAGAACTGCCCGGCCGGCTGGAGCGCTGGCTGCGGCTGCTCACCACGTCCGCCGACGGCCCCGCGCCGGTGCCGTCGGCGCTGGGGCAGGCGACGTTGCCGAAGACCGGGTGGGACGCGGTGGTGCGCGCTCGGACGCTGGGCCGTCCGCGGGCCAAGGCCTATCTCGGCACCTACTTCGACTGGCACGAACCCATCAACGGTGACCGCGCCGGTGGCGTCGATCCCGGGGTGCTGTGCGGGTTCGGGCATCGCGACGGGCAGACCATCGCGTACGCGGCTCAGTGCGGCACGGCGACACGGCCTGCCGGGTTTCGCACGGCGGCGCGGCTGGTGCGGCTGGCGGACCGGCTCGGCATTCCGGTGCTGACGCTCGTCGACACACCGGGTGCGGCCAACGACGCCGGCGCCGAGAAGGCCGGGGTGGGCGCGGCGATCGCCGACATGTTCACCGCGATCGCGGCGGCGCGGGTGCCGGTGACGACGCTGGTGATCGGAGAGGGCGGGTCCGGTGGCGCGCTGGCGTTCGCCGCACCGGACCGGATGTGGGTGACGCCGGACAGCTACTTCGCGGTGATCTCACCCGAGCTGGCCACCGCGATCCTGAAAAGGGACCCGGCGCAGGCCCGGCAGACGGCGGACCAACTGCGGCTGCGGCCGCAGGACCTGGTCGAGCTGGGCGTGGCGCAGGGGATCGCCCAGCTCGACCAGTCCGCTGATCAGGCCACGGCCAGGTAGAGGAAGGCCAGAAGCGAACTCGGGACGCAGATCGTCACGAGTCCGACCACGCCGTAGAACGGCTCTTTCTTCTGCACCATCGCGCCCAGCGCACCGACACCGATGAGCACGGACGCGAGCAGCAACACCAACACGACATAAGACATGCGAGATCCTCAGGAGTCAGGGGTACGGAGAGCCGGGAGCACCGCACGAGGCGGCGCCCGGCTCGACCACTGACCCGAGGTCGTCGCCTCGACGCTCAAAGCGCCGCTGACGAACACCCGTGCCCGGACTTGCGGCGGGCACGGGTCGGTCACCGCCCCGAGCAGCGCCCAGCAGGCGTCCGGGGACGCCGTCGCCTGCACGTGGACAGCCGAGACCGGAGCGTTCAGCCCCGAACCCGGCTGGTCGGACGCGACCTCACGCGTGCTCGTGCCGACGAACGCCAGCAGCAGGGCCAGCAGGAGCGCCGGCCACCTCACTGAGCCGCTGCCCGCCTGCGGAGGAAGAACTCGCCGACCGGTTCCACGTACCGCGCCGCGATCGGCCCGATGATCGCCATCAGCAGCACGTACGCCGTGGCGAGAGCGGCGAGCTGGTCGCTCACGTGGCCGGACGCGACGGCCAGACCGGCGATGACGATGGAGAACTCGCCGCGTGCCACGAGAGCGGCTCCGGTGCGGGCGCGGCCCATCAATCCGATGCCCTGCCTGCGCGCCGCCCACCAGCCCGTCGCGACCTTCGTCACCGTGGTGATCACCGCCAGCAGCACCGCCATGCCCAGCACCGGCGGGATCGTGCGCGGGTCGGTGTTGAGGCCGAACACGACGAAGAACATCGCGGCGAACAGATCTCGCAGCGGTTCCAGCAGGCGCGTGGCGTTCTCGGCGGTGGAGCCGGAGATCGCGATGCCCAGCAGGAACGCGCCGACCGCGGCGGACACCTGCAGTTCCGAGGCGATGCCCGCGACGAGCAGCGCGGAGCCGAGGAGCTTGAGCAGGAACACCTCGTGGTCCGGACTGTCCACAACGGCCGAGATCACGCGGCCGTACTTCAGCGCCACCACCAGGACCACGGTGATCGCGAGCAACGAGATGCCGACGGACGTGAGTCCGCCGAAGAAGCTGACACCCGCGAGCACGGCGGTGAGCACCGGCAGGTACACGGCCATGGCCAGGTCCTCGAACACCAGGACCGAGAGGATCACCGGTGTCTCGCGGTTGCCGAGGCGGCCGAGGTCGCCGAGGACCTTGGCGATGATGCCGGACGACGAGATGTAGGTGACGCCGGCCATCGCGAGCGCCCCGACCGGGCCCCAGCCGAGCATCAGCGCGACGATCGCGCCGGGGGCGGCGTTGAGCAGGATGTCGAGGAGACCGGCCATCCACGACTTCTTCAGGCCGGTGGTCAGTTCGGAGGCCGAGTACTCCAGGCCCAGCAGCAACAACAGCAGCACCACGCCGATCTCGCTGGCCAGGTGCGCGAACTCCTCGATGCCGTGCAACGGGATCAGCCCGCCGGACCCGAACGCGAGACCGCCGACGAGGTAGAGCGGGATCGGCGAGATGCCGAATCTCCAGGCGAGGCGGCCGAGCAGGCCCAGTCCGAAGAAGACCGCACCCAGTTGGATCAGGGCGATCGTGGTGTCGTGCACTGGCTCAGCCGCCCGTCAGGATGTCCGCGGCGGTGTCGAGACCGTCCGCGGTGCCGACGACGACCGCGAGATCGCCGTTCTCGAACAGGAAGTCGGGGCCCGGCGACGGATGCGCGTTGCCCGCCCGCACCACGGCCACGATCGACGCGCCGGTGCGGGTGCGCAGCGCGGTGTCGCCGAGAGTGCGGGACGAGAACGCCGTGACCGGCAGCTGACGGGTGGTGATCCCGGTGATGTCGGCGTGCTGCCTGGCGAGCTTCGAGACGAGCTGCGGCGCCCCGAGCAGACCGGCGAGCGTGCCCGCCTCCTCCGGCGTCAGCGGGATCGAGGCGGCGGTCGTGTCCGGGTCGTCCTGTTTGGACATGATGAGCTCGAACTTGCCGTCGCGGTAGGAGATCACGCCGATCCGGCGGCCGGAGCGGATGGAGAAGTCCTGCCTGACCCCTATGCCGGGCAGGGGCGTCACTTCGACGTTCACTCGAGTTCCTAGGGTTCGATGAGCCCGGCGCGGATCGCGTACCGGGTGAGTTCGAGGCGGTCCTTGAGCCCGAGTTTCTGCAGCAGGTTGGCCCGGTGCCGCTCGACGGTCTTGACGCTGATCACGAGCATGTCCGCGATCTCCTTGGAGGAATGACCCTCCGCGACCAGCTTGAGGATCTCCTCCTCGCGATCGGTGATCGCCTTGGCCGGGAAGCCGTTGCCCTCCTTGGCGCGGTCCAGGTAGTTGCGGATCAGCGAGTTCACCGCGCCGGGGTAGAGGAACGGCTCGCCGCGCATCGCGGAACGACACGCCTCGACCAGGTCGCGGTCGGCGACGGACTTGAGCACGTACCCCGACGCGCCCGCCTTGAGCGCCTCGAAGAAGTACTGCTCGTTGTCGTACATCGTGAGGATCAGGATGCGCAGGTCGGGCAGGAGTCTCGACAGCTCGCGGGCTGCTTGGAGGCCGGTCAGCCGCGGCATGGCGATGTCGAGGATCGCGAGATCCGGCTGCTCCCTGCGGGCCATGGCGATCGCCTCGGCGCCGTCGCCCGCCTCGCCGATCACTTCGAGGTCCGGTTCGTTGTCCAGGATCAGCCGGACGCCGCGGCGGACGAGCGCGTGGTCGTCCGCGAGCAGGATGCGCACGGTCATTCGCTCTCCCCCTTCGCCTTGACGACGAGCCTGACCTCGGTGCCGTTCGCCGTCGATCCGACCGCGAGGTCGGCGCCGACCAGCAGCGCGCGTTCCCGCATGCCCCGGATTCCGGCTCCTTCCTGACTGCCGCCGATCCCCCGGCCGTCGTCGCGCAGCCGCAGCTCCACTTCGGACGGACGGGCGGTCAGGCTCAGTTCGATCTCCTGGGCGTCCGCGTGGCGCACGGTGTTGGTGAGGCCTTCCTGCGCCACGCGGTAGACGACCAGCTCGGTCTCGGCGTCCAGCGCGGGCAGGTTCTTGTCGAACGACCGCCGGATCGTGAGTCCCGCCGGCTCGCCGATCTCCCGCGTGAGGGCCTTGAGCGCGCTGACCAGCCCCAGTTCCTCCAGCACACCCGGTCGCAGCCGGCGGGCGATGCGGCGGATCTCGTCGAGCGTGCTGCGCGTGGTCTCCTGCACCTGCAGCAACTCCTCGCGGGTCTCCCGCGGCGACTGGTCCGCCACCCGCTTGAGGCCGAGCAGCACCGCCGTCAACGACTGCCCGACCTCGTCGTGCAGTTCCTGCGCCACCCGGCGGCGTTCCGACTCCTGCGCGGACAGGGCGATCGCCGAGCTGTACCCGCGCTCGGCCTCCAGCCGGTCGATCATGGTGTTGAAGGTGGTGATCAGCTCGGCGATCTCACCGTGCCCCGTCGCCTGCAGCCGCGGACCCGGCTTGAGCAGGTCGATCGTGGTCATCGCGCGGGTGAGCCTGCCCAGCGGCGCGAGCCCCACCCGGATCAGCACGGCGTTCGCGATCAGCATCACGACCAGGCCCGCCGCCAGCACCACCACCTCGCGCAACGGCGCCGGCGTCGACACCGTGGCGGGCCCGAACACCAGCAGGGCGGCCGCCGTCACCAGGACCAGGGCGTTGAGCAGGAAGATCCGCCCGAACAACGACACGCGCGCCGCCTCTCCGTGATCACTTCCCGCCACGCCTGCGAGGCTGACTGGCGAGGGCGCCACCTGTCCATCCGTGGCAACACCCATGTTCGCGGGGCGATGGCAGGTGCGCCGGTCGGCGAGGTGACGGCGGGGCGGAGGTGGGGACGGTCACGCCGGGTGGAGTGACGCGGGCCGCATCGGCGGGTGGCGACACCCACGCCCGACGCCGACTGTCCGCCCAGGCCACCGCCAGGTTGAGTGCGGTGACGGATCGCCAGAACCCAGGTCACTGACGCATCGTGGAACCCGACGCCCTCAACCCCCAGCTGGGAGGCGCCCGATGACCACTCGCCAGAAGACCTGGCCGCTCCACCTGATCGCACTCGCGCTCGTCGCGGCAGGCCTGTTCATGCCGCACGCGCTGCTCGTCGCCGCCGGGCTGATCCTGGCGGGCTCGGTCGCGCTCAGGCCGCCAGCGGAACGGTGAACACCCGCAGGAACGTGTCGAGCAGCTCGCGGTCGCCCCGCAGCTCCACCAGACCGTCCCGCATCACCGCGATGATCACCCGGTAGGCCGCGAGCTGGTCGTCGGCGAGCTGCGGAACCATGACCAGGTCGGGCTCGACCGGGGCCGGGCCCAGGCCGGTCACCAGTTCGCCGTCGGCGATGACCGCGTGCACCACGGCGTCGCGGACGTGGATCTCCCAGGACGCGGTCAGGCCGGCGGCTTTCGCGGGCTGGAACGCCGTGCGGAGGCTCAGCACCGCGCCTTCCGGCGTGACGACGTCGCCCGGTTGCGGGTCGCCGAGCTGGGTCGCGCCCCAGCGCGCCAGGGACAGCAGCGCGGGCTCCAGCGACCTGCCGACCTCGGTGAGCGCGTAGACGACACCCCGCGCGGGCGCCGGGGCGACCTGACGCTCCACGATGCCCGCCTGTTCCAGCTCCTTGAGGCGCGTGGCCAGCACGTTCGTCGGGATTCCCGACAACCCCGTCTGCAGCTCCGAGTAGCGACGCGGCCGGACGATCAGGTTGCGCACGATCAGCAGCGCCCACCGCTCGCCCACCAGTTCCAGCGCGCGGGCGAGGCCGCAGTACTGGCCGAAATCACGTCGCTTCACGCACTCACCGTAGCAAGCTTGCATTAGCGTAGCCAACTGCGTGATTCAAAGCTCACTTGCAAAAAGCAAGCGGCTGCGTCTACCGTCGTCCGCACCACTCCCCCGAACTCGAAGGACTTCAGGTGACCGCACTGCTTGATCGCACAGACACGGCCTCGCGCCGGCCGTACCTGTCACGCGGCGTGGGCTTCGCGGGCATCTCGGCCGCGATGGTCGCGATCCTGGTGGCGGCCGGGGCGCCGACCCCGTTGCTGCCGGTCTACCAGCACCAATGGGGGTTCGCGCCGTGGGTGCTGACCCTCGCGTTCGGCGTCTACGCGTTCTCGCTGCTCGTCGCGATCCTGGTGATCGGGTCGCTGTCGGACCACATCGGACGGCGCCCGCTCATGATCGCCGCGCTGGGCATCGACCTCGTCGCGATGCTGATGTTCCTGGTCGCCCCGAGCATCGGCTGGGTCATCGCCGCACGGGTCGTGCAGGGTGTCGCGACCGGAGCCGCGTCCAGCGCGCTCAGCGCGGCCGTCGTCGAGCTCGCGCCGGAGCGGTTCAAGAAGCTGGGCGCACAGATGACCAGCATGGCGCCGCTCGGCGGGCTCGCGATCGGCGCGCTCTTCGCGGGCGTGCTGGCCGAGTTCTCCTCGAACGCGGCCTTCGACGTGTGGTTCGTGCTCGCCGTGGTGATGGCGGCCGGGACGATCTTCGCGGTCTTCACGCCGGAGACCGCGACGCGCAAGCCGGGCGCGATCGCCTCGCTCAATCCCCGCATCTCACTGCCCGTGCAGGTGCGCAGGCTCTACTGGACCTCGGTTCCGGGCATCGTCGGCGGGTTCATGACGATGACGGCGTTCATGGGACTCGTGCCCGCGTTGCTGGTCGCGGTGTTCGCCGTGAAGAGCCCGATCATCGGCTCGCTGCTGGCCTTCGTCGCTCTCGGAGCGTCCACTGTGGCCTCCGCGTTCAGCAGCGGGGTGAAGGCTCCGAGGCTGCGGCTCGGCGGCACGATCGCGATGGTCGCCGGCGCCGTCCTGTTCATCGGCAGCATCGGGGCCGTCTCACTGCCCCTGCTCTGGGCGGCCGCGATCGTGGGTGGAGCCGGGATCGGCGCCTCGTTCGCCGGCACCACCCGCGGGCTCGTTCCCGAGGTCGCGCCGCACGAGCGGGCTGGTCTGTTCACCGCGATCTTCTTCGTCGGCTACCTCGCGATGGGCAGCTCGGCGATCATCGCGGGACTGCTCGTCGGCGTCGTCGGCGCGGCGCCCATGGCGGTCGGCTACGGCGTCGTCGTCGCGATCGTGACGCTGGTCAGCGTGGTCGCGATGGTGCGCCTCAACCGGAAGTGATCTTGTCGGCGTGGACGTGCGTGCGCACCCCCTGGGGGTCGAACAGGATGAGCAGTTCGACCGCGCCGCCGTCCGCGCTGCCCAGCCAGTGCGGCTTCGAGGTGTCGAACTCGGCGGCCTCACCGGGCGGCAACGTCAGGTCGAGGTCGTCGAGCACCAGCCGCAACCGTCCGTTCAGGACGTAGAGCCACTCGAACCCGTCGTGCGTCTGCAACGTGGGGTCAAGTGGTTCCGGGACGGCCGGGATGAGCATCTTGAACGACTGCACCCCGCCCGGCCGCCGCGACAACGGCACGAACGTCATGCCGTACTTGTGGATCGGCTTGAGGTGGATGCGCGGGTCACCGGTGCGCGGGGCGCCGACGAGGTCGTCCAGCGGCACGTCGTAGGTGCGCGACAGCGGTAGCAGCAGTTCCAGGGTCGCCCGCCGCTGCCCGCTCTCCAGCCGCGACAGGGTGCTCTCCGAGATGCCGGTGGTCGTCGCGAGGTCGGCGAGGGTGATGCCGCGGTGCCGGCGCAGCGTCCGCAGCCGTGCGCCCACCCCGTCGAGAACGTCTTCGGTTTCGCGGTTCACGACCGCCATCTTGCCACCATGGCAAGTTTTCGTGCCAGGTCCGGCAACCTCGGCCCAGGCTGGGCTCATGAAACGGCTCCTGCTCGCACTGCTGCTCATGATCACGGCCTGTTCGGCACCTCCGGAGATCCCGCCGCACGCTCAGGTCACCCAGAACGATCCGGCCTTCCAGAAGACGTTCCGGCACGAGTTCGCCGACGTCGAGGGCGTGCGGATGCACTACGTCACGGGCGGCGGCGGCAGCCCGGTCGTGCTGATCCACGGCTGGCCGCAGACCTGGTACGGCTGGTGGCCGATCATGCCCGCGCTCGCCGAACGCCACACCGTCTACGCGCTCGACCTGCCCGGTCTCGGCGACAGCACCGGCACGCCGAAGGGCTACGACAAGGCCACGCTCGCGCGCTACGTCCACGCGCTGACCAGCAAGCTCGGCCTCAGAAACGCCTCCATCGTCGGCCACGACCTCGGCGCCGCCGTCGCGTTCCAGTACGCCAGCCAGTTCCCCGGGGACACCGCCCGCCTGGGCTACCTCGACCTGCCGCTACCGGGACCGGCGATCGACGCGCGCAGCTACCGGAGCCTGAGCTGGCACATCGCGTTCCACTCGCAGCGGCAGGTGCCCGAGGCGATCGTCCAGAACGACGTCCGCGACTACCTCGAGCTCTTCTACCCGCAGGTCGCCCACCAGGGCAGCGCTTTCGGTGGCACGTCGACGAAATCCCCGTTCGCGGACGACGAGATCGACGAGTACGCGCGGACCTACGGCAAGACCCTGTCGAACGGCTTCGAGCTGTATCGCGCGCTGGATCAGGACGTCCGCGACACCGAAGCCGCCCGGCCGGCCCAGGCCCCGACCCTGGTCATGGCCGCGGAAGGCCAGGCGCAGGCGATCGCGGGCACGGCGGCCCCGCGGATGACGAACATCGTGCGGGCGCTGGACGTCCCGCACGCCGGCCACTGGCTGGTCGAGGAGAATCCTCAGTTCGTCACCGCGGAACTGCTGCGGTTCCTCAGTTCATGACCGGCACGCGGTCGGCCCACGGCAGCGCCTCTTCCAGTTGCGCCGCGAGCTTGATCAGCATCGACTCCCCCGCGAGCGGCGCGACGAACTGGACGCCGAGCGGCAGCCCGTCCGCCGTCCAGTGCAGCGGCAACGACAGCGCGGGCCGGCCGGTGATGTTCGCGAGCTGCGTGTAGGGCACCCAGCCGAGGTTGTCGGAGATCATGTCGTCGACGATCTTCGTGTGCTTGAGGAACCGGGCCGTGCCGGTCTTGAGCAGCACGTCGGTGGCCCGTTGCAACGACACCGGCAGGTCGAACCGGCCGACCTCGGGCGGCGGGGTCGCCAGGGTGGGCGTCAGCAGGAGGTCGTAGGACTCGAAGTACGTGCTCAGGCGGCGGGTGTGCTCGTGCCGCCGCTGCACCGCGTCCACGTAGTCGACGCTGCTCGTGGCCCGTCCCAGCGCGGCCATGAGCAGCGTGTCGCGTTCGAACGCGCTGTCCGGCGCCCCGGTCAGGCGTTTCGCGTCGGCGACCTTCCAGGCGAGGTTCACGAACCACGTCAGCAGGAAGTCCTTCGCGAGCACGGCGTCGTCGAACGGCGCCTGCGGCAGTTCCTCGACGTGGTGGCCCAGTTCGGTGAGCACCTGCACGGCGGACGCGACGGCCGCGTACGCCTCGGGGTGCGGGTCCGGGTTGATCGCCGACGGCACCCGCACGCCGATCCGCAACCTGCCCGGCGCCTGGCCGACGCAGGAGGCGAACGATTCCGCGGGGAGCGCGGGCGAGTACGGCCCGGCGAGCTCACCGCCGCAGATGACGTCGAGCATCGCGGCCGTGTCGCGGACCGTCCTCGACACCACGCCCTGCACCGCCGCGCCGTGCATCATCTCGGCGGTCTCCGGGCCGAACGGCGTGAGTCCGCGTCCCGGCTTCAGCCCGACGAGCCCGCAGCACGCCGCCGGGATCCGGGTCGAGCCGCCGCCGTCGTTCGCGCCCGCGCACGGCACGATCCCGGCGGCGACCGCGGCGGCCGAGCCACCCGACGACCCGCCGGGAGTCCTCTCCAGATTCCACGGATTGCGCGCGGGACCCCAGACCGTCGACTCGCTGATCGCCTTCGCGCCGAACTCCGGCAGGTTGGTCTTGCCGAAGATCACCAGGCCGGCGTCGATCCAGCGCTGGACGACGGTCGAGTGCTGGGCGACCTTGAGCGCCTTCAGCGAGAGCGACCCGTTCGAGGTGGGCAGGCCCGCGTAGTCCTGGCCGAGGTCCTTGATCAGGAACGGCACCCCGGCGAACGGGCCGGTGAGGTCGTCCGAGGGTTCGGCGGGGACGTCCCGCACGATCGCGTTGAGCCGCGGGTTCACCTCGGCGGCGCGCTCCCGTGCCGTCGCGAGGAGTTCTGCCGCGGAGACCTGCCTGTCCGCGACGAGCCGGGCCAGCCCGGTGGCGTCGTACTTCCGGTACTCGTCGAATTCCACGCGCTCAAGGTAGCTGCTCGGCCACGCCGAAGATGGTGTCGCGCACGACCGCGGGAGATTCCTGCGGGATGAGGTGCCCCGCCTCCTCGACGACGATCATCTTGCCGCGCGGCGCGGCGTCCATCAGGTCGGCCGCGTGCTGGTTGAACACCGGGCGCCACTTCGCCATCCCTCGCTCGACCAGTCCCGCCTGAAGGCAGACCGTCGGCACGTCCGGCGTGCCCGCGACCTGCACCCGGCGCAGGACCGGCAGGGCCCACCCGATCTGCGCCGCCTCCCGGCCGCCCGCCTTCATCGCCCGCGCGGTCGCGTAGTCGCGCGTCATGATCTCCACGTCGGCCGCGGAGATCTCCGGCGAGACTCCGTTGCGGAACGCCTGCCGCTTGATCAGTCCCTTGCCGCCCAGGCGTGCGATCACCGCCATCAGGCTGAAGAACCTCGCCGCGACCTTGGCGTTCCGAGTGGACATGATCTCGGCGAGGGTCGCGTCCACGAACACCATCCCGGCCACGCGTCGCGGGTGCCGGTCGGCGAACACCCGGATGATCGGGCCGCCCCAGCTGTGCCCGACGAGCACCACCGGTTCGGTCTCGCCCAGCGCGTCGAGCAACGCGGTCAGGTCGTCGACGATCCGGTCGAGCGTGCGGTCGTGCGGGTCGACGTCGCTGCCGCCGTAGCCCGCGCGGTCGTAGGCGAGAGTGCGGTGGCGGGCGCTCACCTCGCGCTGGGTGTGGATCCACGACGAGCCGGGCGCGCTCATCCCGGCCTCGAAGACGATCAACGGCCCTGGGCCGTGTCCCGCCGTGAAGGCGCGGATCGCCCGGCCGTCCGGCAGGGTGACGATCTTCTCGAGCATCTTCGGACCCTTCACCGGTGCCAGCTGGGCGGGTGGACTTCGTCCCACAGGGCCGCGCTTTCCAGCTGTGCGGCGAGGGCGAGCAGTTCGGAATCACGGCGGTTGCGGCCCACGAGGTGCACGCCGTGCGGCAGTCCGTCGGCGTCCACGTGCGACGGGAGCGAGATCGCGGGAACTCCGGCGAGGTTCGCCCACGGCGTGTGGCAGGACCACTTCAGCATCAGGTCGGCCTCGTCGCCGGCGTAGTGGCCGATCGGTACCGGCGGGCCGTTGGTCGTGGGCGTCAGCACGACGTCGTAGTCGTCGACCGCGGCCAGGAACGCGCTGGCGTAGCGGGCGAGGAGTGCCTGTGCCATGACGATGTCGTTGGCGGACAACGTCTCGTTGATGGCGAGTAGGCGCCGGGTGTACGGCCGCAGCAGGTGGGTTCGGTTCAGCGGCACCATCATCTGGGTCACGGCACCCACCTGGTAGGCGAACCAGGCCAGGATCGCGTGGCTCACGGGCTCGTCCCAGCGGGCGGGCAGCGGAATCTCCTGGACGTCGTGGCCGAGTTCTTCGAGCGTTTTCGCCGTGCGCCGCACAGCGAGTTCCGCCTGCGGGTCGGTGTCCTCGCTCGTGCCGGTGTCCGTCCACATCGCGATTTTGAGGCGGCGCTGGAGGTTCAGGGCCGTGAAACCGCCCTCGTTGCGCCATCCGTACAGGTCGCCGGGCGCTGGTGAGGCCATGACGTCCAGCAGCAGCGCGGCGTCCTCGACGGTGCGCGCCATCGGCCCCTCGGTGCTCGCGACGAGGAACGAGGCGGCGGGCGCCGGGCTCACCAGGCCGCGGCTCGGCTTCATCCCGACGAGGTGACAGGTCGCCGCGGGCGTGCGGATCGAGCCGGCGCCGTCGCTGGCGTGCGCCACGGGCAGCAGTCCCGCCGCGACGGCCGTGGCCGCACCACCGCTGGAGCCGCTCGAGTAACGCGTTGGCGCGTAAGGAGTCACGGCCGGGCTCGGCGTGACGTCGTTCTCCGTGTAGCAGGTCGCCCCGAACTCCGACGTGTTCGTCTTGCCCAGAAAGACCGCGCCCGCCTGCCTCAGCAGCCCGACCGTCCACGAGTCCTCCGGCGGCACGAACTCGGCCAGCGCCGCCGATCCGAACGTCGTGCGAAGACCGGCCGTCGCCGCGAGGTCCTTGATGCCCAACGGCAGTCCGAGCAGTGGTGCCCGATCTCCCGCGGCCAGCCGTTCATCCGCTTTGGCGGCCTGGTCGAGCGCACTCCCGTCGATGGTCACGAACGCGCCGAGGTCGGCGTGCCGCCCGATGCGCTCCAGGTAGTGCCCGGTCAGTTCGCGGGAGCTGATCTCCTTGGCACGCAGTGCTTTCAGCTGCTGTGCGGCCGAGAGTTCGTGCAGGCTCATGGCTTCACCGAGGTGCCGGTGAGCAGGCGGTGCACCGACTCCGTCACCACGTCGAGTTCCTCGGGCGTCATCGGCTCGCCACCGAACATCCGCCGGTGCATCAGCGGACCTTCGAGCAGGTTGCCGACGAACGGCAGTGCCGGCACCTCGGCGATCTCACCGCGCCGCACCGCCCGTGCGATCGCGTCGACCAGCGGTTGCGACCGGCGCCCGACCAGCGCCCGGAACGTCCGCTCGGCCTCGGCGTCCCCGCGCAGGTCCGCCAGGAAGCCGACCAGGCCGTCGTTCCACGGCTCGTTCGAGGCCCTGGCCAGGTCCTCCGCGAACGCCCTGAGATCACCCCGCAACGTGCCGGTGTCGGGGTCCGGCACGGGCGGCAGGTACGCGTCGAGCACGTCCGCCACCAGCCGCACCTTGCTGCGCCAGCGCCGGTAGACGTCGGTCCTGTGTGCGCCGGATTGCGCCGCGACCTGCGTCAACGTCAGCGCGTCGTAGCCGTTCGAGGTCAGCAGCGACCACGCCGTCGCCAGCAGCCGCTGTTCGAGCTCGGGATCCCGCGGACGCCCCGCCACCGGCAGCCCTCCAATTCGCAACAAGTTGTAGCGATATCGTAGGCCGACCGGCTCTCCGTCACAAGTGGCCGTTGCCTGGGCCGTGTCCTGCAGGGCCGTTCGATGAGAGTCACGGTCGAGAGTCCCGGAGGCCGCGACTATCGCGGACGAGCCCTACAGGACACGGCCCAGGTGCCTCATCGCGGCCTCCACCCCGACGTCGAGGGCGTCCTGCATGACGCGCGGGCGTCGCTCGGTCCGGCCGATCACCGCGCTGCCCAGCGGCGGGCGGATCTGCAGGCAGTCCGGGTGGGACGCGAGCAGTTCCTCGTCCTGCGCCCTGATCTCCTCGCGGCGCAACCAGCCCGCCACGACTCCTGGCGCGTGCCGGGCGAACCAGCGCGACAGCACGAGGCGTTCACCACGGGACGGCGGCGTCCCCTGGGACTCGTCCTCGCGCCGGGTGCGCAGGGCGACGACGTGCGTCGCCCCCTGCGCGATCGCCGTCCCGACGGGGATGGTCTCGCTCAGCCCGGCGTCGACGTACGGGCGGCCGTCGATCACCACCGGGTCGCCGGCGAGGAACGGCATCGCGGCCGACGCCCGCAGCGCGGTCTGCAGGCTCACCGTGTCCCGCACGTACCCGTGCAGGTCGGCGGGCTCGCCGGTGAGACCGTCCGTGGTCATCGGGTGGAACTCCACGGGGTTGTCGAGGACCTCCTGGAAACCCATCGGGTGGACCTGCGTGTAGATCGTGTGAACGAGGTGATGGGTGTCCACGACCGGCCGCCGGGTGAACGCGCGCCGCGGGTTGATCGTCGTGCGCATGACGGCCGGATCCCACCACGCGTGTTTGCTCTGGTCCGCCCGGCCGCAGAGCAGCCAGGCCGCGTTCAGCGACCCCGCCGAACTGCCGTAGACGGCGTCGAACAGCGGCAGCAGCCCGAGCCGTTCGATCGCGACGGTCATCCCGCTGGAGTAGACGCCGCGTGAGCTTCCACCTTCGACCAGCAGCACCAGCCGGGCATCGTCGTTCCGTTGTCCTGGAAGGCTTTGCCGTCGCTTCCGCTCGCGCAGCAACTCGAGAACCGCCATGCTCAAAACCCTATCTGCGGCGCTTCCGCCACGCTGCTAATGTGGACGTGAGATCAACCGCCCTCGATGAGGAGCTCGACGTGCTGGTGGGTGAAGACGACATCTCAGGGTGAGCCCTGGATGTGACAGGCCATCGATGACCGATGGCCGTTCAGTCGTCCCCTTTTCCACACGCGCGGCCGTTTCCGCGCGCGGCACATTCTTGAGGTCTCACACCCATGTCCGACGCATTCATCGTCGTGTCGTCCCTGTCCTTCTCCTGGCCGGACGACACCCCCGTGTTCGACGGTCTGTCCTTCTCGGTGCCCGGCGGGCGCACCGGTCTCGTCGCCCCCAACGGTGCCGGGAAGTCGACACTGCTCAAGCTCTTGGCAGGCACATTGGCGCAATCTGAGGGAACCGTGTCCGTCGAGGGCGTCCTCGGCTACCTCCCGCAGGACCTGCCGCTCACCGCCGGGCTGACCGTGGCCGAGGTGCTCGGCGTAGCGGACGTGCTGCGCGCCATCGCGGCCGTCGAGTCCGGCGACGTCGCCGAGGAGCACTTCACCACCATCGGCACCGACTGGGACCTGGAGGAACGCACGCGCGCGCAGCTCGACCGGCTCGGGCTCGGCGACCTGGCGCTCGACCGGGTGCTCGGCACGCTGAGCGGCGGGCAGGTCATCTCGCTCGGGCTCGCGGCGCAGTTGCTGAAGCAGCCGGACGTGCTGCTGCTCGACGAACCCACCAACAACCTCGACCTGGACGCGCGGCACCGGCTCTACGACGTGCTGGACGACTGGCGCGGGTGTCTGCTCGTGGTGAGCCACGACCGGGCGTTGCTCGACCGGATGGACCGGATCGCGGAGCTCGACGGCGGCGAGGTCCGGTTCTACGGCGGCAACTTCAGCGCCTACGAGGAGGCGGTCACCGCGGAGCGCGAGGTGGCCGAGAAGAACATCCGCAGCGCCGAGCAGGAGGTCAAGCGCGAGAAGCGGGAGATGCAGCAGGCCCGCGAACGGGCCGCGCGCCGTGCGTCCAACGCGCAGCGCAACCTCGGCAACGCGGGACTGCCGAAGATCTTCGCGGGCAACATGAAGCGCAACGCGGAGGTGTCGGCGGCCAAGGCGGACGGCACGCACGCGGCGCGTCTCGGTGCCGCTCGCTCGAAGCTCGACCAGGCCGAGCGGGCGTTGAAAGAGGAGCAGAAGATCAGCCTGGAGCTGCCGCAGACCGCGGTTCCCGCCGGGCGCACGCTCTTCCTCGGCTCGGACGTCCGGGTGCGGAACCTGTTCTCCGGCCTGGACTTCGCGATCCGGGGACCGGAGCGGATCGCACTGGCCGCACCGAACGGCGCGGGCAAGTCGACGCTGCTGCGCGTGGTCCACGGTTCGCTCGCACCGGACAGCGGCGAGGTGAAACGGGCCGACGGCCGGGTCGCCTACCTGTCGCAGCGGCTCGACCTGCTCGACGACTCCCGCACGGTGGCGGAGAACCTCGCCGCGTTCGCCCCGGCCATGCCGCCGGCGGAACGGATGAACCTGTTGGCGCGCTTCCTGTTCCGCGGACCCCGCGCCCATCTCCCGGTCGGGGTGCTGTCGGGCGGCGAACGGCTGCGGGCGACTTTGGCGTGCGTCCTGTTCGCCGAGCCCGCGCCGCAGTTGCTGTTGCTCGACGAACCGACGAACAACCTCGACCTGGTCAGCGCCGGGCAGCTGGAGAGCGCGCTGAACGCGTACCGGGGCGCGTTCGTCGTCGTCAGCCACGACGAGCGGTTCCTGAGCGAGGTGAAGATCGACCGCTGGCTTCGCCTGGACGGCGGCAAGCTGGTGGAGGCCGCTCATGGCTGACGCACTGGTCGCGACCGAACTGGTGCGCGGGTTCGGTGGCCGGCGCGTGCTCGACGGGGTGTCGCTGACCGCGGCGCCCGGCCGGCGCATCGGGCTGATCGGCGAGAACGGCGCGGGCAAGTCGACGTTGCTGCGGCTGCTCGCGGGCGTCGACCAGCCCGACGGCGGTGTCGTGCAACGGCCGCCGGACCTGGGTTTCCTGCACCAGGAGATGCCGTTCCCGGACTCCGCCACGGTCGCCGAGGTCCTGGACGACGCGCTGGCCGAGTCCCGGGAGGACCTGGCCGAACTGGAACGGCTGGGCGCGCTGCTCGCCACCTCGGACGTCGAGGCGGAGTACGCGGAACGGCTGGAACTGGCGCAGCGGCACGAAGCCTGGGACGCGGACCGGCGGGCCGACATCGTCCTCACCGGACTCGGGCTCGGTGACGTGGGCCGTGAGCGAACGCTCGGATCGTTGTCCGGTGGGCAACGGCGGCGCCTCGACCTGGCCGCGCTGGTGATCCGGCGGCCGACCGCGTTGCTGCTGGACGAGCCGACGAACCACCTCGACGACGACGCGGCCGCGTTCCTGGAGGAACAACTGCGGTCGCTGCCGGGCATCGTGGTGCTGGCGAGCCACGACAGAGCGTTCCTCGACGCGGTGTGCACGGACCTGGTCGACCTCGACCCGGCGGTCGACGGCCCCGTCCGGTTCGGCGGCACCTACACCGAGTACCTGCGTCAGAAACGCGCCGACCGCGACCGCTGGGAACGCCGTTACGCCGAGGAACAGGAGGAAATGGCCACGGTGCGCGACTCGCTCGGCCTGATCGCCGGCCGCATCGCGCCGAACCGGGCCATGCGCGACAGCGACAAGATGGGCTACGGCGTGCGGGCGAACCGCGTGCAGAGCCAGATCTCCCGCCGCGTCCGCAACGCCACCCGGCGCCTGGAAGACCTCGAACGCGACGCCGTCCCCGCTCCCCCACGCCCGCTGCGGTTCGAACCGGACGCGGTGGCGTCGCAGGCGGAGGACCTGGTGTCACTGCGGGAGATCCGGGTTCCAGGGCGGCTCACGCTCGACTTCCTCGACGTGCGCGACGGCGACCGGCTGCTCGTGACCGGCCCGAACGGCGCGGGCAAGTCGACGCTGCTGCTCGTGCTGGCGGGGAAACTCGACGTCGACGGGGTGCGGCGGCATCCCGGCGTCCGGGTCGGGCTGCTCGACCAGGACACGACGTTCGCCAACCCGCGCCTCACCGCACGAGGCACCTACGGCCGCACGCTCGGCGCCGAACGGGTCGAGCAGGTGCCGCTGGAGTCGTTGGGGCTGCTGCACAAGTGGGATCTCGGCAAGCCCGTCGGCACGTTGTCGGTGGGCCAGCAACGCCGCCTCGCGCTCGCGCTGCTCGTCGCCGATCCACCGCACCTGTTGCTGCTGGACGAGCCGACCAACCACCTGTCGCCGACGTTGTGCGACGAGCTGGAGGACGCGCTGGGGCCCGGTCCGGGCGCGATCGTGCTCGCGAGCCACGACCGCTGGCTGCGCAACCGTTGGCAGGGAGCCGAAATCCGGTTGTGAAACTCAGTGGACGACCCCCGGATGATGGTTCCGGGGGTTTCCGATGGTGGTGTTCGAGTGCGTGGCGTGCGGTGCCGCGCTGACCGTTCCGCTGACGCAGGTCGACGGGCCTGACCACGAGGTGGTTCATCAGTGGGGCAACGGCATCCGGTACATGCCGAGTCTGGTGCCCGCCGGCACCTACGCCGGACGGGACCGGATCGTCATCGCACCCGGTGACGTGCGCGGTGTGTCGTGGATCGAGGACCGGCTCGTCGGCTACTGCTGCGGGATCGACGGCCACGAGGGCCCCAACCTCGCCTGCGCGTGCGGGCGGCCCGTCGCGACGCGGGTCGACGACTGCTCGCTGTGGCAGGTGGTGCGGTTCGAACCTGACGCCGTGCGCCCCATCGGCGTTCCGGATCCAGTACGCGAGTGGGAGTCGTTCGACTGGGACACCACGCCGCTGACCGACGCGGACGAGTGGTGGCAGGCACGCGCGGAGATCTCGGCGGCGGTGGCGATCATCCGCGTGCTGACAGCCGCCGGAGGTGCGCCCGTGACCGTTCCGGACGGACCGCTCGCGGACACGTTCCGGCGCGAGTTCGACGCACAACGGCTGTCAGGACCGGCCCTGTCCCTGGGGCTGGCCGGGCCGGGTACCACCGAGGAGGCCGACATCCTGCTCGTCCCTCGGCATCCGCAGACCGGCGACGCGTGGCCCGCGCAAGGATCGGTCGTTCCGATCTCCGCCGAGCTGTGGGTCTGGCTGGCCCGCACCGACGAGCAGCCGGTCCGGCCCAGAACCGGTGGTCAGTGGGCGCCTCATCTCAGCGACGATCCGCTGCCACGACGGCCGAGGACCGTCGAGCCGTGTCTTTGGGCCGTCCGCAGATGGCTGCCCTGAGCCATGTCGAGATGGCGGAGACAGCTTCGACGTGGTTGTGCAAGGACACCCGCACAACCCACGGAGGACTGATCATGACCGGACGCCCGCCCGTCACCGACCTCGCCACCTGGCAGAAGGCCCGCGACGAGCTCCTTGTCCGCGAGAAGGCCCACACCCGCGAGGGCGACGCGATCGCCGCCGAACGCCGGAAGCTGCCGATGGTCGAGTTCGACGGCGAGGTCGAGGTCGTCGGCGCCGACGGACCCGTGCCGTTCGTGGAGCTGTTCCAAGGCCGCGACGAGCTCGTGGTCTACAAGCACATGTGGTGGGACGGCGCGCCCCACCAGGGACAGTGCGAGGGCTGCACCCACATTCCGTGGCACTTTCCCGACGCCGCCTACCTCAACGCGCGCGGGGTCTCGTTCGCGATGGTGACCACGGGCGCGTGGGACGAGGTGGCCGCGTTCGTGGAGTTCATGGGCTACACCCAGCCGTGGTACTCGGTGCGCGGTGCGGAGGAACCCGTCGGCGGTGAGATGGGCTATCTGACCAGCTATCTGCGCGACGGCGACCGCACGTTCCTCACGTACTCCACGACGGGGCGCGGCACCGAGCGCGTCAACGGGTCGCTGGGACTGCTCGACATGACCGTCCACGGCCGCGGCGAGGCCTGGGAGCAGCACCCGGAGGGCTGGCCCGAGGCACGGCAGGCGGGCTGGTTCTGGCGCACGAACGCGGACGGGAACTCCAGCTGGGGCGAGGACAGCCGGCCGGTGCCGCAGTGGACCCGGCAGGGCGCGACGCCGGTGACGACCCTGGGGCGGCAGGGCCACTGCCACTGATCAGCGCGGTTTGACCGCGGTGGCGAGGAGGCGGCGCCTCCTGTCGAAGTTCGACAGGACGTGCCGCGCCTCCTGCCGCATCGACACCATCGCGGGGTCGGACGCCTCGACGGTGAGCGCTTCCTCCCACATCCGCCTCTCGGTCACCCTCCACTCCGGCCTGTCCGCGATCTCGACGCCGGCGAACCCCGCCTCGGGAAGCTGCGTGGCCAGGTCCACCTCGCGAGTCCGCCGCGTGATCCGCTCGTCGTCGGGATCGACCGCCTGCCAGCAGGTGACGACCAGCCGTCCGCCGGGCCGGAGCACCCGCAGGCACTCCCGCAGCGCGTCCGGCTTGGACTCCGCGAACTGCAGGGCGTCGGCGATCAGCACCGCGTCGACCGAGGACGCCCACAACCCGGTGGCGGTCAGCGTCCCGACCCGGAAGTCGCCGCCGCTGCGTTCCGTGGCCTGCTCGATCGCGACGGCCGAGAAGTCCACGCCGACCAACCGGCATCCGGTGCGGCGCGCGATCTCCAGCCCGTACCCGCCCCGGCCGCAGGCCAGGTCCAGCAGCACCTGGCCGTTCCCCAGACCGAGGGTGGTCACGACCTCGTCGAGGCCGGCCCCGCTCAGCAGGCTCGTCGACTCCAGGCCCGGTGGGAGGTCGAGCACCCGCCGCACAAGCTCGTCGGCCAGTGGCGACGCGGCACGGTCGGCGTACCAGCGGTCGAAGTCCTCAGCGCTCGTCACCACACCGACACTGCCAGAAAAGTCGTTTGTGCTCAGCGGCTTTTCACCGGTCCACTGTGGCGTGCAGATCCGTTCCACTACAGCCCAGGACCTCGACGTCTTCCTCGGCACCGTCCACACCGCGTTCGGGCGCTTCCCCGAGACCCCGGACCCGGACGGCGGTGGCCTCTGGTGGTCGGCGCTCGAGATGGACAGGAGCCTGCTCGCCGAGACGGAGGACGGGAAGGCCGTCGGAACGGCCACCGCCTACTCGTTCGAACTCACGCTGCCTGGCGACGTCGTCGTGCCGGCGGCCGGGATCACCGCGGTCGGCGTGCTGCCCACGCACCGCCGCCAGGGCGTTCTCACCGAGATGATGCGGTACCAGCTGGGTGAGCTGCGCGAACGCGGCGAGTTCCTGTCCGTGCTGCTGTCCTCCGAGGGCGGGATCTACGGCAGGTTCGGCTACGGCCCCGCGACCTACACGCGCCGCATGACGGTCCAACGCAGCCAAGGTGCGTTCAGGACGCAGGTGCGCACGGGCGCGATCGAGGTCCTTCCGCGCTCCGAAGCCACCGACGTCATGGAACAGGTCTACGACCGCTACCGCCGCACCCAGCCCGGCGCGCTGGGAAGGCCGCACCGCTGGTGGGCTCTGGGCGCGGGCATGCCGCCGATGACACCGGCACCGCGCTACGTCGCTGTCCACCGCGACGGCGACCAGCCGGACGGGTACGCCACCTACGTGCTGGACAGCGGCACGCTGACCATCGACGAGATCATCACCACCGACGACGCCGTGTTCGCCGCGCTGGCCCGGTTCGCGCTCGACCACGACCTGGTCACCGAGGTGGTGTTCAAGCAGGTCCCCACCGGCCATCCGCTGCACTGGATGTTCGCGGACTTCAACGCGGGCCAGGTCAGCGGTGAGATGGACTGGCTCTGGATGCGGCTGCTCGACGTGCCGCGAGCGCTGACCACGCGCGGCTGGCTCACCGACGGCGAGATCGTGCTCGACGTCGACGACCCGTTCCTCCAGGAACGCCACCGCTACCTGCTGACCGTCGAGAACGGAATGGCCGAATGCGTGGAGACGACCCGCGATCCGGACCTGGAACTGGACGTTCGCGACCTGGGTTCGCTCTATCTGGGCGGAACCGCGCCGAGCACGCTCGTCCGGGCAGGGCACGTCACAGCGCACGGATCGGCCGCGAAAGCTGACGCTCTGTTCCGTTCCGAACGCCCTCCGCACTGCCTGCACTGGTTCTGACCGATGTCTGGACCAAAGTATGACGGCGAGTTAGGCCCAGGTATGACGCACGCGAGCGGCTGCGTCGTTATTGTCCGTTCCGACGGACATCATCAGCTAGTAACCCCCTTTCCGCCGAAGGGCAGCCGCGTCATGTGGGAAGTTCTGCAGTCAGCGACCGACGTCCGGTCGCGCGTGACCGAGTGGATGGGGAAGCGGTTCCTCGCACACCTCAGCAAAACCGGGTTCGACCTCGAGTCGTCCTGGTTCGTTCCCTCGCGCGTGCTCGCCCCGCTGCGGCGCAACGGGTTGGACCCGGTGCCGGAGCTGGCGCGGATGCAGTCCCACGGCCCGATCACGCGTCTGCCGCTGCCGGTCACGGTGTGGCTGGTGACGGGCTACGAGGCGTCCAAGCAGGTACTCGTGGACTCCGAGGCGTTCAGCAACGACTTCGGTCACCTGCGGGAGCTCGGGCTCTTCTCGGACGAGGCGCCGGGCGGGCTCGGGTTCAGCGACCCGCCGGAGCACACGCGGCTGCGCAAGGTGCTGACGCCGGAGTTCACCATGCGGCGGCTCTCCCGGCTGGTGCCGCGGATCGAGCAGATCGTCGCGGACCAGCTCGACCTGATGTCCATGAAGGACGGGCCCGTCGACCTCGTCGAGCACTTCGCGATGACGGTGCCCGCGCTCACGATCTGCGAGTTGCTGGGCGTGCCCGCGAGTGAGCGCGAGGAGTTCCAGCGGCGCAGCGTCTCGCGGTTCGACCTCGGCGGAGCGGCCACGACCTCGTTGTCCGCCGTGTCCGAGTCGATCGTCTACTTCCGGGAGCTCGTGCGGGCCCAGCGGCTGAACCCGACCGACGGGCTGCTCGGCGAGCTCGTCCGCAAGCACGGCGACGACCTCGGCGACGACGAACTCGCGGGCCTCGCGGACGGGCTGCTCACCGGCGGGTTCGAGACGACGGCGAGCATGATCTCGCTCGGCACGCTCGCGATGCTGCGCGACCCCGCCCTGCGCGATGCCGCACTCGGCGACGACAAGGCGGTGAACGGGCTGGTCGACGAGCTGCTGCGGCACCTCAGCGTCGTGTCCGTGGCCTTCCTGCGGATCGCCCGCCACGACGTCGAGATCGCCGGGACGAAGATCAAGGCGGGCGACATCGTGGCCTGCTCGCTGTCGCAGGCGAACCGCGACCCGAGCGTGTACGCCACCCCGGACGTGATCATGGCGGACCGTCCCGCGAGCCAGCACCTGGCGTTCGGCTACGGCGCGCACCGCTGCATCGGCGCCGAGCTCGCGAAGATGGAACTGCGGATCGCCTACCCGGCGCTCGTCCGCCGGTTCCCCGAGATGCGCCTCGCGGCCGAGCCGGGCGCGCTGTCGTTCCGCAAGCTCTCGATCGTCTACGGGCTGCACTCGCTGCCGATCCACCTCGGCGCGCAGCCCAGCCCGATCCAGCAGGTCCTCTGACGCCGAGAAGGGCCACCCGGTTCGTCCGGGTGGCCCTTCTCGTTCCTCACTCGCGACTGCCGATGGCGTCGATGGGTTTCGCGCGCAACGACAACCGCGTGGACACCGCGATCGAGACGAGGCCGAGCAGCGCGGCCCCGGCCAGCGCGCCCAGGTAGACCCCGATCGGACCGGCCGGTAGCGGGCTGCCGATCAGGCCGATCGACAGCCCGCCCAACGGCACCGCCGCCACCAGCGACCCCAGCACGGCGGCCAGTCCGACCGTCAGCAGCGCCTCGGTGCGCATCATCCGCACGATCTGCCGGCGTCCGGTGCCGACCAGGCGCAGCAGGGCGAACTCACGGCGCCGCGCGGCCGTCGACATCACCAGCGTGTTCGACACGGAGATCGCGACGTAGCCGAGGATCACGCCGACCGCGACGAGGTTGAGCAGGAACTGGGTCCGTTCCTGGCTGCGGTCCTGCGCCGCCACACGTTCGGTCACCTGCAGGCCCGGATAGCGGCCGGCCAGGGCGTCGAGGGCGATGGTGTCCGCCGCCTTCACGAGCACGGCGCTGTCCATGCCGGCGTTCGTGTGAGCGCGGGCGTCGGCGGCGGACAGCACGTAGTCGCCGAACGCGAGGTCGTGCCGGTAGGTCGCGACCACCTTCAGCTTCGCGCGCTGACCGTCCGCGTACCAGAACTCCACGTCGTCCCCGACCTTCTTGTCCTCCCAGGAGGCGTGCGAGTCGCTCAGCGCCACGGTGCCCGGCTGGAGGTCGTCGAGGCTGCCGGAGACGACGTCGAGGTCGACCATGCCGCTCGCGGTGGAGTCGAGGCCGTTGGCCGGACGGCTCTGCACCTCGACGCTGTCGCCCGTCCTGCTCGCGGTGATCACCTGGGTGCGCACCAGCGACGTGGCCGTGACGCCCGGGACCTGCTTGGCCGCCTCGGCGACCTCCGCGGGCACGCCGATGATGCCGGTGATCACGTGGTCGGCGGTGATCGACTGTTCGGTCTGCTGCTGCACGGCGGCCGTGAGCGTCGTCTGGCTGTAGAAGTTGACCACTGCGAACCCGATGGCCAGCATCAACGGCGTCACCGCGGCCGCGAGCCGCCGCGAGTTCTTCAGCACGTTCGCCGAGGCCAGATACCCGCTCACCCCGGCCGACCTGGCCAGCACCGGTGCGATGACCCGGACCGCCGCCCCGATCACCCTGGGCCCGGTGAGCGAGAGACCGATGATCAGCACGAGCGCCGCCATCACGGACATCGCCGCGCCGAGCTGCCCGCCGAGGAACAACGGCACGGTCGTCGCGCCCAGCCCGATGGCGATCAGCACCCAGCCGATGGCCAGCCGGACCTTGCCGACGTCCCGCTTCTGCACCGCGGCCTCACCCAGCGCCTCGACGGGGTTGATCGACGACGGCCTGCGCGACGCGCTCCACGCCGCGACCCGAGCCGCCGCCACACCGATCAGCAGGGCCGCGACCAGCGGAATCGGGCTGATCGAGAGAGCGAAGTCGTCCGGCACCACCCCGATCCGCGCGAACGCGTCGCGCAGGCCGTGGCCGACCAGGATGCCGAGCAGGCTGCCCAGCACACCGGCGATCACCGAGACGACGGTCGTCTCGACGCCGATCAGCTTTCGGATCTGCCGCGGCGTCGCGCCCACGGCCCTCAGCAGGGCGAACTCGCGGCGGCGTTGCTCGACGGTCAGCGCGAGGGTGCTGGCCACGACGAAGATCGCGACCAGGACCGCGTACCCACCGAACGACCCGGCGAGGATCGCGAGGAGCGACTTGGTCTGGCTGACGTCCTCGAACTCGGCCGCGCTGCGGTCGGCGCCCGAGGACACCGTGACGTGGTCGTTCGCGAGAACGCTCTCGATTCGCCCCGCATCGGCGCCCAGCACGCCGATGGCACTCACGCTGTCAGGACGTCCGGCGAGCTCGGCCGCCTTGGTCTCGCTGAAGAACAACGACGCCTGGCGCGCCCGGCCGGCGGCGTCGGCGATGCCCGCCACCCGGTAGGTCTCGGGGACCGAGCGGGTCATGATCCGCACCTGCGCGCCCACGCCGGCCCCCGCCTCGGCGGCCAGGCCCGAGTCCAGGACCACCTCGTTCGCCTGCGGCGCGGTGCCTTCCTTCAGCGTGAAGGGCGCCAGCACGGCGGAGTCCCAGTTGTGGCCGAAGGAGGGCTTGCTCGCGAGCGGCTGCCCGTCCTGGCCCACCACGACGGCGGGGAAGGTCTGCTCGGGGACGGCCCTCGCACCCGGTACCGCCGCGATCTTGGCCACCAGCGCGGCCGGGATGGACGGCTGCTCGGCGGCGTGCTCGAACGCCAGCACGTCACCGCCGTCCGGCCGGACGATCCGGTCGCCGGTCACGACCACGTCGGCGGCCGCGTACCGCTGGGTCGGCACGCCGCCGCGGAAGCCGGACTCCATCAGGATCCCGCAGGCCGCGACCAGCGCGGTGCCGCACAGGATCGCGACGAACGCCCCGATGAACCCGCTGGTGCGGGCCTTGACGGTCTGCCACGCGAGACTCAGCACGCTCACCACTCCCCGAGGTGCGTCATGCGCTCGGCGACCTTCTCGGGCGTCGGCCCGACGAGTTCGCCGGCCAGCCGTCCGTCCGCCAGGAACAGCACGCTGTGCGCGGCCGAGGCGGCCACCGGGTCGTGCGTGACCATCAGCACCGTCTGCCCCATCTCGTCCACAATGGACCGCAGCAGGGTCAGGACCTGGTGCGCGGTCCGGGAGTCCAGCGCCCCGGTCGGTTCGTCGGCCAGCACGACCTCGGGCCTCGCCACCAGTGCGCGGGCGATCGCGACGCGTTGCTGCTGACCTCCGGACAGCTCGGACGGAAGCCGGTCCAGCCGCCCGTCCAGGCCGACCCTGCCGACGACCTCGTTCAGCCATGCCCGGTCCGCCGCACGCCCGGCCAGGCGCAGCGGCAGGGTGATGTTCTGCTCGACGGTCAGCGACGGCAGCAGGTTGTAGGCCTGGAAGACGAACCCGATCCGGTCGCGCCGCACCTTCGTCAGCGCCGCCTCCTTCAGGCCGCCGAGGTCGGTGTCGCCGAGCAGCACGCGGCCGGACGTCGGCCGGTCCATGCCCGACGCGCAGTGCAGGAAGGTGCTCTTGCCCGAGCCGGACGGTCCCATCACGGCGGTGAACGTGCCCCGCCGGATGCCGACGGTCACCTCGTCCAGCGCGGTGACGGCGCCAGCCCCGGAGCCGTACACCTTCCGCACCGCCTGCAGCGACAGCGCGTCTGCCCTCATCACGTTTCTCCTTGGCTCGCAACGTTCTTCTGGCCATGAACGTAATTTCGCCGGCCGCGCGGAACGATCACGCAGGCTGCCCGGCCTCAGGTGGAGCAGGCTCTACCTCCAGGCGGGTTCGTCCGCGCGAACGAACCGGGGAGGTCAGATTCGTCGGCCACGACGAGGTGACCGTGAGGCCGCGAAACCTAGCGTTGCCGGTGACCGGAGTCACGTCGACGTGGGATGGGGCGCGGATGTCCAAGCTCAACGAGATCAACGAGTGGCTGCAGGAGAACCTGCCGCGACTGGCCGCCGAGCACGACGTGCCGGGGGCCGCGGTGGCCGTCACCGTCGGCGACGACGTGGCCGAGGCCGCGGCGGGCGTGCTCAACAAGAACACCGGCGTCGAGACGACGACCGACTCGCTGTTCCAGATCGGGTCGATCACCAAGGTCTGGACGGCGACGCTCGCGATGCAGCTCGTCGACGAGGACCTGCTGGACCTCGACGCGCCGGTGCGGGACTACCTGCCCGAGTTCCGCGTCGCCGACGAGGACGCCGCCGCGCGGATCACGGTGCGGCAGCTGCTGAACCACACCTCGGGATTCGAGGGCGACCTCTTCACCGACACCGGCCGCGGTGACGACTGCGTGGAGAAGTACGTCGCCACGTTGCACGACACGCCCCAGCTCTTCGCACCCGGCGAGATGTTCAGCTACAACAACGCCGGCTACTGCGTGCTCGGCCGGATCGTGGAGGTCATGCGCGGCAAGCCGTACGACGACTGCCTGCGCGAGCACCTGTTCGCCCCGCTCGGCCTGACCCACGCCGCCGCGGACGCCTACGAGGCGATCATGCACCGCGCCGCCGTCGGGCACCTCACGCCCGACGAGGAGTCCGGGCCGCAGGTGGCACCGGTCTGGGCGCTGGTGCGGTCGAACGCCCCGGCCGGTTCCATGCTCGCCATGAGCGCCAGTGACCTGCTGAAGTTCGCGCGGATGCACATGAACGCCGGTGCCTCCGTGTTGTCGCCCGCCGGTGTCGAGGCCATGCAGAAGGTTCAGGTGCAGGTGCCCGACCTCGCGTTGATGGGCGACGCCTGGGGTCTGGGCTGGGAGCTGTTCCACTATCCACAAGCGACGGTCATCGGCCACGACGGCGGCACGATCGGGCAGAACGCCTTCCTGCGCCTGGTCCCCGAGCACGGCGTCGCCGTCGCGTTGCTGACCAACGGCGGCAAGACCATCGACCTTTACCAGGCGATCTTCCGGCACGTGCTGCGCGAGCTCACCGGCGTCGAACTGCCGGCGATGCCCGAGCCCGCCGCGGAGCCCGCGCGCGTCGACGGCGACCGGTTCACCGGCGTGTACGTGTCGGCGGTCAGCGAGCGCGTGATCACCCAGGACGCGGACGGCCGGATCTGGATGGAGGTCATCCCGAAGGGGATCATGGCCGAACTCAGCCCGGAGTCCGCGGGCAAGACCGAGCTGGTGCCGTGGCGGGACGACACACTCGTTGCGGCGGAACCGGTGCACGGCATCCACATGCCGCACGCGTTCGTCGGCGACGACGGCAACGGGCGCGCGTTGTTCCTGCACACCGGCCGCGCGGACCGACGGGTGGCGCCGTGATCGCCGAGGTGTTCGCGGAAGCCGGCGTGGAGGGGTTCGTCCACGCCCGCGAGATCGGGGTGGACGGCCGGGAGTTCTCTCACCGCGCGGACGACCAGGTCGTGCTGGCGTCGGTGTTCAAGATCCCGGTCGCCGTCGCCTACGCCGCCGAGGTGGCGGCGGGACGGCTCGACGAGACCGAACGGACGCGCGTCACGTCCCGCTACCGCATCGGCGGGATCGGCACCGCGGGGTGTGCCGACGACGTCGAGATGAGCTGGCGCGACCTGGCGTTGTTCATGATGACGATGAGCGACAACGCCGCGACGGACGTCGTCTTCCACCGCGTCGGCCAGGCCGCGGTCGACGCCGTGCTGGCCAAGGCGGGGCTGGAGCGCACCCGGATTCTGGGCTGCTGCGAGGACCTCTTCGCCTCGGTGGCCGCGGACCTGGGCACGAACGACGTCGAGGAGGTGCTCGCGGGTCCGTCCTGGGAGCTCGTCTCGAAGCTGTCCATCGTGGATCCCGACCGCACCACTTCCTCGACGCCGAGGGAGATCACGACGTTGCTCGACGCCATCTGGACCGACCGCGTGGCGGAACCCGAGGCGTGCCGGCGGGTCCGGACGATCATGGCGCAGCAGATCTGGCCGCACCGGCTCTCGTCGGGCTTCCCCGCCGACGTCCTGGTCGCCGCCAAGACCGGCACGCTGCCCAGCGTCCGCAACGAGGCGGGCGTCGTCACCTACCCGGACGGCCACAGCTACGCCGTCGCGGTGTTCACCCGTTCCCAGTCTCTCGACCTGCGCGACCCCGCCGCCGACGCGGTGATCGGCCGCGCCGGACGCCTCGCCGTCGACCAGCTCCGGAGGACGTCATGAAGCGCGCGGTAGCCCTGCTCGGAGTGCTCGTCCTCGCCGCGTGCGGGACGACGGCCACGTCCGGAAGCCAGAACCTGGCCGAGGGCAAGACCTTCACCATGTCGGTCGCCGCGGATCCGGGTTCGCTCGATCCCGCCCTGACGGTCCTGTCGGTGGCGCGGCAGGTCGGCCGGTTCCTCTACGGCAGGCTGATCGAACGCACCTCGAACGGTGAGATCGTCGCCGGTCTCGCCGAGAAGTGGGACGCCACCACCACGACGGCGACTTTCACGCTGCGCCAAGGCATCACGTGCGCCGACGGAGCACCGCTGACGGCCGCCGACGTCGCCGCGAACATCACGTTCGTCGGCGACCCGAAGAACAACTCCGCGCTCGCCGGGCTCCAGGTCGTTCCCGGCACCACGGCCACGGCGGACGACGCGGCCCGCACCGTCACCGTCACCAGCGGCGCACCGGACGCGTTCCTGCTGACCAACGTCGGCACACTGCCGATCGTGTGCGCCAAGGGCATGGCCGACCGCTCGTTGCTCGCCAAGGGCGAACAGGGCACCGGCATGTTCACGGTCTCCGAGATCGTGCCGAACGACCACTACACCCTGGTGCGGCGCAAGGACTTCGCGTGGGGACCCGGGGACTGGCAGAAGGACCAGCAGGGCCTGCCGGACAAGGTCGTCGTCCGGGTGATCGCGAACGAGACGACCGCCGTGAACCTGCTGCTGTCCGGCCAGCTCACCGCCGCGGCTGTGGCGGGCCCCGACCAGGAACGCCTGCTCGCCCAGAAACTCGACCACGTCGACACCGCCACCCCGCTGGGCACGCTGTCGTTCAACCAGGCCGACGGCCATCCCGGCCAGGATCCCGCCGTGCGCCGGGCGCTTCTGCAGGCACTCGACCTCGCGCAGGTCGGCAAGGTGCTGACCACCGGCAAGGGCAGGCCGTCGAAGTCCCTCGTGACCGTCGAGCCCCGTCCCTGCACCGGCGACAACGTGACGCCGAACCTGCCCGCCTTCGACAAGGCGGCCGCCGCGAGCGCGCTCGACACCGCGGGCTGGCGGGCGGGGCCGGACGGCACGCGGTCGAAGGACGGCAAGCCGTTGTCGCTCAAGCTGCTCCAGCCGACCGTTCTCGGCCCGACGCTGACCGCGACCGCCGAACTGGTCCAGCAGGCGTGGCAGGGCATCGGCGTGCGGGTGGAGATCCAGCCGAGCGACGCCGCCGGCATCAACCAGGCCATGTTCGGCACCGGCGCGTGGGACGCGGCGATGGTGCCGCTGACGTTGTCGCTGCCGAGCCAGCTGGTGTCGTTCGCGGCCGGTCCGGTACCGCCGCAGGGCGTGAACTTCGCGCACATCGACAACGCGGAGTTCGCCGCGGAGTCGACGAAGGCGGCGAGCCTCGCCGGCGCGGCCGGGTGCGAGCACTGGAACAAGGCCGAGGCCGCACTGGTCCGCGACGCCAGCCTGGTGCCGTACTTCGACGCCGTCGTGCCCACGTTCGTCAAGGGCGCGAAGTTCACGATCAGCGACAGCGTCGACCCGGCCTCGATCCGGATGCTGGCCTCATGACCGCTGCCGGCTGGGCACCTTTCGCACGCCGGCGGGCCCTGCGCTTCCTGACCTCGCTGTGGGTGCTGGTGACCGCGGCCTTCCTGATGATCCACCTGATCCCCGGCGACCCGGTCCGCGAGTCCCTGGGCCTGTCCGCGCCACCGGATCTCGTCGCGGCCCGCCGTGCCGCGCTGGGCCTCGACGACCCGTTGCCCGTGCAGTACTGGCACTACCTGGAGGGGCTGTTCCGGGGCGAGTTCGGCACCTCGCTGATCAGCGGCACACCGGTCGCGTCGCTGATCGGCGACCGCCTGCCCGCGACCGTGCAACTGGCCGTGCTCGCGTTCCTGGTCGTGGTCGTCGTGGCGGTGCCGGTCGGCGTCGTCATGGCGATCCTGACCAGGGGCGGCCGCCGCCGTGGTGGCGAGCTGGCGTTCACCTCGACCAGCGTGGTGCTCGCGGCGATCCCGGAGTTCCTGCTCGCGGTGGGCCTCGTGAGCCTGCTCGCCGTGCAGCTGGGCCTCTTCCCCGTGGCGGGCAACGACGCCGCCGGTTCGTGGGTGCTGCCGGTGCTCGCCCTGGCCATCGGCCCGGCCGCGGTGCTCGCCCGGATCGTGCGGGTGGAGCTGCTCTCCGTGCTGGGCAACGACTTCGTGCGAACAGCCCGCGCCAAACGCCTGCCGTCACGCCTGGTGTACGTGCGGCACGCGCTGCCCAACGCCGTCACCGCGACCCTGACCCTGGGCGGCATGATGCTCGCCGCCCTGGTCGCGGGCACCGTGCTGGTGGAGAACGTGTTCGCGTGGCCGGGCCTGGGCTCGACCATCGTCGGCTCGATACAGCAGAAGGACTACCCGGCCGTGCAGGGAATCGTGCTGGTGTACGGGGCCGGGGTGCTGCTGGTGAACCTGGTCGTCGACGTGGCGCTGGCGCTGCTCGATCCGCGTTCGACGATCAGGGAGGCGTGATGCGCCTGCGCACCCTCACGACCACCACCAAGGCGCACGCCGCTTCCCGTTCAACCCCCACGTCACCGACCATCGGGGAGGCAGCATGCGCCGCCTAGCCGTCCTCCGCTCCCCCGTAGGTGCCGCCTCCGCCGTCCTCCTCACGGTCCTCCTCGCCCTGGCGATCTTCGCCCCGCTCCTGTGGGGCGACCGCGCCGGAGCCATCGACACCGACTCCATCCAGCAGGGCCCGTCCGCCGAGCACCTCCTCGGCACCGACCAGCTCGGCCGCGACATCTTCTACCGGGTGCTGGTGGCCACCAGGCTGACCATCGGGCTGGCGCTGCTCGCGACGCTGATCGGCGTGGTCACCGGCCTGGTCCTCGGGTCGGCGCCCTCGGTGCTGCCGCGGTGGGCGGGCAGGATCGTCACGTCGGCGGTCAACATCGCAGTGGCGTTCCCCGCGCTGTTGCTGGCGCTGTTCTTCGCCGTCATCTTCGGCACCGGGACGATCGGTGCGGTGCTCGCCATCGCGTTCGCGATCACGCCGTCGTTCGCGCGGCTCACACAGACGCTGACGGCGTCGGTGAGCGGGCGCGACTTTATCAAGGCGGCGCGGGTGTGCGGGGTGGGCCGGTTCCGGCTGCTGACCCGGCACGTCCTTCCCAACATCGCCGAGCCGCTCGTCATCAACGCCACCCTCGTGGCGGGGTCGGCGCTGACCGCGTTCGCCGGGCTGTCGTTCCTCGGCATCGGCGTGCAGGCGCCCTCCTACGACTGGGGACGGCTGCTCGGCGAAGGCCTCAGCCGCATCTACGTCTCCCCCGCGCCCGCGTTGGGGCCCGCGATCGCCGTGGTGCTCGCGGGTCTGGCGTTCAACCTGTTCGGCGAGGCCGCCGCGGCAGGCCACCGGGAACGGCAACCGCGCGGTACCGCGGTCCGCGCGCCGGAGCCCACCGGCGGCACCGACGAGAGCGGGCTGCTGACCGTCCGGAACCTGCACGTCACCTTCCCCGGCGGGATCACGCCGGTGCGGGGCGTGTCGTTCACCGTCCACAACGGAGAGATGATCGGCGTGGTCGGCGAGTCCGGCTCCGGCAAGAGTCTCACGGCGCTGGCCGTGTCCCGGCTCGTCGAACATCCCGGCACGGTCACCGCAGACACGTTGCGGTTCAACGGAAAGCCCCTCGGCCAGACCCCGGACCGCGAGCTGGGCACGCGGCTGGCGATGGTGTTCCAGGACCCGATGACGTCGTTCAACCCCACGCGGCGCATCGGCGGGCAGGTCGCCGAGGTGTCCGAGGTGCACCAGGGACTCAGCCGCAAAGCCGCGCTGCGCAAGGCGATCGGCCGCCTCGAAGCGGTGCGGATCCCGGAGCCGGAACGCCGGGCGAAGCAGTACCCGCACGAGTTCTCCGGCGGGATGCGGCAGCGGGCGATGATCGCGATGGGGCTGATGGGCGAACCCCAGCTGGTGATCGCCGACGAACCCACCACCGCGCTCGACGTCACGGTGCAGCGCGAGGTCCTCAAGCTGCTCGCCAGGATCAGGCAGGAGCGCGGTGCCGCGGTGTTGCTGATCAGCCACGACATCACGGTGGTGGCGCAGACCTGCGACCGCGTGCTCGTGATGTACGCGGGCCGGATCGTCGAGGAACTGCCGACGGACGAACTGTTCACGGCCGCGCGGCACCCGTACACGACGGCGCTGCTCAAGGCGGTGCCCGACCTCGACACGGACCGGGACGCGCCGCTCGCGGTCATCCCCGGCCGGCCACCGGAGCCCGGCGAGATCGGCCAGGGGTGCCCGTTCGCACCGCGCTGCCCGCTCGCCGACGACCAGTGCCGGACCGACGAACCCGAGCTCGAAGTCTTCGGCCCTGATCACCGGGTCGCGTGCTGGAAGTCCGAGAGCGAACTGGCAGGTGCGCGATGACCGACCTCGTCTTCAGCAACGTCACCGTCCGCTTCGGCCACCACACGGCGGTCGACGACGTCAGTCTGACCGTGCCGTCGGGCCAGGTCGTGGGCCTGGTCGGCGAGTCGGGCTCCGGCAAGTCCACCCTCGCCGCCACCGCGGTCCGCCTCATCAGGCCCACCGAGGGACGGGTGCACGCGGACGGCAAGGTCCAGATGGTCTTCCAGGACCCGTACTCGTCGCTCGACCCGAGGATGAGCATCGGCAACACGATCGCCGAGGCCATGCCGCGCGGCACCGACCGCAAGGCCGAGGTCGCGAGGCTGCTCGAACTGGTGAACCTCGATCCCGGCCGGGCCACCGCGCTGCCGGCGAGGCTCTCCGGCGGGCAACGGCAACGCGTCGCGCTCGCCAGGGCACTGGCGGGCAGGCCGAAGGTGATCATCGCCGACGAGATCACCTCCGCGCTGGACGTGTCCGTGCAGGGCGCCGTCCTGAACCTGGTCCGCGACCTGCAACGGCAGTTCGGCCTGACCATGCTGTTCATCTCGCACAACCTCGCCGTCGTGCGGTACGTGAGCGACCGCGTCGCGGTGATGCAAGCGGGCAAGATCGTGGAGGAGGGGCCGGCCGCGCAGGTGCTCGCCGACCCCCGGCACGAGTACACGCGCGAGCTGCTCGCGGCCGCGCCCAGGCGTGACACGAGACTGGAGGCTTCATGATCGACGATCTGCACGGGCGCAGCGTCGTCGCGGACACCCACAACGACCTCCTGGACGCGCTCGTCCACCGCCCGGTCGAGCGGTGGGTGCCGCACTTCCGCGAACGGTGGCTGCCGCAACTGCAGGCGGGCGGGGTGAACCTGCAGGTCCTGCCGGTGTTCATCGACGACGTGTTCCGGCCAGAGGGCGCGCTGCGGCAGACGTTGCGGATGATCGAGGTCGCGCACCGCGTCGCCGAGGCGAGCCCGGAGACCAGGCTCTGCGTCACCGGCACCGAGATCGACGAGGCCCTCGCCGCCGACCGCATCGCGCTCGTGCTCGCGCTGGAGAGCGCGCCGGGCGTGGGCGAGGACGTCGAACTGCTGGAGACGCTGTACCGGCTGGGCGTGCGGATCGCGTCCCTCGCGCACTTCGGCCGCACCGCGCTGGCCGACGGCAGCGGCGAGGACGCCACCGGCAGCAGGCTGACCAGGGCGGGCGTCGCCGCGCACGCCGAGATGGAACGTCTCGGCATGATCTTCGACGTCAGCCACCTCAGCGCGGCGGGCGTCGACCACGTGCTGGAGCTCTCGACCCGTCCGGTGATGGCGACGCACTCGTCGGCACGGGCGTTGCGCGACCACCACCGCAACCTCACCGATGAGCAACTGCGCGGCATAGCGGCCAACGGCGGCGTGGTGTGCGTCAACTTCTTCGCGCCGTTCCTGCACGAGTCCGACTTCACGATCGACCGCCTGGTCGACCACGTCGAGCACATCGCGGGCGTCATGGGCGTCCGGCACGTCGGCCTCGGCCCGGACTTCGTCAAGGAGGTCCTGGAGGACGTCACGCCGCCGTGCTGCGAGGCCCAGTTCATCGAGGGCGTCCCGACCGACCGCTTCCTGCCGGGCCTGGAGGGACCGGCAGGGCTGCCGCTGGTGACCGAGGCACTGCAGAAGAGGGGATGGCCCGAGGACGACATCGTCCGCGTCCTGGGCCAGAACGTGCTCGACCTGTTCCGTTCCGAACTGAGGGGATCCGCATCGTGACCACCATCGAGGACCTGTACGGCCACGCACTGCCGGAGCAGCCCGCGATCTCGCCCGACGGAACCGAGATCGTCTACGTCCTGCGCACCACCGACCGCGAGAACGACCGCGACGAACGCGCGCTCTGGAAGGTGTCCGACGGCAAGGCGAAGCAGCTCACCAGGGGCAGGTCCGACACGTCACCGGCGTGGTCACCGGACGGCAGGATCGCGTTCCTGCGCGCCCAGGACGGCCCGCAGCAGATCTGGCTGCTGGACGGCGAACCCGAGCAGCTGACGACCCTCCCCCTCGGCGCCGGCGCACCGGTGTGGAGCGAGGACGGCACGAAGCTGGCGTTCTCCGCGCCCGTCGACATCGCGGACGCCTCCGCGCCGATCGTGACGAGCCGCCTCTTCCACAAGGCCGACGGGTCCGGCTACCTGCGCAGCGTCCGCGCCCACCTGCACGTCCTCGACCTGGAGACCCGCGAGGTCCGCCGGCTGACCAGCGGCGACTGGCACGCCGGCGCGCCCTCGTGGTCCCCGGACGGCACGAAGCTCGCCTTCACGGCCTCGCTCGACGAGGACTCCGACCTGACGTTCCGCTCGGCGGTGCACGTCGTCGAGGTCGACGGCCACGCCGAACCGCGGCTCGTCGGGCAGGCCGACGGGCAGGCCGGAACGGTCACGTGGACCGAGGCCGGGCTGCTCGTCATCGGACGCACCACCACGGACACCGGCCACCTCGACCTCCTGCACCTGTCGCTGGACGGCGAGGTGCGCACCCTCTCCGCGCCGCTGGACCGCAACCTCATGCCCGGCATGGCGGGCTATCCCGGCGGCCTTCCGGTGCAGCACGGGAACACGGTGCTGTTCTGCGCCCGCGACCGCGGCTGCACCCAGCTCTACGCCGTCGATCTGGAAGGCGGTGACGCGCCGCGCCTGGTCCTGGGCGGGGATTCCCAGGTCGTGGCAGGGCTTTCGGTCGCGGGCGACGTCGCCGCCGTCGTCCTGGGCACGCCGACCTCTTACGGCGAGATCGCCACCATCGACCTGACCACCGGTGAGACCACCGTCCACACCGGACACAACGAGATCACGCCGTTCGTCCGCGAGGAGCGCGAGTTCACGATCTCGGACGGCACCGTCGTGCACGGCTGGCTGGTCCGCGACCCGGAGACCACGGGCCCGGCGCCGCTGCTGCTCGACATCCACGGCGGCCCGCACAACGCGTGGAACGGCGCGGCCGACCCGGTCCACCTCTACCACCAGGTGCTGGCACAGCAGGGCTGGGCGGTGCTGCTGCTCAACCCGCGCGGCAGCGACGGCTACGGCGAAGCCTTCTACCGGGCCGCGCTCGGCGCGTGGGGCAAGTCCGACGCCAAGGACTTCCTGGAGCCGATCGACGAACTCGTCGCGGAGGGCCTCGCTGATCCGGCGAAGCTCGCCGTCACCGGCTACAGCTACGGCGGCTACATGACCTGCTACCTGACCAGCCGCGACACCAGGTTCGCCGCGGCGGTGGCCGGCGGCGTGGTCAGCGACCTGACCAGCATGGGCGGCACGTCCGACGCGGGCCACTACGTGACCGAGCTCGAACTGGGCGGCCAGGGCGGGCACCTCGCGGAGCTCTCCCCGCTGACGCACGTCGGCGACGTCCGCACGCCCACCCTGATCTACCACGGCGCCGCCGACGACAGGTGCCCCGTGGGCCAGGCCGAGCAGTGGTTCACCGCGCTGCGCCAGAACGGCGTGCCGGTCGAGCTGGTGCTCTACCCGGACGAGTCGCACCTGTTCATCCTGAACGGCAAGCCGTCGCACCGCGCGGACTTCAACCGCCGCGTCGTCGACTGGGTGCGCGAGCACGCGGAGAACCGCAAGCCGCTCGACCAGAAGCACTGGCAGCGCAGGCTTTCCGCACTCGCGAAGAAGCACAACCTGCCGGGCGCGGCACTCGGAATCCTGTACAAGGGCGAGACCGTTCAGGCGCACCACGGCGTGCTGAACCTGACGACCGGCGTCGAGGTCACCGACGACACGATCTTCCAGATCGGTTCGATGGGCAAGGTCTGGACGACGACGGTCGTCATGCAGCTCGTCGACGAGGGACTGCTCGACCTCGACGCGCCGATCGTCGACGTGCTGCCCGAGTTGAAGCTGTCCGACCCGGTGGTCGAGCAGAAGGTGACCATGCGGCACCTCCTCACGCACACCAGCGGCATCGACGGCGACAACTTCACCGACACCGGCCGCGGCGACAACTGTCTGGAGCTCTACACCGAACTGCTCGCCGACGCCGCCCAGAACCACCCGCTCGGCGCGACCTTCTCCTACAGCAACGCCGGTTTCGTCCTGGCCGGCCGGGTGATCGAGAAGCTCACCGGCAAGACGTGGGACGTGGCGATGCGCGAGCGACTCTACGAGCCGCTCGGCCTTACGCGCGCGGGCACGCTGCCGGAGGAAGCGCTGCTGCACCGCGCCGCGGTCGGCCACGTCACCAAGGACGAGAAGCTCGAAACGGTGCCGGTGTGGATGCTGCCGCGCTCGCTCGGCCCGGCCGGAACGATCTTCGCGAGCGCGGAGGACGTGCTGAAGTTCGCGCGCATGCACCTCAACGGCGGCCTGGCCGAGGACGGCACGCGGGTGCTGTCGGAAGCGTCGGCGGCCGTGATGACCGAGAAGCAGACCGACGTGCCCGACCCGGAGGCGCTCGGCGACTCGTGGGGCGTCGGCTGGATCCGGTTCGGCTGGGACGGGCAACGGCTGATCGGCCACGACGGCAACACCATCGGCCAGTCCGCGTTCTTGCGCATCCTGCCGGGACACGACCTCGCGGTCACGTTGCTGACGAACGGCGACACGGCCCGTGAGGTGTATCTGGAGCTGTACAAGGAGATCTTCGCCGAACTGGCGGGTGTCGACATGCCGATGCCACGGCAACCGGACGCCGAACCGCCCACTGTGGACAACGCGCTGTACCTCGGCAGGTACGAACGGGCCTCGATGAGGCTCGACATCGTCGAGGGCGAGCACGGGCTGCAGCTCGACGTGACGCCCACCGGTCCGATGGCCGGCATGTTCCCCAAGCCGCCCGCGGTCGATCTCGTCCCGGCAGGCGACGGGCGTTTCCTCTACCTGTGGCCAGACTCCAAGAGCTGGTCCTCGCTGGTCTTCTACGCGCTGCCCACCGGGGAGCAGTACGTGCACATGGGTGTCCGCGCCACGCCGAAGGTCTCCTGATGAACCTGATCGACGACATCGAACGGCTCGTGTCCTGCGAGTCGCCGTCCACCGACCTGGCGGCGGTCGCCCGCAGTGCCGAGGTCACCGCCGCGGTGGGTGCCGCGCTGCTCGGCTCGCAGCCGGAACGGATCGTGCTCGACGGCCGCACGCACCTGCGGTGGCGGCTGGGATCGGGGCCGCGCAAGGTGTTGCTGCTCGGCCACCACGACACGGTGTGGCCGATCGGAACGCTGGAGCGGATCCCGTTCAGCGTGCAGGACGGTGTGCTGCGCGGGCCCGGCTGCTTCGACATGAAGACCGGCGTCGCGATGATCTTCCACGCCGTCGCGGCGCTCGGTTCTCCCGACGGCGTCACGGTTCTCATCACCGGCGACGAGGAGATCGGCTCGCCGACGTCGCGCGGGCTGATCGAGACCGAGGCCGTCGAGCACACCGCTGTCCTGGTCTGCGAGGGCTCTGCGGACGGCGGTGCTTTGAAGACCGAACGCAAGGGCACCTCGATGTACGAGGTGACGCTGCACGGACGCGCCTCGCACGCCGGGCTCGAACCCGAACGCGGGGTGAACGCCACGATCGAGGCCGCGCACCAGATCCTGGCCGTCTCGCTACTGGCGGACCCCGATGCCGGGACCACCGTCGTGCCTACCGTGCTCTCCTCCGGCACGACGACGAACACCGTTCCCGCGCAAGGGAAGTTCATGGTGGACGTCCGGGTGCGGAACCTCGCCGAGCAGCAACGGGTCGACGAGGACATGAAGGCGCTACAGCCGGTGCTGGACGGCGCGAAGGTCGAGGTGGCCGGCGGGCCGAACCGCCCGCCGCTGGAGCTGTCCGCGTCGTCCGCGTTGTTCGAGGTGGCCTCCGGGCTCCTGCCAGGGATCACCCAGGCGGCGGTCGGTGGCGCGTCGGACGGCAACTTCACCGCGGGCGTGGGAATTCCGACGCTCGACGGGCTCGGTGCCGTCGGCGGTGGCGCGCACGCCGAGAGCGAGCACGTGCTGGTGTCGGAGCTCGTTCCGCGCACCCAGCTGCTCGCGGCGCTGGTGAAGGAGCTGACATGACCCTGGTGAAGCAGAACGTGGTGGTCCGTCAGCTCACGGACTACGAAGAACTCCTTGCCACGCAACGGTTGTACGAGTCGATCTGGCGTCCGACCGTCAACGGCGGCACTCCCCCGGTCACCGCCGAGCTGCTGCGGGCGATGACGAAGGCGGGCAGCTACGTCGCGGGCGCGTTCGACGGCGACGTCCTGGTGGGCGCCTGCATCGGGTTCTGCTCGCCGCCCGCCGCCGGTGCGCTGCACAGCCACATCGCCGGGGTGGCGGCGGGCATGCGCGGGCGCAACGTCGGCTACGCGCTCAAGCTCGACCAACGGACGTGGGCGCTCGAACGCGGGCTCACCGAGGTCAGCTGGACGTTCGACCCGCTGGTGCGCCGCAACGCGTACTTCAACCTGGGCAAGCTCGGCGCCGACGCGACCGAGTACCTGCCCGACTTCTACGGCCACATGCACGACGACATCAACGGCGGCGGCGAGACCGACCGGCTGCTGATCAGCTGGCGCATCTCCTCCCCCGCCGCCGTGGCCGCGTGCGAGGGCAGACCGCGGACCGTCAGCGCGACGGGCGTGGTCGGGCTCGGGATCTCCGAGGACGGGCGGCCGGTGCCGGGAGTGTGTTCCGGCAGCACGATCCTGGTCGCCGTGCCGCCGGACGTCGAGTCGCTGCGGGCCACGAACCCCGCCGTGGCCGACGAGTGGCGCCACGCCGTGCGGGAGGTGCTCGGCGGGCTGCTCGCGAGCGGTGCGCGCATAACCGGGTTCGACAGGTCCGGCTGGTACGTCGTCGAAAGGGGCACTGAGTCGTGAAGCTGACCGGGGTGGAGATCCGCTGGGTCGAGATGCCGCTGAAGTCGCCGTTCCGCACCTCGTTCGGCACGCAGACCGTGCGGCAGTTGCTGCTGCTGCGTGCCGTCACGGACGAGGGCGAGGGCTGGGGCGAGTGCGGTGCCCTGGTCGATCCGGTGTACTCGCCGGAGTACGTGGAGGGCTGCGCGGACGTGCTGCGGCGGTTCTTCATCCCCGCGCTGACCGGACCGGTCGACGGCATCTCCGTCGCACCCCGGCTGGCGAAGTTCCACGGTCATCGGATGGCCAAGGCGGCGCTGGAGATGGCCGTCCTGGACGCCGAGCTGCGCGCTCGTGGCGTGTCGTTCGGCCGTGAGCTGGGCGCGGTCCGCGATCGCGTGCCGTGCGGGGTGTCGGTCGGGATCATGAACTCGATCCCCGAGCTGCTCGACGCCGTCGGCGGCTACCTCGACGAGGGCTACGAGCGGATCAAGCTGAAGATCGAACCCGGCTGGGACGTCGAACCCGTGCGGGCCGTGCGCGAGCGGTTCGGTGACGACGTGTTGCTGCAGGTCGACGCGAACACCGCGTACACGCTGGGCGACGCCCGGCACCTCACGAAGCTCGACCCGTTCGACCTGCTGCTGATCGAGCAGCCGCTGGCCGAGGAGGAACTGCTCGCCCACGCCGAGCTCGCCAAGGTCGTGCGGACGCCGATCTGCCTGGACGAGTCGATCACCTCGGCGTCGTCGGCGGCCGACGCGATCAGGCTAGGCGCCTGCCAGATCGTCAACATCAAGCCCGGCAGGGTCGGCGGCTACCTGGAGGCGCGGCGCATCCACGACGTCTGCGCGGCGAACAACGTCGCGGTGTGGGTCGGCGGGATGCTCGAGACAGGCATCGGCAGGGCCGCGAACGTGGCGCTGGCGGCGTTGCCCGGCTGCACGCTGCCGGGCGACACTTCGGCGTCCGGCCGCTACTACCAGCTGGACGTCACCGAGCCGTTCGTGCTGCAGGACGGCCACCTGCCCGTTCCGACCGGGCCGGGGCTGGGTGTGACGCCGTTGCCCGACGTGCTGGACGCGGTGACGGTGAAGACGGAGTGGATTCCTCTAGCGTCATAGCTGCACTGACCTGCGGAAATACCTCTTCCGCAGGTCAGTGCGACTCCGTTCGAGTTCGCTGAGGGACGTACTGGCACGTTCAACGCGCGGTTCTGCTCCCTGTTGCTCCCGGAACGTGCTCCCAGCCCAGCCACTCCGGCCCATTGGGGTCGCGCAGCTCCGGAAGCAAGCTGGCAGCGAGTCGACGGCCTCCTGTTCGCCTTGTACGGCCCGTGCGCGGATGGACCGGATCCGGCTCGCCGCACCCGGTGACGAGTCCGCCGAAACCTTCACTCCGCAGGTGGCAGCCACCGCCGCATCCCGGCTGAGATCCGGCGGTGGCTGCTCGCTGTCCGACTCAAACGCAGAAACTGCCCTGCCCCTGAACCTCCATGCACCTGCGGTAGTTCACGAATCGGGCGCCGCTGAAGACGAAGGATGCGACTCCGCGGCGCAATTTGAACGAGCCGTTGTCGTAGACCTTTTCTCCGGTGACGCTCCAGATCAGGTAAAAGCGTGCCGTGATCTCCTTTTCGCCGCCGGTCTTGTGGTACAAGATGTCCGTCGACCGACCGCCGTCGACACCGCGAGCACAAAGATGACCGTTGGTCAGGTATTTGCAGACGGCCCATCCGTCGTGCGCCTGGGCCGCGGGAGCGGCGACGACACCGGCGGTGGAGACGGCAGCCGCCAAGGAGACTGCGGCCAGTGACCGCCTGAACGATTTCCGCATTGCTTCACTCCGTTCTGATGCTCGCCATCGGGCGAGACCTGGAAACGATTGACGTCCTAGCCCGAATCCACGCCGCTTCAGCATCTGGTTCGCCCGCCGCAGCTCACGGTTCTCCCGCTCCAGCTGCGCGATCCGCTCCACCTCACCGCTCGTGGTGCCCGGCCGGTCACCGGCGTCGACCTCCGCGCACAGCTGCTTGCCGGTGATCACAGCAGCGGTCCGTTGTCTCCGCAGAATCCGCCGAATTCATTGACGGTCACTGAATTTCCCGTTCGCAGCGCTCGCAGAAATGCGGACGCCGCGAACGAAAAGGAGACGGCAGGCCACCGATGGCCAACTGACCACAGTTTCACCAGCGGTCATAAATATTGCACCGGATGGTGCGCGAGGACGTGCACGAAACCATTTGCGCGCTGCCGATTCTGGTCCACGCGCCCTGTTTCACCGGCCGCCAGGAATCGCCGTGAAATTTCACCTCATAGCTATGGGCATTGAAGGTGAAGGCGTCCACGTCAAGCCCGGTGAGGGGGCCGCCGCGTTGACCCTCGGCCAGATCGTGCTGGTTGCACTTCACCTTGTCCGCCCAACGCCAGCGGTTTCCTTTTTCGCTGTTCCATACGTCGCATCGGTGCTTCGTTCCCTCGAAAAGGGAGTCTGTGTAGGACATCGTGTGGCCGGTGTAGTTGCTCACTTCACCGCAGACCATGCCCAAGAAGCACCCCTCTCTCGCCAGCGCTGGTTCAGCCGTGATCATGGTGGCACCCAGGGACATCCCCAAGACCATTGCGGTCGCCGCCAAGCTTCGCTTCGTTCTCGTGCTGACACGCATCATCGCTACCTCCTTGTGTTTTCCTCGGGAGCCTGACCCGTCCTGCTCCCGTCATCAGCATCTCGACGTGGCGCACGAGTTGTAAGTGGTCTCGCAGAGGCTGGGACGCTGGGACGAGATGCATGCTCTGACCTGCGCGAATGCGTGTCCTTGGGATGCGGGACACAATCATCCATCGGCCTGTTGCAGGCGCAGCGTGTTGAGCGGCGTTCCGTCGTTCCCGAAGCGCGCTGGATATTCCATTCAAGGAGCAATAAGACGTCTCAGAAGATCTCATCGTGCTACAACCGGTCGGCAGCGGCCGGCGCCCGCAACGTTGGCCGCAGAAGCTGCGACGGTTTCTCAATCAGTTGCAAAGCACGTCCTGCGGTTACGGCAATCGCGAGGAAACTCTTATGGGTTCGCCCGCGCGTCCGGCGTTGCGCAGAAATGAGATCTTCTTCATGTCACCGACGTCCGACTGCCGGTGCTGGACACTGGCCTGGCATGCAACTTCGAGTTCGAATTGCAGCGGGAAGCGGCCGCCACTGACTCGACCGGAGGCGGGACGTCATTGATCTCTGCCATCACGCTGGTTCCGTGAGTGGGGCACAGAGCTGGCGTGATGGCCAGGCTGGGTACCTAGTTCCTCAACCACTGTCAGATCTGCGAATTGGCCGCCACCACCCATGATCAAAGGCAAATTATGACCACATTTGTGGAATATCACCCTCCTTGGATCACCTGATCGGGTGACTAATTCACTTCATTGAACCGGTGGTTGCCGCGAGACGTTCCTGCTATGACAGACGCGATGGATCATGGAAAGAGAGTGTGCCGAATCAATACCACGATCCGCCGCGGCGCAGTGGACCGCGCCGATCATCGACTTGGCCGTTTCGACTCTGTGGCGCGTGCCAGACCGAGCAGTGATCGGGGAGGATCATGACTGACGACAGGCGCGCCCGAGATCTCGGGAACCGCCTCGAGCAGCTCAAGGTGGCCAGCGGTCTCAGCTACGACGGCATCGGGCGGAAGGTTCACCTGAGCAAGTCCGCGGTGCACCGGTATTGCACGGGATTGAGCGTGCCGCGTGAGTTTGCGATCGTGGAGCGCATCGCTTTGGCGTGCGGTGCCAGCCGGGATGAAATGGTTCAGCTGCACCGCCTGTGGCTGCGTGCCACAGCCCCCGTGGACGACTGCGCTGACGTGAAAACGGTTCCTCTCCACGCTCACATCGAGCATCCCACCCCGCCACAGCCTCGTCGGATCAGGTTCGACCGGTTCCGGCGCTGGCTCGTAATGGGCACGGTGACAGCGTCGGCGGCGGTGTTCCTGGTCGCGAGCACGCCTGGCAAGTCCGCTGACGTGACCGGTGACCCGGCGGAGCAGGTGATCTCAGGACCGGCGTGGACGCTGCCGGCCGCGCCGGTGCCGAGCAAGCTGTTCGGAGTCACGATCAACAGCGGTACGGGGGCGATGCCCTCGTTCCGCGTCGGTGCCGTCCGGTTCTGGGACAGCGGCACGCGGTGGTCGGAGATCCAGCGCCAGCGAGGCGAGTTCGACTGGTCCGCGCCGGATCGTCTGGTGAACGGTGCGGAGAAGGCGGGTGTGTCGCCGCTGTTCGTCTTCGGCAGCACGCCGAGGTGGGCCAATCCCGCCGCTTCGGCCGGCCCGTACTCGGACGGCACTGCCGCACCGCCGACCGACCTGGCGGACTGGGAGACGTTCGTCCGGGCTGTGGCGGATCGGTACCGGGGGCGGATCGAGGCGTACGAGCTGTGGGTGCTGGCCAACGATCAGAAGTTCTACACGGGCGGCGTGGAGACCCTGGTCGACATGGCCCGTCGCGCCAGCGTCATCATCCGGTCGAGCGACCCGAAGGCGACGATCGCGTGCCCGGGAATGGGGCAGTTGTGGACTGCCGAGGGCGTGTCCTTCTACCGGCGGTTCGCCGAGCTCGGCGGATACGATCATTGCGACGTTGCGAGCGTCAAACTGTTCCAGCGCCAGGCGTCCGACCCTCCGGAAACGATGCTGGAGCTCACCACCTCGATCGACCGCGTCATGCACGAGGTCGGAGCGCATCCGAAGGTGTGGAACACCGGAACCACGTACTCCGTCGCGTCGCAGCCGCGGCTCGACGAGACCACCGCCCGGAACTACGCCGTGCGGTTCTTCCTGGTGGGAATCTACGCGCGGAAGAGCAACCTCGAGCGCATGTACTTCTACAACTGGGGCGGCACGAAGATCCCGCTCGTCCTGCAGCCGGTCGGCGGGGTGCCCACCAGCGCCGCGCTCGCCGTCGACCGCTTGCAGAGCTGGCTCCGCCGTGCGTACAGCCGTTCTTGTGGCCGCGGAAACGCCGCGAACCTGCCGGAGAACGTCTTTCAATGCGACTTCACGATCCGGGAGCCCGACCGGACCTACGACGCGACGATCAGATGGACTGACAAGGGAACTGCGTCAGTCGTCGCGGACAGGAATGCGGAGTCGATCCACTACCTCGACGGAAGCATCAAGGCAGTGCAGCCGGGCGACACCATCACCCTCACCGAGGAGCCCGTTCTGATCACCGCCAAGGCGGTGGCGCAACGTTGAGCGCCGTCGTTCTCGTGTCAACGACGGTCAACCGCTCTTTGAGTCCTTCTGCTTGGCCTCGCGTCGAGCGCTCTCCGCGCCCCACTCCTCGTCCGTGGGATCTGCGTCTTCTATCGGGCCGGCATCACGTGATGGTCAGTGGCCGGAGGCCTGGCCGCCTCAGGATCTTCGTCCTTCAGCAGGCCACCTGAGTCCCTCTGACTCCGGGCACTGTGCGCACGAGGGCTTCGACCACCTTGCGTTCCGCATGGTCGGAGAACGGTCCGGACACGCTCACTTCCCCGTCCAGCGCCGAAACCGTCCAGCGCGGGCGGCCGCTGTACGCGCGCAGGGCCGTTTCCACCCGCGCCGCCAGCACAGCGTCCGCCGGCGTGAGAATGCGCAGGAGATCGCTGCGGCTCACGACACCGACGAGCACCTGCCCTTCCGTCACGATCGGCAGGCATCGCAGGCGCTGCGACAACATGGTCGCGGTCAACTCCGCGGGCGAGGCTGTGACGGGTGCGCTGATCACAGATCCGCGCATCACCCGCGCGACCGGCGAGTGGGCGGTCTCCGGTGACATTCCGGCCGGCAACAGGTCGACACCGGAGACGACGCCCATCAGCCTGCCCTCGTCGTCCACCACCGGCAGAGCGGCAAACCCGTGGTCGCCCAGCACGGCGCTCGCCGCCCGGACCGTGGTGACCGGGTTCACCGACACCGCCGGACTGGACATCACATCTGCAGCGTTCATGGCGCTGAGCGTCTGCCTCGCGGTGGCGCGTCGGCAGTGCGGTAGGCCATTCCTGCGCGGTGACGTTGGTCCTGAGTCACTTCGGTGTGCGGACGATCGCCAGCGGGCACGGGGCATGGTGCACGAGCGCCTGACTGGTCGGACCGATCACCATGCCCGCGAAACCCCCGTGCCCACGACCAGCAACTGCGCCTCGGCTCCGTAGCGCATCAAGGCCCGCACCGGCCGATCACGCAGCACCACCTGGTGAAGTCCTGCGAGGTCATGAGCACGATCAGCACCGCGCCGCGCACCGTGGGCAGCGAGTGCGACCGCCGGACCCTCTTCGCACACCCGCGCCGTCCCGGTACGAGCCGCACCGGTTGCGCGCCAGCAGGCAAGACGATGATGTTCCGCGTCGGATCGTCGATGACGGGCCTGGTCGGACCGACGTGCTGACAGGTCACGGTCCCCGCGACGGCCTTGACACCGCACACCAAACCCGATGACCGGACTGCGGACGACCTTGCCAGGTCGGGTCCTACGACCCTGAGCAATCCGCACACGCTGAAGCACCGTAGAACTCATGAGGACGAACAAAGTCGTGGGATTGGCAGCGGGCGTCACCGCCGCGGCGGTGGCGTCGTATCCGCTGTTGTGGCGCGAGTGGTGCCAGACCTGGGGCGCGACCGAGGAGGAGGCACGGGCCACGTTGCCCGGTGACGACCTGCTGCTCCGGCCCGACCTGCTGACCACACGCGCGATCACCGTCGAGACACCTCCCAGCCGCATCTGGCCGTGGCTGGTGCAGATGGGCAGCGGGCGGGGCGGTGCCTACACCTACGACTGGATCGAGAACCTGTTCGGCTTGAACATGCACAGCGCGGACGAGATCCTCCCGCAGTTCCAGGACCTGCACATCGGTGACGTCCTGCCGGTCGGCGACGGCGGCCCGAAGCTGCTGGTGGAGGTTCTCGAACCCGATCACGCGCTCGTGCTGCGTTCCGACGACGGCCGGTGGGTCTGGGCGTTCGTGCTGCAGGAGATCCCCGGCGGGACCAGGCTGATCAGTCGCAACCGCATCGCCGTTCCCGACGCGTCGCTGCCCGTCCGGTGGTTCAACCAGCTCGTGATGGAGCCGGGAAGCCTGGTGATGGAGCAGAAGATGTTGCGCGGCATCAAAGAGCGGGCCGAGCGGTACCTCTGATGATCGACCGGACGAGCTCCGACGACCTGGTGTCGCTGGCCTCTGGCATGCAGGTCGGCGCCGTGGTGGTGCTGGAACGGGACCCCGGCGGCGTCGAGGCCGTGCTCGCGGACCGCGTCCGGACCGTTCCGCGGCTGCGCCGGCGTCTGGTCCGGGCACCCTTCGGCTGTGGTCGCCCGGTCTGGGTCGACGATGCCGGGTTCGACATCTCCCGGCACGTGCATCGGGTGGTCTGCCCGGCTCCCGGCGACGACGCGGTGTTGCTGGGCATCGCCTCCTCGCTGGTGACTCGTCCGTTGCCCCACTCGTCGCCACTCTGGTCGGCGACGCTGGTGACCGGGCTGACAAGAGGCAGGGCGGCGCTGGTCCTGGTATTTCACCACGTCTTGTCCGACGGCATCGGCGGCCTGGCGGTGCTGGCGAACCTGGTCGACGGGGCACCTCGTGCCGAGACCGGGCCGTTTCCCGCCCCTGCGCCTTCCCGCCGGGAACTCGCGAAGGACGCCTGGACGGCCCGGCTGAGACCGCGTGAGCGCGGCTCCTTCGCCGGGCCTCAGTGGCCGTCACTCGGTTCACATTGCTCCCTGAACCACCCCACCGGATCACGGCGGCGGCAAACCATGGCACGGGCCAGCGTCTCCAGACTGCATGCGGCCGCACACCGCTGCGGGGGCACGGTCAACGATGCTCTGCTCACCGCCGTCACGGGCGCACTCGGCACGGTGCTGAACGGCCGAGACGACCACCTCGACGAACTGGTCGTCTCGATTCCCGTGTCGACGCGCCGCTCGACCACCGCCACTCACCTCGGCAACAGCACCGGCGTCATGCCCGTCGCATTGCCGACCGGCGGCGACCCCTGTTCCCGTCTGACGCGAATCGCCGCCATCACCCGGTCGCACAAGAGATCAGTCACGTCGGTCGCGCCCATTTTCCGGACGCTGAAAGTCCTCGGGATGGCGGACTGGTTCATGAACCACCAACGCATGGTGCACACCGTCGTGACCAACGTGCACGGCCCTGATCACCCGATGCGCCTGGGCGGCGCGCAGGTCGTCGCCCTCATCCCGCTGTCGGCCACCACCGGCAACGTGACGGTGGCGTTCGCGGCCCTGTCCTATGTGGACGCGTTCACCATCACGGTGGTCTCCGATCCAGATCATGTGCCTGACCTGCTCGTGCTCACCGAGGCCCTGCAGAACGAGCTCGACCTGCTCACCTGAACGCCTCGGCCACCGCTCAGCCGACGTCGTGCCGAGAAATTGTCAGACGCGCCCTCGTTTCCGAAGGCAACCCGGATGCCGCGGTGCTCGATCCTGGACTCCCGGCGCCAAAGGCCCGGAAGTGATCACCAGACTCCGCACCCGCACAACGGTTTCGGTCATCGCGGTGTCCGCGAACAGCGAACCCAGACGAAGCCAGGTGACCACCGGGGCGTCGCGAACGTGGGGATCGCTCGGGCTCCCGCAGCCGATGAACCCTCCGGTCGGCCACTCAGCAACGCGGCCTTCAACTCTTCGAGCGAGGCCTCGTCATCGGTCCAGCGCGCTGAGCGCTCAAGATCAGCGGCTGACTCCTGGCCGGCGACGCGGCGATCGTCGACACCTGTATCGACGAGAGCCGAATCGAACGCCTGTCACGAATGAGGAATCGGAAGCTACCGGCTCATGACGGGCCGCGCTACCTCAACGCCCGGAGCAGCCGCACGGTTCAGGGACCATTCGGTTCCACCGAGCGAATTTCACCGGCAGGCGGCCTGAATTCCGCACGATGAAGAATTCTGCGGGTGTGGCGCATTCCGATGTTGCCAATTGAAGGCCATTTCAACCGGCGCCGTTGACACGTCCAATGCGCCAGAGCAATCTGTTGCTCCTGAAATCGGGGGGAAGCGGGTCGCGGAAGCTTTGAACACCGAGAGAGCCGGCATCGGCGGCGGAGAAGCGCGGGTCGAGACGCCACAGCCGGTGCCGGAGAGCGCAGAGCGTCCCGCTCTGGAGGAAACCGACGGCGATCGGATGGAACGCGAGGAAAGGCCCCTGCCGGAAACCGACGCCGAGCCTGACGAACCCGAGGAGCGACCGGAACGCCAGGAACGGCATGAACGGCGGGCTGACGAGCAGAAGCCCGCCCCGCCGAAGCAGGACGACGAGTTCGACAGACACGTCGACAACGCCGCCGTCGCCATCTCAGCCGCGTACGGGATCGATGCCAACCTGCCAGGCGGTCACATCACGTGAACACGGACATCGGCAAAGGATCGGTGGAGGACGCCGAGGACGCGAAGTCACCGGAGACGAGCTCAGAGGAGCGGGAACTGGACGCCGACCTCGCGCTCACCGACGAGCGGCCGCTGCAGGACCAGGACGCCGACGACAGCTGGACGGCCTCCACTCCCGAACAGGCGCACGACCGGATCGTGGCCATCCTCAACGGTGGTGGCACCGCGGCCGAGGCGTTCTTCAGTCAGCACTGGACCGGCGCCTTCGACAGCCCGTACGCGCATCCGGCGCGGAACCAGACCGCGATGAACGGCAAGGTGTTCGGGTTCGAAGTGCCGATGCTCCGCCGCAACGACGACGGCACCTTCGAGGTCAAGGCCCGGGAGACCGCCCGATTCCGCGACGACTGCAAGGTGGTGGTGGGTTCACGGGACTCGCTGCCGCAAGAAGATCAGGAGCGAGCGGACCGGATCGCGCACACCCGGCCCGGCTTCCAGGAGCGGTTCGTGGCCGCGGACGGCGAGCACCACCTGAAGCGCCTGGACAAAGAGGTCCTCCAGGCGCAGAAGGAACTCGCCGAGGCCGGTGGCGACCCCGCCAAGGGTGCGAAGGCCCAGCAGAACCTCGACATCGCACGGGAGAACCGCGCTCGGGGACCGGTCGAGGTGGCCGAGGCGGCGGTGCGCAGGGCACAGGGCGACCAGGTGGCGGCCGTGACTGCCCGGGTGTACCAGACCAGTTGGGAATCATGGCCGGCCGACGTCGACCCGCAGCAGGTGCGCGAAGCGGGTGAGGAGTGGGCGCTGAGTCAGAAGTACACGGGCGAGTCGAAGACCAAAGAGGCCGAGCTTCGGCTCGCCGAAGCGAAGCACGAGTACGCCCAAGGCGAGGTCGAGCAGGCGGGAGCGGCCCTGGCCGAGGCCCGGCGGTCGGGTTCGCCGACCGACGAGGCGGAAAGCGCTCTCGCCGCCGCACACGAGAGGCGGGCAACCGCCGCGACGGACGTGCGGACGGCCACCTCCGCTCGCGACGCGGCCAAGGACGCGGAGGAGGACTTCGCCGTCAAGCTCACAGACGCCCACGGCACCGTCGATCCCGGCGCGCGGCTCGGCGACACCGGTGCCGAGTTCGCCAGGACTGACAAGGCCGTCGAAGCCGCGCGGACGGCCCGCGCGGAAGCGGAGCAGTCGCTGGCCGCTGCCCCGCCCACCGAACGGGCCCGTGCCGCCGAGGCCGTGCGGGGAGCCGAGGCCGAACTGGTCGTGGCCCGTTACGAGGAAAGGCGTGCACGGAACGCACACCTCGACGACACCGCCGATCGGTTCTCAGACGCTCGGCGAAGTCCGTCGCCGGACGTGTTCGGCGGCGACGGCGCCGACGAACGCGCCGACCACGCACAGATGAGGAACTACTTCGGCGAGTTCCTGGGGCACATCGCCATCGAGCACCGGATCGCGGACCTCGAGAAGGACATTTCCGTGCCGCCGCTGCGCACGGTCGCCGAACTGCCCGACCGGGGCGCCGGTCACCTCGACGTGGTCCTCGAACTGGACGACGGGCAACGAAGCCCCCAGTTCCGGATCTACGAGGTGAAGGGGGCGAGCGCGGGCCGAGGCACCTCCGGCGGGTTCGAACAGGGCCACCCGGAGTACCTCGACCGGATGCTCAAAGGCCTGCACGAGAGGGCAGGCGCCGCCCACGACCGGATCGACGCCGCCCTGAAATCACCAGAGGGTCCCCAACGCGACAAGACGCTCGGCGATCTGCGCAGCGAGTTCAAGACCCAGGACCTCGGCACCGCCCAGAAGGCCTTCGCGGCCGAGCGGGACAAGGCGGCCGAGATCATCGAGGCCCGCGAGCAGGACGAGAAGGGTCAGGTGGAGGGCGACCAGCGCCGGGTGCGCTACTTCCAGGTCCAGGCGCAGGTGGAGGACTCCGACCTCAGGTCGCGGTACAAGGGCCACGTGGAGAAGGAGTACGACCTCTCCGCGAGAGCTCCGAAGAAGAACACGCAGGCCACCCCCTGACATCGCAGGAGGCGCGGCGAAGCGGACCCGATCACCAGGAGAGGTTGTCTTGACCGGTTCTACGAGTGTCACGCTCGCTGAACGGCTTTTCGTCCCGCAGGAGCGGTGGGGCTGGGAGTACGTCCCGCCCGCACCGATCACCCCTCACCCGGAGGAAGGTGACATGCCGGAGTGGCGGGAGCCGCGGGAACCCGACGTGAGCGTCCTGCGGGAGGGAATCGCCGACTCGGCCGGCAGGCTGTTCCGGCGCCTGCTGGTCACCTTCGTCTTGTTCGTCGTGCTGAAGTACGCGAGTGCGGACGAGCTGGCGGCTTTCGTCCTGGTGGGCGCCGTTGTGGCGTTCGTCGTCGTCCCGATCGTCCTGCCGCTGGTGCGGCTCGGGTTCATCCTCTCGCGGGCCAGGGCGGCTCGCCAGACGCACTACAACCGGCTGCTCAAGGCACAGCAGGACTGGGAGAACCGGCGGAAGGCGCACGAGCGGGCCGAGTGGGCCAGGCTGGAGGCGGCACAGCTGTGGCACCCGCTGCGACTGCGGTCGGGACCGAGCCGGGTGGACGTGTTCGGCGGCACGGCGGAGAGCTGGTCCAACCTGCTGGCCACCCTGGGGTGTTCGCTCGCGCAGGCAGGCACGAAGCTGACGGTCGCCGACTTCAGCGAGCAGTACGTGACCAGTGCCCTGGCCGGGCTGATGTTCGACCGCGGTCACCGGATCACCCAGATCGAGCTGCCCACGCACGTGGACCGGTACGACCTGCTGGCCGGGCTCGCCCCCGACGAGGCGGCGGAACTGCTCGCCCAGGCCGTGCACACGCTGCGCGAGCAGGGTGATCACGTGGATCTGCGAGCCCTGGACGCGGACCTGCTGGAAACCGTGCTCAGCCGTCTGACGGGCGTCCCCACCTTCAGCCGGGTCGTCGCGGGGCTGGAGGTGGTGCGCCGCAACTACGACAGCGTCACGGACCGCACACTGGACGCGGAGGAGCTGACCCTGCTGTCGTCCGCCGTGGACAACTTCGGCCAGGGCGAACGCGTCCAGCAGGAACTGCAGTTCCTCATCAGCTCCCTGCGGAAGATGATCCAGGGGAACGACTCGGGCAACGGCAAGGCATCGCTGAGCGAGATGTGGGACCTCGGCGGCCTCACCGTGGTGAACACGACCCATGACGAGTCCCGGCGGAAGGACTTCCTGGACCGGGTGGTGTTCCACCGGCTGCTGCACGACGTGCGCGGACTGCGCGACGGCGGCGACCGCGTGCTGTTCGTCGTCGGCGCTGACGCGATGGGGCTGAAGGCTCTGGAGATGCTGGCCAAGCAGTGCCGCCGGGTGGGCCTGCGGCTGATCCTGATGATGGAACGGCTGCGCGGTGACCTCAAGGAGCTGCTCGGCAGCTCCGACAGCGCCGCGATCCTGATGCGGCTGGGCAACGCCCAGGACGCCGCCGCGGCCGCCGAGTTCATCGGCAAGGGCTACAAGTTCGTGCTCAGCCAGACGACCACCCAGGCGAGCACCACCCTCACGAAGGGCACAGCGAACACGACGAGCGCCTCGGTGGGCGAGAGCAACACCGACACCCGGTCGAAGACCAGGGGCACGTCGTGGAACCAGGATGCGGCGCACTTCTTCATCAGTTCCAGAGGCGGATCCGGGAGCACCACGACGGGGACCTCGTTCACCGAGTCGCTGAGCTCCGGCTGGTCCGAGTCGGTGAACCAATCAACCGGTGACACCATCACCAAAGGCGACGCGGAGAGCAGGGTCCACGAGTACGTCGTCGAGCCCACGACCCTGCAGTCGCTCGCCCTCATGGCGTTCGTCCTCGTGGAAAGCCTTCCGTCCGAACGGCGGGTCGTGATCGGGGACTGCAACCCCGGCATCACGTCGCTGGACCGCGTCGCGCAGTTCCCGAGGAGCTGACGCCGTGGGCGTCCTGGACGGCTTCCGCTTCCACCGGGTCCTGTCGGCACCACGGCCACCGGACGACCCGGCGCTGCCCGATCCCGTGCCCGCGCAGTTGTTCGCGGCGCTGACCGGCGCGCACGCCGAGCTTTCCGGCGAGGCCGACGCCGCGATCGCCGTGGCGTGGTGCAGGCTCCCGGACGAGGGGCGGCTGCGGTTCGTGGTCGGCGGCCGGCCGCGCTTCCCACCGGCGGGCGGGGAAACGGGGCCGCTGTTGTACCCGCCGGGAGCGACCGGCGAGCGCACCCAGCTGGACGTGGCCGAGTTCCCCTGCTGGACGTCGTGCTCCGGCCAGGTCGATCCACTGTGGACGGCAGACGACGTCGGCGCGCGAGGCGGGTTCGACGACTACGTCACACACCTGCGGGATCCGTTCGCCTGGCTGGTGGTCGCCGAACCGCTGCCGGCGTCCCAAGTGGACGGAGAGCTGCTGCGGCTGTCCACCTCGATCCCCCGCATGCGCCGCAGGGAGAACTCCGAGGCGGACCAGGTCGCGCTGGAACGGGCCCAGGCCCGCTACCGGGAGCTCAGCCGGGCGCGGACCAGCGGCACGTGGAACGTCCGGCTGCTCGTCGGCGGGGTGTCCGAGATCGGCGTGCGGCGGGCGGCGGCCCTGCTGTGCGGCGCGAGCGAGCTCGGCGAACTGCCCTACGTCCTGGTCCCCGGATCGGCGATCGGCTCGTTCGAGTCCGCGGCCGTCCCGCTCGCCGGAGACGCGGACGGGCCCCGCTTCCCGTTCACCGCCAGCAGCGAACTGCTGGCCGCCGTGGCCCGCCCTCCGCGCAAGGAACTCCCGGGCATCCGGCTCGTCGAACCGGCGACGTTCGACGTGACCCCGGAACGCGACGGGCCGATCGGGCTGGGCGTGGTCCTCGACGAGTCCGACCAGCCGGCCGGGTCGTTCGGCGTGGATCCCGCCACGCTCAACCGGCACACCTTCGTCACGGGGGCCACCGGTGGCGGCAAGTCCCAGACCGCGCGCCACCTGCTCGAACAGCTCCACCACGCGCACGTGCCGTGGCTCGTGATCGAGCCGGCCAAGGCCGAGTACGCGGCCATGGCCGGCCGGATCGGCGGCGACCAGGTGGTGGTCATCCGTCCCGGCGACCCCGACGCCCTCCCGGTGGGACTCAACCCGCTGGAGCCCGAACCCGGCTTTCCCATCCAGACCCACATCGACCTCGTCCGCGCACTGTTCCTCGCCGCGTTCGACGCCGACGAACCGTTCCCCCAGGTGCTGAGCCACGCCCTGAACCGCTGCTACGCCGACCTCGGCTGGGACACCGTGCTCAACGAGTCCCGCCTGCCCGGCATCACGCCCCGCTACCCCACCCTGAGCGACCTGCAACGCACCGCGCTGGAGGTCGTCGACGGCATCGGCTACGGCAAGGAGATCACCGACAACGTCCGCGGCTTCATCGACGTGCGCCTGGGCTCGCTGCGCCTCGGCACGCCCGGCCGGTTCTTCGAGGGCGGCCACCCCCTCGACGTCGCGGAGTTGTTGCGACGCAACGTCGTGCTCGAGATCGAGGACGTCGGCAACGACCAGGACAAGGCGTTCTTCATCGGCGCCGTGCTCATCCGGCTGCACCAGCACCTGCGCACCAGGCGCACGCCCGGCCCCGTGGAACTGCGGCACGTCACGGTGATCGAGGAGGCGCACCGGCTGCTCCGGCGCACCCAGGAGGGCTCGCCGGCGGCCCACGCCATCGAGCTGTTCACGGCCCTGCTCGCGGAGATCCGCGCCTACGGCGAGGGCATCGTGATCGCGGAGCAGATCCCGGCCAAGATCGTCCCGGACGTGGTCAAGAACACCGCGCTCAAGATCATCCACCGTCTGCCGGCGCTGGACGACCGCGAGGTGGTCGGCGCGACCATGAACCTCGACGAGGACCAGTCCCGGCACGTCGTGTCGCTGCCGCCCGGCCGTGCCGTGGTGTTCGTCGACGGCATGGACCGCCCGATCCGCGTCACCGTGCCGCTCGGTGAGAGCCGCGAGGCCACGGCGGCCACCGCCCCTCCCCCGGTGCTGCGTTCGCGGAGCGTGGCCTGCGGGCGTTCGTGCACCGCGAAACCGTGCTCCCTGCGGGAGATCGGGCTCGCGGCGCGGCTGGCAGGGTCGCCGCGGTTCGTGTTGTGGATCGAACTGCTCACCGTGGCCCACCTGGTCGGCCGGCCGGCACCCCGTCCGGACGCCGAGTGGTCGCGCGGGCTGGGCGAGGTGGACCGCAGGACGCTGGAATGCGCTGTCGCACACGGGATCCAGACGTCCGTCGACGCCCGGTACACCGGTCTCGCCGACTACTACCAGCCGGAGTCGCTCGCGAAGCACCTGGCGGACGTGGCGATGGGGACCCTGGACGGCATCACACCGTGCGACGGCAAGGAACCGATGTGGCAGGCGGGCCGGTTCCGGTGGATCGACGTGCTGAGCGCGCTGCGCACCGCCGAGTCACCGGGAGCCCACCCGGACACACCGTCCTGGGCGGCCCGCGGCCTGACGCTGACCGGGCGCACGGCGAAGGAACAACTCGCTCAGCTGCGCGCACATCCGGACATGTGGCGCCCGGCACGCGAGACGATCACCGGCAACCGCGCGTACGAACCAGCCATGGCACGCCTGAGCAAGGAGCCTGTTCTCCGTGACCGGTTCCTCGACGCGACGAGATTCCTCAACTTGACCACGACCTGGCCTCTTCACGCCCTCACCCTTCCCAAGGAGTCCTGATGAGCGCTGACAGCGGGTCCGCCGACGCCGCATCTCCCTCGGACGCGCCGACCGCCGACTCGGCGGTCGACTCCGGGGAGAGTGCGCCCGAGTCGCAACCGGACCAGACCCACGAGAACAACGACGACGCCGACAGGGTGCTCGACTCGGAGGAGCCGGTCGACGGCTCGACCCCCTACCCCGACGAGGAAAGGCCAGAAGCCGAGTCGCGCGATGTGCCCCCGCATCTGGAGGACGAGGAACAGCGGAAGGCACAAGACGGCGCCAATGCCGAGGACAAGCGCGAGGACAAGCCGGAGGAGGAACCCGAGCCGGCCGAGGACGACCAGGAACCGCAGGAGCTCCAGGACGACACCGACCAGAGCATCTCTTCCACCGACACCGATGGGCCGCAAGGGGCCGAGCCGTTCGACACACCCGCCGCGGATGCGGGTGACTGGGACGCACCGGGCCGCTGATCAAGCGCGGTTCCTCGGCGTCGATCGGCACGCGGGGCCTGTTTCTGCCGACACCGCTCCCCGAATACCACGAGAATTCTTGGTGATCGGAGTGATCACCGCATGCGACGCGCACCGCGAGCAGCGTCGCTCTGGGCGCCCCGAATCAGGTCGGTTGGGCAACCGGCATGCAAGAGACCTGGCTCGTCGAGGACGAGGTGCCACGCGTGCTGAGGCTGCTCGAACAACCCCAGCGCCGCTGGGAAGTGGACGGCGAGTGGTCCTGGATCATGGAAAGACCGGACGAAACCAGGTGACCACCTGGGCATCGCGAACGTGTTCATCGCTCGTGCTCCCACACTGCTCCCAATCTGCGCGAACGCTCGGGCACCCGGAGCCGCTGAAGGACGCCTGACCAGTCTGAACACGCTGGCGCGCCAGTAGACTCCAATCGTTGAACCCTCAAAGGATTCCTCTGTAGACGGTTGGCAGGGTGGTGGACATGAGTCCGCGAACAGGCCTCGCCCGCGTGCTGGACGACCTCGGCACCACGCTGATCGACCTCGTGCGTGGTGATCCGAGCCGTGCCACCGACGTCGGCGGGGTGGTGATCCACGATCCCGACGACGACCAGGCGCTGCCGCCGTCCGCGCTGGTGCTGGGCGTCGGCGTGCGGGACCCGGCGGAGATCCTCGGTCTCTTGGACGGGGCCGCGGCGCTCGTCGTGCGCGGTCCCGTCGTGGTCACGGACGAGATCGCTCGCGCCGTCGACCGGTCCGGCGTCGTCCTGCTCGGCCTGGCGCCGGGCGCGTCGTGGACGCAGCTCGCCGCGATGCTGCGGTCGTTGCTGGCCGAGGGCGAGGTCGACCCGTCCGAAACGCTCGGCGGGGTGCCGGCCGGGGACCTGTTCGCCCTGGCCAACGCGGTGGCGTCGCTGATCAGCGCCCCGGTGACGATCGAGGACCGCAGCTCGCGCGTCCTCGCGTTCTCGGGCCGCCAGGACGAGGCCGATCCGTCACGCGTCGAGACGATCCTGGGCAGGAAGGTGCCGGCGCGCTACACGCGGATGCTGGAGCAGCGCGGGGTGTTCCAGCGGCTCTACCGCAGCGACCAGGCCGTTTACATCGAGGGGCTGCTCGCCGACGACGGCTCGCTGTGCCTGCCCCGCCTCGCCGTGGCGGTGCGCGCGGGCGACGAGTTCCTCGGCTCGATCTGGGCGGCTGTGCGCGGGCCGCTGTCCCCGGACAGGTCCGCCGCGTTCGGCGACGCGGCCAAGCTCGTGGCGCTGCACATGATGCGCCAGCGCGCGGGTGCCGACGTCGAACGACGGTTGCGCGCGGACCTGGTCTCGACCGCCGTCGAAGGAGGTCAGGGGGCCACGGAGGCGGTGCGCCGGCTCGGGCTGGCCGACCAGGCGTGCGTGGTGCTGGCGCTGGCACTGGCCCACTCGCACGGCGACGACCCGGCCGCGCACGCCCGGTTGCTGGCCGAACGGCAGCAGGTCGCCGACGCGCTCGCGATGCACCTGACCGCGGTGCACCCGCGCGCCGCGGCCGCGTTGATCGGCGACGTCGCCTACGCGATCCTGCCCGCCGAGTCGGAGGACCGGGCGTTGCGGATCGCCACGGACTTCCGCAACCGCATCGGCCACCAGGTGCTGGTGGGCGTCGGCGAGGTGTCCGACGGCCCGACGCTCTCGCGGTCGCGGGCCGGTGCCGATCTCGTGCTGCGCGTGTTGCGGGCCGGACGGGCGACGCTCGCGGTGGCGCGAGTGTCCGATGTGCACAGTGAGGGGTTGTTGCTGGAGCTGTCGGACCTGATCGCCGAACGCGGGGACACGCTGACCGGGCCGGTGGCGCGGTTGATCGCCTACGACCACAAGCACAGCGGCAACCTCGTGGAGACGCTCGGCGCGTGGCTCGACGCCTTCGGTGACGTCGTCGCCGCCTCGGCCGCCGTTTTCGTGCACCCCAACACGTTCCGCTATCGGCTGCGACGGTTGTCGGAGGTCGGGGAGATCGACCTCAGCGATCCGGACGCGCGGTTCGCGGCGATGCTGCAGCTGCGGCTGTGGCGGCCAGACGGCGCCGCGCCAGTGCGACGAACGCCCCGGTCGACGGATGCGCCGCCGGTGACGGCCACGCCAGGCGCACGGTGATCGGCTCGGCGTCGGCCAGCGGCAGGTAGGTGACGCCGGGATGCGGGTTGTGGTGGCTGCTGCCGGCCGCCGTGACCCCGACCGTCGCGCCGGTCGCGATCGACGTCAGCCACTCGACGACGCCGGGCACGTCGACGGTGCGCGGTCTTGCCCCGGACGGCCAGAGATCGGCGCCGGTCGTCGCCGCCGTCTCGCACACCGCGACGCACTCGCCTGCCAGGTCGGCGAGCAGCAGGGCGTCGCGGGCCGCGAGCGGGTGGTCGTCCGCGACGGCAGCGACGCGGGGTTCGTCGAGCAACGCCACGTGGTCGATGTCCGCGCCGGCCGGTTCGGTGCGCAGGACGGCGACGTCCGCCTCGCCGCGCCGCAGCGCCGCCTCCGGGTCGTCGGTGCGGCGGATGTGCACGAGCACGTCCGGGTGCTCGGCGCGCCACTCCCGCAGGAACGGGATCGTGTACTCGCCGAGCGCGGCCCAGGCGAAGGTGAGCCGGAGCGGCTGGGGCCGCACGGCTTCGGCCAGCGCCGAGTCCAGCGAGGTGAGAATGCGGTGGCTGTGCTCCCACAGCCGCTGGCCTGGTTCGGTCAGGGCGACGTGACGGGTCGTGCGTTCCACCAGGCGCACGCCCAGACGCCGTTCCAACTGGTCGAGCGTGCGCGAGAGAGCAGGCTGCGTGACGTGCAGCTCCTGCGCGGCCGCGGTGATCGAACGATGGTCGCCGATCGCGGCGAGCGCTCGCAGGTGACGCAGCTCGACATTCATGACCACCGATCATAAGTGCTGCACGAACGGCATTTCACTCGCGTTCGGAGCGGTTCTAGCGTCGAGGGCATGAGGATTCTGCTCGTTGGAGCGACCGGCAAGCTGGGCACCGCCGTGCACGAGGTGCTCGTCGAACGCAAGCACGACGTCGTGACCGTCTCGCGCACTGGAGGCGACCTGCAGTACGACGTGACCGACCCGGCCCAGGTGGCCGATCTCTACCAGACCGTCGGGCAGGTGGACGCCGTCGCGTCGGCCGCCGGGCACGTGCCGTTCAAGCCGTTCGGCGAGCTGACGATCGACGACTACCAGGCCGGGCTGACCGGCAAGGTGCTGTCCCAGGTCGCGCTGGTCCGCGAAGGCCTCGCGCACGTCACCGAGTCGTTCACGCTGATCACCGGCGTGCTGGCGCGCGAACCGATCGTCACGGGTGCCGCGGCCTCGCTGGTCAACGGCGCCGTGGAGTCGTTCGTGCGGGCCGCCGCCATCGAGATCGCCCCGCAGCGCGTCAACGCTGTCAGCCCGACGGTCTTCACCGAGGCGCTGGACGCGTACGGCGACTACTTCCCCGGTATGAAGCCCGTGCCGCTGGCCGACGTGGCGCAGGCGTACGTCCGCTCGATCGAGGGACGGCAGACCGGGCAGGTCTACGTGCTCTGAACCTGCACGCGGCTGAGCAACCGGTCGACGAGGTCGGGCAGTCGCTGCTCGCCCGCGCCCTCCAGCCACAGCGCGATGCCGGTGCGGATCGTGGCGAGGAACGTCGCCGCCATCAGCCGGGCGATCTCCTCGTCCGGCCCGCGCAGCACCAGAACGGCGGTCAGGTCGCGTTCGAGCGCGACCTGGTCGCCTGCCTGGCGTGCGATCAGTGACGGATGCCGGCGCAACAGCCGCAGCTGGGCCATCCACTCGACGTCCGGGAGGGGCCGGTCGCGGTAGAGCTCCGCGGTCGACGCGCGCAGTGCCTGCCAGGCGCCCTCGTGCTCCGGCCTGGCCCCGACCAGCGCGACCAGCGCCCTGAACCGTTCGCGGTCGGAGTCGAGAACGGCCTCTTCCTTGCTGGCGAAGTAGTTGGAGAACGTCCTGCGCGAGACCCCCGCCGCGTCCGCGATGTCCTCGACCGTCACCCCGTCGAGACCGTGCTCCATCGCCAGCCGCAACGCCGCTCCGGCCAGCGACCGTCTGGTCTCCGCCTTCTTGAGCTCGCGCCGAGTGGTGAGGGTCTCCATGGCGTTCAGCGTAGCCGGTGTAAGTTGCTCATTGCGCAAATTTGCACGACGCGCAAGAATTGTGGCGACGAAGGGGCGGGACGTGAAGATCGAGACTCAGGCGATGGGGCACCGGCAGGTGCTGGAGTCGCTGTCCGGACTGCTGCTCGCGCTGTTCGTGGCCATGGTCAGCTCCACGGTGGTCTCCACCGCGCTGCCGCGGATCATCGGCTCGCTGAACGGCACGCAGACGCAGTACACCTGGGTGGTCACGGCCACCCTGCTCACGGCGACGGCCACCACCCCGCTCTGGGGCAGGCTCGCCGACCTGTTCAACAAGAAGACGCTGGTCCAGGCCGCGATCGTGATCTTCGTGGTGGGGTCGCTGCTCGCGGGCTTCGCCCAGGACACCGGGCAGCTCATCGCCGCCCGCGCGTTCCAGGGCCTCGGCGTCGGCGGGCTGCAGGCGCTGGTGCAGGTCGTGATCGCCGCGATCATCCCGCCGCGCGAACGCGGCCGCTACAACGGCTACCTCGGCGCGGTCATGGCCGTCGCCACGGTCGGCGGCCCGCTGCTCGGCGGCCTGATCGTCGACGTGTCGTGGCTCGGCTGGCGCTGGTGCTTCTGGGTCGCCGTGCCGATCGCCGCGCTGGCGTTCGTCGTGCTGCAGGCGACGCTCAAGCTGGAGACCGTGCGCCGCGAGAACGTGAAGATCGACTACCTCGGCGCGACGCTGATCGCGGCCGGCGTGAGCGTGCTGCTGATCTGGGTCTCGTTCGTCGGCAACTCGTTCGACTGGCTGTCGTGGCAGACCGGTGCCATGGTCGGGGCCGGCCTCGTGCTGCTCGGCGCCGCCATCGCGGTGGAACTGCGCGTCGAGGAACCCGTTGTGCCGCTGCACATCGTGGTCCAGCGCACCCCGGCGCTGGCGATCATCGCGAGCCTCTCGGTGGGCATGGCGATGTTCGGCGGCGCGGTGTTCCTCGGCCAGTACTTCCAGATCGGCCGCGGCTACTCGCCGACCGAGGCGGGCCTGCTGACCATTCCGCTGATGGCGGGCGTGCTGCTGTCGTCCACGATCTCCGGCCGCATGATCAGCCGCACCGGCCGGATCAAGCCGTACATCGTCTCCGGCACGATCATCCTGGTGCTGGGCTTCCTCGGCCTGGGCTTCGTCGACCACGCCACCGCGCTGTGGATCGTCGGCGTCGCGATGGCCGTCGTGGGCATCGGCGTCGGCATGACGATGCAGAACCTCGTGCTGGCGGTGCAGAACAGCGTGCCTTTGAGCGAACTGGGCGCCGCGAGCGCGTCCGTCACGTTCTTCCGCTCGCTGGGCGGCACGATCGGCGTCTCGGTGCTCGGCGCGGTCCTCGCCAACCGCGTCACGGCCGACCTCTCCGCCGCGCTGCACGTGCCGGCGGGCCAGTCGACCGGCAGCACCAGCGCGCTGAACCTGCAGGCCCTGCCGCCCGAGGTCCAGACGATCGTGCACACCGTCTACGGCGACGCGACGGCGCACATCTTCCTGATCTCCGCCGCGGTCGGCGTGATCGGCATCATCGCGGCACTGCTGCTCAAGCCGATCACGTTGCGCACGACGATCGATCTCGAGAAGAAGGAAGCAGACTCAGCGGTCGCGCGATAACCGAGGGGGAACCATGAGCGCCGGCCTGAACAACGCTTTCGCGTCCACAGTGGACTCCTACGGTCCCGCTCCCCGGCCGTCGTCCCGGACCATCCTGGTCGGCATCGACGGCTCCGACACCGCGATGCGCGCGACGGCCTCCGCGTTCGGCCTGGCCCGCCGCCAGGGAGCACGACTGGTCGTCACGTTCGTGGCGTGCCACTCGTCCCTGGCGGCACTGAGCCCCGCCGTCGCCTCGGTCTTCGAGCACGAGGCGACGGCCAGGCTGCACGCCGAACTGAGCGACCAGGTCCGGTCGTTCGCCGAGGAACTCGACGTGCCGGTGACGTTCGTCAAGGCGTTCGGCGATCCGTGCACGGTGCTGCGGGACTCGGCGGACCAGTGCCAGGCCGACATGGTGATCGTCGGGGCGTCGCAGCAGGCGGGGCACCGGTTCGCGGGGTCGGTGGCGACCCGGCTGATCAAGCTGGGTCACTGGCCGGTGCTCGTGGTGCCCTGACCTGGACATTGCAGATTTCCCGCAAGGATTCCGCATGGTCGTGACGCGACGCTTCGGGCTGTAGTTCTGGACCACAGCTCAAGGAGTCGCACGACATGCTCAAGACCAGACTGGCCGCCGGGGTCACCGCGCTCGCCGCCACCGCGGGCATGGTGTTCGGCGCCGCACCCTCCGCGGCGGCCGCCGACTACCCCTACGCCGACATCGAGATGAGCCATCTCAAGTTCGGCGCGACCTACGTGACCGGCAGGGTCACCTTCTACAACCGGTCGGCGAGCGTCGTCGGCACCGGGCACTTCGTCGGCTGCCGCACGCTCTACGCCTGGGCGATCGACAAGCAGCCGGGTGACAAGGAGGTGGCGCTCGACGTCGGGAGCACCAGCCCCCAGTGCGACAAGGACCATCCCATCAACATCCCGCTGGAGGCGAACATCGCCGGTGGCGCCGACCGCGTGATCCTGGAGCTGCGCGACGGAGCAGGCAAGCCGTTCCCCACCAGGGTGTTCATGAGGTACGACCTGCGCTGACGCGGGCGACACGCTGATCAGTACTCTCCGAACAGGGAGGCTGATCAGCGTGTTGCGTCTGCTGGGCGAGGTGTCCGCGGGAGAGACGGACCTGGGGCCGCCCAAGCAGCGGTGCCTGCTGGCCGCACTGGCCGTGGACGCCGGCCAGGTCGTGCCGGTGGACCGGTTGCTCGACCGGGTCTGGGGAAACGACGTGCCCCGGCGTGGCCGGGAGACGTTGCACAGCTACCTCTCCCGGCTGCGGCAGGCGCTGGCGGGCGGCGAGGTGGGCATCGCACGCCGGTCGGGCGGGTACGTGCTGAGGGGACCGGTCGACCTGCACCGGTCGCGGGAGCTGTGCGCCGCAGGACGGGCGGAGTCCCCCGCGGAAGCGGCCCGGCTGTTCGCCGAGGCGCTGGAACTGTGGCGCGGCGAACCGCTGGCGGGGCTGTCCGGTGAGTGGGCCGCGGAGGAACGCGACCGGCTGGCGCAGGAGCGGCTCGCGGTGCTGCACGACCACGTGGACGCGCGGCTGCGGCTGGGGCACGGCGCCCAGCTGGTCGCGGAACTGGCGGCGCTGGCCGCCGAGCACCCCCTCGACGAACGGGTGGCGGGCCAGTACCTGACGGCGCTGCACCAGGCCGGGCGCACGGCGGACGCGCTGGAGCACTACCGGCTCGTGCGCGAACGACTGGTCGCCGAGCTCGGCGCGGATCCCGGTGCGGCGCTTCAGGATCTGCACACCCAGCTGCTCGCCGGAGCGCCCAAGGCCTCCAGGGCCGTGCCGCGTCAGCTGCCCGGCACGCCGACGCCGTTCGTGGGACGGCGCGCGGAGCTCGACCGGCTCGACGCGGCGGTGGCCGGGTCGACCGGCGCGGTGGTGATCTCGGCGATCGCGGGCGCGGGCGGCATCGGCAAGACGTGGCTCGCCCTGCACTGGGCGCACGAACGGTCCGATCGCTTCCCGGACGGCCAGCTGTTCGTCGACCTGCTCGGCTTCACCCCGGACAACGCCCCGCTGGACCCGGCGACGGTGCTGCGCGGGTTCCTCGACGCGCTGGGCGTCGCCGCCGAGCAGATCCCGGCCGAGCCGCACGCGCGAGAGGCGCTGTTCCGCAGCCTCGTCGCGGACCGCAGGATGCTGGTGCTGCTGGACAACGCGGCGACCGCCGACCAGGTCGTGCCGCTGCTGCCGGGCGGCCACGCGTGCACGGTGCTGGTGACGAGCCGCCGGGTGCTGAGCACGTTGATCGCCCGGCACGGCGCGGGCCACCTGGACCTGACGGTGCTGGGCGAGGCCGAGTCGAGAACCCTGCTGGAGCACCGCCTCGGCGCGGCACGCGTCGCCGCCGAACCGAACGCGGTGACCGCGCTGCTGGACTGGTGCCGCGGCTTCCCGCTGGCACTGGGGTTGCTGGCCGGTCGGGCGCTCACGAACCCCGGCCTCTCGCTGACCGGCCTGGCGGCGGAACTGCGCGAGTTCGGCGTGGACGCGTTGGACGACGACGACCCACTGGCCAGCCTGCCCGCCGTCATGGTCTCCTCGCACCGGGCGTTGTCCGAGGATCAGCAACGGGTCTTCGGCCTGCTCGCGATCGCACCGGGCCCGGACATCGGACTGCCGGCCGCCGCCAGCCTCGCCGGACTGACACCGGCCGCGACCACCCGCGTGCTCCGGGAGCTCCAGTTGGCGTCGTTGCTGTTCCAGGACTCACGCGGCCGCTATGCCATGCACGACCTCATCCGTGCCTACGCGGCCACGACCGAGGTCCACGACGAGACCGCGGTGCTGCGGGTGACCGACTTCTACCTGCACACCGCCCGCACCGCCGCCTATCTGGTGGACCCGCACCAGAGCAGGGTCGAGCTCGGACCACCCGCCACGGGAGCGTTGCCCGTCGAGTTTCCCGACTCCGCCGCCGCGGTGGCCTGGCTGGACTCGGAGTACGCCTGTCTCCAGGCTCTCCTGCACCAGGCCGCGGCAGAGCGACGGCACGAGGTCGTCTGGCAGATCGCGTGGACCCAGCGGATCTACGTCCACCGCCGAGGCACCTACCAGGAGGACCTGGAGATGTGGCGGTTGGCGGCCGAATCCTCCCGGCACCTGCCGGACGTGCGGAACCGGGTGCGCGCACACCTCCGCCTCGGCCGTGCCCACGTCAGGCTGGACCAGTTCGACGAGGCCGCCGACACCCTGCACCGAGCCCTGGCCCAGGCCCAGGAGCACGGCCTCGTCACGCAGATGAACGCGCACTTCGACCTGGCATGGATGTGGGAACGCCGGGGTGAAGAGCACCGGGCCCTGGACCACGCACGGCAGGCGCTCACCATCGCGCGGGACCACGACGAGAATCTCGTGGGCGAGGCGCTGAACCTGGTGGGGTGGCACGCCGCCCGCACCGGTGACTACGACATGGCCCGCTCGCACTGCGAGGAAGCGCTCGAGATCCACCGCGCCAACGACTACCCGCTCGGCATCGCGACCACGGTGGACAGCCTGGGGTACGTCGACCACTTCACCGGACGGCATCGCGAGGCGATCGCCCGGCACCGGCAGTCGATCACCATGCTGCGCGAACTCGGGTACCACGCCGAGGTCATCGCGGACGTGTTCGAGCACCTCGGACGCCCGCACGCGGCTCTTGGTGAACGAAAGCAGGCGCACGCGGCCTGGACCGAGGCCAGGGAGCTGTACCTGCGGCTGGACCGGACCGCGGATGCCGAGCGGATGAGCGAGTTGCTCGAACACCTCGGATGACATCGCGAACGACGACTTGGCCCGAAGAGCCTCTACCAGCAAGTTGAGCGCACTGTCGGCGCGCGATCAACTTGTCTCGTTGTCATAGGTCGGAGCACTGTACGGTACGTGCGGGCGCTGGGATTTCTAAACTTAATTTAGTATTTATTCTTGACGCGATCGAGTGGCCGAAGCATGCTTTGGCCACTCGACGACGAGAGGTACGGGTATGCCGAGAACCCTGCTGTCCGTGGCCACCATCGCCCTGGCGCTGCTGGCGCCCACGGCGGTCGCCGCCGCACCGTCCACCCCGGTCGAACACGCGGGTGTCGACCAAGGCGCGCCCACCTACTACGACTCGGGCATCGCACGCACTCCGTACATGGGGTGGAACTCCTACTTCGCCGTTGGCGCGGCGTCGGAGGAGAAGGTGCTCGGGGTGGCTGACCACCTCGTCAGCAGCGGCCTCGCGAAGGCCGGCTACGACATCGTCTGGATCGACGGCGGGTGGAACGCGAGCCCGCCGCGCGACGGCAAGGGTGCGCTCGTGCCCGACCCCGCGCGGTTCCCCTCCGGGTTCACCAAGCTGGTGGACACGTTGCACGCCAAGGGTTTGAAGGCGGGCATCTACACCGACGCCGGGGCGTGGGACGGCAAGAACTGCGCCGCCGGCAGTGGTGGCGGGTACTACGAGGCGGACGCGAAGCAGTTCGCCGGGTGGAAGTTCGACGCCATCAAGATCGACTTTCTGTGCGGCATCGCGCAGAACATGGACCCGGCCGTCGCCTTCACGCAGTTCTCCGCTGCCGTGCAGAAGGCCGGGCGCAAGATGATCCTCAACCTCTGCAACCCGGTCACCGACGAGTGGGGCGTGCCGCACCGCTGGGACCAGACCGCTTACGTGGCCTACACGTACGGGCCGCGCGTCGGTGACTCGTGGCGCACCAGCACGGACGTCGCGTTCGGCACGCCGTACGAGGGCATCTGGCGCGACGTGCTGCGCAACATGGATCGCAACCTCTACCGGCCCGGCGCGCAGGGGCCCGGTCACTACAACGACCCGGACTACCTGATCCCCATGCGCAAGACGGAACAGGGCACCTACGAGCTCAACGAGGAGGAGTCGACCTCTCAGCTCGTCATGTGGTCGGTGATGGCCTCGCCGCTGATCATCGGGTCGGACCCGCGCACGCTGCCGCCGTCGATGATCGAGACGCTGAAGAACCCCGAGATCATCGCGGTCGACCAGGACCCGCTGGCCATCCAGGGCGTGCGCGTCGCCGGTGCGAACAACGTCGACGTGTACAGCAAGGTGTTGTCCGGCAAGGGTGAGCGGGCCGTCGCGGTCCTCAACCGCAACGACCAGCCCGCCGAGTTCACGGTCAACCTCGCCGACACCGGCCTCGGCGGCAGTGTCTCCATCCGCGACCTGCGCGCCCGCGCCGACCGCGGCACGGCGACCGGCACCTACACCGTCACGGTTCCCGCGCACGGCACGGCGTTCCTCAAGCTGCGCGGTGAGACGGCTGTTCCCGGCACCGACGTCGGCGGCGAGACCTCGGCCAGCCCGGCCCTGATCCGCTGGGACGACAAGAACCTCGCCACGTTCGCGCGCGACAGGTCCGGACGCCTCACGCAGCGCTCGCTGGTCAACGGCGAGTGGCGCAACTGGGTCGTGCTCGGTGGCCCGCGCAACGGCCAGATCCTCGGCCAGCCGTCGGCGTTCGCGAGCCCGAACGGCCGGATCGACCTGTTCGTCCGCGGCACCGACAACGTGGCCTACCAACGGACTTTCGCGAACGGCAAGTGGGGCAACTGGACCTCGCTCGGCGGCACGCTGACCGACTCCGTGTCGGTGGCCTTCACCGGACCGGACAGCTGGAGCCTGTTCGGCCGCGGCGCCGACGGTCGCGTGTGGACGCGCGACAAGAACAACAGCACCTGGACGTCGGTCGGTTCCCCTGGCAACCAGCAGATCTACGGCAGGCCCTCCGCCGCGACGGTCGCGGCCGGCACGTTCGTCACGGTCCGGCTGCAGGACGACTCCGCCTGGTACCGCAGGCGCACCGCGAACGGCTGGTCCGCGTGGACCTCGCTGGGCGGCGTGATCAGCGGCAGCCCGACGGCGGTGGCCAACGGCGACCGGGTCAACGTCTTCGTCCGCGGCAGCGACTACACGTTGTGGCAGCAGGACCTCGTCGACGGCGCTGGCACCTGGTGGACCAAGCGCGACCAGTTCGTGAGCAACGCGCTGACCGGCGCGGTCGGCGGAGCGCCCGGCGCGAACGGATCGACCTGGGTCGCCGTGCGCGGTCCGGACAACGCCGTGCACGTGTCCAGCCTCGACGCCCGCTGATCAGCCCTCCCAACGGAGTTCAACGATGACCTCACGTCGCAACTTCCTGAAGGCCTCCGGTGCGCTGGGCCTCGGCGCACTCGTCCTGCCGACCTTCTCCGCCCACGCCGAGCCCTACCGGCCCACGTCCAACCCGCTCACCTCCACCCCGACCACGCTCTGGTACCCCGCTCCCGCCGACGAGGCGAAGATCATCGAGCAGGGTCTGCCGATCGGCAACGGCCGCCTCGGCGCGCTCGTCGGCGGCGGCGTCGAGAAGGACTTCCTGTACCTGACCGACGTCACCCTGTGGACCGGCGAGCTCAACGACACCTTGGAGGGTGACGGCCAGCTGCCGTACGACTCGCGCTTCGGCACGTTCTCCATGCTGGCCAAGCTCTACGTCGAGATGCCGGGCCACGCGGGCGCCACGAACTACCGTCGCGAGCTCGACCTGAGCAACGGCCTCGTCACCACGAAGTACACCCACGGCGGCAAGCAGTACCGGCGCGAGATCTTCTCCAGCCACCCGGACGACGTGGTGGTCGTCCGGCTCGTCGGCCCGAACCAGTCCGGCACGATCACGCTCACCGGCGCGCACGGCGAGCCGACCGTCGGCGACGCGCCGCACACCGCGGCCGTCTTCACCGGCTCGTTCCCGAACAAGCTGGCGTACAGCAGTGTCGTGACGGCGTTCAGTCCTGATGGGACGGTCGGGGTGGACGGTGCGAACCTGTCGTTCTCCGGCTGTTCCGACCTGGTGATCGTGTTCTCCGGCGGCACGAACTACGTCCCGGACGCGTCTGCCGGCTTCATGGACCCGCTGGTGGAACCGGCGAAGCTCGCGCTGCAGAAGGCCGGCGTGCGCGCCAAGGCCGATGCCCTGCTGCGCACGCACGTCGCCGACTACCGCAAGAAGTACGACCGGCAGAAGGTCGACCTCGGCCGTTCCACCGACGCTCAGCGCGCGATGGACACGTGGACCCGTTTGCAGGCAAGGGCTTCCGGGACCACGCCCGACCCGGAGCTGGAGGCGAGCTACCTCCAGTTCGGCCGCTACCTCGCCATCACGGGGTCGCGCGACAACCTGCCGATCAACCTGCAGGGCCTGTGGCTGTCGAACAACAACCCCGACTGGTACAGCGACTACCACACCGACATCAACATCCAGATGAACTACTGGCTCGCGGACCGGGCCGCGTTGCCGGACACGTTCGACGCGCTCGCGAACTACTGCGTGGCGCAGCTGCCGGCGTGGACGAACACCACGCAGTCGGTGTACCAGGACGAGCGCAACCGGTTCCGCAACACCAACAACCGCGTGGCCGGGTGGGCGGTCGCCTTCTCCACCAACATCTACGGCGGCAGCGGCTGGTGGTGGCACCCCGGTGGCAACGCGTGGCTGTGCATGTCGTTGTTCGAGCACTACGAGTACACCCTCGACCGCGACTACCTGGCCAAGATCTACCCGTTGCTCAAGGGTGCCTGCGAGTTCTGGGAAGCACGCCTGGTCGAGACGCCACAGGGCCTGGTGGACGACCACGACTGGTCGCCGGAGCACGGCCCGCAGGACACCCGCGGCAACACCTACAACCAGGAACTGGTGCACAACCTGTTCGGCAAGTACCGGATCGCGACCGACGTGCTGCGCCGCGACCAGGCGTACGGCCGCAAGATGTCGGGGTTGCGGGACCGGCTGTACCTCCCGGTGGTCAGCCCGAAGACCGGCATGCTGCAGGAGTGGATGTCGCCGGACGACCTCGGCGAGACCACGCACCGGCACCTGTCGCCGCTCGTCGGCTTCTTCCCCGGTGACCGCATCAACCACGACGACTCCCCCGCCGCGCTGATCGAGGGAGTGAAGCAGCACCTGATCACCCGCGGCATGGAGAGCTTCGGCTGGGGCCTCGCGTGGCGGGCGGCGTGCTGGGCGCGGCTCAAGGACGCCGACAGGGCGTACGAGTTGGTGCAGAAGGTGATCCGGCCGTCGATCGACCACGCGAACGGCACGGCGCCGAACTTCTTCGACATGTACAGCTTCGGCGACCGTTCGATCTTCCAGATCGACGCGAACCTCGGCGCTCCGGCGGCCATGCTGGAGATGCTGCTGTACGCGCGGCCGGGCGTGATCGAACTGCTGCCTGCGCTGCCACCGGCGTGGAAGACCGGCTCGGTCACCGGAATCGGTGCCCGCGGCGGCTTCTCGGTCGACCTGGCGTGGAAGGACGGCAAGGTCACCAGCGTGACCGTGCGCAGCGTCGGCGGCACCGAGACCGAGGTCCGCTCCGGCAAGTGGAAGAAGCGGATCAACCTGCGCAAGGGGCAGTCGGTCACGCTTCACCCGTGATACCGCCGGTTCGTGGTCACCAGTTGCCCAAGATCGGCTGGTGACCACGAACCCCGCCGTGGTCGCGTTCGGCTTGTGCTCACCGATCCCCAGCGCCGGACGTGGGGTGTGGTGCCCTCACGTTCCGCGCTGTCCTTAAAGCGCGGCCGTCGAGTCCCGCACGACCAACGTCGTCGCCAGCTCTATGTGCAACGCCTCGGGCTCGTGCCCGTCCAGCATCCGCATCAACTGCGTGACCGCGATGCTTCCCATCTCCTGCAACGGTTGCCGCACGGTCGTCAGCCGGGGGTTGGTCGCCTCGGCCAGGTCGATGTCGTCGAACCCGGCCACCGACAGGTCCTCCGGCACGCGCAGGCCTCGTTCCCGCGCGGCCTGCAACGTGCCGACGGCGACCTTGTCGTTGAAGCAGACGATCGCGGTAGGGCGGGGTTCCAGGTCCAGCAGTTCCGCGGCGGCACGCGCACCATGCGCGACAGTGGGTTCCACGTGCCGCAGTCGATCCGGTGTGAGCAGAACGCCCGCCTTGGCGAGGGACGCCCGGTGGCCGGCCAGGCGCGCGTCGCCCGCGAGCCACTCCTCCGGTCCGGCGATCACGGCGATGTCGCGGTGCCCGAGCCCGATGAGGTGGTCGGCCACGGCACGCGCTCCCGCGAAGTGGGCGGCCGACACGGAGGCGATGTCGGGCAACGGGAGGATGCGCGGGTCGACCACGACGAACGGGTGTCCCGCGCGGGACAACGCCACCAGCTCGGCGCTCTCCTCCGGCGGCAGGATGAGGATCGCGCCGTCGACGTCGGCCTGGCCGGTCAGACCGCGCAACGCGGCGCTGTGCTGACCTGACTCCCCCGCGTCCAGCAGCATGCGCAGGCCGTGCAGCTTCAACGCCTCGGCGATCGAGGAGACGATCAGCCCGAAGTAGTCGGTGAGGACGTACGGGCAGCGGACGTAGACCGTGCGCGTCCTCGACGCCACCACGTCCTGCTTGCGCCGTTCAACGGCTTGCAGGACCAGGTCACGGGTGCGCTGAGCGACGTTCACATGATCGTTGAGCACGCGGGAGACGGTCGCGATCGAGACACCGGTCTCCGCCGCGATGTCCCGCAGACTCGCACGCTGTTTCACGTTCTCGATCTTGCGTTCCACCTGGTCAATGTACCGGAAATCATCCAGACCATTGACCCTCGACACGACCGGGTGTTTCATCCTGAAAGCTGATGTTTCACAGTGATGAATGGGTGTTACATGAGACGTACCGCGATCGTCGCCCTCGTGGTCGGCCTGACCGCCGTGCCCACCGCCGAAGCGTCCAGCGCGCCCCAGGTCCGGGTGTGGGTGACCACGCCGGACCGCGCGGAGCTGATGCACGAACGCCCGCGCGTCACGTTCGGCACCAGCGAGTCGGCGCACCCGACGATCGTGGTCGACCCCGACCGCCGCTACCAGGAGATCGACGGCTTCGGCGCCTCGATCACCGACTCCTCCGCCGAGTTGCTCGCGGGCCTGCCCCCTGCCGCCCGCGCCGACACGATGCGCAAGCTCTTCGACCCCACCAGCGGCATCGGCGTGAGCTTCCTGCGCCAGCCCGTCGGCTCGTCCGACTTCACGGCGGCGAAGGAGCACTACACCTACGACGACGTGCCGGCCGGGCAGACCGACTTCCCGCTCAGGAACTTCAGCGTCCGGCACGACGAGGCGAAGATCCTTCCGTTGCTGCGCGAGGCGAAGCGCCTCAACCCGCGCCTGAAGATCATGGCCACGCCGTGGAGCCCGCCGGCGTGGATGAAGGACAACGACTCGCTCGTCGGCGGCAAGCTCAAGGACGACCCGAAGGTCTACGACGCCTACGCGCGGTACCTCGTGAAGTTCGTGCAGGCCTACGCGAGGGCCGGGGTGCCGGTCGACTTCCTGTCCGTGCAGAACGAGCCGCAGAACCGCAAGCCGGACGCCTACCCCGGCACGGACATGCCCGTCGCGGCGCAGATCAAGGTGATCGAGGCGCTCGGCCCGAAGCTCAGGACGGCCAGCCCGCGCACCAAGATCCTGGGCTACGACCACAACTGGGCCACGCACCCCAACGACGGCACGGCGGAGGCCGACTACCCGTACCAGATCCTCAACAGCAAGGCCGCGAAGTGGCTCGCGGGCACGGCGTACCACTGCTACTACGGCGACCCGAGCGCGCAGACCGCGTTGCGCGACGCCTTCCCGGACAAGGGGATCTGGTTCACCGAGTGCTCGGGCTCCAAGGGCGCCACCGACCCGCCCGCCAAGGTCTTCAGCGACACCCTGCGCTGGCACGCCCGCAACGTCGTCCTCGGCACCACCCGCAACTGGGCCCGCAGCGCGGTCAACTGGAACATCGCGCTGGACAGCACCGGGGGCCCGCACAACGGCGGTTGTGGCACGTGCACCGGCCTCGTCACCGTGCAGCCGGGCGGTTCCGTGGTCACCGACGCCGAGTACTACACGATCGGCCACCTCTCGAAGTTCGTGAAGCCCGGCGCGCGCCGCATCGCCAGCACGTCGTTCGGCACGACCGGCTGGAACGGCCAGATCATGGACGCCGCGTTCCGCAACCCGGACGGCTCCACGGCTCTGGTGGTGCACAACGAGAACGACGACCCGCGCACGTTCGCGGTCAACGCCGGCGACCGCACCTTCGAGTACACCCTGCCCGGCGGCGCGCTGGCGACGTTCACCTGGACAACCCAGCACAGGAGCAAGCTCGACCTGGTGCCGCTGACCGGCGCCACCGCGTCCCCTGACGGCGCGCTCGCGATCGACGACGACGCGTCGACCCGCTGGTCCAACGGCGGGGCCCAGGCTCCCGGCCAGTACCTGCAGGTCGATCTGGGACGCCGCAAGGACTTCCGCCGCGTCGCGGTCGACTCCGGCGGCAACCTCGGCGACTACGCCCGGACCTGGGAGCTCTCGGTCAGCGACAACGGCACGTCCTGGCGCGCGATCGCTTCAGGCGCGGGCGTCGGCCAGCTGACGAACATCGACGTCCGCCGCACGAGCGCGCGCTACGTCCGCATCACGTCCACCGGTACCGCGAGCAACTGGTGGAGCATCGCCGATTTCCGTTTGTACAACTGAACAACCGCTGTCGGGCGCCCAAACCCCTGCAAGGAGCGCTTAATGTCAAAGACGACACAACGCTGGCGCGGCATGGCGATCGCGGCAGCCGTGGTCACGGCGGGGAGCACCCTGGTCTCCCCCTCCGCCACCGCGGCGACCAACGCGAGCGTGTGGCTGACCACCGGTGACAAGGCGAACGCCCTGACCAAACAGGCGGACGTGATGTTCGGCTCGGGTGGCACCGGGTCGACGATCACCGTGAACCCGAACTCGACCTACCAGTCGATGGTGGGCTTCGGCGCGTCGTTCACGGACGCGGCGGCGTGGAACATCTTCAACTCGCCGCGCCGCAACGAGATCATGAACAACCTGTTCAACAAGAGCACCGGCATCGGCATGAGCTTCCTTCGCCAGCCGATCGGCGCGTCCGACTTCTCGCGGAACTTCTACACCTACAACGACGGCGCGGCGGACCCGACGCTGTCGCGGTTCTCCACCGCGCACGACAACGCCTACATCCTGCCGCTGCTGCAGCAGGCCAAGCAGCTCAACCCGCAGGTCGCCGTGATGGCCACGCCGTGGAGCGCGCCCGCGTGGATGAAGAACAACAACAGCCTCATCCAGGGCCAGCTCAACGACAGCCGCATCGGCGTCTACGCGGACTACCTGGTGAAGTTCGCGCAGGCGTACAAGGCCGCGGGCATCCCGATCGACTACCTGAGCGTGCAGAACGAGCCGAACTTCGAACCACCGGGCTACCCCGGCATGAGGATGTCGGCGCAGCAGCAGGTCAACGTCATCAACACCCTGGTGCCGAAGCTGCGCGCGGCCGGCGAGCAGGCGCGTCTGCTGGGCTACGACCACAACTGGGACGACACGACCTACCCGCAGACCGTGAACAACGGCGCGGGCGCCAACGTGATCGGCTCCGCGTGGCACTGCTACGGCGGCAACCCGGGCGGCCAGTCCGTCGTGAAGAACAACCAGCCCGGCAAGGACATCTTCTTCACCGAGTGCTCCGGCACGAAGTCCGGTGACGACGCGGCGACGTTCCGCGACACGTTGCGCTGGCAGGGCATCAACCTGGCGATAGGCGCCACGCGCAACCACGCGCGGTCCGTCGCGATCTGGAACATGGCGCTGGACCAGAACAACGGCCCCGTGATCGGCAGCTGCACCAACTGCACCGGCGTGGTCACGACCAGTGGCGGCAACGTCACGTACAACGCCGAGTACTATGTCCTCGGTCACCTGTCGAAGTTCGTGCAGCCCGGCGCGGTCCGCATCGACTCGACCGGCTTCGGCGAGGGCGGCGTGCAGAACGTCGCGTTCCGCAACCCGAACGGTCAGATCGTGCTCGTCGCGCTGAACTCGGGCGGCCAGCAGAACTTCCGCGTCTCCTACGCCGGCCAGACGTTCGGCTACACCCTGCCGGCCGGCGCGATGGCGACGTTCACGTGGCCCGGCACGCTCGACCCCGGCCAGCCCGGCGGCCGCACCGGCGCCATCACGGGCCTGGGCGGCAAGTGCCTCGACGTCACCAACGGTTCGACCACGAACGGCACCCTGCCGCAACTGTGGTCGTGCTTCGGCGGCCCGAACCAGACGTGGACCCTGGGCACCGACGGCACGGTGCGCGGCCTGGGCAAGTGCCTGGACGTGACCGGCAACGGCACCGCGGACGGCGCGACGGTCCAGTTGTGGGACTGCTTCGCCGGACCGAACCAGCGTTGGACCGCTTCCAACGGAACGCTGGTGAACGCCGGCAGCAACAAGTGCCTCGACGTCACAGGCAACAACACGGCGGACGGCGCGAAGCTGCAGATCTGGTCCTGCACGGGTGGCGCGAACCAGCGGTGGACCGTGCCCGCGTAGGGGAGGACGCTTGAGGTCGTGCCGCTCGGGTAACCGGGCGGCATGACCGATCCGCTCAATCCCGAAGCCCCCCACTCCCCCGGCACGCCCAGCCTCGACGATCTCGACGTCGAGGAACCCGAGGTGCCGCAGGAGAAGACCGACGACCCGAGCGAACCGCCGGACTGACGAGCCGGGTCAGGACAGCAGGCAACCGCGCTGCGCCGGCACGAAGGCCGCGAAGTCGCGGTTCGCCCGCTTCTGCTCCTTGTGCACCAGGCCGTTGACCCAGCGGACCACCTCGGCGGGCGCGGGCCGCGGGTCCCCACCCAGCCGCGCGACGTCCACGAGGTCCCCGAGCCGGTCCTCGACGGCGACCGACCATCCGTTCAGCTCGTTCCAGACCAGGGCGACGTAGTGGCCGGGGAAGTCCGGCAAACGCCCGTCCAGCGCCACGTAGGCGCCGGCCAGCGGCTCCGCGTCGACGCACGAGCTGTCGCCGCGCAGTCCGAGCCCTGTCACGATCTCGCTGACGTAGCTCCGCACCTCGCGGGCTACCGAATCGTCGAAGTCGATGTCGAAGTCGATCTCGGACTCCATGGTCATGACGCGCGGATACCCCTGCGGGGTGTCGTCGAAACCGGTCGGATCGGGCCCACCCGCATGGCGTACACCACACCCGTGACGGTCAGCGCCACCAGGCCGCCTTGGCCGGCTCGCGGAACGCGTTGGTCCCGCAGTGCACCTCGCCGCCGACCCTAGGCCCGTGCGGATCGGGTGCGCTGAAGACACCGCCGCCCAGTGAGATGCCGTTGGGGATGCCTGCCGTGTGCGCGACGAGCACCGTGCTCGGCGCCTGACCGGACCGCATCCGGTCGCGCAGGACGTTCACCTGCGCTTGGGTGACCCGCCCGGACGCGGTCAGCTCGTCGACCTCCTGCCGGCTGAACTGCTGGAACAGCACCGGAACCCGGACGAGGCCGCGGTCGGCCGGCCCGGTCTCCCTGGTCAGCACGGCGAGCTGGGAGTCGATGTGCCGGGCCGCCGTCTCGTTCCGCTCCAGGAACTTCGGGTCGGCGAGCGCCTGGTCGATCGTCGGTTTCTCCTTCTCACCGGTGCCGTCGAACAGCACCGCCGTGCCATGACCGTCCTTTGTGGCCTTGCGCAGCACGTCGACCGCGAGCCACCCCGTGTCGATGACGACCGGTTCCGCGTACTGCGAGCGTCCAGTCACGATCCACCCGGCAGTTGCGAACCCCTCGTGATCATGTGTTCTCCACGCTGGGGAAACTCCCAATGCGGACGCATCCGGCTACAGGCGACTACGCCTCCCCCTCAGGTTGTGGGCGGAACGGGTGACGGATGCCCTCGGCTCTCGCATACGGTTCGTCTCATGGACGCGCTCACATCGACTTCGCTCCTGGGGCGGGACGACGAGATCCGTTGCCTGTCCGGGATGCTCACCGCTGCCCGGGACGGGCGCGGTGGCGCGCTGGTCCTGCGTGGTGAGGCGGGGCTCGGGAAGAGCGCGTTGCTCGGCCACCTGCGGGAGTCGGCTGCCGGGTTCCGGGTGCTGGAGGCGTCCGGGTCGGAGTTCGAGACCGAACTGCCCTTCGCGGCGCTGCACCAGCTGTGCCTGTCGTTGCTGGACTCGCTGACCGGACATCATCGGGAGGCGCTCGACGTCGCGTTCGGACTGGCGAGCGGGAAACCCGACGTGCTGCGGATCGGCATGGCCACGCTGGACCTGCTCGCGGGCGGGGAACCGGTGCTGTGCCTGCTCGACGACGCCCACTGGCTGGACGAGGCGTCCGCGCAGGTCCTCGCGTTCCTCGGGCGGCGGCTGGCCTCCGAACCGGTGGTGCTCGTGCTCGCCGCGCGACGGCCGTGGGCGCGATCGCGGCTGGACGAGCTGCCCGGTCTGGAGCTGCGCGGACTGGCCGACGCCGAGGCCCGCGCGCTGCTGACTTCCGGGCCGGTCGCGGTGGTGGACGACAAGGTGCGGGAACGGCTCCTCGCCGAAGCGCGGGGCAACCCGCTGGCGCTGCTGGAGTTGCCCAAGGCCGGCGGGTTCGCGCTGCCGGACGTGGCGTCGGTGCCCAGCAGGATCGAACGCAGCTTCCAGGACCGGGCCGCGAGGTTGCCCGCTGACGCTCAACTGCTGCTGACCGTGGCCGGCGCCGATCCGACCGGTGAACCGGGGCTGCTGTGGGCCGCTGCCGCCGAACTGGGCATCGACGTGGCGTCCGCCGGGGTGGAGGCCGAGGCGTCCGGGCTGGTCAGCATCTCCACGCGGGTGCGGTTCTGCCATCCGCTCGCCCGGTCGGCCGTCTACCTCGCCGCCGCGCCGTCGCAGCGCCAGGCGGTGCACCTCGCGCTGGCGTCCGTCACCGATCCGTCGAGTGATCCGGACCGGCGGGTGTGGCATCGCGCGCAGGCCGGCACCGGGCCCGACGACTCGCTGGCCGCCGAGCTGGAACGCTCCGCCGACCGTGCTCGCGCTCGCGGCGGAGTCGCTGCCGCGGCGGCGTTTCTCGAACGTGCGGCGGCGTTGTCCGTGGAGCCTGGATTGCGGGGCGAACGCACGTTGGCGGCGGCTCAGGCCAAGCTCGACGCGGGTGCGGTCGACGTCGCGGCCGAGCTGCTCACGACGTTCTCCGCCGATGACGGGCGGGCGGATCTGCTGCGCGGCCAGATCGCGTTCGTGCGCAACAGGGAGAACGACGGGCCTTCGTTCGTGCTGAGCGCGGCTCGCCGGATGACCGGGGCCGATGCCCGCGACGGCGTGCTGGACGCGTTGGAGATCGCGCTCGCGTTCGGCCGTCCCACCGGTGTGATGGACGCCGTGGTGCGCGAAGCTCGCGGGCTTGAGCGCGGCTCGGACGCGTTGGAGGCGTTGGTACTTCTCACAGACGAGGGTCACCGGGCCGCCGTTCCCCTGCTGCGCCGGGTGTTCTCCGGCGACGACCTGGCGTGGACGCGGCATCCCGCGCTGGCGACCATGCTCGCCGGTGAGCTGTGGGACACCGAGGTGCACTCGGCGGTGACCGGGTGGCTGCTGAAGACCGGGCAGCAGGCCGGGTCGCCGTTCGTGCTGCGGCTCGGACTCGCCCAGCAGGCCGTCGGTGCGGTGATCACCGGTGAGTTCGGCACGGCGATGTCGGCCATCGCGGAGGAAGAGGCTGTCGCCGACGCCGTCGGGATGCCTCCGCTGCGGTATCCGCGGTTGCACCTGGCGGCGTTGCGCGGGCAGAAGCCGGAGGTGCTGGCCGAGATCGAGCACTCGCTGCGGGAGGCCGAGCGGCGGGCCGGCTGCCTGATCGCGAACACGCACTGGGCGTCCGCCGTGCTGCACAACGGTCTCGGCGACTATCCGGTGGCGCTGGCCGCTGCCCGTGAGGCGGTCGCGCCGGGCGATCTCTACCTCGCCGGGATGGCGCTGCCCGAACTGATCGAGGCGGCGGTGCGCTGCGGTGAGTCCTCGCTGGCCGCGGAAGCGTTGGAGGACCTGGTCTCTCGGACCTCGCCGTGCGAGACCGCGTGGGCGCAGGGCATCGCGGCCTACTCCCGTGCACTCGTCACGGGTGAGGAGGAGTCGTACGTCGCGGCGGTGAAGCAGCTGGAGTCCAGCGCGGGCCGGCCCCATCTCGCGCGGGCCCACCTGGTGTACGGCGAGTGGTTGCGCCGCGCCGGCCGCCGCGTCGACGCCCGCACGCAACTGCGCACCGCGCACGAGCTGTTGTCCTCCATCGGAATGGAGGCCTTCGCCGCTCGCGCCGCGCTGGAGCTGAAGGCCACCGGCGAGGTCGCCCGCAGCCGTTCCGCCCAGGCCACCGACGAGCTGACCATGCAGGAGACGCACATCGCCCGGCTGGTGGCGACCGGGGCGACGTCCAAGGAGGTCGCCGCCCGGCTGTTCCTGAGCCCCCGCACGGTCGATGCCCACCTGCGGAACATCTTCCGCAAGGTGGGCATCAACTCACGCCGTCAACTCAAGGACGTGTTCAGCTCAGCTTCGGCATGATCCCGAGCTGCTGAGCGGCCCAGAGGCCGTCCGCGTTGAGCCAGTACTCGGCGATCCTGCCGTCCACGACGCGGAGGACGTCCGTGCCGTGGAACGACACCGCACCGGCCTCGGCGAGCCAGCGCACCACGTGGAACGGCTCCTGCGAGATCGGCCCCACCTCGACCGTGAACTTGAGGCCGGGCATGGTCTGGTGGGAGCCGCGCACCCACTCGACGAGCCCTTCGCGTCCGGTGTGGTCCTGCGACGGCCCGCCGGTCAGCGGCGCGACGTGCCAGACGAAGTCCTCGTGGACGATCTTCTCGGCGAGGTCGAGCTCGCCGTTCCAGAAGTCGAGCCAGCCCTGGATCAGGTCGCTCATCACTTGTCTCCGTGCTGGCCGGGGGCAGCGCTGCCCGTGTACTCGCCGAGGTCGGACACGAGCTTGGTGAGCTCGGGGTCGCTGTCGTACCGCTTCTGGTGCAGGGCCGCGATCTTCGCGCCCATCTCGGGGTCCTCGTCGTCGGTGATGTCGAACGAGGCGAACTTGTCCACCAGCGGCAGCCCGACCCGGTCGGTGTTGCGGTGCGCCGGGTGGATCAGGTACTCCCAGTAGCCGTCGAGGTCCTCGATGACGAACGTGGCGCCCCACTCGTACTCGCCGCCGAAATCTCGGCCGACCACGAAGGACTTGACGGACGGGATGACGCGTCCCTGGTTGCGCAGGCTCTCCAGCGCCTCCTCGATCTGCTCGGGCGAGGCGTCCTTGCGCAGGGTGAGGCGGTTGCCGTGGTAGATCATCAGTTCTTCTCCTTGTGTGCCAGGGCGAGGACCGCTCCAGCGATGGTGGTGACGACGCCGGTCCAGGTGAACGCGGCCGCGATGCTCGTGGCACCGACGAGGGGTGCGATGACGAGCGGTGACAGGAACTGCCCCAGGAAGATCCCCGCGACGAGCCCGCTCAGGACCCGGCCGCGTTGCTCGGGACGGGCGAGGTTCGCGAGACCCGTGTTGAGGTTCGGCACGACCAGGCCCACCCCGAACCCGCCGATCAGCAGGCCGGCGGTGACCAGCGCGACCCCGTTCGCGTAGCCGATGACCAGCCACCCGACGCCGAGCAGCACGACGCTGATCGCGGTGATCTTCCCGGTCTTGAGCTTCGGGAACACGAGTGCTCCCACGACGCTGGTCAGCGTGCTGCCCGCGATCACGAACCCGATGACCGCGGGGCTCGCGTTCAGGTCTCGCAGCAGGAACGGAAGCTGCGTCGGGGCCATGTAGAACACGAGGGTCGCGACGAGGGCCAGCAGGTAGATCCCGATGGCCTGCCGGGGAAATGCCTGGCCACCGGCGGTCTGGGGTGGTGCGGGCCGTTCGTTGGTGAGCCCCGCCGCCGCGGCCAGGGCTATCAGCGCCGCGACGCTGTAGAGCCAGAACGGCAACCGCCAGTCGACGCCCGCCAGCAGACCCGCCAGCGGCAGGAACACGACCCCGCCCAGACTGGCCGCGGCCTGCTGGTAGCCCAGGAACCGGCCGCGTTCAGGGCCTTCGAACCAGTCGGTGATCAGGGCGCTGACCGCGGTCATGACGCCGCCGACCGCGAGGCCCAGCAGCGTTCTGGTGCCCAGGAGGACGGGCAGGCTGGTCACGAAGTACCCGGCCGTGCCGGCCACGGCGTAGAGAACGAGGCTCGCCGTGAGCAGCGGCTGGCGGCCCGTGCGGTCGGCGACCAGGCCCGCCAGCGGCGCGCTCACCGCGATGGCCAGCGAGGTGATGGTGAGGGCGAGCCTCACCAGGACGCCGTCGCCGTACACCTCGCCCATCGCGGGCAGGCTCGGGGCGATGATCGCCGCGGCCATGATCGTGAGTGTGGCGGAGGCCAGGACCACCGCCCGGGCCGTTCGCGTTGGCGCAGTTCGTGTTGTCACGCCACAAGACTCGCCCCGGAGCGGGGGCGTTCGCGTCGGTAGCCGTTACGTAGATCGCGTAGGTGACTCGCCTACATCCGGTCGAGCAGCCGCGCCCGCGCGACCTCCAGGTGCGCGGTCATCGCCGCACTGGCCCGCACCTCGTCCCGAGCGACCAGCGCGTCCACGATCGCCCGGTGCTCGGTGATCGTCTGCACCCCGAACGGCTGCTGGAAGTTCAGCCGGAACAGGTGCAGGTGGCAGTGGGTCTTGGCGAACGACTGCAGGACGGCCTCGTTGCCCGCGATCCGCAGGATCAGCTCGTGCAACCGCTGATCGTGCGCTGTGAGGTTCTTGTAGTCGTCGTAGGCGTCATCGGCGGGAGCCGACGGACAGGTCGCCAACTCCTCCTCGATGAGTTCGACGAACTCGGCCGTCATGCGGCCCGCCGCCAGCGCCGCGGACGGCGGCTCCAGCAGCAGGCGCAGGGCGTAGAGGTCGTCCACCTGCTTGCGGTTCAGCAGGTCCGTCACGCTGTAGCCGCGCAACGGGAGCCTGCTGACCAGTTCTTCGGATTCGAGGCGTGCCAGGGCTTCCCGGACTGGCGTGGGGGACACGTCGAGCTGACGCGCGAGTTCGTCTATGTTCACTCGGGCGCCGGGCGCGATGCCGTCGCTCATGATCAGCGCGCGGATCTGCTCGTAGACGTCATCCGCGAGCACGCGCCTGGTCGGTATCCGCAACACCACTCCTGAGGCTCCCGTCAGTTCTTGGCCAGTATCTCCTGCGAGACGCGTTCCATCTCGGCGAACACGTCGTCGGAGCGCTGGCCTGCGAAGTAGGCCTCGAAGAGGGGCTGTTCGGCGGACTGGACCGCCGAGCCGTTGGCGTAGGCGCTGGACGGGTAGAGGACGCCGTCCTTCACGTACTGGTTGAAGACGGTGAGGTCGACGCCCTGCGTCTTCATGGCGGTCACCGTGTTGTCCATGGAGGCGGGGATCGACGGGAAGAACGTGCCGGTGGCGCCCGCCTTGGTCTGGCACTCCTCGCTGCCCATGTAGCTGACCCACTTCCAGGTCAGGTCGGGGTTCTTGGTGCCGGCCCAGATGTTGTTGCCGTTCGAGTTGGACAGCACGGAACGCTTGCCGTCCGGGCCCAGCACGGTCGGGGCGATGCCGACCTTCACGCCCGGGATCTTGCCGAACGACGGCGCCGACCACGAACCGCCCATGGTCATGGCGACCTTGCCGGAGCCGATCAGGTCGACGTCGGAGATCGTGGACTGGTTGCCGGTGGTGAAGGTGCCGAGCTTCGGGGAGAAGCCGCGCTCGGTCAGCGACAGGACCCACTTCATGGTCTTGGTGAAGCGCGGGTCGGTGTAGTTGAACTTGGTGGGCCACTGGTCCTTGTCGCCCAGCCGCCAGCCGAGCGTGTTGACGAACGGCGCCCAGCTGGTCTCGCCGATGAAGCTGCGGCCCGCCATCGCGCCGATGCCGTAGGTGGCGATCTGCGTCTTGTCGAAGCCCGCCTCGTCGCCGTGCCTGCCGTTCTTGTCGATCGTGAGACGAGCGACGACCTTGTCGAACGTGCCGCCGTCGTCCGGGTTCCAGGTCAGCTTCTGCACGTCGGCCTCCGCCACGCCGGCCTTGGCCAGCATGTCGGCGTTGTAGTAGAGACCGGACGCGGCCCAGTCCAGCGGCAGCCCGTACTGCTTGCCGTCGGTGAACTTCCACGTGTCGACGCCGACCGAGAACTTCTTCATGTCCACTGAGGACTTCGCGATGAGATCGTCCAGCGGCATCAGCTGGTGCTGCGAGGCATAGGCCTGCAGGAACTGCACCGAGTTCTGGAACGCGTCCGGCGCGGTGCCGGCCACGAAACCAGCGGTCAGCTTGGTGAAGTAGTCGTCGACGTTGTAGCGGGTGATCTTCACGTCGGTGCCGGGGTTGGCGGCCTCGAACGCCTTCTCGCACTCGCCGTAGGCGACTGCCTGCTTGTCGTCCCAGGTCCACCAGTTCACGGCGTTGCCGGAGCCCGTGTCGGAACTCCCGCACCCCGCGACCACCAGGGCTGTTGCTGCGACCAGGGCAGCGGCGGCGATTTTCATGGCTTCTCCAGGAGACGGAATCGGAAGGCGTCGAGTGCGATGTCGAGGTCGTCGGAGCCGCCCGCCTCGTGGGCGCTGTGCTCCCAGACAGCTATCTCCCTGGGTCCGGCGTAGGCGTGGTAGGCGCCGAACACGGTGGACGGCGGCACGATGTCGTCCATCAGGCCGACCGAGAACCACGCGGGGGCCGTGGCTCTGGCGGCGAACCCCACTCCGTCGAAATAGGACAGTGCGGGGAAGACGTCGGAACGCCGGTTGTCGGCGATGTACTTGGTGAGCTCGGTGTAGGGCGGGCGGCCGCAGACGTTCAGCGCCCTGCGGAAGTCGCAGAGGAACGGCGCCTGCGAGTGGACGGCGGCCAGGTCGGGCACGAGACCGGCGACGGCCAGCGCGATGCCGCCGCCCTGGCTGTTGCCGATCACGGCGACGTCCGCGGAGCCCAACGCGCGCACGGCATCGACCGCCCGCACCGCGTCCGTGAAGACGCGCCGGTAGAAGTAGGTGGAACGGTCGGCGATGCCGCGGGTCAGGAAGCCGCCACCACCGCGCTGGTCCCGCACCTCCATCTGCAGGTGCGCGAACCCGGCGCTGGCCCAGGTCAGGTTCTCGACCGCGCTGCCCCGGTTGCCGCCGTAGCCGTGGTACTGCACGACAGCGGGAAGTCCGGACTGCCCCTTCGGCGTGCGCAGCCACGCGTGGATCCGGTCGCCGCCGAACCCGGCGAACGACACGTCGTGGACGTCGAGCGTCTTGAGCGGCGTCTCCACCGGCACGGCCTCGACGTCCAGATCGAGCGACCGGGCCTCGGCCAGCGTCGAGTCCCAGAACGAGTCGAAGTCGTCCGGCCGCACGTAAGTGCTGCGGTACTCCCACAGCGCGTCCAAACCGAGATCGGTCAGCACGAAATCCTCCCGCGTACTTCCACGACGTCATTCACGACGACCTCGGTGACCTCGCCACCGATGCTCACCGGCACGAACTCCGAGGCATCACCGGACACCCGCCGGACCCGCGCCAGAACATCTCCGTCGTGCCACGTGACGTCGACGGAAAGCCCTCCACGGCAACGAAGTCCGCGAGCCGAACCCCGCGACCAGCCGGAAGGCAGTGCGGGCAGGACGTCGATCACGCCGGTGTGGCTCTGCACCACGACCTCCGCGAGTGCGGCGGTGAAGCCGTAGTTGCCGTCGATCTGGAACGGCGGGTGCGTGCTGAACAGGTTCGGCAGCAGGCCGCCCCACTCCGAGCCGTCGACCGGCGCGTCACGATGACGGTCGCCGGTGAACGGCTGCGAGGCCTCGGACAGCAGTGACCGCACGGTCTCGCCGTCGCCCAGCCGGGCCCGCAGCGCCATCTTCCAGGCCCACGACCAGCCCATCGCGCCGTTGCCGCGCCGGTCCAGCACCTCGACGGCGGCGTCGCCCAGCTCCGTGCCGGCGACGATCTGGCCGAGCGGGTAGACCGACACCATGTGCGACATGTGCCGATGCGCCGGGTCCTCCTCGGGCAGGTCGTAGACCCACTCCCCCAGCCGGCCGTCGAACACCGGCACGGGCCGCAAGCGGGGCAGCGCGGCCGCGATCTCCGCGACCAGCGGGTCGGCGCGACCCGACGCCAGCGCGAGTGCGAGGGTCCGTTCGAACACGGCGCGGACCAGCATCACGTCCATCGTCACGGACCAGGTCAGCGCCTGCGGCCTGCCGTCCACGAGGAACCAGTTCTCCGGCGACGTCGACGGACACGTGTCGAGGTGGCCGTCGGGCCCTTCGACCAGCCAGTCGAGGAGGAACTCGGCACAGCCGCGCAGCAGCGGCCACGCACGCTCCAAAGTGGACCAGGTGCGGGCGAAGTCGTAGTGGTCCCAGGCGTGCTGGACCAGCCACGCGCCACCCATCTGCCAGATCGCCCACGACACCGCGCCGTGACCCATGCCGACCGGCAGCGCCCAGCCCCACGCGTCGGTGTTGTGGTGCGCGACCCAGCCGCGCGCCCCGTACAGCTCCCGCGCCACCTCGCCGCCGGTCAGCGCGAGCTTCTCCAGCAGCTCCAGCAACGGCTCGTGGCACTCGGCGAGCCCGGTGACCTCGGCCGCCCAGTAGTTCATCTGGGTGTTGATGTTGATCGTGTAGTTCGAGGACCAGGCAGGCCGCAGGTCGCCGTTCCAGATGCCCTGCAGGTTCGCGGGCGGCGCGCCGGGCCGTGACGACGAGACCAGCAGGTAGCGGCCGTACGCGAACAGCACGGACGCGATGAGCTGCTCGTCCTTGCCGGACAACAGTTCCGGCACGTCGACGATCTCGGGCAGGTCGCCGAACCGCACCTCGCACGCGTCCATCAGCGTCATGTGGTTGCCGTGGCGCCGGCCGGTCCACCACGACTCACCCGTGGTGGAACTGGTGAGCGTGAGCAGCCAGCGTTCGCCCTCGGTCACCTTGACCGTCACCGTGCCCCGTTCCCCCGAACCGTAGACCGGAGCCTCGACCTGAGGTTCGTGCCTCGGTGCCGAGTCGACGGGGATCTCGATGACCAGGTTGAGCCCGTCGCGCGAAACCTCCTGCAACGGCGTCGAAATCTCAACGTCCGCGGGCACCGCACCGGTGATCTCCACGCACAGTGCGGTTTCCGAGGTCCACACGCGCCGCACGACTTCCGAACCGCCGATGGTCATCCGCTCGGTGACCACACCCGTGCTCAGGTCCAGCGTCCGGCCGTGCGACTCACCCTCGGGCAGCGTGATCCACAGGTCCACGTACGGCAGGAAGGTCTGGCTGTACGGGCCTTCGAACGACATCAGCAGCTCGGTGGCCCGCTCCAGATCGCCTCCGAAGATCGCCTCACGCACCTCCGCGAGCCGTTCCGGACCGGCTCCGGAGGCCAGCATCTCTGCCAGGGCAAGAGAAGGACCCTCAGCGACGCCCGACCACACGGTCGCGTCGTTGACCTGCACGCGGGACCGGCCGGTCCCGCCGAACACCATCGCCCCGAGGCGGCCGTTGCCCACGGGCAGTGCCTCGGTCCATTCCGCCGCAGCCGACGGCCAGTGCAGTCTCACTTGATCCCCGTGAAGCCGATGGAGTTGACCAGCCGCCGCCCGAAGACCACGAACAGCAGCAACATCGGCAGCGCCGCGATCAGCGTCGCCGCCATCAGGCCCGCCCAGTCCAGCGACGCCTGCGGTGAGGACTGCTTGAACACCGCGAGCGCGAGGGTGAGCGGACGGACCGACTCGTCGTTCGTGACGAGCAACGGCCAGAAGTAGTCGTTCCAGGTGGTGATGAACGTCAGCAGCGTCAGGGTCGCCATCGGCGCGACGCTCATCGGCAGCACTATTCGGAAGCACACCCGCAACGGCCCGGCGCCGTCGATGATCGCGGCCTCCTCGACCTCGTTGGAGAGCCCGAGCATGAACTGCCGCAGGAAGAAGATGTTGAACGCGGAGAAGAACGCGCCGGGCAGGATCATGCCGCCGAAGCTGTTGAGCAGCCCCAGATCCTTCATCAGCACGAAGTTCGGCAGCAGCGTGAACACCGACGGCACCATCAGCGCGGTCAGCAGGACGCCGAAGACGACATCGCGGCCCTTCCAACGCAGCCGGGCGAACGCGTAGGCGGCCAGTGCCGAGAACACCACGGTGAAGAGCGTCAGAAGTCCCGCGTACACAATGGAGTTCCACAACGCCAGGGCCAGGTCGATACTGGCCCCCGAACCGCCCTCCGCGGCCGCTTCGGCGGGCGTGGCGAGGCCGAGAGCGCGCTTGAACGGGCCCCAGGTGAAGTCCACCGGCAGCAACGACGAGGGGTCGGTCGACATCGCGAAGTTGTTGGACAGCGCGGTCCGCACGATCCAGTAGAACGGGAAGATCGTGACCAGCAGCACGACGACCAGGTAGCCCCAGGCGACGCCCCTGCCGAGCTTCATCGAGAGGTTCACCGGGCCTCCTCAGTTGGTGTCGGACTCGCCGGCACGGGCCATCCGCATCTGCGTGAAGGTCACCGTGACGAGCATCAGGAACAGGGCGAGCGACATGGTCGCGGCGTAGCCGAAGTCGAACTGGCCGAAAGCCTTGTCGTAGATGTACATCTGCAGCACCAGCGACGCGTCCGCCGGACCGCCCTTCGTGCTGACCTGGACGATGTCGAAGACCTGGGTCGAGCCGATCACGTTGAGGATCACGACCATCACCAGGATCGGCCGCAGCAGCGGCAACGTCAGCGAGCGGAACATCTGCCACTCCGACGCGCCGTCGATCCGGCCTGCCTCGTAGATCGACGCGGGGATGGTCTGCAGGCCTGCGAAGAGGAGAACCGCGTTGTAGCCCATGGACTTCCACACGTTCAGCGCGGCCAGCGACGGCACCGCCCAGCCGTCCGATCCGAAGAACATGATCGGCTCGCCGGTGACCCAGGTGATCAGCTGGTTCACGATGCCGAGCTGCGGATCGAGCATCCACGTCCACACCAGCGCCGTGACGACGCCGGAGATGAGGAACGGCAGGATCATCAGCCCGCGGACCGTCGTGTTGACCCCCAGGCGGTGCAACACGACGGCGGTGATCAGCGAGACGCCGACGCCCAGCACCACGGACAGCACGACGAAGTACGCCGTGACGCCGAGCGAGTGCCAGAACCGGCCGTCGTTGACGAGTTCCTGGATGTTCGCCAAGCCGGTCCAGACCGGTGGGCTGAGGATGTGGAACTCGGTGAAGCTCAGGTAGACCCCGCGCAGCATCGGGTAGGCGAAGAACACGCCGAACCCGAGCAGGGCGGGGGCGACGAGCAGCCACGCGACCCACGTGTCGTTGCGGCGCGAGGCGGGGCCTTTGCGCCGGCGGGTGGGCGGAGGCGCCGTGGTGGCGAGGCCACGCACGACCTGGGCGCTTGAGTCCTGCACGGTTGTCACCACGGCACCTCCTGGTTCTAGATGCGGATGCTGTCGACGTCGAACACGGAGTCGTCCGGGTTGCCGATCCGGATCGTGTTGTTGCCCTTCAACAGGTAGATGGGCACGGTGACCTTCTGGGGCGTGTTCCAGTCGTCGTCGTTCGACCCGGCGACAGGCAGTTTGAAGCTGGTGCCGTTCACCGTGACGATGCCGGTCCTGCTGGCGTCAGCGGAGATGTAGGCCAGTTCGACGAGGTAGGTGCCCTCGCGCGGTGCGACGACCGTCGGCATGGTGATGTTGCCGCTGCCGCCGATGTAGCCGACCTTGCTGCCGCCCGAGCACGCGCAGCCGTAGACGGTCGCGCCGCCGCCGGGGCTGCCCTTCTCCGCCTCGTACGTCACGCTTTCCTGTGGCGTCACGAAGCTGACGGGCTTCGAGCGGGCGCCGTTCTGCACGACGGTGAACTCGTAGGAGGTCGCCGGGGTGAGGCCGGTGACGGTCGCCTTGGTGTCGGTGGTGGTGGCGACCTTCTTGTTGCCCGCGTAGACGTCGTAACGGACGCCGGACTTTCCGTACCACTTCAGCGACACGCTGTTCGGGGTGGCCGCGGTGCCCTCCACGACGCCGGGAGCGACCGAGCCGCGCGGGGTGATGGTGAACAGCTTCGAGCCGTGCACCGGCAGGTCTTCCGTGATGGCGCCGGACTTCTGGCCGACGTCCTTCCCGGCCCACACGTCGCGGACCTTCGCGTTGCCCTGGATGCCGAGCTGGCCGAAGTCGGCCGTCACCTTCGCGGGCTTGGAGCCGAGGTTGAACAACGCCACGGTGTAGCTGCCGTCGCGGTTGCGGGCGTACCAGACCTGCTGGTCGGAGAACTGGTCCACGGGCCGCGCGGGGACGCCCGCCTGGTTGATCGCGATGACCTCGTTGTTCGTCAGCAGCCTGTAGCCGTAGTCGTCGATCTTCGTGAGGTCGTCGCCGATGTAGAGCGGCGAGGACGAGATCGACCACAGCGTCATGTAGCTCTGCCGCTCGGCCTCGGTCAGGCCGTCCATCTGGCCGTTGCCGACGGCGAGGCTGTCGAGGTTGTTCCAGTGGCCGGGGCCGGCGTCGTCGATCCACTGCACGACGTCGTTCCAGCGTTGCTTCACCGACTGGTTCCAGGTGACGAGCGTGTCGCAGTAGCACTCGACGTCGGTGTCGACGCGCCAGCCGTTGGTGTTGGCCTTCCACACGTCGGCGTGGCGGTGGCTCAGCGCCCACGAGATGAGGAACTCGATCGGGCGGCCGGTGCTCTTGAGCGCGGAGTTCCACGCCTTCACGTCGGTCGTGTTGTCGTAGCGCTCACCGCCGCGGAAGCTGCCGGGACCGACGCCGTCGAGCTTGAGGAAGTCGACGCCCCACCCCGCGAGCACCTGCGCGATCGAGTCGATGTACTTCTGCGAGCACGGGTTCGCGAAGTCCATCTTGTACGCCATGTCCCACCCGTTGGTCTTGCGCAGGTCCGGGTAGACGATGTCCTTGGTGGTGCAGCCGGGCGCGTTGTAGATCGGCGTCTTGCCGTCGTTGTACGCCTTGAGGTCCAGGCCCACCGCCAAGTACGAGCCGAACTTCATGCCCTTGCCGTGGATGTAGTCGCCGAGCCACTTGAAGCCGCGCGGGAACTTCTTGGCGTCCACCACCGGCCGCCCGTACTCGTCGAACGAGCCGAGCCAGCCCGCGTCGACGTTCACGTGGTCGTAGCCGGCCTTCTTGAACTTCGCCGCCAGCACGTCCGCCTGGGCCAGCACGTTCTTCTCGTTGAGCCAGCTGGCAGGACCGTCCGGGTTCACGCCGGGGTAGTTGGTCGCCTGCAACGTCCAGCTGCTCCAGCCCATGTAGGGCTTCTCGGCTTTGGCGGCGGTCTGCTGTTGTACCTGGGGTGCTTGGGCCTGGGCTGCGGGGACCGCGACCAACGACGCGAGCAGGCCGGCAACGACACCTAACGCTCTCAAGACCACTCCTTTGTGATTTCCGGCGGTGACTTCAGGAGACCCGTAGGTCATCCATCGCGTCGCGGTCCCAGTCGATCCCGAGACCTGGCGTGTCAGGGGCGAGCGCGTGTCCGTCGCGGACGGTCATCTCGCTCTGGGTGATCCCGCGCAGCTGCGGGATGTGCTCGACGAACTTCCCGTTGGGCAGCGCGGCCGCGAGGCTGACGTGCAGCTCCATCAGGAAGTGCGGGCACACGTCGGCGTTGAAGGCCTCCGCGAGGTGCGCGACCTTCAGGAACGGCGTGATGCCACCGATCCGCGCGGCATCCACCTGGATGATCGAGGCGGCACCGCGTTCGAGGTACTCGCGGAACTGGGCCACGGAGTACAGCGACTCCCCGACCGCGATCGGGATGCTGGTGGCCTTCGCCAGGCGTTCGTGACCGCTCACGTCGTCAGCCGGCAGCGGTTCTTCGAGCCAGGTGAGGTTGACGTTCCGGAACGCGTTGGCCCTGCGGATGGCTTCGGCACCGGTCATGGACTGGTTGGCGTCGACCATGATCGCGAACCGCTCCCCGACCGCGGCCCGGACGGCTTCGAGACGCTCGACGTCCTCAGTCAGGTCGGGTTTGCCGACCTTCATCTTGATGCCCTGCCAGCCCTGCGCGGCCGTCTCCTTGGCACCCGCGACGAGTTCCTCAGTGCTCAGGTGCAGCCAGCCGCCCTCGGTGTCGTACAGGGGTACCGTCTGGCGGAACCCGCCTGCCATGCGCCACAAGGGTTCTTGAGCTCGCAGGCACCGCAGGTCCCACAGCGCGGTGTCCACGGCGGCCAGCGCCAGCGAGGTGATCGCGCCGACCGTGGTCGAGCGGGTGTAAGCGAACAGGTCGTGCCAGACGTGCTCGATCCGGCGGGCGTCGACGCCTTCGAGGCGAGGCAGCAGGTGGTCCTTCAGGAGGGCGAGGACCGAGCTTCCACCCGTGCCGATCGTGTAGGCGTACCCGAGGCCGGTGAGCCCGTCATCGGTCTCGACCTCGACGAAGACGGTCTCCTGCTTGATGAACTGCTGGACCGCGTCGGTGCGCAGAGTCTCCACCGGGACGTCGACCTGGAACGCCTCAGCTCGTCGGACCTTTGCCACGCCAACTCCTCGGATCTCTGATCCTATAGGATATTTGACGGGGATTGAACGCTGGCGTTACGACGGTGTCAACGGTCGTTCGGCCACGTTCCCACGCTGATGAGAGCGTTTTCAACGGTCAGGCGCGACCGGATCTCGTTCCGGTCCTCCGATGTCTGCAGCTCAACGCCCTGATCAGTGCTGTTGAGGCATGTTGGAGTGTGAGTGAAGATGTGAGCGTTTCTGTCCGGTTACCGATGAACGGACAGGAACGATCAAGCAGACTCGGCGGTCCGCTTCAGGCGCTGCAAGGTCGCCTCGATGTTGCGCTGGTTGGTCACAGCGCGGTTCGCGACGCCGGTCGCCAGCCGCGTGATCGGCACGTACCAGCCGGGCCTGCGGTCCCACGTCGACTCGGTGACCCGGCAGCCGTCGGCGGTCTCCTCGATGTCGTACTGCCAGCGCGACACCGCCATCCCCAGCGACTTCACCTCGAACGCGAACCTGGTCGCGGAGCAGTCGGTCACCGTGGAGGTCGTCGGCCACACCCGCCAGCCGCGCTTGTTGATGCCGCGGAACCGGGCACCGACGCGCGGACCGGCGGCGTTCAGCCACTTGCCACCGGAGTACTCCTCGGCACACGCGCCGAGTCGGCGGAGGTCGCTGACCAGGTCGAACACCCGCTGCGGCGAGGCAACGACATCGACGTGCGCGGAAGCGTCCGGCGTCATGAGGCAGAACTTACTACGAGTAGGTTCAGCGCACCAGCCACTCACGCACGGTGCGCGCGGACGGCACGATCGCCCTCGTCGCGTCGATGTCGGCGGCAACGGGATGCGTGCGCAGCCAGCGCCACATCCTCGTCAGGTCGTCGCCGACGAACCGGTGGAACAGCCAGATCGGCATCGGGAAGCCCCGAGGGGGACGACCACGGGCCTCCCGCCAGAGCGCGCGGCACTCGTCGACGCTCCGCACGTCCGCGCAGAGCGGGAGATCCGCACCCACGAACCGGTCCGGCTCCGCGAACACCCTGGCCGCCACGGCGCCGACGTCGCCGGCCGAGAACCACAGCAGCGGCCGGTGCGCGCCGATCAGCTTCGGCATCAGGTGCCACATGGACACAGCCGGGTAGAAGTCCTCGTCCGTCATCAGTTCCATGAACGCCATCGGGCGCAGCACGGTCAGCGGCAACCCGAGCGACGTCAGGTGATCCCGCACCACCAGCTTGCTCTCCCACTGCCGCACACCGGTTCCCGGCACGCCCGGCCCCGCCGAGGCGTACACCACGTGCCGCACGCCCTCCGAAGCCGCGGCGTCACCGACCGCGCGCCCCTGGTGGACCTCCTCGTCGAGGCCGCTGATCATCGGGTTCTGGACGCTGAACACCCCGTGCGCGCCCGCGAAGGCGGAACGCAGCGAGTCCGGGGACGCCATGTCCGCGCGCACCACCTCGGCACCCGCCGAAGCGAGCCAGCCGGACGCGGGTGACGAGGGGTCGCGGGTCAACGCACGGACCCGCCAGCCGGCCGCGAGCAGGTGCCGCGCGACCGCACCACCCTGACGCCCGGTCGCACCGGTGACCACGACCAGCCTGGTGTCGTTCATCGCGAACCTCCTGGCCTGTCATCGCCGCGGCACCCGGAGCCGCTCCAACGGCTCCGGGTGCTGCGGCACTCTCGTCAGTCCGTGCAGGACACCGGCGAGTCGAAGTGGCCCGGTGTCGTGGGATAGGCGGGGCCGATCCCGTGCTGGTTGTTGTCGGCCGGGTAGACCAGCGCCAGCTCGCGGAACGCCGAGGTGCCACTGGTGGTCGCGTCGCCGACCGTCTGGCCGGCACCCGAGCCCCACGCCAGCTTCTGCAGGAACACCTCGATGCCGGGGCTGCGCTGACGGATGTCGTTGTAACCGCCGTAGGAGGCCGGGCAGTGCGTGTACAGGTTGTACGCGCCGGCCCAGTCGATCAGGCGGTCACCGGGGTTCGGGCCGTTCTTCGCGCGGTCGGCCTGGAGCACGTCGCGGTCCCAGCCGCCGTAGATCCAGTCCGTGCCGTCGTGGTGCTGGTTGTCGGCCAGCGTCACGGGAACGGCGGGGTTGTCGTTGGTCTTCTCGGTCATCTCGAACCACAGGCACGGGTCGACCGCGCCGTCGCCGAGCGTCTGCGGCCACAGGCCCTGCGCGCAGTTGCCGGGGTAGGAGCCGCGCGGGTTGAAGTCGAGCACGTCGGACCCGAGCGCACCCTGTTGCGAGGCCGGCGAAGTACCGCCGACGCCACCGAACGTGTGGTCCACGAACCTGTCGTTCGTGCCGCGCGAGGAGGCGTCGAACGCGCCGTTGGTGAGGCAGTCCGGAGTCTGGGCGTTGACCACGGGGTCGCAGCCCTTGCCGCCCCACAGCACGTCCGCGCCGTCGCCGCCGAACGTCTGGTCGCCGCCGCTGTCGGCGTTGACCAGGTCGTCGCCGAACCCGGCGTGGATGTTGTCGTTGCCCTGGCCGCCGCGCATGCGGTCGTCGCCGCCCTCGGCGATGCCGTTGTGCGGCATGGCCGGTGCGGTCGGGCCGCCGACGAACTGGTCGCCGTTGACGTCGTGCAGCAGGTCGGCCCGCCGGTCGTAGGAGCCGGCGCGGAAGCCCGTGTAGGACTCCTGCGGCACCGAGTTCAGGCTCACCGTGAAGCCACGCGCAGCCACGTCGTTGGCGTTCATGTACTCGTTGACCACGCCACCGCGGTCACCGAGCATCGCGTCCTCGCCGTCACCGCCGAACATCACGTCGTCGCCGAGCTCGCCGTACATGTCGTCATCGCCGTTCTGGCCGTGCATGGTGTCGTTGCCGTCCTGACCCCACATGCCGTCGTTGCCGTCGTTGCCGAACATCGAGTCGTTGCCGAAGGCTCCACCGGGTTCGCACGTGGCCTGCGCGGTCGTGCAGAACCTGGTCGACGGACCGATGTCGGCCACCCTGGACACCGTCGCGTTCGACGGCACGGCACCGGACTTGTAGCGCTCGGCGTAGACCTGCTCGGTCATCGACCCCGGCTGGCCCTGCAGCGTGCGCTTCAGGGAGCCGTTGTCACCGAGTTGGACGTCGTCCTCGCCGTTGCCCTCGAACGCGTCGCCACCGTCGCGGAAGCCCTGGATCGTGCTGCCGCCGATCATGTCGTCCTGCCCGTCGGGGGCGGTGCCCACCAGCTGGTCGGGCCCGCTGGAGATGCCCGGCCAGTCCGCGTCGTTCAACGGGACCACGGTGGTCTCCGACGACGGGGAGCCGAGCCCGCGGTCGCCGCGCAGCACGTCACCGCCGCCGTTGCCCTCCAGGTGATCGGCGTTGCCGTCGCCGGTGAGGAAGTCCCCGCCGTCCTGGCCCCACTGGACGTCCACGCCCGAGCCGCCGGACATCCGGTCGTCCCCGAACCGGTCGGCCGGACCGGCCTGCAGGTCGTAGCGCTGCACGATCCGTTGCGCCATCGGGTTTCCGCCGGAGGGAGCGAGCCGGATCGTCGCCCGCGTCGGGGTCTCCCCCTGCGCCGGCCGCAGCACGACGCCGTTGTCGCCGATGGCGACGTCGTTGCCCGGTCCGCCGAACACCGCGTCCGACGCGTCGAGCTGGCCTACCGTCGTGTCACCGGCACCGGACAGCGAGGTGCTGTTGCCGCCGACGAGGTCGTCGTCGCCGTCGTCGCCCTCGATCCAGTCGACGCCCTGCGAGCCCTCGACGTAGTCGTCGGAACCGTTGCCCTTCAGCCGGTCGGGACCGGCCTGGCCGAAGATCACGTCGTTGGCGTCGTCACCGTCGACCTCGTCCGGTCCGGACGAGCCGGCGCGCGGGGTGAGGCCGAGGTCGTACAGGGAGATCGCCCGTGCGGTCATGCCGCGTTCCTGCACGACCCGGTGCGGTGTTCCACCGCGCACCAGCACGCCGTTGTCGCCGAGCACGACGTCCTGTGCGTTGTTGCCGTGGATGACGTCACCGGCGTCCGGCTGGCCCACGCCGGGCGAGTCCTCGGTCGAGCTGCCGCCCACGAGATCGTCCTGACCGTCGTTGCCGTCGATCTTGTCGCGGGCCGGGCCGCCCTCGGCGTAGTCGTCAGAGCCGTCGCCAGTGATGGCGTCCTCGTCACCCTGCCCGTAGATCACGTCCGGGTCGTCGCCACCGCTGATCTTGTCCTTGCCGGACGTGCCCGCGGCGGGCGTGTAGCCGAGGTCGAGCAATTCGGCCTTGTGCGCCTTGGCGAATCCTCGTCCGAGCGTGACCGGCGTGGCCTGTGCTCCGTCCACGAGGGACAGCACCGCGTTGTCACCCGCGATCAGGTCGGGCCCGGAGTCGCCGAACAGGCTGTCCCCGGCGTCCGGGCGACCGGCGTTCGCCGCCACCTCGGAGCTGCCACCGATGATCCGGTCCTCGCCGGCGTCACCGTGCACGACGTCGTCGGCGTTGTTGCCCTCCAGGTAGTCGTCCTTCGGGCCACCGAACACCTCGTCGTGCGCGAGACCGCCGAACGCCCGGTCGTCGCCGTCACCACCGAAGACGAAGTCCGCACCACCCGCACCGGCGTTCGCGCCGTCGAGGTCGAACGGCCCGTCCACGCCGTTGTCACCGATCACGACGTCGTTGCCGGCGTCGCCGTACAGGAAGTCGCCGACGTCCGGCTCGCCCGCCTTGCGCGTGCCGCCGATGACGCGGTCGTTGTCCGCACCACCGAACGCGCGGTCGACGCCGTTGTTGCCCTCGATGACGTCGTCCTGGGTGCCGCCGTACAAGGTGTCGTCGTCGTTGTTGCCGTAGATGTTGTCCACACCGGCGTCGCCGTAGGCCAGGTCCTTGCCACCACCGCCGTAGATGGTGTCGTCGTCATTGCCTCCGGCCAGGACGTCGTCACCGAGCTGACCGCACAGCCGGTCCTCGGCGGACCTGGCGTCCACGTTGTCCGCCTCGCCACCGGCGGCGACGATCTCGACCCCGGTACCACCGGTGATCAGGTCGCGGCCGTCGTCGGTGTCGTCCGGCTCGGCGGGCGGCGCCGACACGGGGTTGTCGCTCGGTGGCGTGCACGGGTTGGCGTGCTTGTCGCCGAAGATCTCCGCGCCACCGTCACCACCGATGACGTGGTCGTTGTCGGAGCCGCCGACGAGCAGCTTCGACGACGGCGTGACACCGGCGGGCAGCACGCGGTGCTTGACACCGCGCACGGGACCGAACACGCCGCTGCCGGTCACGTCGCCCACGTCCGACGGTTCCGCGATGACGTAGTCGTCGTGCGGGCCGCCGTACACCTTGTCCTTGCCGTAGCCGCCGGTCAGCACGTCGTTGTTGCCGCCACCGCGGATGTCGTCGACCTGCTCCTTCAACGAGTGACCGGTCACGAGGTCCACGCCCTGGCTGCCGTACACGGTGTCCGAACCCGTACCGGTGTCCACGACGTTGATCGCGTCCTTGGCGTTGTCGCCGTTGAAGCCCTTGTCCGCGGGGCCGTGCTCGTCGACACCGGTCTGCACCTCGGTACCGGTGTAGATCGTGTCGCCGCCGGAACCACCGGAGATCCGGTCGCTGCCGGTGCCGCCGATGATCACGTTGGCCTGCGCGACGAGGTGCGCCGGCGGGTTCGGCTTGCCTTCCGCGAGCGGACTGTCGGACGCGATGCCGATGTTGTCGTCGTCGGGACCGCCGTCGATCCGGTTCTTGCCCAGGCCGGCCGCGATCCGGTCCTTGCCCGCGCCGCCGCTGACGGTGTCGTCCGCGCCGCCGACGGTGATCACGTCGTCGCCGTCGCCACCGGTCACCGTCGCGGTTCCCTTGCCGCCGAACGCGGCCGCGAGGTCACCGGTCGTGATCTGGTCCTTGCCGGGACCGCCGTGCACGACCGACCTGCCGATGCCGGTCTTGACCGAGTCGTCGCCGTCACCGCCGGTGACCTCGACGTCCTTGTCGAACGGCAAGGCTGCGGCCTTGGCGTCGTTCACGGCGCCGCTCTTGTCGCCGTCGCCCTGGAAGACGATGATCCGCTTCCCGTCGTCACCGGTCGCGTTGCCGACCACCTTCACGAGGTTCGGGTCGCGGAACTCCTCGCGGAAGCCCAGCGCGCTCACGGCGAAGCCGTCGAATCCGCCGCCGTCCTTGACGAGCTGGGTGATCGTCCACTTCTCCTCGTTGTTGTTCGCGGTCCACGCGGGGTGGTTGCGCTTGCCGATGTCGTTGTCACCCATGTGCAGCACCAGCGTCGTACCGTCCTTGTGCGCGAGAACGGGTGGCGGTGGCGAGCAGTCGGGTTTCACGGAGAAGTCGAGCAACGTGATGTCGGCCAGCGTGAAGTCGAACGAGACGCTGAAGATCGAGAACCCGAGTGTGATGTACACCTTGAGGAACAGGCTCAGGCGTCCGTCCATGTTGAACAGGCACATCGGGTTGTTCAGCGCCACCTTGGAGAACTCGAAGAACCGGAACTTGCCGTCGTTGTTCGGGTCCGCCCAGGTGAGGTTGATCGTCAGCGCGACGCCGCCCTTGATGCCGACCTCGATCAGCACCACGCTCACCGCCGCGCCGGCGGCCAGCTCGCCGCGGAACGTCACGACGGGCAGCGGCTTGCCGGACTCGTCCTGCGTGACCAGGTAGATCGAGTCCAGAATGGACGCCGGCCTGCCCGACTCGATCGCCTTGCGGATGCCGAACGTGTCGAAGCCCGCCCGGAACCGCGCCTCGACCGAGGCGCTGCCGGAGATCGTCACCAGCACCGGCGGCGGCGCGTACACCGGGCCGAAGGACTGGCTGTAGGAGAAGCCGAGGCGCAGCGGGCCCGAGTCGAACCGGACCAGGTCCACGTCCTGGCCCATGATCAGGCCGAACAGCTTCGCCGGCTCCTTCAGGATCGGGAACGTGAAGCCCGCCTTGTTGCCCTCCTCGCCTTCGGACACGACCTTCGCCCCACCGGCCGACGCGTCGATCTTCGACGCCAGGTCGCCCGGCGCCAGGGTGATCTTGTTCGGGTCGATCAGGGACGCCGCGTTGTCCGGCGAGCTGGTCGTGGTCTTCGCCTTGTCGCCGAGCACGGAGAAGCTGCCGATGTCGATCGCCCCGCCGTTCTGGGTGATCTTGCCGATGAGCTGGATCGCGCGCAGGACCTTGTCCACGAACTCCAGTTCCGGCCCACCGGCGATGGTCGAGAACTCCTTGGCGATGGTGACCAGGTTGACGTCACCGCCGCCCACCGCTCGCGAGAGGTCCGACAGCACCGGGATCGGGGCGTAGAGCTGGTCGATGATCGGCTGGATCGGCTTGGTGAACAGCGCGATCTTCTCGACGATCGGTTTGAGCACCTCGCCGAGGAACTTCCCGGCGTTGAGCTGGACGTTGTTGAACGCGATCTCCGGCGTACCGTCACCGGGCCTGCCGCCGAACGCGTTCCACTCCCACTTGAGGTGGAACCAGCCGTTGACGCCGGGCAGCGGACCGGCGCTCACGTCGAAGTCCCAGTCGATGCCGACCTTGGCCTTCAGCGACACGTCGGTGACCTGGCCGACGTCGGCCAGGTCGGCCAGCGTGATCCGGTCGTCGTTGGCCGGCCCGCAGTTCTCGTAGCAGGCCGCCTGTCCCTTCTTGTGCAGGTCGACGACGAACGTGCCGTTGAACAGGTCGGTCGCGCCGCCCGCGTGCTGCTTCAGGTTCACGTCGAGGAACGCCAGGCGTGCCTTCATCGCGTCGGGCAACGTGAAGCTCAGCTTGACGCCGAGCTCGGGGTTCGGCCCGTCCTTGGTCGCCACGTAGAAACCGCTGCTCTTGTCGACGCCCGCCTTGACGTGCAGGTGGTAGGCGAGCGCCGCCTTCATCTCCGGCGCGCCCGGCGCCGCCTTCAGCGACAGGCCGGGGATGCCGATGTCCAGAGGGCTTTCCAGCGCAAGGGTTTCCTTGTCGCAGTCGTTGCCGAACACGTCACCGTCGCAGACGTCGAACGTGAACGTCGCACCGGTGATGTCCGCCAGCGACGCCGCCGCCGGGCAGTCCGTCAGCTTCGGGTTCGTCGTCGCCGGCACGTACGCCGCGCCGTTGGGCGTGTTCTTGTCGTCGAACGACACCGCGTCGGCACCCAGGTCACCCTTGATCACGACCCAGTTGTTCGCGTTCGGGTCGGTCTTGCGGATGACCTTGTACCCGGTGGCGTACTGCGACTTCTTCCAGGTGATCCGGTTGAAGTTGTCGCCGGTCAGCGGATCGGCGCCGTTGGTCACCTCGGCGAGGGCCGGCGGCGCGTCCTTGCCCTGGGCGCTCGCGACGACGCCGTAGACGTACTTCTTCGCCCCGGCCGTGCCCTGCGCGGTGGCCTTCGCCTCGGTCGCCGGCTGCAACGTGGCGTCACAGGTGAAGCCGACCGCGACCGCACTGCCGACCGCGGGCTTGAGGTGGTCGTTGACCCACGTGGTCAGCTCGCCGGTGTTGTTCACCCGGCCGCCGCCCGGCAGCTTGGTCATCGCCTCCTGGATCTTGGCGCGCAGCTTGCCGAACTTGTCGGCTCCCTGCTGGACGTCGTCGCCGACCAGCGGCAGCTTGCCGTCGAACGCGGCCGTGCGCAGCGCGCGTTCGATCATCGCCAGGTACTTCTCGATGCCGTCGCCGAACTGCGAGAAGTCCAGCAGCGCGTCGAGGATCTTCTGCCCGAGGTCGGTGGGCATCTCGAACCGCTTGACGCCGCCGGGCAGGTCGGGGCTGAACGAGAAGGCCTGGTCCAGATCCGTGACCTGACGCGGCAACCGGACGACGAACGAGTCACCGGGACTCGACAGCTTCGTCCAGTTGACGTTGTCCGAGCTCACGAACACCGGCATGACCGCGCACAGCGCGAGGTCGGTGCCCTGTGCCGGGTCGCCCTGGCAGGTGACGGGCTGGTTGTCGCCGTTGAGCGTCAGCTGCACGCCCTTGACGAAGTCGCTCAACGACACCGGGTTCTGCCCGCTGAAGCCGAGGTGCGCGTTGTAGTGCGCGTTCGCGACGGCCTTCTCCTGGCCCTTCGGGTTGCCGAGCGCGACGGACAACGGCCCGACCGAGGACTTCACCACACCGGTGATGCCGCCGTGCGCGGTGATGTCCACAGTGGAGTCGGGCAGGACCTTGAGCCCGCTCGCGTTCGCCGGTCCGTCACCGGCTTCCAGCGGCAGCACGAACCCGATCTTGGTGGAACCGGTCAGCGCGAGGTTCGCGGTGGCCTCGCCCTCGGCGCCGACCAGCGACCGCGCGGTGCCCTTGTCGTCGGTGAACGAGAACCGGACCGGCTGCGAGGTCGCGACCTTCCGCTTCACATCGACCTTGAGCACGATCGACGGCTTCGAGTCGACGACCTGGTGGGCGAACGAGATGCCGCTGCCGGTGGGCAGCGCGGCGTTCAGCTGCGTCACCAGGTCCTGCAGGTAGTCAGGAGGCGCGGCGGTCAGTCTGTCGACCGCGTCCTCCAGCGGGCTGCGGAACGCGTACGCCGTGCCGTCGGAAGGCACCTGGTCCCACGGTCCGGCCAGCAGCACGCGGTTGTTCTGCGGGTCCGCGGCCACGACGACCGCGACCTGGGTGCCGACCAGCACGGCCCGGCCCTGAAGGTCGGCACCGAACGCCTTGTCCCCAGTCCTGGTGTCGTCACGCAGGAAGCCGACGCTCTTGCCGTTGAGCGTGGTGTTGCCGTACTTGCCGGTGCCGGCGTCCGCGCTGCCGAGCAGCTCGGACAGCGACCTGCCGACGACCGGCAGGGGCGTGGTCATGGCGGACTTGACCTTGCCATCGCCGTCGACCGCCTGCAGTGAGCCGTTGAGCACCTGCAGCGCTTTGACGATCTGGCCGAACATCGCGCGCGGGTTGTTCGGGTCGAAGTCGAACGCCTTGGCCTTGTCGAGCGCCTCCAGGCCGGTGAACTGGAAGTTCGCCGGCTCGGTGATGTCGGGCATGGTGACGCCGACCTGCACCGGGCCGCCGAAGAAGTCCTGGATTCCCGGCACGTCGAGCTTCACCGTGGCCGTGGCCTTGGCGCCGACCGCGACGGTGAGCAGGTTCTCCGGTTCGAGCGCCGGTGTCTCCGGGTTGTCGACGACCTTGGCGAAGATCTGCGACAGCGGCAGGTCGCCGTCGGCGTCACCGACCTTCTTCAGGCTGATGGACAGCATGTCGGTCGCGCCGTCCTTCGTGGACATGTGCAGGTCGCCCGACATGTGCACCTTGAGGTACCCGACGCTGCCGTTCACGTCGACGTTCGTGTCGACCGGAGCGCTCGCCCTGAGCAGCTGACCGCCGGTGCGCAGCAGGAACCGGTCGGGCGTGCGCGGCAGGCTGGACACGAGGGTCGTGGTGCCGTCGGGGTTCTTGTCCGCGAACGGGCAGCCGGTGGTCGCGGCGTCCGGATCGAGAGACTTGCACGCGTCACCCTTGATCGGGTCGCGCAGGTCGAGCACCAGCGTCGCTTTGGCCTCGTAGGACGGCTTCACGGTCGCGGTGGCGTTCAACGCGTTGGCGCCCTTGAGCCCCTTGCTCGCGAAGATGTCGCCGAACGTGACCTGGCCGGTCATCGGGTCCGGCGCGTTGACCTTGTACGGCGACTTGTCGGCCGGAGTGCCGCCCTGCCAGCCTTCCTCGAGCGTGATCTCGTCGGCGGTGTTGCTCTTCACGACACCCTGCGAGGTGCCGGCGGACACGATGCGCCCCTTGAACGCGTCGACGGTCCACGGCTTGGTCTTGCCGACGTGCTTGAGGGTCGTGGCGGTGTAGGTGACACCGTCGCCCTGGCCAGAGGTGAGACTCGCGACCACGTCCAGCAGCCGGCCGTCGTTCGGCGCGTCCTGCTTCATGGTCAGCGTGAACTCGAGCTTCTTCACGTCGTCGCGGTAGCTCACGCCGGACACCGCGATGGGTCCGGTGTTGAGCTTGGTGAAGAGCTCCTGCACCGAGCTGAACTTGGGCAGCCCCGCCTTGGCCGGGTCCTCCTCCGGCTTGAACACGTTGTCGTCCACGAACTTCGCGAGCGCGCCGCCCGCCTTGACCGCGTCGGCGACCGTGCCTCGCATGAACGGCAGGTTCACGTTGCCGACCGGGTCGGCCGTCGAGCCCCACTGTGCGCGCTGCACCGCGTCGATCGAGCTGACCAGGTGGCTCAGGCCTTCGAGCAGGTCGCGCGGGCCGAGCGTGGTGAACCGGGTGAGCTGGGCCAGGTCCGGGCCGCTGACGGTGATCGACGGCGTGCCGCTCGCGATGTCCGGCCACTGCACGCCGATCGTGCCGGTGAGCCCGCCGACGTTCGCGCCCGCGAGCGGCTGGCTGGTGAACTTGAGGTTCGCGTCGACCTTGCCCGCGGGGTTGCCGAGGTTGATGTGGAACAGGCCCGCCGCGGCGCCGGGCTCGGTGATCTCGGTGAGCCTGCCGTCGCCGTTGGGGTCGTCGGCGAAGGCGGTGATGTTCGCTTCGACCGCGACGTGGCTGGCGCCCTTGTCGAGGTCGACGCCGAGGATGCCGAAGCCCGCGGAGGGCACGGCGTCCGGGTCGAACGCCCCCTTGGCCCCTACGGTGAACTTCGGCGAGTCACCGTCCTTGACGAGCCAGAACGAGTCGGTGGACTCCTGGTAGGCGAAGTGGAACCTGGCGTCGAGCGTGAACGTCACGTCCACGGCCCCGGACGTCGTGAAGCTGACCGACGGGTCGGCGACGCTGATCGGCTGTTTGTCCGCGACCGTCGTGACGTGCAGTGCGGCGTCGACCCGCTTGATGCCGTTGGTGTCGCTCGTCTGCACGGTGAGCGTGCCCGGCCTGCTGTCGCCGAGCTGGTAGGTGCCCGCGAGGTCGGGGAAGTTCTCCTTGTCCTTCAACGGGTCGTGCACCGTCTTGGCGACGAGATCACCGAAGCCGAGTGCCGCACCGGGACTCACGCCCAGCAGCGGCAGCGCCTCCCCCAGCCTGCCGACGCTCGCGAGCTGTTTCGAGAAGTCACCGAAGGCGCTGATCCCCGCCAGGATCTTCTGCACGTCCGGCGCCTGGGCCACTGCCGGTGAACTGACCACGACGACCCCGAACAACGCCAGCGCGCCGCTGGTCACCGCCGCGATCGCTCGCCTGCCGCTCCGCGAAAACCGCATGGCCGACCCGCCTTCTCGACGGCGTGGCCCCCGACGCCTCGCTGCCAGGTCAGTAGTTCCGCTGTGGAGTGACGCAGGACACACCTGTGCCACGACCGGAGAGTCGCCCCACCAGAAGACGGCGTTAGCCCTGGATCCAGCGGTCGCAGCCAATCACCCGTCCGGAGTACAAGACACCTACCGTGAGTGGGTCAGCTCCCGGACGGGTTCACCTCGGAGGAAGGCGTGAATTCCCTCGACGGCCTCTTGAAAGTAGGTGCGGTAGTTCGACGCGGTGACGTAGCCGAGATGCGGAGTCGCGAGCACGTTGGGCAACGTCCGCAGCTCGTGCGGGACGGGCAACGGCTCGGTCTCGAAGACGTCGAGGCCCGCGCCCGCGATCTTGTTGCCGCGCAACGCCTCGAGGAGCGCGACCTGGTCGACGATGGCGGCGCGCGAGGTGTTGATCAAGAACGCACCCGGCTTCATGCACGCGAGCGCGGCCGCGTCGACGAGGCCGCGGCTGCGGTCGCCGAGCACGAGGTGGATGGACGCGAAGTCGCTCTGCGCCAGCAGGTCGTGCAACCCGGACGCGAGCCGCACGCCCTCCGCCTCGACACGGTCGGCCGTCAGGTGGGGACTCCAGGCGACGACGTCCATGCCGAACGCCTTGCCGACACGGCCGACCGCTGTGCCGAGGTGACCGAAACCGAGCAGTCCCAGGGTGCTCCCGGCCAGGTCGACACCGACGGTGCTCTGCCAGGGACCGCCGGCGTGGAAGGCCGCGTTCTCGACGACCAGGTGGCGGGCGAGGCCGAGGATCAGCGCCCAGGTCAGCTCGGCGGGCGGCGTCTTCGCGCTGCCGGTGCCGCAGACCGTCACGCCGTGCTCGCGTGCCGCGTCCAGGTCGATCGACGCGTTGCGCATGCCGCTGGTGATCAGCAGCTTCAGGCTAGGCAGCCGTGCGAACAGGGCCGCGTCGAACGGGGTCCGCTCGCGCATGATCACGACGCACTCGGCCTCGGCCAGTTCGGCGGCCGGGTCGGGCAGGTGGTCACGCAGGACGGTCACGTCGAGGCCGGACCAGTCCGCGTTCGCCAGTGCCACGCCCTGGTAGTCGTCGAGCACCACACATCGCATGGGTCGATCATGCCAAAGTAGGCGCATGGAAGCCTTCCACCTGGCACAGGCCAACATCTCGACCGGGCGGTGGGCGTTCGACCACTGGAGGATGCGCGGGTTCGTGAGCCGGGTCGAGGCGATCAACGACCTGGCGCGGCAGGCTCCCGGGTTCGTGTGGCGGCCCACGTCCGAGCGGATGATGGACGACCTGAGCCGGTTGGGACGCGATCCGATGCTGGAGGCCTACAACCTCAGCGTGTGGGAGTCGGTGGAAGCGTTGTGGGCGTACGCGTTCAGCGGCGTGCACCTCGAAGCGGTCAAGCGCAGCAAGCAGTGGTTCGAGCCGGAGAGCGCGCTCGACGTGATGTGGTGGATCCCCGCCGGGCATCGGCCCACGACCGAGGAGGGTCTCGCGAAGCTCGACCTCGTCAGGCGGAACGGGCCGACGGCAGAGGGCTTCACGTTCCGGAAGCGGTTCCCGCCAGCGCACCTCGGACGATGATCTCGACCAGTGGCCGGGGATCGATCGCCTCGCCTCGCGCGAACTGCTGCAGGAACAGGCCCTGCACACACGCTCCGAGCGTGTCCGAGGCCGCCAGCGGGTCGCGCACGCCGAGCCCGGCGAGGGCCGGGACCAGCATCGACGCCATCGTGGCGCGGCCTCGCAACAACGCCTGCCGCACCTGAGGATTGGTCGCGGCCTCCACCCACAGCACCATGCGGGCGGTGACCGTGACGGCGTTCGGGCCTGTCATGAACTCGTAGAGCCGGCACAACTCGTCGACGAGGTCCTGGGGTGACGCCGGGTTGAGCGTCGTCTCGACCTGCGGGACCTCCTTGCGCACCATCCAGTCCACGACGCCGTCGAGCAGCGCGGCACGGCTGCGGAAGTAGTTGGACGTGGAGCCCTTCGGCAGGTCCGCGCGGTCGTCCACGCGGGCGTGGGTGAGGCCTCGCAGGCCTTCGGTGCCCAAGAGCTCCACGGCGGCGGCGAGAGCGCGGTCCCGGTTCGACATCACAGCGACACTATAAACGTAGTGACCAGACACTATGAACGTAGTACCGTCGATCCATGACCGCCACCATCGCCCTGATCGCCTGGATCGCCAACACCGCGATCGGCTTCGTTCTGCTGCTGCGCCTGCTCCGAGCACGAAGACGGGTACCGGCCCTCGCCTACTACCACCTCGCCACTTCGCTGGTCGGCCTCGGCATCTGGATCGCCTTCGTGGCCACGGGTTCGGCGCTGCTGGCGTGGGCCGGCTTCGCCGTGCTGACGCTGCACCTCACCCTCGGGGACACGCTGATGGTGAAGGGCTGGCGCAGGAGCAACCCCGACGCGCGGGGCATCGTCTACTTCCGGGCGACGATGTCCCTGCTGAAGAGGCCGCTCCCGCTGGCACACGCCTGGCTCTCGCCAGTGGCCTGGTTCCCGGCCTTCGCCGCCGCGGTGATCAGCAGTTAGGACGCGTGGACTTCCCGGCGAAGCGGTCACCCAGCCACAGCATCGCGTTCGAGCCCCACGCACTCACGGCGGTGACGTGCCCGAGCAACGGCAACGGCGTCCACTGCACGTCGGCGCCCAGCGAGCACCACTGCGAGCGCAGCTTCTGCCCGACGGCGAACGGGATCAGCTCGTCCAGCGTGCCGTGGTAGAGGTACACGGGCGCGGCCGACTTGACCGATCCGAGCGTGTTCTCCTTCAACCTGCTCTGCCACAACGGGTTCTGGATGACGTCCGGCGTCGTCGTCAACGAGTTGAGGCGCGTGAACGGTGCCACCAAAGCGATTTCAGCGACGCACGACTCGCGGATCTTGTCGATGACCTGCGTGCCGCGGGCGTTGAGCAACGACGACAACGGCAGTTCGGGGTAGGCCGCGGCGTACCCCGCAGCCGCCGCGAACACCAGGCCCGAACCGGCGTTGCCGTCGTTGAACTTCGCGACCGCGTTCAGGTCGGCCGGCACCCCGCCGGCGGCGACACCCACGACGTTCAGCGAAGGCGCGTAGGACTTCCACTGCTCGGCGGCGGCCGACGCGGCCTGACCACCCTGCGAGTAACCGAAAACGCCGACCGGCGCGTCAGCGGACAGCCCCGGGATGCCACTCGCGGCACGGGCCACGTCGAGCAGCGCCCGTCCCTCCGAACGTGCCACCGCGTAGGTGTGATCCCCTGGCGTGCCAAGGCCTTCGTAGTCGGTCACCGCGACCGCCCAGCCGTTGAACATCGCCTGCGCGAGGAACGCGATCTCGACCTCGGTGCCGCCCTGCAACTGCCGCGACGGCGCGCACTGGTCGCCCATGCCCTGCGTGCCCATCGCGTACGCCACGATCGGCCGCGGGCCGTTGTTCCACGGCAGCGGCGACACCAGCACCATGCCGGACACGACGGTGCCCTCGCCCGTCGCGGACGTGGAGTTGTACCGGATGTCGTAGGCCTTCACCGGCGCGGGCAGGAGCCTGAGCGGTTCCGGGTGCCACGCCACCTCCCGGCTGCTGACCAGCTCCCCCGGTGCGGCCGCCGTCGCGGGCGTGACCAGGGTGAACAACAGAAGAACGGCGGCGAGCACGGCACGGAGCTGCATCGTTGGACCCCTTTGTGGTAACCGGCGTTACCGCAATGTAGGGCCGAACGCCGCAACAGGACAATAGTCCGTTCGGCTTTATGGATTCACACGAGGCCCTGGGCGAAGGAAAAGACCCGGTCGGGGTCGTACTTCCGCGCCACCTCACGAAGCCGGGGCAGGGACGAGCCGTAGTACGCGTTCGCCCAGTCCGGCATCTGCGGGTCGAGGTAGTTGACGTACCCGTTGGCGCCGAACATCTTGCCGAGCTCATCGCGCGCGACCCCCATCGCACGCCGCGCGTTCGTCTCCCCCGCGGACAGGGTCAGCTCGACCTGGATGCTCGCCAACGCACTCCGGTGAGGGAAGGCGGAAGCCGGACCACGGCCGACCGCGCCGCCCAGAGCGTCGATCATGTTGTACGAGTTCGGGGTGTTCTTGAAGATGTCGGCGAGCTTCTGCGGGTCGGCGATCGGCTTCGTCAGCATCCGCGACGTCGCGACGTAGCTACCGCGCGACTGCGAGCCGCCGCCACCGTTCCAACTCGGGCGGCACGAACCGTCGCTGACCCGGCACCACGCGAACCGTTCCATCGCGGCGAGGAAACTCTGCTCTTGCTCACGCCGTGAGGTCGGCTGCGAACCAACGCGACGGACCAGGTCGTCCAGCAACGGCTTCAAGTTCACCGGCGTGCCGACGAAACAACCACCGACCTCGACGTACGGGTTCGAGCCGCTGCCCACGCCCACGGTCGAGGTGAGCGCGTCCGGCGCCTTGCCCTGCCAGTCAGGCCACGCGCTGAGCAGCGAGGCCAGCGACGCCGACGGGAACGCGAGGGTGAAGGTCGTCAGGTTGCGCGCCGGTTCGGTGCGGAACACGAACGACGTGACGATGCCGAAGTTGCCGCCGCCACCGCCGCGCAACGCCCAGAACAGATCGGGGTGTTCCGCGGCCGAGACCGTGCGATGCACGCCGTCGGGCGTCACGATCCGCGCGCTGACCAGCCGGTCGCTGGTGAGGCCGAACTGCCGGGCGGTCACGCCGATGCCGCCGCCCAGCGTCAGCCCGGAGATGCCGACGGTCGCGCACGTGCCGGCCGGCATCATCCGGCCGGCGTTCGCCAGCGCGACGTACAGGTCCATCAGCAACACGCCCGCGCCCACCTCGGCCGTTCCGTCGGCGCGGACGTCGATCCGGTTGAGGCCGCGCACGTCGACGACGAGCGCGCCGTCCGCCGTGGAGTAGCCGGGATAGCTGTGGCCGCCGCAGCGGGCGGTGATCCGGGTGCGCTCAGCACGTGCGATCTCGATGCACCGCTGGACATCCGCCGGTGACGTGACACGGGCGATCGCGCTGGGACGTTGCGCGTCGTACTGCGTGAAGTAGCCGAGCTTGGCGTCTCCGTAGGCGGTGTCGCCGGGCCTGATCAGCTGGACGTCCATTGTGGACTTGCCGACCAACGCCGACACAGCTCCTAAAGCGGCCGTGTGCAGAAGTGCCCTGCGACGCAACATTCCACGAACGTAGGAGTCGGACAAACCAGGGCACAACGGATCAAGCGACCGGGAAGGATCCCGGCTACGGGTTCACAGCCAGGAACAGGAACGCCGCGAGCAGAACCAGGTGCACGCCACCCTGCAGACGCGTCGCACGGCCCGGCACCACGGTCAGGACGCTGACCAGAACCGTGAGCAGCAGCAGGATCATCTGCGTCGACCCGAGCCCGAGCATCAACGGCCCGTCGAGCCAGATGGTGGCGAGCGCGATGGTCGGGATCGTGAGGCCGATGCTCGCGATCGCCGAGCCGTAGCCGAGGTTGATGCTGGTCTGGATCCGGTCGCGCAACGCGGCGCGGGCGGCGGCGATCGTCTCGGGCAGCAGCACCAGCAGGGCGATGACGACGCCGACGAACGACTGCGGGAACCCTGCGGCCCGCACGCCGGCCTCGATCGCGGGCGACTCGATCTTCGCGAGGCCGACCACGGCGATCAGTGCGACGAGCAGGAAGCCGAGGGAGATGAGCGCGGCGTTGCCGGACGGCGCCTCGGCGTGTTCGTCGGCCTCGATGACGCCGTCCTCGTCGACGGGGAGGAAGAAGTCGCGGTGCCGGACGGTCTGGGTGAAGACGAACATCGCGTACAGGCCGAGGGAGGCGAACGCGGCGAACGCGAGCTGCGGGCCGGAGAACTCGGGGCCGGGTGTGGTCGTGGTGAACGTCGGCAGCACCAGCGTGAGCGTGGCGAGCGTCATCACCGTGGCGAGCGCGCCGCCGCTGCCTTCGGCGTTGAACAGGATCGTGTGGTGCTTCATCGCCCCGAGCAGCAACGCGATGCCGATGATGCCGTTCGTGGTGATCATGACCGCGGCGAACACCGTGTCACGTGCCAGCGACGACGCTTCGGGGCCGCCGGACACCATGAGCGTGACGATCAGGGCCACCTCGATGATCGTCACCGCGACCGCGAGGACCAGCGAACCGAACGGCTCCCCCACCCTCAACGCGACCACCTCGGCGTGGTGCACGGCGGCGAGCACGGTCGCGGCGAGGACCAGGGCGACGAGCGCCACGAGCACGCCCCCGAGGTCACGACCCCAGGTCAGGGCGAGCAGGAGCAAGCCGAGCAACGGGGTGACGGTCGTCCAGTGCAGCAGTGGGAAGCGCGGGGCGGCGGCCATGATCCAACCCTCGCATACCGGCCGGGCCGCCCGCCATTCGGCGCAGCCCTCATTCCGGAGGCAACAAAATGTGGAGCGGAGCGCCCCTGCCGCGCCCCGCTCCACATTTTGTTTCGATGCCGTGTTCGATCCCTAGAAATCGAAGAGGGCACCGGTGTGCGCCAGCATGACGCACGAGTTCGGGTAGGTGTGAACCTCGTTCACGGGCTCACCGCGCCAGAAACCGAACATGGAGACCTCGACGGGCGCGTAGTGGAACGTGCACGCCCTGTCATCTGCCTGCATGGTCTGCAGGTCGGCGCCCGCGGAGGCCAGCGTCGCGCAGGCGAGGGCCCTGCGCGGGTGCCGGTCACCTCGTTCGCAGGTCAGGACAGTCGCCTTGAAGGCACCGCCGTCGAACTCCGAGTACCGGGCGGACAAGAGCAGTGCGGTGCCCCCGTGCGGAGCGGGAGCGGCCTGCGCGGTGCCGGTGAAGACGAAAAGTGACGCGAACAGAGCGACGATCGCAAAAATGCGGCCGGACATGAAAGCGGTCCTCCTGAGACCTCATTAAAACGGGCCGGTTCTCGGCCGACGCAGATGTTGCCACCATGTTTCGTCGCCGCGAAAGGGGCCAGCAACTGTTCACCGATCACATTTGCGCGCTCCGCCGAAAGCGTGATTGGGCCGAATGGATGTGGCGCTCGACACGTTCACCGAGACGCAGCTGCCGACGGACTGTTACGGGTTGCTGACAGACGCGGTTGCGCGCCGACGTATTATTCGAATCATGTCCAAGACCTCCAGACGCGTCGTGTTCGGCGTGCTCCTGATCGTCACACTCGTGGTTTCCACCGGCGGCGCGCTGGGTTACCTGGGCAGATTGACGCTCGTGTTCGACCGTCATGCCGGAAAGCCGCTCGCGATTGTCGAGGAAGTGCCGGGACCGCCGGACGGGCCGAACTGCTCGATCGACGCGCGCTACTTCGACGAGGAGCCGCGAGGCCTGCGTCCCGAGGTGCTGAAGGCGTGGCTGGCGCTGCGCGCCAAGGCCTCTGAGCAGGGCGTCAAGCTCTGCCTGAACGACGGCAAGCGCAGCCGCCAGCAGCAGCAGGCCGAATTCGACGAGGCGGTGCAGAAGTTCGGCACCGAAGAACTCGCGTCGAAGTACGTGCTGAACCCGCCGGACCGTTCGATGCACGTGATCGGATTCGCCGTCGACGTTCAGCCGATCGAATCCGCGAAATGGGTCGAGAAAAACGGCAACAGCCTCGGCTGGTGCCGTCGTTACGAAAACGAGCAGTGGCATTTCGAGTACAACGCCGGCTACCCCACCGGGGGTTGTCCCGCCCTGATCCCCAGCGCGACGGGCAGCTGACCCCCGCGCAAAGGTCTAGACGCCTGGGGTGCGCGGAAGGTTGCGCCGACGTAATCTGACAAGCCCAGTTACCAGATTGGAGCACCCCCGGTGGCCCGTGCCTACGGCGGCATTTCACCCGAGCAGCGCAAGGCGGAGCGCCGGGCGAAGCTGCTGCAGGCAGGCCTCCAGCTCTTCACCAGCGCGGGCTTCGCGGCCACCAAGATCTCCGAGCTGTGCACCGAGGCGGGTGTCTCCACCCGCAACTTCTACGAGGAGTTCGCCTCGAAGGAGGACCTGCTGCGCGACCTGCACGACCTGATCAACGCCACGGCGTTCGCCCAGGTCCGCACGGCGCTCAGCGAACTGGAGTCCGCCGACGTCGAGATCCGGATCACGACGCTGCTGGACGTGTTCGTGCGCAGCGTCACGGCCGATCCCCGTGCACCGCGCCTCAACTACGTCGAGGCCGTGGGCGTGAACGCGGAGATCGAGCAGCAGCACGTGCGCTGGGTGAACACGTGGGCGGAGTTCATCGAGTCCGAGGCGCTGCTGGCGGCGGCCGCGGGCGTGGCGCCGCAGCGGTCGTACCGGCTCACGGCGATCGCGCTGGTGGGGGCGATCACGGGGCTGCTGCGGGAGTGGCAGGCGCACCGGCCGCCGCTCGCGGTCGACGAGATCGCCGCGGAGATCCGCGAGCTGATGCTGGCGGCCATCCTGCGGTCGCGCTGAACCGGTGGGGCACCTCTGTCCGTAACCACCCGTGTGAGCCGATTCGCCGTTCTCGCGCTGTTGGTGTGCCTTGGTGCCTGTTCCGCACCGCCGGAAGAGGAGACCGCCTCACTGGCCGAACTGGAGGCCGCTGCCGGTCCGGTCGCGGGGCCCGCCCAGGTGCTGCCGGGCGACATCGCGAAACTGCAGGTCGAGGAGTCGCCCGCGGTCGGCGCAGTCGTCGCCGACCGCGAGCACAACACCCTCTACTTCTCCACCCAGGACGGCCCGTCGAAGTCGACCTGCCTCGAACCCGAGTGCACGCTCGTCTGGGTGCCGCTGCTGGCCGCGGGCGGCAAGATCGAGGCGCCGGACCTCGACCAGGCTCTGCTGAGCACCACGAAGCGTCCGGACGGGCTGGAGCAGGTCACGATCGCCGGCAAGCCGGTGTACCGCTACGTCGACGACGAAGGCGCCGGCGACACGACCGGGCACGGCGTGGACGACCGCTGGTTCGCGATCTCCCCCAGCGGAGCCAAGGCCTCCCGCTAGCGAAATTTCGGTGTCCGGGCGCGGCAGCGCGGCGTGACGCCTGGGCCACACACTGGAACCGGCTGCTCTTCGGAGTAGCCGGTTTGTCGCGTTCGTGTTACTCAAACGATTCGTTTGTACCGGAAATCCCGAAACCGGTTTCGCGCGGAACCGGTTTCAGGTATCAACTGTGAGAGCGCTCCCATAGACGCTGCCGCCGCACGAGCCCTCTCGGAGACCACATGGATCGCGACGACGTGCCCTACCTCGACGCCACGCTGCCCACCGCAGAGCGGGTGGCCGACCTGCTGGGCCGCATGACGCTGGCCGAGAAGGTCGGCCAGATGATGCAGCTGGACTCGAGGGAGGACCTGGACGACCACGTGCTGCGCAAGCACGTCGGCTCGATCCTGCACACCTCGCCCGAACGAGTGCTGCGCGCGCAAGACCTCACCACGCAGACACGGCTGCGTGTCCCGTTGCTCATCGCCGAGGACTGCATCCACGGCCACTCGTTCTACGAGGGCGCCACGATCTTCCCGACCCAGCTCGGCATGGCCGCGAGCTGGGACCCGGACCTGGTCGAGCAGGTCGCCCGCGTCACCGCCGTCGAGGCCGCCGCGACCGGCGTGCACTGGACGTTCTCGCCGGTGCTGTGCATCTCGCGGGACCTGCGCTGGGGCCGCGTCGACGAGACGTTCGGCGAGGACCCGGTGCTGATCGGCGAGCTCGCGGCCGCCATGGTCCGCGGCTACCAGGGCGACGGGCTCGCGGACGAGACGGCGATCCTCGCGACCGCCAAGCACTTCGCGGGCTACTCGGAGACCCAGGGCGGCCGGGACGCGAGCGAGGCGGACCTGTCGCGGCGCAAGCTGCGGTCGTGGTTCCTGCCGCCGTTCGAGAAGGTGGCACGCGCGGGCTGCGCGACGTTCATGCTCGGCTACCAGTCCACCGACGGCGTGCCGATCACGGTCAACTCGTGGCTCCTCGACGAGGTCCTGCGCGGCGAGTGGGGCTACAAGGGCACGCTCATCACCGACTGGGACAACGTCGGCCGCATGGTCTGGGAGCAGAAGCTCCAGCCCGACTACGCGCACGCCGCCGCGGCCGCCGTGAAGGCCGGCAACGACATGATCATGACGACCCCGCAGTTCTTCGACGGCGCGCTGCAGGGCGTCGAGGAGGGGCTGCTGGCCGAGTCCGACCTCGACCGCGCGGTCACCCGCATCCTGACGCTGAAGTTCGACCTCGGCCTGTTCGAGAACCCGCGCAGGCCCGACGCCGAACGCCAGCGCGTGATGATCAACCACGACGACCACGTGGCGCTGAACCTGCAGGTCGCGCGCCGGTCGCTGGTGCTGCTGCGCAACGACGGCGTGCTGCCGTTCGCCCAGGGCAAGGGCAAGATCGCCGTCGTCGGCCCCCTCGCCGACGACGCCCAGACCCAGCTCGGCGACTGGGCCGGCTCGTCCGGTCAGGCCGACTGGCTGCCCAACGGCCACCCGCGCGAGATGATCACGACGGTCCTGGACGGGCTGCGCGAGCTGTCCTCGCAGGAGATCACGTACGCCCGCGGCGCCGACATCCTCACGCTGGAGCCGGACCCCGAGGGCGACACGTTCCCCGACGGCCAGCCACGCCCGCCGGTCGTGAAGGCCTGCGCGCCGGACGCGACCCTGATCGCCGAGGCCGTGGCGGCAGCCGAGGACGCCGACTACGTGGTCGCCGTCGTCGGTGACGTGATCGAACTGGTCGGCGAGGGCCGGTCCACCGCCACGCTCGACCTGATCGGCGGCCAGATCGCCCTGCTCGACGCGCTGGCCGAGACCGGCAAGCCGCTGGTCGTGGTGCTGCTCGCGTCGAAGCCGCTGGTGCTGCCCGCGTCCGCGCGCAACGCGGCCGCGCTGCTGTGGGTGGCCAACCCCGGCATGCAGGGCGGCCGGGCGATCGCCGAGGTGCTGCACGGGCTGGTCGAGCCGAGCGGCCGGCTGCCGATCTCGTTCGCGGCGCACGCCGGTCAGCAGCCGACGTACTACAACCAGATCCGCGGCCAGCACGGCACGCGCTACGCCGACCTGACGCAGGAGCCGGCGTTCGCGTTCGGCGAGGGCCTGTCGTACACGACGGTCGAGTACGGCGACCTGCACGTGGAGACGGCGGTGCTGCGTCCGGACGAGACGGTCAGGGCGTCCATCGCCTTGTCCAACACCGGCTCACGGCCCTCTCGCGAGACCGTGCAGGTCTACGTGAGCGACGCCGTCACGTCGGTGAGCTGGGCCGACAAGGAGCTCAAGACGTTCAAGCAGGTCGACGTGGAGCCCGGCGCGACCGTGAAGGTCGAGCTGGAGCTCCCGGTCTCCGCCTGCACGATCGTCGACGCCGTCGGCGACCGGGTGGTCGAGCCGGGTGAGTTCGTCCTCCTCGTGGGGCCGAACTCGAAGGACCTCCGCCGGGCCGAGTTCACCGTAAAGCCTCTGTCTTGAAGGGGCCCGGGACGATCGTGAGGTAGCGGGGAGCGATCTCCACCGCCTTCGTGATCGCCTTCTTCACCGCCGGGACCAGGTCCGCGTCGACGAGTGCGACAGCGGGCCTGCCCGGCGGGTCCACCAGCATGCTGGCGCCGCGCGCACCGGCGACCAGCGCGGCCTCGACCACCGCGTCCTGTTCGGGATCCGGGTCCTGAGCGTGGTGGTACGCCGTCAAAGCCACACCGAGATCCTCTGCCTGCCTCGTGTACGGCCGCTCCACCTGCGGTTCCGTTCGCCGGATTCGGGTGTCGACGACGAGCAGCCGCTGGCCGGGCAGGTCGAGCGCTTCGGTCCGCGCCTCTTCGAACGGCTCGCCCGCGAGGTCCTTGAGCGCCAGCTCGACGGCCGTTCTGAGCGCCTCGCTCGCGGACAGTCCACTCCCCCGCGGCAGGTCGACGCTGCACATCAGCGCGGCTCCGCCCCTCGCCCGCACGCCCGCCGCCCACGCCGGGACGTCGTCGGACGGCAGCAGGGCGCGTTCGGTCGGCCGGTTCACCGACACGAGTTCGAGCAGGCCGTCGTCGCGCCGATCTCCCGCCACGATCGCACCCCACTTGGCGGGCACCTTGATCGCACCGCCGAGCAGGTTCAGCACGCCCGGCGCGTACCAGACGCCTTCGGCGGGCCGTCCGAACGTGCGCCGGAACGCGTGCGGCACCAGCCTGAGCTCCGGCGCGAGCTCAGGCCGATCCGCGATGTCCACCGTCATGACTTCTGGGCCAGCAGCCGGTAGGCGTTGCCGTTGCCGGTACGAGCGGCGAGGAACCGGTTCACCGTCTGGTCCAGCGCCAGCGCGACGAAGAACGCGGGGATTCCCAGCGACCACACCAGGAAGCTGCGGGTCCGGCGGAGCCTGACCTTCTCCGGACGCCAGGGCGCCGGCGTGCGCGGTGCCTTGTCACCCAGCCACAGCAGCAACGCGAGCGTGAAGTCGTTGCAGAGATGGGCTTTCGCGCGTTCGGTGGCCACCGTGGTCAGTCCGCGGTCGGCCAGGGCGTGCTCCAGGTTGCCGATCGGCATCATGTGCTGGTGCTGCGGCTGGAACCACGGCATCCAGTACTGGCCGAACAACCGGCCGAGCCGCCACTCCGGGTCCGGCAGCTCGATCAGCAGGTAGCCGCCGTTGGGCAGCACGTCCGCGGCGATGTCGAGCTCCTCCCACGGGTCGCGCACGTGCTCCAGGTAGTGGTGCATGCTGATCACGTCGTAGCGGCCCTTGAGCTCGCCCGCGAAGTCCTTGAAGCTGCCCCGGTAGGAGTTCTCGATCCGGCCGAGCCTGGCCGCGTCCTCGATGGCCGCGCCCTGGTCGAGCCCGTCGAACGTCGTCTGCGGCAGGACCTCCTTGGCTCCCAGGCAGAAGTGGGCGTGCCCGGAACCGACGTCCAGCCAGCGTTCGGGTTTGGTGAACGGCTCGACCATCCGCGCCCGGCCGTAGTACGGGTCGGTCTTGCCGGAGAACACCGCCTCCGCCGACGTCTCGCCGAGACCGTCGTAGAAGTCGCGGTAGTAGAAGCCCAGGCCTTCCTCGGTCAGGCGCGGGTTCTGCCAGACGTGTCCACATCGGACACACCGGTCCATGGTGAACGTGCCGGGCTTGCGCTGCACCAGGTCCGTCGCGGTGACCCAGCGACGCAGGTCCGTGCTCCCGCACGACGGGCAGTTGTCGCGCGGTGCCTCGTGGAAGTTCCGGTCGCGGTTCTGCTCGTACCAGGGCGCGGCCGCCTTGAGGTGCTCGGCCTGGCGCTTCTCGGCCGTCGACTTCTTGCCACCGGAAGTCTTGAACCACAGGTAGGGCGTGCGCAGGACGCGCGGCACCCACAGGTCACGCGGCCGCAGCGGCGTTCCGGCGAACACCAGGATCGGGTGCGCCCAGTACGCGGCCAGCGCGACGAGTCCCCACTGCCAGGAGGTGATCAGCGCGGCGGCGACGGTCGCGTACCCGATGACCGAGCCCGCGATCCACAGCGACGGCCGCTTCCCGAAGCGCCGCAGCGTCGCCGCGCGGTACCCGAGGTCGTACGGACCGGCCTCGAGCCCCGGCGCGACCGCGATGTCGACCTTCGCGTGCACGTGGTCCTTGACCCGCCGCACGTACGCCACGAACTCGGTCGGGTCGTCGGGGTCGACCTCCTCGGCGTACTTCTCCCGCACCAGAACGGCCTGTGACGCGCTGATGCCGCGCGCCCACTGGTCGTCGCGGTACTTGCCGGGGTCGAACGCGCCGAGCAGGTCCAGCGCGGCCACCGTCGGAAGGTCGCGCGGCACGAGGTCGACGAGGTCCGCGTCGGTCTCCCACGAGCCCTCCGGATGGACCCCGGTGGCGGTGAGAAGCGAGTGCTCGCCCGCGCCCGGGACGAGCACTCGCAGCTTGGACGCGCGGGAACGCAGGCGCAGGACGTCCAGCAGGACGACCAGAACCACCAGCACGGTGAGGATCACCCGGCCACCACCTTCTCCAGTCGGTCGGCTGCGGCCGCTGCGCCGCCTGCCGCCAAGAACGATTCGCGCACCAGCCCGGCGGCGGCCGCGTACTCCGGCTCGTCCAGCACGGACTCCAGTGCGCTGCGGATGTCCGCCGCGCGCGCCCGTGAGTAGGTCAGTCGTACTCCGGCGCCGGCCTGCACGACCTGGGCGGCGACGGTCGGCTGGTCGTCCCGGATCGGTGCCACGACCAGCGGCAACCCGTGTGCCAGCGCCTCGCAGACCGTGTTGTGGCCGCCGTGCGTGACGACCGCGTCCAGGTGCGGCATCAGCGCGAGCTGCGGCACTGACGGCAGCATCAGGACGTTGGCGGGCGCGGGTCGCGGTTCGGCGACCATCACCACTCGGACGGGGAGACCGGCGACGGCTTCGAGGACCTGGCCGAGAAAACGCTCGCCGGCGGGTCCGTTCAGGGTGCCCAGGGAGACCAGCACGCTGCGCGGCTCCGACCCGCGCACCAGCCACTCCCACGGAAAGTCGACCCGTTCCACGCGATGGCTCAGCGCGGGCCCCACGAACGCCACCTCGTCGCCGAACTCCCCCGCCACCAGCGCCTTCGAGCTGTAGACGAGCACGAGCAGCTCGGAGAACCTGATGTCCCCGTCGGCGAAGTCGTGCAGGAGATCGCGCACCCAGGCGTCGACCTTCGGCATCGTCCTCAGTGGATTGACCAGCTCGGCGGAGGTGCTGGCGGAGGTCGCCCACGGCACTCCGGCGTTGCGCGCCACCAACGGCCCCGCCAGCGCCTGCTGGTCGGCCACGATCACGTCCGGCCGGAAGGCCCGGACCGCCGCGTCGACCCCCGGCACCATGGAATGCCCCAGCGGGATCAGGAACTCCTCCCAGAAGAACTTGAGCACCGCCATCCCGCGCAACGCGAGCCAGCGCTCCCGTTTCGCGCGGATGTCGGCTTCCAGGAGGTCGTCGATCGCGGGAAAGATCCGCGCGTTGTCCGGCAGGAGTGGTGCCAGCGTGCCGGGATGCCCGACCCACGCGACGTCGTGCCCGCGCGCCAGCAGCTCGCCGCCCACGGAGGCGGTCGGGTTGACGTGGCCGGTCAGCGGCGGCACCACGAACAGGAACCGGCTCATGACGGCAACCAGTCCAGCAGCACGTCGAGCAGCTCGGCGGTGGCTTCGCGCAGGACCGTGTGTCCCAGGCCGGTCACGACGTGCAGGCGGCACGACGGGATCCGCTCCTGCAACTCGGCGGCGGCCCCGATCAGTTCGGACTCGGCTCCGTAGACACCGAGCACCGGGCACTGGACCTGGGTGAGGTCGAGCTTCGCGCCGGAACCGAGGTCGTCGATCAGCGTCGTGCCGTTGAGCAACGCGTCGGCGTTCACGGCGAGCTTCGCGATCTTGCGCTGGCCGAGGGCCATCAGCTGGTCCTGCGTCCGGTCGAACTCCAGGCCCAGCGCGGCGACGGTCAGCGTGTTCGTGATGTCCTCGAACCACGCGTCGCCGACCACTCCCCCGACCGCCGATTCGACCAGCACGACACCGCCGACCCGTTCGGGCGCCTGAACGGCCGCGTGCATGGCGACGACGCCGCCGTAGCTGTTGCCGATCAGGAAGACCGGCTCGGTGACACCGATCTCGTCCAGCACGGCGACCAGGTCCAGCGCGCTCTCCTCCGGCGTGTAACCGGAAGGCGGCCGCTCGGACAGGCCGTGCCCGCGCAGGTCGAACAGCACGGTGCCGAACCCGGCCTGGGCCAGCGGCGCGGCGAGCGTGTAGTAGAAGCTGGACAGGTTGTCCATCACCAGGCCGTGCACGAACACCACGGTCGGCGCATCGGTCGGCCCGAGCCGCTGCACGTGAAATCGCAGCCCTCGGGCGTGAACCTCAGACACGCGCCGTGATGTGGTCGACGAGGCGTCCGACGGACATCGCCATGATCTCGTCGATGTCCATGTCCGCCAGGAAGGCCACGAGATCCACGCCGTAGTGGGCGTTCAGCTTGTCCGCGAGCGCGACGAACTCGATCGACTCCAGGCCCAGGTCGTCGCTGAACGTGGTGTCGCGGGTGATCTCCACGCCCAGCAGGAAGTCCGGCCCGACCACCTCGGTGATCAGCTTGGCGACCTGCTGCAGCACCTCGTCCATCACATCTCCGTTCGCACGCGGGCCGCGGCGCGCCCTTGTTCTGAAATGACTTCGATCCGTGGCACGGCGAACGCGCCGCGCACCCGGCCGTCGGCGTTCATGGTCAGTTCCGCCGGATAGACCGGTCCGGCCCCGCGATCCCACAGCCACGCGCGCACGGCGTCCTTCGCCGCGATCACGCGCAGCAGCCAGTCGCGCTGGGCAGGCACGTCGAGGTCGCCGTAGTGCAGTCGTTCGGTCGAGTTCAGGTAGCGGCGCATGATCAGGTCACGGGTCGCGCTGTCGGACCAGTTCTCGGTCACCCGCAGCCAGTCGCCGTCCTGTGTGGACAGCATCTCGGTGCCGGGCTTGAGCTTGACCTGCCAGATCCGGTCGTCCGTGGTGAAGCGGCGGGTGGTCCAGCCGGTGATCCGGCACCACAGCGCGCCGTTCACGGTCAGCTCGGCGTCCGCGATCATCACCTGCTCGGTGACCTCGCGGATCCACGCGGTGCACTGGACGTCGGCGGTCGGCACGGGTCCGTGGAACGTGACCTGCTCGATGCCGGTGGGCAGCACGGTCTGGTCCTCGGTGCGGCAGACCTGCATCCAGTGGCCGATCAGCTGCCCGGCGCTGTCCAGCAACGCGCCCGGCGCGGGCAGCGGCGTCAGCACGCCCGCGATCCCGTTGTCCGCCAGGCAGTCGATCTTCGTGACGCCCGCGAACGCCGGTCCGTGGAACATCCAGTTGTCCCGGTACAGCTCGGAGGCGGACACCGGCGCCTCACGAACGCCTCGCAGCTCCTTGCTCTCGGACTGGACGGCCTGCGGTGCCATCAGCACAACGCCCTCGGCGTAGTCGCCGACCTTCACGACGACCCGGTCCTGTCCTTCCGCGCGGGCGGAGATCTTCACCGTCGTCGCGGGCAGGGCCGTGAGCCAGCGCTTGGCCTTGACCTGTGCGAACCCGTGCACGGTGCCGCCGGTGAGCCTGCGCGCGGCGTCCGCGAACACCTCCAGCAGGCCGGTCGCGGGCACGATCGGGAACCCGTCCGAGAGATCGGGCCAGCCGGGCGCCTGCGGGAACACCGAGTGGTCGACCAGTTCCGGCATGGTCCGCAACGAGAACTCGCGGGTGAACCCCGCCTCGTTGGGCCTGAGCGCGCCGACGACCTCACGCGCGACCGCGTTGGTGTGGGCCAGGAGCTTGTTGACCGCCGCGGACATCGGGCTGTCGTCGGCCACCAGCACTGGTTCGGCGCCGAGCGCGTCCAGCCTGATCTTCGGCGTGCCGAGTTTGAGCTTGACCTTGTGGGCCGTGCCGCGCTTGAGTCCGAACGCCCACAGCGCTTCCGGCGCGATGTCGGCGTTCACGGCGATGTGCGGCCGGTCGTTCAGCGTGTCCCCGATGAACCCGGGCAGGCTGCCCTGTCCGATTTGGACGAACGCGCGGAATCCGGCTCCGTGCAGGCGTTCCAGCAGCGGCCGGAACCGGACCGGCTCGACCAGGTGCCGCAAGACCAGTTCGCGGACCTCGCCGGCGCCCATCGGTTCGAGGGAGTTCGCCGACCACACCGGGATGTCCGACGCGCGGACCGGCAGTGCGTCGAGCATCTCCTTGGCCCGTCCCAGGTACGGGGCGAGCGCCGGGGTGTGGAAGCCGGTGCGGAACGGCATCAGCTGCGCCATCACGCCGTTGGCCTTGAGCGTGACCAGGACCTGTTCGAGACTGTCGATCGGGCCGCAGATCACCGACTGGTGCGGGCAGTTGTCGTGGCTGACCGTCACGCCGTCGATGAGGTACTGCTCGGCGGTGTCGGCCGAGCAACCCAGTGCGGCGTAGGCGATGTCGACCACCGCGACCGCGCCGGGCCCGAGCGCCGAGACGAACTCGTCGATCGTCGGGTAGATGCCGCCGACGACCATCGCGGTCCACTCGCCCATGCTGTGCCCGGCGAGCGCTCCCGGCGTGATGCCGAGCGCCATGAGTTCGCGGGCTTCGCGGCGGCCGTCCTGTAGCAGCCCGACGGCGTGGTCGACGACCTCGCCGCTGAACTCGCGTTCGAAGCCGGGGAACACGAACGCGACCTGGTCGGTGCCGGACAGCAGCGGCTGCGGGGAGAACCAGATGTCGTGCCGGCCGGGCCACGCCTTGCCCTGGGCGAGCACGCGTTCCGCGAGCTTGAGCTTGCGGTCGTCCGGGTTGCCGATGGCGAGCCGGAACGCCCTGTCGGCACTGGAGGTGCGGCGCTCTGCCAGCGCCTTCGCCAGTTCGTCCGCGGTGTCGGCGGCGAACGTCATCACCGGCTTGCGCGGCTTGGCGATGGTGTGGCCGTCGAGGACCGCGTGAGCGTTGATCCCGCCGAACCCGAACGCGTTGACGACCGCGCGGTGCCGTCCGGTCCACTCGCGAGCGGTCGTCACGGGCGTGAACCTGGTGCCGGTCAAGCTGCTGTGCGGGTTCTCGACGTGCAGGGTCGGCGGAAGCGTGTTGTGGTGCAGGGCGAGCGCGGCCTTGATCAGCCCGGCCATGCCGGCGGCGGGCATCGCGTGGCCGATCATCGACTTCACCGTGCCGATGCCGATCTCGTCGCCCTGGCCGCCGAACGCGGCGATCATCGTCTGCAGTTCGGCGGCGTCACCGGCGGGCGTGGCGGTGCCGTGCGCCTCGATCAGTCCCGGCGGGTTCTTCTGAGGGTCGAGATCCGCGTTGGCCCATGCCCGTCGCACGGCAAGGATCTGGCCGTCGGGGTTGGGCGTCATCATGCTGGTCGCGCGGCCGTCGCTCGCGGTGCCGATGCCGCGGATCACCGCGTAGACGCGCTCGTCGCCGACGTCCTCCAGCCGTTTGAGCACGACCATGCCGACGCCCTCGGACAGCAGCGTGCCGTCGGCTGAAGCGTCGAACGGCCGGATGCGTTCGGTCGGGCTCAACGCCCTGAGCTGCGTGAACACGCTCCACAGCGTCGGGTGGTGACAGACGTGGACGGCGCCGGCGAGCATGGCGTCCGCGCGACCCTCCTGGAGTTCGCGGACGGCGTGCTCGACGGCGACCAGCCCGGACGCGCAGGCCGCGTCCACGGTGTAGGCGGTGCCCTTGAGGTCGAACCGGTTGGCGATGCGCGACGCCGCCAGATTCGGCACGAGGCCGATCGACGCCTCCGGCTGCTCCGGCCCGAGGCGGTCGCGGATGGCCTGGCGCACGGTGTTCAGCTCGGTGCCGGCGAGGTTCGGGAAGAGATCTTTCACGACCGACACGACCTCGTCGGCGAGCCGGACCCGTTGATCGAGCCGGGCACAGCCGGGCGTGAGGTACCCGCCGCGTCCCACGACCACGCCGACGCGGTCCCGGGACGGCAGCATCGACTCACCGCCCGCGTCCGCGATGGCCTCGGCGGCCGTGGCGAGAGCGAGCAGCTGGTCGGGCTCCGCGCCGTCCACAGTGGACGGCATGATGCCGAACCGGGTCGGGTCGAACTCGGCCAGGTCGTCGACGAACCCGCCCTTGCGGCAGTAGAACCGGTCGCTGGTCCTGCTGTCCTGGTCGTAGTAGGTGGCCGGGTCCCAGCGGCCGGGCGGGATCTGGCCGATGGCGTCGACGCCGCTGACGATGTTGCGCCAGAACGTCGCCGCGTCGGGGGCACCGGGGAAGACGGCGCCGATCCCGACGATCGCTATGCCTCCCATCGGTAGACCACCTGCACGTCCTGACCGTTCGCGATCTCGTTCAGCAGCGCTTCGACACCCTGCTTCGGCTCGATCAGCGGGATTCCGCGCCGGGCGTACTCGTCGGCGAGCCCGACCGCCATCCCGGCACCGGCCCAGGGACCCCAGTCGACGGCGACGACCCTGCGCTGAGCACCCCAGAACCTCGCCATGCGGTCCAAGGCGTCGTTGGCGGCCGAGTAGTCGGCCTGGCCGCGGTTGCCGAAGACACCGCTGACACTGCCGAACAGCACGAGGAACCCGTCGCCGAACGCCTTGGCGCCGTTGACCTTCGTGGCCCAGACGCGGTCGAACGACTCCTGCGTCTTGGCTTCGATCAGCTTGTCGTCCAGCACTCCGGCGCCATGGATGACACCGTCGATCCGGCCGAACCTCGCCTTGACGTCATCGATCACCTTGCCCACAGCCTCGGCGTCGGTGACATCGCACTCGTGGTATCGCACGCTTGATGCTTTGGCGCGCAACCGTTCCATGGTCTGACGGACTTCGCGTTCGGCGAGCACCTTGCGCGCCCTGGCCGGCACGTTGTCCTTCTCGCCCAGCTCGAACAGCGCCTTCACGAGCTCGGGCTCGGTCGTGGCGTGGCTCAGCCGGTGGTCCTCGGCGGCGATCGGCGTGCGGCCGATCAGTTCGACGTGGCAACCGGTGCGCTCGGCGAGTTCGACGGCGGCGAGCGCGGTGATGCCGCGGGCGCCACCGGTCAGCAGCACCACGCTGTCGGCGTCCAGGTCGAGGGTTCCCGCTTCGAGGTCAGCCGGAATCGCCTCGATGACCTGCCGCCTACCGGCCTGGTAGCCGACGACCGCCGGGCCTGGCCCGATCTCGGCGAGCAACGCCGTGGCGATGTCGCGGTGGCTTTCCTTGGGGTTGACGTCGACAGAGCGCACCACGAGGTCCGGATACTCGAGTGCGGCCGTGCGGATCAGGCCGTGCAGGCCGATGTCCGCGGGCAGCTCGTCGGGCGTGTGGTCGAAGCCGAACGTGCCGCCGCCCGTGGTCACGACGACGAGCGCGACCCCGTTCGTCACGCACTGCTTGACCTCACTGAAGGCTTCCGGCAGCCGGGCCTGGAGCCGGATCACGACGTCGATTCCGGTCAGGTCGTCCGGGAACGCCTGCTCGATGCGCGGGCGGGCGGTGTGGCGTTCGAGCAGGTCGGCGAGTTCGAGCCCGATCCCGTTGTCGTCGATGATCAGCACGGTCCTGCCGCTGAGGTCGGCGGGTTCGGCCGGTTCGGCGGGCACGACCTGCGGCACGAGCCGGACGAGCCTGCCCGCTGACGCCGGCAGCGCGAGCACGGGCGCCGGGGCGGGGAGTGCCGGGGCCTCGCCGAACCACGCGACGATCCCGTCGATCGTCTTCAACTGGGCCAGTTCGTCGACGCCGCCCGTCGCGCCCAGTTCCTGAGCCAGTTCGCCCACGATCTCGGCGCGCTTGATGGAGTCGATCGACAGGTCCGCTTCCAGGTCCAGACCCGGTTGCAACATCTCGACCGGGTAGCCCGTGCGCGTGCTGATCGTCCGCAGCACCACCGCCCGGACGTCCTTCGCCGCAGCGGTGACCGGGGCCGCGGAGCCGAACCAGCCGACGATGCCGTCGATGGTCTTGAGCTGCGCGAGTTCGTCCACCGAGCCCGCCGCGCCCAGCTCCGCCACCAGTTCGCCGACGATCTCCGTCCGCTTGATGGAGTCGATCGACAGGTCCGCTTCCAGGTCCAGACCCGGCTGCAGCATCTCGACCGGGTAGCCGGTGCGGGCGCTGATCGTCCGCAGCACCACCGTGGCGACGTCTTCCTGCGGTGCGGCCTGCGGTTGCGGCACGGCGACCACCGGCTGGTCGATCACCTGCCTCGGCGCGGGCACCGCGGCGGGTTCGGTGCCGAGGTAGCTCAGCAGCACGTCCCGCTGCGCGCTCACCGCGTCCCGCATCCCGTCCAGGAACTTCTCGATGATCTCGTCGCGCCCCAGCCCTGAGCCGACTCGGAGAGTCGGGAACTCGGTCGCGGGCCGAAGCCCACCGGGCAGTGCGTCGCCGTTCGCGTCCCGCACGAGTCCTCCATCCACGTACCAGCCCGGCCGTGGCGGCACGACCGTGGCGGGTTCGGCCCTGTCCTCGAACAGCGGCGCGGTGTCCACCTCGACACCGGCGACCGCGAGTGCTGCCAGCGTGCGCAGGAAGGTCATGTGGTCGTCGCAGCGCAACGCCTGGTGCGGCCGGTCGCCGAGGGTCTTGCCGACCAGCGACGTCAGCACACCGCCGGGACCTGCTTCGACGAAGATCCGTGCGCCCGCCGCGTACATCGACTCGATCTGGTCCACGAACCGCACTCGGCCCGCGAGCTGCTCGGACAAGCCTTCGCGCACATCGGTGTGAGGAGCCGCGGACACGTTCGACCACACCGGGAACCGCATCGAGCCGAGAGAAGTGGCTGCGAGACGGGCCGCGAACCGGTCGCGGGCCCCGGCCATCAGCGGGCTGTGGAACGCTGCGGCGACCGGGATGTTCTTCACGGTCAGCCCGGCGCTCTTCAGCACCTCGACGGCGTTGTGCACGGCCTCGGTCGGGCCGGAGATCACGACCTGGTCGGGCGCGTTGTGGTTCGCCACCACGACATCGGACGGCAGCAGCGCCTCGACCTCGGCCACCGCGGCGGTGACGGCGGCCATCGTGCCGGGGTCGTCGCCGACCGCGTCCAGCATCGCCTGGGCCCGGGCCGCACTGAGTTCCAGCAGTTCGGCGGCCCCGAACGCGCCGGCCGCCGACAACGCGACCAGTTCGCCGTAGCTGTGGCCACCGGCCAGATCCGGTCGCACGCCGACGGAGTCCAGCAGCGCCGTGACCATCAGCCCGGCGATGCCGAGCGTGGGCTGGGCGTTGCGGGTGTCGGTGATCTCCGCGCGCTGCCGCGACACGTCCTCGGCGGTCAGCGCGGCAGGCGGGTACATGACCCGCTCGTAGCGCGCGTCGAGGAAGTCCTGCAGTCGCGGGAAAGCCGTGACCAGGTCGAGCAGCATGCCCGGCCGTTGGCTTCCCTGGCCTGGGTACAGGAACGCTATTTGTGGCCGTTCCCCCGACCTCAGCGACACCACATCGGACTCGCGCCAGGCCTCGACGTCCTTGAGCGCCTTCTGCAGACCATCGTGATCGCTGACCACGAACGCCGCCTGAACGGTGCCTTCACCGCACGCCGCTGCCAGCGAACGCAACGGGGTGCGCACGTCGACCAGCGCGGCGAGGCGAGCGGCTTCCCGTTGGGCGGCAGCCTGATCGTCGCCGCGGATCAGGAACAGCTCGGCCGGCCACGCCTTCAGGCCGTGGCGGGGTTCGTCGGCGCCGGTGTAGCCCGCGATGACGGTGTGGAAGTTCGTGCCGCCGAACCCGAACGCGCTCACGCCCGCGACCCGGTTCCTGCTCGCCCACGTGCGGTGGCCGAACGCGAACGGTGAGGTCTCGGCGTCCCAGAAGGCGTTGGGCTGCTTGACGTGCAACGTGCCCGGCCGCAGTCCGGTGTGGATGGACAGCGCCGCCTTGATCACGCCCGCGAGACCCGCCGCGCACTTGGTGTGGCCGATCTGCGACTTGACCGAGCCGATCGTGCAGGTGCCGGGTTCGACGCCGGAGAACATCTCGGTGAGCGACTTGAGCTCGGTCCGGTCTCCCACCACGGTTCCCGTGCCGTGCGCCTCGACCAGGCCGACGTCGGTGACCGGCAGCCCGGCCGCCGCGTACGCGCGGCGCAGTGCTCGTTGCTGGCCTTCCGGACGGGGCGCGGTCAGGCCCAGCGAACGGCCGTCGCTCGACGCGCCGATGCCCTTGATCACCGCGTAGACGCGGTCGCCGTCCCGTTCGGCGTCGGCGAGCCGTTTCAGGACGACGGCGGCCACGCCCTCGCCGAGCGCGATGCCGTCCGCCGCCGAGTCGAACGTGGCGCAGCGGCCCTCGGCGGACAGGGCTTTCACGGAGGCGAACATCTGGTAGTCGTGCGCGCTGTTGTGCAGGTCGACCGCGCCGCACAGGACCATGTCGCTGGTGCCGCCGACGAGTTCCTTGCAGGCCACGTCGAGCGCGGCGAGGCTGGACGCGCAGGCGGCGTCGACCGTGTAGTTCGCGCCGCCGAGGTCGAGCCGGTTCGCGACGCGACCCGCGATCACGTTGCCGAGCACGCCGGGGAACGAGTCCTCGGTCAGCTTCGGCAGGTGGTCGTCCAGGCCGTCGATGCCCAAGGCGGGCAACGCGGTGCGGACCGTGTAGGCGTTCGCGAGATCGGCGCCGGCCTCGGCTCCGAAGATCACCGACGTCCGTTCGCGGTCGAACACCCTGGTCTGGTAACCGGCGTCCGCCAGCGCCTTCGCCGACACTTCGAGCGCCAGCAGCTGGGCCGGTTCGATCGAGGTCAGCGAGGCGGGCGGGATCCCGTACGCGAGCGGGTCGAAGGCCGTGCGCGGCAGGAAGCCGCCCCAGCGGAACGGGCTGCCGTAGCGTTCGGGCGACCAGCGGTCCGGCGGGATCTCCGTGATGGAGTCGGTGCCCGCCAGCACGTTCGCCCAGAACTCGGTGACGTCGCGGGCGCCCGGCATGATCGCGGCCATGCCGACGATGGCGACGTCCAGCGGTTCCGGGGTGCTCTCGTGCTCGGCCGTCTCGGGCAGCACACCGGAGACGATGTCCTCGTGCAGCTGGGCGATCGTGGTGCGTTCGGACCGCAGGGTCGCGACCTGGCCGATCATGAACATGCCTTCGCGGCGCTGTTCGTCGTCACCGACCTCTTTGAGGACACCGTCGTCGCGGACGAGACCGCGACTGGCGAGCCGGAGCCGTCCCAGGTTGAGCTGTTCGAGCCTCTCCCAGCTCTCCTGCTTCGACAGTCCGGTGAGCTCGGCCCGCGCCTGCTCGAACGTGTCCACATAGGACGTCTGAGCGCATCGGACGGCGTGGCCGGGCGAGGTCTCCAGCAGCGCGGTGTCCTCGCACTCCAGCGCGACCTGCTGGAACACCGGACGGATCGCGCCGTGCGACACGGCTTCCTCGGTGAACAGGTAGGCGGTGCCGACGAGAACACCGATCGCCGCGCCGCGTGCCGCGATCGACGCGGTCATGGCGGAGATCATCGCGGCCGAGCGGGCGTCGTGAATGCCACCCGCGAACAGTGCGACAACGTCCTTCTCGCGGCCTTTGAGGACGTCGATCTGCTGCTGCCACAACGTGAAGCTGGTACGGGGACCGGTGTGCCCGCCGCACTCGGAGCCCTCGAAGACGAACTTGCGCGCGCCCTCGTCGAGGAACCGGCGCAGCAGCGCGGGCGACGGCACGTGCAGGAACGCCTCGATGCCGGCGTCCTCCAGTTCCCGTGCCTGCGTGGGCGTGCCACCGGCGACGATCGCGTACTTAGGCCGGACGGCCAGCACGGCCTCCATCTGCCGCGCCCGCAGTTCGGGCGGTGCGAAGCCGAGCAGTCCGACGCCCCACGGCCGGTCGCCGAGCTTCTCCGCGGTGTGCTCGAGCAGCGTGCGAACGGCCGGGCCCTCCATCAACGCGAGCGCGAGGAACGGCAGCGCGCCGCCCTCGGCGACGGCCGCGGCGAACGCGGGCTGGTCGCTGACGCGGGTCATCGGCCCCTGCGCGATCGGGTAGCGCAGGCCGGGGACGCGGTCGCAGAACGGTCCGCCCGGCCGGATCGGGCGGTCCTCACCCGCCAGGGTGAGATTGTCCCGAATGCCCCGCGCAATCGCGCAGACCACGCCTCCGACGGTCCCAAACGAGGTACGGTAGAAATCAGCCAAGGAACCTTCTTGACCAATTTCGAGCGTGTTTTGACGAACATGAACACGTAACCCGCGGTTCACGACGGTGTCAGCGCCATCCATCATGCGGACGGCGTTGACAATTTCGCCGGAAATATGTTTTCGAGCCTCCGCGACGAGGGTGAGCTGGCCTTCCAGCACCACTCCGCGCGCACCGCCCGCGATCGCCGCGGCAGCCGTGTCGGGGCCGATCGAGCCGGCCACCCAGACCGGCAGATCGGTCAGCGCGAGCACCTGCTGGAGCAGCACGAACGCGGGCGAACCACCCACTCGGCCGCCTGACTCGGCACCCTTCGCGATCAGGCCGGTGGCCCCGAACTCGATCGCCGCAGCGGCTTCCGCCACCGAGGTGATCACCGCGAGAACACGGCGTTCACCCAGCTCAGCGCGGTTCGGAGTACCGCGGGCGAGATCGACTACGACGGTGTCCACGGCTTCGGGCAGCGGCACCGTCAACGGTCCGTGCAGTCTCACCCCGAACGCGCGCGGATGACGCGCGGTCACGCGGGCGAGGTCGGCGGCGGCGTTCGGCCCGAGGTCGAGCACGCCGAGCCCACCGGCTCGTTCTGCCGCGACCACGAGGGCCGGGTTGGGGGTGCTGAACGGACTCAGGCACAGCACCCGTTCTCGATCCGACAGCATGTTCACTGTGCTCACTTCCTCACCCTGCAGGGGTGGGGAGAAAGGAATTCAGCTAGGGTTACTACTGACCGGTACGGTGACAACGCGCTCACCGTACGCACAAACCCGATGCGCCGTCGAGAGGGTGGTGAAACTTTCTCACATACGTAACCTGACGAATGGACCCGGATGGCGGGGGGTCTTACTCCAGTTCGCGGATAGCCCGATGTGCTATGGCAGATCGAGCACCTCGGTGATGTCCGCCCGCACAGACACCGCCCGTTCACCAAGATCGGCAGGCACCTCGGCGTGCGCGGTGTTGACCCGCACCAAGCGAGCGCTTGGCAGGCTGCGGACCAGCGATTCCACCGGTCGGCGAATGACCGTGGGCGTGCTGAACCCGGCACCGATCTCGATCACGAGCACACCATCTCCGAGCCACTCGCGCAGCCGTTTCCCCGCAGGCGCGTAGTGGTCGGGCACGTACTCGGGCCCCTTGTGCACGTTCAGGAACACCTCTCCCCCGCAGCGCGGACACACCGGCACCGTCTCGGACTCCCCTGTCAAGACGTCGTAGGTGGCCAATGCGGCGTCCACGATCGGCCTGCTGGGCCACGTCTCCCTTGTGCACGGCGTCTCGCACTGGTAGCGGCCGTAGTCGCCCTGCGGCGTCCACACCCTGTCCTCCGCGAAACCGTTGCGCGCGAACAACCCGTCCACATTGGACGTCAGGACGAAGTGGTCACGGGTCCCGACCAGGTCCCGCAACCTCGTGTACACGGGGTTCGGCTCTGCGCCGAACCGGATGTCGTCGACGTGCACGGACCAGTAGCCCCACAGCAACCTGGGCGGTAGCGGCAGCCCGATCAGCTGGTACCGCGCCCACAGGCCCTTCTCGTGCAGCACAGGAAACAGCTCGGCGAACCTCTCGGTGTCCGAGTAGTCGTAGCCCGCCGCCGCGGACAGTCCCGCGCCCGCCGCGATGAGCACTCGATCGGCCTCGTCCAGCCAGCGTTCCAGCGTCACGACAACTCCCGGTAGACAGTCTCGTCCTCGCCGCTGAACGCCACGAACACCACGCGGTCGAACCGGCCGGGACGCGTGGCGAGCCAGTCCCGGACCGTGCCGATCGCGGTCCGCGCGGCCGGCCTCTTCGGAAACCCGAAGATCCCGGTGCTGATGCCGCTGAACGCGATCGTGCGGATTCCCGGTACCTCGGCGGCGAGGTCGAGGCACGCCCGGTAGGAGTCGGCGAGCGCGGTTCCGTGGGCGGGCAACAGGTTTCCGCGCACGATCGGGCCGACCGTGTGCAGCACGAACGGCGCGGGCAGGTGATAACCACGGGTGATCTTCGCGGTTCCGGTCGGCTCCGGCGTTCCCTGCAGGGTCATGATCCGCCGGCAGTCGGCCCGCAGCCGTGGCCCCGCGACGTCGTGGATCGCGTTGTCGACGCAGGCGTGCAACGGCTGGAAGCACCCGAGCAGGGCGTCGTTGGCGGCGTTGACGATCGCGTCGGCCCGGAGCCGGGTGATGTCGCCTCGCCACACCGCGATCGGCGCTGGCAGCGTCAGCGCGTTCGTGAGCGGCCGCTGCTGGCGTTCGCCGCCGAGCAATGCGTCGAGCACGGCGACGAGTTCGGGGTCCAGCGGCGCGGGTTCGCGGACGGTGAGCACCGCCCGGAGCATGCGGCGCCGGTCCCCCGCCTCGCGCGGCAGCCGGAACCGGCCGACCCACGGGTCGTCGCCGAGCATTCGCAGGGCGAGACTCGTCAGGAGTTCGAGTTCGCCGGCGGGCGCGGGCGCACTGAGCGGGCGGAAGGGCTCGTCCAGTGCGACCGCGTGCCGGTAATCGGGCAGGGCCGTGAGCACGTCAGAACAGCCCGTTGCCGTGCGGGAGGCCGGCCGGGATCGGCGCGATGACGTCCCAGTGCTCGACGATCCTGCCGTCCTGGACGCGGAACAGGTCCCAGTACGCGACCGGTTCGCCGAACTCGCCTTCCGACTGCAGCAGAACGAGATCGCCCTCGGCCACGACCTGGTGCACCGTCTTGTAGACGAGGTTCTTGCCTTCTCCCGCCCACTTCGCCGCGGCCGCTCCGAACCCGTCGAGCCCGTCCGCGGCCTCCGGGTTGTGCTGCAGGTAGGTCTCGGTGGAGATGTAGTCGGTCAGCACCGAGTAGTCGGCGTCCTGCAGGATCCGCTGCGCGAACTCCTGCACCAGCTCGCGACTGCGTTCGGTGCCCTCGGCGGCGGGCTGTGCGGCACCGTCCGTCTGGGACCGTCCACTCGCGGTGTTCTCGACCACGGGCGTCAGTGCGTCCCAGTGTTCGGCGAGCTTGCCGTCCCGCACCCGGAACAGGTCGAACGCGACGAGCGGTTCCGGCCCGAAGCCGTGGTAAACACCGTGCAGTGCAACGAGATCGCCGTCCGCGATCACGCGCGCCGGTTCGTAGCGGAAACCTTCCGGCAGGCTCGCGACGAGCCCGCGCAACGCCTCGGGTCCGTCCGCGATGAGCGAGCTGTGCTGGCGGTAGTCCGGCGCGACCCAACGGTCCACAGCGGACGGGTCCTTGTCGCCGAACAGTTCGCCTGCGGCCTTGAGCACGAGTTCCTTGTTGTTCATGGCTGCAACGATGTCCCAGCAAGACGCTCACGACGAGGTAGGATCACGCCTCACCATGGTCAGAAGTGGACAGGTCGCGCAGTTCGGCTTCAGCAACCCCGACCGCGGGCAGCTGGGCCTGGAGGCACTCGACCTCGGCGTGCTCCGCCGCAGGCTCACCGAGGACACGCTGACGAAGGTGCACCGCACCGACTTCCACCAGCTGTTCCTGTTCACCGCGGGCACCGGCACCACCATGGTCGATTTCGTGGACCACCCGTGCTCACCCGGCACGCTCCTGCACGTCAGCCCCGGCCGGGTGCTCCGTCTGCCCGCGGGCGCGGTGGAGGCGTTCATGGTGCTTTTCACCCCCGCGTTCCCGCCGCCGGTGCTCAGCCCGTTCGGACCGGTCCGGCACCTGGTCCCCAAGGCGGAACTGGCGGTCTTCACCCGCGCCGTGCAGGACCTCAGGCAGGAGTACCGCCGCAACCTGCTGACCAACGAACCGGTGGACCTGCTCCGCCAGCTGCTGGGCGCGTTGCTGCTGCGCGTCGCCCGCCTGCCCGGCTCCGCTCCCGGCCACGCCGACGCCCGGTTCGAACGCTTCCAGCAGGAACTGGAACGGTCCTTCGCCTCCACCCGCAACGCCGCCGAGTACGCGGCCCGCATCGGCTACTCGACGCGCAGCCTGAACCGCATCTGCCTGGCCGCCACAGGTCTGTCCGCGAAGGCGTTGATCGACGCCCGCGTGACGCTGGAGGCCAAGCGGCTGCTCGTGCACACCGACCTGTCGTCGGCGGCGATCGGGCACCGGCTCGGGTTCAGCGAGGCCACCAACTTCACGAAGTTCTTCGCCCGCGAGACGGGCATGTCACCCGGCGCGTTCCGCGAGTAGCTGACCGCGGGCGTGACGGCGAGCTCGCGCCGGAACTGCTCGCGGCCGCGTTCGTCGAGGATACGAGGAGCACGTCGATCCGCATCAGTCGTCCCAGCCCGGACAGAGCTGGCCGAGCGTCCGGCTGGCGATCCCGGCGAGGAACTTGTTGGTCTCGCGGTAATACGGAAGCGCGAGCACGGCGAGGTGCAACGCCCAGCCCTTCGCGCGCGTCCAGGCGGCGTCGTCGAACTCGGCGAGTTCGCGCCGGAACTGCTTGCGTCCGCGTTCGTCCAGGTAGAGCCAGGCCGTCATGAGGTCCGCCGCCGGATCACCGACGCCGGCCGCGCCCCAGTCGATCACGCCGGTCAGCGCGCCGTCCGTGAACAGCAGGTTCCCGACGTGCAGGTCGGCGTGCAGCCAGCGGCCGGGACGGTCCCAGGTCGGGGCGTTGAGCGCGTCCTCCCAGATGGTGACGAGCCTGGGGTCGCCGCCGACCTGGGCGATGCAGGTGCGGACGGGGTCGTCGTGGTCGGAACCGGTCACCCGGCCTCGGCCGGTGGTCCACGGCCGTCCGGTCGCGTCGATCTCGTGCAGTGCGCGGATCAGTTCGGCCAGCCGGAACGGGGTGTCGTCGCCGACGGCCTCGATCGGGGCGGTCTCGCCGCCGAGCCAGCGCACCACCGACCACTGGTACGGGTAGTTCTCGGTCGCTTCGCCCAGCGCGACCGGTTCCGGCACCGCGACCGGCACGTGCGGCGCGACCAGCGGAACGACGACGGCTTCCTTGCCCGCCCCGTCCTTGGCCCACTCGCGGCGCGGCAGCCGCACCGCCAGGTCGTCGCCCAGCCGGTACAGGGCGTTGCTGGTGCCGCCGTGCGCGACCTCGCGAATCGGCAAGCCGTGCCAGCGCGGGAACTGCGTGCGGACCAGCTCGTCCACAAGAGACACGTCGGTGGCGATCACGCCGTCGAGCATCGATCAACTCCCCCAGAGGCCCGGTGCCCTTCGCATGCAACACCGGGCCGCCGGTGGGAGCAACTCGTTTTAGTGCCGGAAGCAGAGGGTTCCCCACTGGAACCCGGCACCGATCGCGGACATGACGAACACGTCGCCCTTGCGCAGCTCCCCGAACCGCGAGTGCAGCGCGGTGAACACCCCTGCCGACCCGGTGTTGCCGAGCCGGTCGAGCGTCACCGGTGCCTTCGTGGCGGGGACGCCGAGCTTGTCGAGCGCGGCGTTGATGATGTTCAGGTTGGCCTGATGGAGGAAGAAGTGGTCGATCCGCTCGATCGGCACCTCCGCCTTCGCCGCCGCGGTGAGGATGCTGTCGGGCAGCCACCTCGTCGCGGTGTCCCAGACCGCCCTGCCGTTCATCGTGACGAAGTGCTCTCGCCGCTCGACGGTCGACTCGCTCGCGGGCAGCCGTGAGCCGCCGGCCTTGATCTGCACGTCGTAGGACAGTTCGGAGCCGAAGTCCCAGGCCAGCAGGCCGCTGTCGCCGTCGCCGCGGTGCAGCACCGCCGCCGCGGCCGCGTCACCGAAGAAGATGCGGCTGGTGCGTTCCTGCGGGTCCGTGACGCGGCTGGCGCAGTCGGCCGCGATCACGAGCACCGTGCGGGCGGCCGAGGACTGCAGCAGGTGTGCCGCGAGCAGCAACGCCTGCACGCCGTTCGCGCACGCGGCCTGCGTGACGTCGAGCGTCAACGCCCGGTGCGCCCCCAGTGCCTCCTTGACGATCAGTGCCGTGGACGGCAGCGGCTGGTCCCACGTGTAGGTGGCGACGATGATCACGTCGACGTCGTGGACGGTCGTCTCGGAACTCGCGAGCGCATCCCTGGCCGCGGCGACGCACATGTCCGAGACGGCGCGATCCGGTGCGAGCCAGCGCCGTTCGCGGATCCCGGTCCGGCTGGTGATCCACTCGTCGGACGTGTCGACCATGCGCGCGAGATCGTCGTTGGTGACGATCCGTTCGGGCAGGTGGACACCGGTTCCCTTCAACGCCACCGGGATCACACCGAGCTCCTGGTGGTGTTGGTGGCGGGCGTGATCAGGTCGGCGAAGTCGACGTAGAAACGGCCGGACACGCATTCGGCGCCGAGCAGGATCCGGCGGGCGGCCTCGGCGGTGAGCGCGCCGCCGAGCGCCACGCCGGACGCGAGCTGCGGCCAGCTGCTGAGCGTCCTGCCGAGTTCGCCGAACGACGCGCGCAGCTCGGGGCTGATGCGTTCGGCGTCGACTATGGCGAGGATCAGGTCAATCTTTTGTTGTTTCGACAGGGTTTCGAGCTCGTCGGCGGTGACGTCGCCGATCAGGCCGTGCAGCAGCGGGCGGTGCGGTTCCTGGTCGAACCGCTCGACGTCGAGCATGCCGCGGTCGTTGCAGTCCATGACGACGGGGATGCCGCGCCGGCGGGCCGCCTCCCTGGCGGCGATCTTCGCGTACGGGGTGTCGCACTCCTCGACGACCAGGTCCAGGCCCTCGGTGAACTCGTCGAGGTTGTGCCTGGTGAGTCCGTCGGTGAAGATCTCGATGTCGAGGTAGGGGTCGATCTCGAACATCTGCCGCGCCGAGATGACGGCCTTGTTGACGCCGAGGTGGTGCACGCCCGCGCGCAGCCGGTTCAGGTTGGACAGACCGAACTCGTCGAAGTCGGCGAGCTTGAACCGGCCGCCGATGCCCTCGAGTGCGAACGTGACGGCGGCGCTGTTGCCGACCGACAGGCCGATCACGCCGATCCTGCGGCCCAGCAACGACCTCTGCTGCGGGCGTTCGATCTTGCCGCGGTTGCGGTCGGTGCGGACCAGCCGGAACTCCTCGCGGGGCAGCACGTGCACGAGCCGCTGCGACCACGGGTAGAAGACCCAGGTGCCGTACTCCCAGTCGGTGAGGCCGCCGAGCTGCTCGTGCTTGCGCCGGGTGAGGTCCTCGTGCGGCGGCAGCCAGGGTTCGCGGCTGCGGACGAGCTCGTCGATCTGCGCGTCGATCGTGTCGTGGACCTCGCGGACCTGACCGGAGTCCAGAAGTCGTTGCAGCGCTTCCCGATCGGCCGCGACCGTTGGGGTGAGGAGGACCGGTTGCCAGGCCGTGGTGTCCGCGTTGCCGTGGAGGTGGTGCGGCCGGCGGTGACTGAGCGCGACGGCGGGAGTGTGCTCGACCGCCGCCAGTTCCGGGAACTCTCCACGCATCCTCGTGACGAGTTCGTGGTATTCGCCGGCGCCTGCTTCGACGTCGTGGAACATGATCACGACGTCCTCGGTGTAGTGCTCGACGTGTCGGCGCGTCCCCTCGACACACCGGAAGCCGAATCGTTCGTGGAACAGGTGCTGGCCGTCCTTCGTCCCGGACGTGCCGATCATCGCTTTCGCACCTAAAGCGTGTGCGGCACCGATCGCGACGGCGTTCAAATAGGCACCGAGCCCCAGTTTCCGGGCCCGGTGTTCGACCACGAGTCGACTGTGCTCAAACGTTTCTCCGGGCGTGACACCGGCCTCGCGGAGAATTCGTTCGAATCCGGCATCGCCGAGAAATGCCCGGGACTGGAACAGCTCGCCGGTCGCCGGTGTCGACAACCTGATGTAGCCGAGAGGCGGCCCACCTGGCTCTTTCCGTGCGACGAAGTGCCAGGCGCCGTAGTCGAGGTCCTGATCGTCGACGTGCCGGCCGTCCTCGCCGCGGAACGCAGGTCGGCGTCCACGATCGAAGAGCACCCTCGCCCGCAACTCGCGGACCGTTTCCACTATCTCATTGCTGACGACCGTGTCGGCGGAAGCTAAGAACGCACTCACGTGCCACTGCTGGTACATCTGACGCGCCACCTCGAACAATGAGAAACAACGTTGATCGCGCGCACCTTAACCACAGTTGATCTTGATTGAGAAATCAAGATCACTAACGGGTGAACTCCGCTTTCGCGCCACTACGCCGTGCCGTCGCCACCCCGAACACCCCGTCCGGATCACGCTGCGTGGTCGCGCTCCCAGGCTGAGCCGCGGAAACGATCTCAGCGAGCAGAAGCTGTGGAATCCACTACAGGTTCGGCTGTTCGAATGTGCCAACGGGGAGCACCGCGGGATTCGGACTGACGGAGCGCAGAGCATGAGCAACTCCAGTGAGAAGGTTGTCGAGGCGCTGCGTGCGGCTGTGAAGGAGGCCGACCGCCTGCGCCGCGCCAACCGGCAACTGGTGGCCGCGGCCGGTGAGCCGGTGGCGATCATCGGCATGGCCTGCCGCTTCCCGGCCGGAATCACGTCCCCGGAACAACTCTGGGACCTGGTGTCCACCGGCAGGGACGCGATCACGGGCTTCCCCGCCGACCGGGGCTGGGACGTGGACTCGTTGCTCGGCAGCGGAGTCGACTCCCGCGGCAACAGCGTGTCGGTGCAGGGCGGCTTCCTGCACGGCCTGGCGGACTTCGACCCGGCGTTCTTCGGCATCTCACCGCGCGAGGCGGTGACGATGGACCCCCAGCAGCGCCTGCTGCTCGAAGTGTCCTGGGAGGCCATGGAACGAGCAGGCCTCGACCCGTCCACTCTGCGCGGCTCCCGCACGGGCGTGTTCGTCGGCACCAACGGCCAGGACTACGAACACCTCCTGATCCGCGGCCTGGACGACGCGACCGGCGACGTCGGCACCGGCATCGCCGCCTCCGCCGAGTCGGGCCGGATCTCCTACGCGTTCGGCTTCGAGGGCCCGACCCTGACCGTCGACACGGCCTGCTCCTCGTCGCTGGTCTCCCTGCATCTGGCCGTGAACGCCCTGCGCGGCGGCGAGTGCACCCTGGCCCTGGCCGGCGGCGTGAACGTCATGTGCACCCCCGGCTCCCTGGTCGAGTTCTCGCGCCAGGGCGGCCTGGCCCGCGACGGCCGCTGCAAGGCGTTCTCCGACGACGCGGACGGCACCGGCTGGTCCGAGGGCGTCGGCATGCTCGCACTGGCCCGCCTGTCGGACGCTCAGGCTTCGGGCTACCCGGTTCTGGCCGTGGTGCGCGGTTCGGCCGTCAACTCCGACGGCGCCTCCAACGGCTTCACCGCCCCGAACGGCCGTGCCCAGCAACGCGTCATCCGCGCGGCCCTCGACCGCGCCGGCCTTGGTCCGTCCGATGTGGACGTTGTGGAGGCGCACGGCACCGGTACCGCCCTGGGCGACCCGATCGAGGCCCGCAGCCTGCTGGCCGTGTACGGCGCGGACCGCCCGTCGCCACTGCTGCTCGGCTCCGTGAAGTCGAACATCGGCCACACCCAGGCCGCCGCCGGTGTCGCGGGCATCATCAAGATGGTGCAGGCGATGCGGCACGGCGTCGTGCCCGCCACCCTGCACGTGTCCCGGCCTTCCACACACGTCGACTGGTCCGCCGGTGACGTCTCCCTGGTGACCACGGCTCGGTCCTGGCCGGAGTCTGATCGCGCGCGACGTGCGGCCGTGTCGTCGTTCGGCGTGTCCGGCACCAACGCGCACGTGATCATCGAGGCCGCTCCGAGCGCTCCGGAATTGTCAGACCTGCCTGAGATGATTGAGATGGGGGCTCGCGACCCCCAGGGGGCCGGCCAATCCGAATCGATTCCGGTCCGGGTGCCGCTGGTCGTCTCGGCCAAGTCCGAAGCCTCCCTGCGAGCCCAGATCGACCGCATCCGCACCCACCCCGGCGACCCGCGCGACATCGGCCACTCCCTCGTCACCACCCGCACGCTCTTCGAACACCGCGCCGTCCTCCTGGCCGACACGGAAATCACCGGCCAGGCCAAGCGCACCGAGCTCGCGATGCTCTTCACCGGCCAAGGCGCCCAACGCCTCGGCATGGGCAAGCAACTCCACGCCCGCTACCCCGCGTTCGAACAAGCCTTCGACGCCTGCACCACCCCCGAACTCAGACAGATCATCTGGGGCGACGACGAAGACCTGCTCAACCAGACCGGCAACGCCCAGCCTGCGCTGTTCGCGTTCGAGGTGGCGCTCTACCGCCTCCTGCAACACTTCGGCGTCGAACCGGCCCATCTCGCAGGCCACTCCATCGGCGAGATCGCCGCCGCGCACGTCGCCGGCGTCCTCAGCCTCGACGACGCCAGGACCCTCGTCACCGAACGTGCCCGCCTCATGCAGGCTCTCCCCCAGACCGGCGCGATGGTCGCCGTCCAAGCCTCCGAAGCCGACGTCACGCCGCACCTCACCGGCACCGTCAGCATCGCGGCCGTCAACGGCCCCGCCTCCGTCGTCATCGCCGGCGACGAAGAACCGACCCTCGAACTCGCCCAGCGCTGGAAGCACAAGCGGCTCCGCGTCTCGCACGCGTTCCACAGCCCGTTGATGGAACCGATGCTCGAAGACTTCCGCGAAGTCATCAGCACCCTCACCTTCCACCAGCCCCAGATCCCCGTCCACGGCGCCGACGTCACCAATCCCGAGTACTGGGTCCAGCACGTCCGCGACACGGTCCGCTTCCACGACAACGTCCAAGCTCTGCAAGGCAGGACGTTCCTGGAAGTCGGCCCGGACGGCGTCCTCTCCGCACTGGTCGACGGCGCCATCCCGACGATCCGCAAGGACCGCGACGAGGTCGAGGCGTTCGAAACCGCCCTGGCCCGCCTGCACGTCAGTGGCACGCGAGTCGACTGGCTGCCCTGTTACCCCGGCGGCAAGCGCGTCGACCTGCCCACCTACGCCTTCGAGCACGCGCCGTACTGGCCGTCGGTGTCGGTCAGCGCGGGCGACGCCACCGGACTCGGCCTCTCCCCCGCCGGGCACCCGTTGCTCGGCGCGGCCATGACCGTCGCCGGGTCGGGCGAACTGATCCTCACCGGCACGCTGTCCGGCGCGCAGTGGCCCGCCTTCCCGACGGCGGGTTTCGTCGAGCTGGCGCTGAAAGCGGCAGACCTCACCGACCACGATGCCGTCGAGGAACTCACCACGGTAGAGCCGTTGCGGTTGGCGGGCAACGGTTCCGTGCAGGTCCAGCTCCACGTCGGCACCGACGGCCGTTTCACCCTGCACTCCCGCGCCGACCAGCAGGACTGGGTCAAGCACGCCGAAGGCAGGCTCGGCACCGGCACGCAGCCCGAGAACATCGCCGTGTGGCCGCCGAAGGGCGCGCAGGTCGTCGACAGCTCCCACGACGAGAGCCTCCGCGCGGTCTGGCAGCGGAAGGACGAGATCTTCGCCGAAGTCGCGTTGTCCCAGGACGCCACCGGTTTCGGCATCCACCCGGCCCTGCTGGACGCCGCCCTGAACGCCGCGTCCTTCCTCGGCGTCGAAGGCGAAGCCGCGGACTGGCGTTCGGTCACCCTGCACGCCACCGGCGCCGAACTCCTCCGCGTCCGTCTGTCCGAAGAGGACGGACAGGTTCAGCTCACCGCCGCCGACGCCGACGGGGACGCGGTCCTGGACGCCGCCATCTCGTTCCGCGAGCTGGAGGCGACGCGACGCACCGAGCTGTACCGGCTCGACTGGGTCCCGATCGAGGTCCACGGCACGAACGACTGGGCCGTGCTCGGCGAGGACCTCCTCGAACTCGGTGTTCCGGTCGTGGACTCGTTGGCGGGCGAGTCCACACCGGACACCGTCCTCGTGCCGGTGACCGACTCCTGGCAGGCACTGCTGCTCATCCAGGAGTCGCTCCTGACCAACTCCCGGCTGGTGTTCGTCACGCGAGGCGCCCTGTCCGGAGACGATCTGGCGGGCGCAGCCGTGTGGGGCCTGGTGCGGTCGGCGCAGGTCGAGCACCCCGGCCGGTTCCTGCTGCTGGACGTCGAGGACTCCCTCCCGGACGGCCTGGCGGCGCTCTTCGACCTCGGCGAAACCCAGGCCGTCGTCCGCGACGGCGAGGTGCGCGTCGGCCGGTTCAGCCGCGCCTCCGGCCACACCGCCGACCACTCGTGGAACGGCACTGTCGTCGTCACGGGCGACGTCCCCGAGATCGAGCAGCACGTCGGCGCGATGCCTGGCGTGCGCGGGGTCGTCACGGTCACCGACTGGGACTCTCTGCCCGAACTCTTGTCCACTGTGGATGATCTGGCCGCGGTCGTGCACGCGGCCGACTTCCAGGACGACGGCGTCGTCGGCGCCCTGACACCGGACCGGCTCGACACCGTCTTCCAGGCCAAGGCCGACACGGCATGGCTGCTGCACACGCTGTGCGGCGACGTTCCGTTCGTCGTGCTGACGTCGATCGCCGAGGTCGTCGGCGCGGTCGGCAAGGGCGCCCACGCCTCCGCGAACAGCTACCTCGAAGCCCTCGCCGCCCACCGCCGCGGTCTCGGCCAGCCGGGCCTGGCGCTCGCGATGGACACCTGGGACCCCACGCTGTTCGACGCCGCCATCAGGACCGACGAGGCGTTCCTCGCGCCGTTCGTCCCCGAGCGCGCCCGCCCCGGACGACGCACGGCCTCGAACGCCCGCAGCGGCGGCCTGGCGTTGAAGCTCACCGGCCTGCCCTCGGCGGACCGGCTGCCGTTCGTGGTCGAGGTGGTCCGCGAAGAGGCCACGAAGGTCATCCACGCCGACGGGATCGCGGAGGACAGGGAGTTCCGAGCGCTCGGCTTCGACTCGCTGACCGCCATCGAACTGCGCAACGCCCTCGCACTGGCCACCGGCCTTTCGCTCCCCGCGACGCTGATCTTCGACTACCCGACCCCGCAGACCGTGGCCGAGCACCTGCTCGCCGAACTGACCGGCGAGGGGCTCTCCGACGACGTCGTCGCCCAGGGCCAGGCCGATCTCGACGACCCGATCGTGATCGTCGGCATGGCCTGCCGCCTGCCCGGCGACGTCAACTCGCCGGAAGACCTCTGGCAGTTGCTCGTCACGGGCGGCGACGGCGTCACGACGTTCCCCCACGACCGCGGCTGGGAGGCCGAGGCGATGGGCGGCACCGTCGAGGGCGGCTTCCTGCACGGCGCGACGCAGTTCGACGCGGGCTTCTTCGGCATCTCCCCGCGCGAAGCCCTCGCCATGGACCCGCAGCAACGCCAGCTCCTCGAAGTCGCCTGGGAGGCCGTCGAACGAGCCGGCATCGACGCGACGTCGTTGCGCGGCACGAAGACCGGCGTCTACATCGGCACGAACGGCCAGGACTACACCAACCTGATCCTGCGTTCCCGCGACGAGGTCGAGGGCCACGCGTCGACGGGCCTGTCGTCGGCGGTGATCTCCGGGCGCCTCTCCTACACCTTCGGCCTCGAAGGCCCCGCCCTCACCGTCGACACCGCCTGCTCGGCCTCGCTGGTGGCCCTGCACCTGGCCGCGAACTCGATCCGCTCCGGCGAGACGACGATGGCCCTGGTCGGCGGCGTGACCGTGATGTCGACCCCGATGAGCTTCGCCGGCTTCAACGCCCAGGGCGGCCTGGCCGGAGACGCGCGCTGCCGTTCGTTCTCCGAGGACGCCAACGGCACGGGCTGGGCGGAAGGCGTCGGCGTGCTGGTGATCGAACGCCAGTCCGACGCCGTGCGCTACGGGCACCAGATCCTCGCAGTCGTGCGCGGCTCGGCGATCAACCAGGACGGCGCCTCGAACGGCCTGACCGCCCCGAACGGCCCCGCGCAGCAACGCGTGATCCGCCAGGCCCTCGCCAACTCCGGTCTGTCCACTTCGGACGTGGACGCGGTGGAGGCCCACGGCACCGGAACCGTCCTGGGCGACCCGATCGAGGCCCAGGCCCTGCTGGCAACGTACGGCCAGAACCGCACGTCACCGCTCCTGCTGGGTTCCATCAAGTCGAACATCGCCCACGCCCAGGCCGCCGCCGGTGTCGCGGGCGTGATCAAGCTCGTGCTGTCGCTGCGCAACGGCCTGCTCCCGCGAACCCTGCACGTGACGTCGCCGACCTCGCACGTGGACTGGTCGGCGGGCAACGTGGCGCTGCTGACCGAGAACACCCCGTGGCCTGCGGTGGACCGCCCTCATCGCGCGGGCATCTCGTCGTTCGGCCTGTCCGGCACCAACGCGCACGTGATCATCGAGGCCGCTCCGACCGCTCCGGAATTGTCAGACCTGCCTGAGATGATTGGGATGGGGGGTAGTTCCCCCCAGGGGGCCGGCCAATCCGAATCGATCCCGAAGGGCACGGCGGCCTCGGCGGGCATCTCCGGCGCGCCGCCGTTGCTCGTGTCGGCGAAGTCGCCCGAAGCCCTCCAAGCCCAGATCGACCAGATCAACGCTCTCGTGCAGAGCGGCGCGAACCCACAGGACGTCGCCTACTCCCTGCTGCACCACCGCGTGACGTTCGACCATCGCGCCGTGCTGCGAGACGGCGCGACACTGGCAGAAGGCGTCGCCACACCCAAAACCCTCGCGATCCTGTTCAGCGGCCAAGGCGCCCAACGCCTCGGCATGGGCAAAGAGCTGTACGAGACCCAGCCGGTCTTCAAAGCCGCGCTCGACGAAGTCTCCCAGCACCTCGACGTCACACCGGTCATGTGGGGCGACGACGCCGACGCGCTCAACCAGACCGGCAACACGCAGCCCGCCCTGTTCGCCTTCGAGGTCGCCCTCTACCGGCTCGCCGAAAGCACAGGCATCACCCCAAAGTTCCTGGCGGGCCATTCAGTGGGCGAGATCGCCGCCGCACACGTCGCCGGCGTCCTCACCCTCGAAGACGCCGCCACACTGGTAGCGGCGCGCGCCCGCCTCATGCAGGCGCTCCCGCAGACCGGCGCGATGATCGCGATCCAGGCCACCGAGGCCGAGGTCACCCCGCACCTCACCGAGAACGTCTCCATCGCCGCCGTCAACGCGGAGAACTCCGTCGTCATCGCGGGCGACGACCACGAAACGCAACGGATCACCGACCGCTTCAAAGACCGCAAGACCACTCGCCTCAAGGTCAGCCACGCGTTCCACAGCCCGCTGATGGAACCGATGCTCGCCGACTTCCGCGAAGCCATCAGCGCACTCACCTTCCACCAGCCCCAGATCCCGATCCAGACGCAGGCGGACGTCACCGACCCCGAGTACTGGGTGCAGCACGTCCGCAACACGGTCCGCTTCCACGACAACGTCGAAGCCCTGAAAGCCAAGGGCGCCAACGCGTTCCTGGAGATCGGCCCCGACGGCGTCCTGAGCGGCCTCACCGGCGCCATCCCCGCCCAGCGCCGCGACCGGGCCGAGTCCGACGCGTGGCTGACCGCGCTGGCCCGCCTGCACGTCATCGGCGTCAAGGTCGACTGGCAGCTCGACGGCCGCACGATCGACCTGCCCACCTACCCGTTCCAGCACGAGCGGTACTGGCCGGAGATCGCCCAGGCACCGGCGGCCGGCCGCGACCCGATCGACGCCGAGTTCTGGGCTGCCGTCGAACAGCAGGACGCCACCCAGCTCGCCACGACGCTCGACATGGACCCGAAGACCTGGGCCGGCGTGCTGCCAGGCCTGTCCGCGTGGCGGCGGAAGCGATCCGCGAAGTCCACTGTGGACTCGTGGCTGCACGAAGAGTCGTGGACGCCCATCACCGGCCTCAAACCGGCGCAAGGCTCGTGGTTCGTCGCGGTGCCGATGTCGCTGTCCGAGGACGCCTGGGTGCGCACGTTGCTGGCCTCCCTGGGCGACGACGTCACGGTGCTCGAAGTGGCGTGGGCCGACCGCGAGTACCTGACCGGGCAGCTGGTCGAGTTCAACCAGAAACGCTACACGGGCGTGATCTCGTTGCTGGCGCTGGACGATCTCGACGAACTGGCGCCGGTCGTCGGCACGACCGCGCTCATCCAGGCGTTGGGCGACGTGGACATCAACGCGCCGTTGTGGGTCATCACCCGCGGCGCGGTGTCGACCGGGCGCAACGACCTGCTCACGCAACCGTGGCAGACCGGCGTGTGGGGCCTGGGACGCGTCGCGTCGCTGGAGTACCCGCAGCGCTGGGGCGGTCTGATCGACCTGCCGGACGACCTCGACGACCGCGTCGCGCACCGGTTCACGTGCGTGCTGTCCAGCGACGAGGACCAGACCGCAGTCCGTTCCGCCGGAGTGTTCGGCAGGCGTGTCGTCGTTGGCGCGCAAGCGAACGGCATCGAGTGGACGCCGTCCGGAACCGTGGTGATCACCGGTGGTACCGGTGCTCTCGGCGCGCACCTCGCCCGTGACTTCGCCCAGCGCGGAGCCGCGAAGATCGTCCTGGTGAGCAGGCGCGGTCCCGGCTCCCCTGGCGCGACGGACCTCCAGGCCGAGATCACCGCGCTCGGAGCGGAAACCGTTGTCGTGGCGTGTGATGTCTCCGACCGGGACGCCGTCGCCGAGCTGCTGACCCCGGACGTCAAGGCCGTCGTGCACGCGGCCGGTGTGCTCGACGACATGATGTTCGACAGCCTGACGCCCGACGCGTTCACCAAGGTGTTCGAGTCGAAGGTGAACTCGGCGTTCGTGCTCGACGAACTGACACGCGGCATGGACCTCGACGCGTTCGTCCTGTTCTCGTCGGTCGCGGGGTCGGTCGGCAACATGGGCCAGGGCAACTACGCCGCCGCGAACTCCGTGCTCGACGCGATCGCCCAGCAACGCCACCAGGCGGGCCAGGCCGCCACGTCGATCGCCTGGGGCGCCTGGGCGGGCGACGGCATGGCGGGCGACGACCGCGTCGCCGAGCACATCAAGCAGGTCGGTGCGGCGTCGCTGGACCCGGAGCTCGCGATCACCGCGCTGCGTCACCTCGTCGCGCACGGCACGGCTACGGCGGTCGTCGCGGACCTGCGCGCACCGCAGCTGCTGATGGCGTTGCTGAGCCTGCGCCCGACGCCGGTGATGTCCGAACTGCCCGGCGCCCGCGAGGCGCTGGACGAACTCGCCGCCGCCCGCGCCGAGAGCGACTCGGCCGCGGCGGAGTTCCGGCGTTCGTTGCGTTCTCTGCCCGCCGACGAACGCGTCACCCCGGTGCTCGACCTCGTCCGCACGCGTGCGGCGGTGGTGCTCGGGCACGCGGGCAAGGAGGCGGTCGCATCCGACAAGGCGTTCCGCGACATCGGTTTCGACTCGCTGACCGCCGTCGACCTGCGCAACCACCTCTCCTCGATCACGGGGCTCGCGCTGCCCGCCAGCCTGGTGTTCGACTACCCGACACCGCTGGCGCTCGCGGAGTTCCTGCTGGACGAACTCCTCGGCGACACCTCCGTCGTCGCCGAGGAGCACGTTCGTCTCGCAGACACCGACGACATCGCGATCGTCGGCATGGCCTGCCACTTCCCCGGCGGCATCGACTCGCCGGACGACCTGTGGCGCGTGCTGATGGCGGGCGAGGACGTGATCACGTCGTTCCCGGCGGACCGCGGCTGGGACACGACCGAACCCATCCGCGGCGGCTTCCTGAACGGTGCCGCGGACTTCGACGCGTCCTTCTTCGGCATCTCCCCCCGCGAAGCCCTCGCGATGGACCCGCAGCAACGCCTCCTGCTCGAAACCTCCTGGGAGGCCTTCGAACGCGCAGGTGTCGACCCCGTGTCGTTGCGCGCCTCACGGACCGGCGTCTTCGTGGGCACCAACGGCCAGGACTACCAACACGTGGTGATGGCCTCCAACGAAGACCTGGAAGGCCACGCGGGCACCGGACTGGCCGCGTCGGTGATCTCCGGCCGCATCTCCTACGCGCTGGGCTTGGAAGGACCCGCCGTCACCGTCGACACCGCCTGCTCGTCAGCCCTGGTAGCACTGCACCTCGCCGCTCAGTCACTGCGCGGCGGCGAATGCTCCCTGGCCCTGGCCGGCGGCGTCACGGTAATGGCAACCCCGACCTCGTTCTCCGGCTTCTCCCGCCAGGGCGGACTCGCGCAGGACGGCCTGTGCAAGGCGTTCTCCGACTCCGCCGACGGCACGGTCTGGTCCGAAGGCGCAGCCGTCCTGGTGGTAGAGCGCCACTCCGACGCTCTGGCCGCCGGACACCCGGTGCTCGCCCTGGTCCGCGGTTCCGCGTTCAACTCCGACGGCGCCTCCAACGGCCTCACCGCCCCGAACGGCCCTTCCCAGCAACGCGTGATCCGCGCGGCCCTCGCCTCGGGCGGCCTGTCGGTGTGCGATGTGGACGCCGTCGAGGCCCACGGCACCGGCACCGTCCTGGGCGACCCGATCGAGGCACACGCACTGCTGGCCACCTACGGCCAGAACCGCGCCGAACCGCTGCTGCTCGGCTCGGTGAAGTCCAACCTGGGCCACACGCAGGCGGCAGCGGGCGCGGCGGGCGTCATCAAGATGGTGCTGGCGATGCACCACGGCCAACTCCCCCGCACCCTGCACGTCACCTCGCCCTCCTCCCACATCAACTGGTCCACGGGCGCCGTCGAACTCCTGACCTCCACCACCGCCTGGCCGACGGTGGACCGCCCACGCCGCGCGGGCGTCTCGTCGTTCGGCATCAGCGGCACGAACGCGCACGTGATCTTGGAAGCCCCGAGCGCTCCAGAACTGTCAGACCTGCCTGAGATGATTGGGATGGGGGGTGGTTCCCCCCAGGGGGCCGGCCAATCCGAATCGATCCCGAACCGCGAGGCGAAGTCGGCGAACCCCGTAGACGCAGCGGGCACGCCAGACACGCCAGACACGACGGGCACGACGGGCGCGCTAGGCGCGGCGAGCGCGGTGCCGTTGCTCGTGTCGGCGAAGTCTGCGGGCTCGCTGCGCGCTCAGGTCGAGCGGATCAAGGCCGTCCTCGCCGCCGGTGCGAACCCCGTCGACGTCGCCCACACCCTGTCGAAGCGGTCGCGGTTCGCCCATCGCGCGGTCCTGATCGACGGCGAGGAAGTCGCGAACGGCGTCGCCGGCGAGCACACGCTGGCGGTGCTCTTCTCCGGGCAGGGATCGCAGCGGCTCGGCATGGGCAAGGAACTGCACGAGCGGTTCAGCACCTTCGCGGACACGTTCGACGCCGTCCTCGCCCATTTCGAACCGGGCCTGCGCGACCTCATCTGGGGAACCGACGCCGACGCGCTCGACCAGACCGGCACCGCGCAGCCCGCGCTGTTCGCGTTCGAGGTGGCGCTGTTCCGGCTCCTGGAGGAGTTCCGGATCAAGCCCGCCCACGTCGCGGGCCACTCCATCGGCGAGATCGCGGCGGCGCACGTCGCCGGCGTCCTGAGCCTCGAAGACGCCGCCAAGCTGGTAGCAGCACGCGCCCGCCTCATGCAGGCCCTCCCGCAGACCGGCGCGATGATCGCCGTTCAAGCCACCGAGGCCGAGGTCACGCCGCACCTCACCGCGAACGTCTCCATCGCTGCGGTCAACGCGCTCAACTCCGTCGTCATCGCCGGCGACGAGCAAGAAGCCGAGGCCATCGCGGCCAACTGGAAGCACAAGCGGCTCCGCGTCAGTCACGCGTTCCACTCGCCGTTGATGGAGCCGATGCTCGACGACTTCCGCGAGGCGATCAGCGGGCTCACGTTCCACGCGCCGGTTGTAGGAATGTCAACATCCGGACAGGTCGGCACCGTCGACTACTGGGTGAACCACGTCCGCGACACGGTCCGGTTCCACGACGACGTCCAGGCACTCAGGAACAAGGGCGTCACGCGGTTCATCGAGGTCGGACCGGACAGCGTCCTGTCCGCGCTCGTCGACGGCGTGCCGACGTCGAGGCGTGACAGGACTGAACTGCACAGCTTGATGACTGCACTCAGTCAAGTACATGTCGACGGAATCAATGTTGACTTGACTCAGATGTTGATTCGAGGTGTACAAATCAACATCCCGACGTACGCCTTCGAGCGCGAGCGGTTCTGGCCGAAGGCATCCGTCGGTGGACGCACGGGCGACCTCACGGCCTATGGCCTCGCATCAGGCGGACACCCACTTCTCGGCGCGGCAGTCACCGTCGCGGGCACCGACGAGCTGGTGCTCAGCGGACGGCTCGCGAAGGCGACGCATCCGTGGCTCGGCGAGACGTTCCCGGCGACCGGGTTCCTGGACTTCGCGATCCGCGCGGGCGACCTCGTCGGCTGCGATCGCGTCGAACACCTCATCACGGCCGTGCCGTTGCATCTGCCGGAACGTGACGCCGTCGCCGTGCAGGTGCGCGTCGGACCACCGCAGGACGGCAAGCGCACGGTGAGCGTGCACGCCCAACACGGCGACACTTGGGTCGAGCACGCCACCGGCACGCTCACCACCGAGCCCTACCACGCGGCGTTCAGCGGCGACGGCGTTGAAGTCGAGCTGCCCGAAGGTGTGGACGACGCCGCGACGTTCGGTGTGCACCCGTTGTTGTTGGCGCAGGCCCTCGAAGGAACGAGCGAGTTGCTCGGTGAGGGCGTGCCGTTCGAGTGGCGGGACGTGTCGCTGCACGCCATCGGACCGGAGCGGCTGAAGGTCCAGCTCACGCGCAACGGCGACGCCGTCGAGGTAGCGGCCGCCGACGCCGAGGGCAACCCCGTGTTGTCCGTGCGCGCGTTGACCGTGCACGTGCCTGAGGTCCCGCAGGACCAACGGGTTCGTGACGCGTTGTTCCAGGTGAACTGGGTGCCGGCGCGACTCGGCGAGGCGTCCGAGATCAACGCCCGGATCGTCGAGGTCCTGGGCGGCGTCGACGCCGAGGCCGCGCACCGGGCGACGATCGAGGCGTTGGAGGTTCTGCAGAACGCCGACGAGCGCACGGTGTTCGTCACGCGGGGCGCGCAGGAACCGGTCAGCGATCTTGGTGCGGCAGCGGTCTGGGGCCTCGTGCGGGCCGCACAAGCCGAGGACCCCGGACGTTTCCTGCTGATCGACCTCGACGAGTCGAGCACCGTCGAACCCGGCATGCTGATGAGCGAGGAGCAGCAGCTCGTCGTCCGGGACGGCGTCGCCTACGCCGGACGACTGGCACGCCTGGGCGAGCACGAGACGCGACCCGTCGACTGGTCCGGCACCGTGCTGATCACCGGTGGTACCGGTGGGCTGGGTGCGGAGCTGGCGCGGCACCTCGTCGCGTCCGGAGCGCGGAGCCTGCTGCTCCTGAGCCGGCGTGGACCCGACTCCCCCGGTGCGTTGGAGCTGCGGGCGGAGCTGATCGCGCACGGTGCCATCGTCACGATCGCCGCCTGCGACGTGGCCGACCACGACGCGCTGGCCGCCGTCCTCAACGGGCACGACGTGACCGCTGTCGTGCACACGGCGGGCGTGCTGGACGACGGCGTGATCGCGTCGATGACGCCTGAGCGGCTGACGAAGGTGTTGCGGCCCAAGGTGGATGCCGCCTGGAACCTGCACTCGCTCGTCCCGGAGGCGCAGTTCGTCCTGTACTCGTCGGTGTCCGGTGTCCTCGGCACCGCGGGTCAGGGCAACTACGCGGCGGGCAACGCGTTCCTCGACGCACTCGCGCAGTACCGGCGTTCGCTGGGGCTGCACGCGGTGTCGCTGGCGTGGGGCGCGTGGACGTCCGAGGTCGGCATGACCGGGCAGATGGACGCGGCGGCGTTCGAACGGCTGGAGAAGTCCTCGATGCCGCCGCTCTCGCTGGAACTCGGCCTGGCCCTGTTCGACGTGGCGGTCAGGGTCGACGCCGCGCAGGTGGTGCCCGCACGGGTCATCAGCGGCACCACGAACGGCATGGTGCCACCGCTGCTGCGTGACCTCGTGCGTGGCGGACGCCGAACCGCGACAAACCGCTCCGACGTGCAGATCAGCCCGGACCACCTCGTGGACCTGGTGCTGAGTGAAGCCGCCTCAGTCCTCGGCCACGGATCCGCGGCGACGATCGACGCCGGGTTGGAGTTCAGCCAACTCGGGTTCGACTCGCTGACGTCCGTGGAACTGCGCAACCGCCTCGACGCGGCCACCGGCCTCACGCTCCCGGCGACGCTCGTCTTCGACTACCCGACCCCGCGGGCGCTCGCCGACCACCTGGCCGCCGAACTGTTCGGCGGCACCACCGAGGCCGAGTCGTTGGCGGGCGCCGTCAACGACGAGCCGATCGCGATCGTGGGCATCGGCTGCCGGTTCCCCGGCGACGTCATGGGCCCCGACCAGCTCTGGGACCTGGTGGCGGCCGGACGGGACGCGATCAGCGGCTTCCCGGCGGACCGGGGCTGGGACGCGGGCGTGGTCGGCGACGGCGCCGGCCAGTCGGTGACCGGGCACGGCGGCTTCCTGAACGGCATCGCGGACTTCGACCCGGCGTTCTTCGGCATCTCCCCGCGCGAGGCCGTCGCGATGGACCCGAACCAGCGCCTCGTCCTCGAAACCGCCTGGGAGGCCCTCGAACACGGTGGTCTCGACCCGCTGGCCCTGCGCGGCTCGCGCACCGGCGTCTTCCTCGGCGCCGGCGGCCTTGAATACGGCCAGCTGGTGATCAACTCCGAGCAGGCCCGCGAGGGCTTCTCCAGCACCGGAACGTCCCCGAGCGTCGTGTCCGGCCGCCTCTCCTACGTACTCGGTCTGGAAGGACCGTCGATCACGGTCGACACGGCGTGCTCGTCGTCGTTGGTGGCACTGCACATGGCCGTGTCCGCGTTACGGAACGGTGAGTGCACATTGGCGCTCGCTGGCGGCGTGCAGACGTTGGTGTCGCCGGGCACTTTCATGGAGTTCAGCCAGCAGGGCGGTCTCGCGCGTGACGGACGTTGCAAGGCGTTCTCCGATACCGCCGATGGCACCGCATGGGCCGAGGGCGTCGGTGTGCTCGTGGTCGAGCGTCTGTCCGATGCACTCGCTCAAGGGCACGAAGTGCTTGCGGTCGTGCGCGGTTCCGCAGTGAACTCGGACGGCGCGTCCAACGGCTTGACCGCGCCCAACGGCCCGTCGCAGCAACGTGTGATCCGTGCGGCGCTCGCTGCTGCTGGGTTGTCGACGTCCGATGTGGACGCCGTCGAAGCGCACGGCACTGGCACGGCCTTGGGCGACCCGATCGAGGCACAGGCACTGCTCGCGACCTACGGTCAGGACCGCTCCGAACCGCTGCTGCTGGGTTCGCTGAAGTCGAACATCGGTCATTCGCAAGCCGCGTCGGGCGTCGCATCGGTGATCAAGATGGTGATGGCGATGCGGCACGGCGTCCTGCCACGCACGCTGCACGTCACCTCGCCGACGTCGCACGTGGACTGGTCGGCGGGGTCGGTGTCGCTGCTGACTTCGGCGACCGCGTGGCCCGCGGTGGACCGGCCTCGGCGCGCGGGTGTGTCGTCGTTCGGCATTTCGGGGACGAACGCGCACGTGATCTTGGAAGCCCCGAGCGCTCCAGAACTGTCAGACCTGCCTGAGATGATTGGGATGGGGGGTCGTTCCCCCCAGGGGGCCGGCCAATCCGAATCGATCCCGATGGTCGTGTCCGCGAAGTCGGCCGACGCGGTCCGCGCTCAGATCGAGCGAGTCACGGCCTTCGTCGAGCGGACCGGGGCGAGCGCGCGAGACGTCGGGTTCTCCTTGCTCGGCCGGTCGCGGTTCGACCACCGAGCGGTCCTGCTCGACGGCGCCAAGATCGCCGCCGGACAGGCGAGCAAGAAGAAGCTCGCCGTGCTCTTCTCCGGGCAGGGATCGCAGCGGCTCGGCATGGGCCGGGAGCTCTACGAGCGGTTCAGCGCCTTCAAAACGGCGTTCGACGAGGTGGACCGGCATCTCCAGATCCGCGGCTTCGTCTGGGGCGAGGACGAAGCCGAACTGAACAGCACGGCCAGGACGCAGCCCGCGTTGTTCGCGATCGAGGTCGCCCTCTACCGGCTCGCCGAGAGCTTCGGCGTCAAGGCCGACGTGGTCACCGGGCATTCGGTCGGCGAGATCGCGGCGGCGCATGTCGCCGGCGTGTTCAGTCTTGAGGACGCGGCGAAGCTCGTCCAAGCACGCGCGAACCTGATGCAGGCGTTGCCGGCCAACGGTGCGATGTTCGCGGTCAGGGCGAGCGAGAGCGATGTCATGAAGCACCTCAACGACGCCGTGTCCATCGCGGCCGTCAACGGCGAGCACGCCGTGGTCATCGCGGGCGACGAGGCGCAGGCGGGGGAGATCGCCGAGACCTGGGAGCACAGGCAGCTCAAGGTCAGCCACGCGTTCCACTCGCCGCTCATGGAGCCGATGCTCGACGACTTCCGCGAGGCCATCGAGCACATCCGGTTCCAGGAGCCGAAGATCCCGGTGCAGGCGACCGGCGACGTCACGACGGCCGAGCACTGGGTCCGGCACGTGCGCGATGCGGTGAGGTTCGCGGACAACGTCGCGCACATCGGCGACGCCACGTTCCTGGAGATCGGCCCGGACGGGGTGCTGAGCGCGCTGGTCGACGGTGCGATTCCGGCACTGCGCAGGGACAAGGACGAGGTCGCGGCGTGGACGACGGCACTCGCTAGGCTGTTCGTGCAGGGAGTGGACGTCGACTGGATGCCCTTCTTCCCTCAAAACAACAAGATCAAGCTGCCCACCTATCCGTTCCAGCACGACCGGTACTGGCCGACGCCGCGCAAGAACGCCGGTGACGTCTCCGCGGTCGGGCTCGGTCCTGTGGACCATCCGGTGCTCGGCGCCGCGATGACGCTCGCCGGGTCCGATGCCGTGGTGTTCACCAACAGGCTCACGGAGGACCATCCTGAGGCGGCCTTCGCGGAGATCGCGTTCCGGGCGGCCGATCAGGTCGGGTGCGGGCTCGTCGAGGAGCTGGTCGTCAGCGGCCCGTTGACGGCGGGTGTGGTGCAGGTGTCGGTTTCGCCGCCGCAGGAGGGAAAGCGGGAGCTCACCGTCCACACGCGACAGGGTGACGAGTGGGTGCGGTTGGCGAGTGGCGTGCTCCGAGACGGTGAGTACGCGAGTGACTTCCGGGTCGGTGAGTGGCCGCCGAAGGGCGCGGTCGAGATCGGGGAGAACACCTGGCAGCTCGGGGACGCGACGTTCGCCGAGGTGTCGCTGGAATCCAACGATTCCAACCAGTACGGCGTGCATCCCGAACTCATCCAGAAGGCGATGCTCGGCGAGGACGTGCCGCTGGAGTGGCGGAGTCTGTCGTTGCACGCGATCGGCGCGTCGACGCTGAGGGTCCGGCATCTGGGTGGATCGGTCGATGCCGTTGACGGGCAGGGGGCGCCGGTCTTCTCGGCGCGGACGGTGGTCCTCGGTTCCAAGCTCACGAGGCAACAGCAGCAGGATTCGCTGTTCCGGCTGGAGTGGGTGCCCGCGCCGCGGTTCGCCGAGGCTGAAGCCGCGATCGTCGAGATCAGCGGCGGCGAGGACTACGTCGAGGACGCCCATTCGCTTGCTGTGCAGGCACTTCACGCGGTCCAGCGGGACGAGCGGGTCGTGTTCGTGAAGCGCGGCAATGACCTGGCGGCGTCGACGGTGTGGGGGCTGGTCAGGTCGGCGCAGTCGGAGAACCCCGGACGGTTCCTGCTGGTCGACACCGACGACTCCGCGCCTCTGCCGATCGGGTTGCTGGACGTGGGCGAGACGCAGGCGCGAGTGAGGGATGGGCAGGTCCAGGTTGCCCGGCTTGCCCGCGTCACCGACACCGTCGAGACGGCGCAGTGGGATCCGGAAGGCACGGTGCTGATCACCGGCGGAACGGGTGGGCTGGGTGCGGAGCTCGCACGTCACCTCGTCGCCGAGAGGCGCGCCAAGCGGCTGCTGCTCGTTTCACGGCGTGGGCCGGACGCGCCGGAAGCCGTTGCGTTGCAGGCGGAACTGACGGCGCATGGTGCGGACGTCACGATCGCCGCCTGTGACACCGCCGACCTCAAGGCGGTCAAGAAGGTGGTGAAGGGCGTCAACCTGACGGCCGTCATCCACACGGCGGGTGTGCTCGATGACGGCGTCATCGGGTCGCTGACGCCGGAGCGGCTCGTCACCGTCCTCAGGCCCAAGGTCAACGGCGCGTGGAACCTCCACGAGGCCACGAGGAAGCAGAAGCTCAAGGCGTTCGTGTTGTATTCGTCGGTCTCGGGCATTGTGGGTGCGCCGGGGCAGGGCAACTACGCGGCAGCGAACGCGTTCCTTGACGCGCTCGCCGTCCATCGGCACGAGCAAGGACTGCCGGCGACGTCGTTGGCATGGGGGCCGTGGGCGCAGTCGAGTGGCATGACGGCGCATCTGCAGGACGGCGCCATGGATCGCATGGGGCGGGGCGGGATGCCGCCGTTGAGCGTCGAGGAGGGTTTGCGGCTGTTCGACGACGCCACGTCGCGTGACGAGGCGTTCCTGGTGCCGGCGCGGATCAGCACCGGGCGTTCGGACGGGCCCGTCGCGGCGGTGTTGCGCGGGCTGGTCCGCGGTGGCAAGCGAACGGCGGGAGGCGCGTCCACTGTGGACTACGGCGCGACGCTGGCGGCGATGCCCGCGGAGGACCAGCTCCAGCACGTCCTCGACCTGGTGCGCGGGCACGCGGCCGGGGTGCTCGGGCACGGATCGCCCGCGGAGGTGCAGGCGGACAGGCAGTTCCGCGATCTCGGCTTCGACTCGCTGACCGCCGTGGAGCTGCGCAACAGCATCGCGGCCGCCACCGGGCTCAAGCTCGCGGCGACGCTCGTCTTCGACTACCCGACGCCCGCCGAACTGGCCGCGCACCTGCACGGCCTGCTGGTCGGCGTGCAGGAGGAACGGCCCGCGCTCGCCACCGAGCTCGACCAGGTGGAGATCGCGCTCGCCGCCGGAACGCCGGGTGTCGCGGCGCGGCTGCGCAAGCTGCTCGCCCAGTACGGCGGCACGGCCAAGAAGGAAGCCGCGCGCGATCGCCTCACCGAGGCCTCCGCGGACGACGTGTTCGCGTTCATCGACAACGAGCTCGGCCGACGCACCGAGCGCTGACCCACTTCACGACGGAAGGTTTCCGGCGATGCCGAACGAAGAGAAGCTCGTTGAGTACCTGAAGTGGGTCACGGCTGACCTGCACGAGACGCGTCAACGGCTGGAAGAGGTCGAGTCCGGGCGCCACGAACCGATCGCGATCGTCGGCATCGCGTGCCGGTTCCCCGGCGCCGTGCGCTCCGCCGAGGACCTGTGGGACCTGGTCTCGGAGGGCCGTGACGCGATCACCGGGTTCCCGACCGACCGCGGCTGGGACCTGGGAACGCTGGCGGGCGGGGACTCCGCGACGTTGCAGGGCGGGTTCCTGTACGACGCGGCCGAGTTCGATCCCGGCTTCTTCGGCATCTCGCCGCGTGAGGCTCTCGCGATGGACCCTCAGCAACGGCTGCTGCTGCAGACGACGTGGGAGGCCATCGAACGTGCGGGCATCGACCCGGCATCGTTGCGTGGCAGCGAAACGGGCGTGTTCGTCGGCACGAACGGCCAGGACTACGGACACGTGCTGATCGCCTCGGAGGAGGACGTCGAGGGCCACGCCGGAATGGGCACGGCCGCAAGCGTCATCTCAGGCCGCATCTCGTACACGTTCGGTTTCGAGGGTCCCGCCGTCACCATCGACACGGCGTGTTCTTCTTCTCTCGTCGGGTTGCACCTCGCTGCTGCTGCGCTGCGCAACGGCGAGTGCTCGCTCGCGGTCGCGGGCGGCGTCACGGTCATGGCGACGGCGTCGAACTTCGCCGGCTTCACGCGCCAGGGCGGCCTCGCGGTTTCCGGGCGTTGCAAAGCCTTCTCCGATGACGCCGATGGGACCGGTTGGTCCGAGGGTGTCGGCGTGTTGTTGGTGGAGAAGCTCTCAGACGCACAACGCAACGGACACCCCGTGCTCGCCGTGGTGGTGGGCAGCGCCGTCAACCAGGACGGCGCGTCGAACGGCCTCTCCGCGCCGAACGGTCCTTCGCAACGCCGGGTGATCCAGGCGGCTCTGGCATCGGCCGGGTTGGCGCCCGACGAGGTGGGCGCGGTCGAGGCGCACGGCACCGGAACAGTGCTGGGCGACCCGATCGAAGCGCAGGCGCTGCTCGCGACCTACGGTGCCGAACGGGCCGAGCCGCTGCGGCTGGGCGCGGTGAAGTCGAACATCGGGCACACACAGGCGGCCGCGGGTGTGGCGGGTGTGATCAAGATGGTGATGGCGTTGCAGCGGGAGACGCTCCCCCGGACGCTGCACGTGAGCACGCCGTCGTCGCACGTGGACTGGGCGGCGGGCAACATCGCGCTGCTGACGGAGGCCGAGCCGTGGCCGCGCGGGGAACAGCCGCGGCGGGCGGGGATCTCGTCGTTCGGCGTGTCCGGGACGAACGCGCACGTGATCATCGAGGAAGCCCCGAGCGCTCAGGAATTGTCAGACCTGCCTGAGATGATTGGGATGGGGGGCGGATCCCCCCAGGGGGCCAGCCAGTCGGGATCGATTCCGAACGGCGGGCGGGCATCGACTCCGGGCGACGGACGGACCGCAGCTGCCGACAGCGGGCAGGGCGCGGTGTGCCCGTTCGGCTTCGGCACGACCTCCACACCGGCCGACGAGGCTCCGCTGGTCGTGTCCGCGAAGTCCGCGAGCGCTCTGGAAGCGCGGGCCGGGCAGGTCCGCGAACTCGTCGACAGCGGCGCGAACCCCGCAGACCTCGGCCACTCCCTACTCACCACCCGATCCACCGGCTTCGACCACCGAGCTGTCCTCCTGAACGGCGTCACCCTCGCGAGTGGCCAGACCCAGCGCAAACCGGTGGCCGCCCTCTTCAGCGGCCAAGGCGCCCAGCGCCTCGGAATGGGCAAGGACCTCTACGAAACCTCCGACACCTTCCGCACCGCGTTCGACAACGTCGCCCAGCACCTCGACGTCGATCTCGACGACGCCATGTGGGGCACGAACGAGGAAGCGCTCAACCAGACCGGCACCACCCAGCCGGCCCTGTTCGCGCTGCAGGTGGCGCTTTACCGCCTTCTGGAGAGCTACGGGTTCAAGCCCGACCACGTCGCCGGCCACTCCATCGGCGAGATCGCGGCGGCACACGTCGCCGGCGTCCTCACGCTCGAAGACGCCGCCACCCTGGTCCAAGAACGCGCACGCTTGATGCAGGCCCTTCCGCAGAACGGCGCGATGTTCGCCGTCAAGGCGACGGAAGCGGAAGTCAGGAAGCACCTCACGGCTCAGGTCGACATCGCCGCCATCAACGGCCCCGACGACATCGTCATCGCGGGCGAAGAAGCGGCAGCAAGGACCACAGCGCAGAACTGGGAGCACAAGCAACTCAGGGTCAGCCACGCCTTCCACTCCCCGCTGATGGAACCGATGCTCGACGACTTCCGCAACGCCATCGAACACATCACGCTCACCAAGCCGCGCATCCCCATCCACACCAGCGGCGACGTCACGACCACCGACTACTGGGTCGGCCACGTCCGCGACACGGTCCGCTTCACCGAGAACGTCCAGAAGATCGGCGAGGCCACGTTCGTCGAGATCGGCCCGACCGGAGTGCTCAGCGCACTCGTCGACGGCTGCGTTCCGACGCTGCGCAAGGACAAGCCCGAACCGGCGGCGGTCCTCACCGCACTTGCCAAGCTCTACGTCAGCGGCGTGAACGTCAACTGGCGGAAGTTCTTCCCGCGCGGCGGCAAGATCGCGCTGCCCACCTACCCGTTCGACACGCAACGGTTCTGGCCCCAGGGCGGCACCGCGCCGAGCGGACCGGCCAAGTCCCACCCTGCCCTGCACGAGCTGCGGTGGATCGAAGCCACCGTCACCGCCAGTCCCATCGCGGCGGCCCGATGGGCGATCATCGGCGGGGACGAGTTCGACCTCGCGCACGTGCTCTACAGCGCCGGGCAGACCGTCACCGGGTACGGGGAGACGCTCGCCGAAGCCGCGAAGTCCACCAAGCCTGACGTGTTCATCGTGGCGGTCAGCGGTGACGGCACACCAGAAAGCACGCACGCACAGACGCAACGCGTTCTCGCGATCCTCCAAGAGGCCAACGACTACAGCGCGCACATCGTGTTCGTCAGCGGAGAGAACGACGTCACCGCGGCCGCCACGGCAGGGCTCGTGCGCAGCGCACAGATGGAGAACCCGGGCAGGTTCCTGCTGTTCGACACCGACGGGCTGGACGTGTCCGGTGCGTTGCTGCCCAAGCTGGTGGCGTGGGACGAGCCGCACGTGAAGGTCCGCAATGGACAGACGACCGTGCCACGGCTTCAAGAAGCCGAGAAGACCGAAGACGTGCACGAGTGGGACCCGGACAAGACCGTCCTGATCACCGGCGGCACCGGCGGGCTCGGCGCCGAGCTGGCGAAACACCTCGTCACCAGGCACAAGGTCAGGCACCTGCTGCTCGCCAGCAGGCGCGGCGAGGAGTCGCCCAAGGCCACCGAACTGCGCCAGGAGCTCGAAGCACAGGGCGCGATGGTCACGATCGCGGCGGCCGACGTCTCGAAGGCCGACGACGTCACCAGTCTCCTCAGTGCCGCGCAGAAGCCGTTGCAGGCCATCATTCACACGGCGGGCGTGCTGGAGGACGCGCTGATCGACGCGCTCACGCCGGAGAGCGTCACGAACGTCCTCACGCCCAAGGTCGACGCGGCCTGGCACCTGCGCAACGCCACGGACGTCCCGCTCGTGCTCTACAGCTCGGTCTCCGGCGTGATGGGTGCGGCGGGACAGGGCAACTACGCGGCCGCCAACTCCTACCTCGACGCCCTCGCCCAGAGCAGCGAGAACACCCTCAGCCTCGCCTGGGGTCCGTGGGCGCAGGACTCCGGCATGACGGCCGGGCTCAGCCAGGCCGCGATGGACCGGATGCAACGGTCCGGCATGCCGCCGCTGGCCGTCGAGCAGGGCCTCGCGCTGTTCGACGCCGCACTCGCGCACCGCGAACCCCTGCTGGTCCCGATCCACGTCGCCGCCCAGCGAGGCCCTGTCTCCAAGCTGCTGGGAGGCAACGCGGAACAGCCGCAGGAGAAGGCCGCCGTCACGGTGCTGGACCGGCTGCGCAACGCCCTGCCGGCGGAACGCGAGGCCATGGTCCGCGACCTCGTCACCGGCACGAGCGCGGCGTTGCTCGGCCACCCCGACCCGAGTGCCGTCGACCCGCAGAAGGACTTCCTCGAACTCGGCTTCGACAGCCTCATCGCCGTCGAACTGCGCAACCAGCTCAACGAACTCCTCAGCCTCAAGCTCGCCGGAAGTGTCGTCTTCGACCACAAGACCCCGGCGAACCTCGCCCAGCACCTCGTCACCGAACTCGGCACCCTCCACAGTGGAGGCAGCACGGGCAACGGCATCGAGGTGGCAGCGGAGGACACGGTGTTCGGGCTCTTCATGGAGGCCGTCACGAAGGGCAACGTCGCCGCCGGCCTGCAGATGCTCAAGGGCGTCGCGAACCTGCGCCCGATGTTCTCCTCCCCCGCCGAACTCGACGACCTGCCCGAAGCCGTCACGCTCGCGGACGGCCCGAAGCTGCCCAAACTCATCTGCATCAGCGCGCCCGGCGCGACGGCAGGCGTGCACATGTACGCACGGCTTGCGGCTCACCTGCGAGGAAAACGGCAGGTCAGCGCGCTCCCGCTGGTCGGGTTCGGTGCTGGGGAACCACTGCCGAAGGACGCCGCCGCGGTCAACCGGTGGGTGGCCGAGGCGGTGCTGCACGCGAGCGACGGCGACCCGTTCGTGCTCGTCGGCCACTCTTCCGGCGGCACCCTCGCCTACCTCGCGGCGGGCGTCATCGAGGAGACGTGGGGCATCAAACCGGACGGCGTGATCATGCTCGACACGCTGAGCCTCAACTACGACAACCGCGAGGGCATGGACTTCGAGTCCGTCACCAGCAACTACTTCAACACGATGGACTCCCCCGCGGTCAACATGAACAGCGCCCGGCTGTCCGCGATGGCGCACTGGTTCCCGCGCATCATCGACACCGGCATCCACACGACCGTGCCGAAACTGCTGGTCCGGTGCGCGAACGAGGTCAGGGGCACGGATCTGGTGACCGCGAACCAGGACGTCTCGGTGCCCGCGGACGACATCCGGCTCGTGGCCACCGACCACATGGCGATGGTGAAGGAGGACGCCCACCTCACCGCCGAGGTGATGGAGGACTGGCTCAGGGCCTTCCACCCCGTCACGTCCTGACGAGCAACGCCTTCTCGAACGGCAGCGGCCCGGCCGGCGGGACCGTCACGTCGAACAACGGCGTGAAGCCCGCCGCCAGGTACAGAGCGCGCGCCTCGGGCTGGCGAGGGCCGGTGGTCAGGTAGAGGCGCCGGTAGCCGAGACGAGACGTCTCGTCTCGCAGGACGTCCAGCACCCTCCGCGCCAGCCCCTGGCGGCGGTACGACGAGTGGGTCCAGATCCGCTTGAGCTCCGCGGTCTGCTCGTCGTACCGCCGGAACGCGCCGCCTGCCACGGCGGTTCCGTCGCGCAGCAGCACCATCAGCCCACCATCAGGCGGCGTCAGCGTGGAGTCCGGGAACAGTTCCATCCGCTCCCGAGCCGCCTGCCCGTACCTGCTCACATACTCGTGCACCAGCTCCGCCATCATCCCGGCGACCTCGGGAGCGTCCGGCCGGGTCCAGTGGACCTCGTCGGTCATCCGGCGCGCCGGTCCGCCAGCCGCACGACGTTCGGCGAGCGCTCCACCCGGACCCGGCTGCTCGACGCGACCAGGTACCCGACGCCGCGCACGGTCTGGATCACGTCCGACGCGTCACCGAGCTTCTGCCGGATCCGCCGCACGTGCACGTCGACCGTGCGGGCGCCGCTGTAGTCGTCGTTGACGCCCCAGACCGTCGCCAGCAGGTCACGACGACGATGGACGCGGTCCGTGTGCTCGCACAGGTGCAGCAGCAGCTCGAACTCCAGCCGCGTCGTCTCGACGAGTACGTCGTGCACGAACACCTGCCGCGTGTCAGGCAGGATGCGGACGTCCACCGCTTCGACAGCCGCCTGGGCCAAGGGCATCAGACCCACGTCGTTCAGCGCGCCGAGCAGCCGCAGCGCGGTGTCCTCGTCGTCGGTGTCGATGGTGATGCTGAACCTCATGACGCACCTCCCCGATCAGCTCTTCGGCAGACCCTGCGGGTTGATCTCGGACGTCGGCACGGCCTCGTCGGACAGGCCCCAGCGCTTCAGCACCTCCGCGTACTTGCCGTTGGCGATCAACTGGTTCAGCGCCTCCTGGACCGGGGTCACGAGCCCGCTGTCCTTCTTCGTGGTCACGGCGATCTTGCCCTGGACGCTGGCGCCGCCGGAGAAGTTGCCGATCACCTCGGTCTGCCCGGACGTCGCCGCGTGGTAGGCGGAAGTCGGGTTCGGGCCGAGGTAGGCGTCGATGCGGCCGGACTGCAGTGCGAGGTAGTAGTCCGACGAGTTCTGGAAGTACTTGATGTCAGTGGCTTTCAGACCCGCCGCGACGTTCTGGGTGCTCCAGTCGACCAGGATCTTCTCCTGGTTGGTGCCCGACGTCACGGCGATCACCTTGCCCGCCACGTCCTTGGGCTCCTTCACCTTCCAGGTGCCGCCCTTCTTCGCCTCGAACGCCAGCGTGTCGAGCCGGTAGGTGGCGAAGTCGTACTTCTCCTTGCGCGCCTCGGTGACCGTGATGTTCGACAGGCCGAGGTCGTAGGCACCGCTGTCCAGGCCGACGAACAGGTTCTCCCACGACGAGACCTCAAGTCGAGGCTTCAGGCCCAGCACGTCGGCGACCAGCGACGCGATGTCGGTCTCGACGCCGATCACGGTCTTGTCGTCGGTGGCGTAGAACCGCAGTGGCGGTGCTGTACCGGCGGATCCGCCGATCGTCAGCTCCCCCTTGGTTCTGAACTTCTCCGGGACCTTCGCGGCGATCTTGTCGTCCTTGGTGGCGGTGACCCGCTTCTGGTCCGGACCGAGGTTCACGCTCAGGCCCGCGACCTCGGTGGGCTCTTCACCGCCGGCGGTGCCACACGCGACCAGACCGAACGCCAGCACGGCGAGAAGTACTTTGCGCACAACGAGCTCCTTCTACAGAACCTTGGACAGGAAAGCGCGGGTGCGCTCGTGGACCGGGTGATCGAGCACCTCGTCCGGTGTTCCCTCTTCGACGATCACGCCGTCGTCCATGAACACGATCCGGTCGGCCACCTCGCGGGCGAAGCCGATCTCGTGCGTGACCACGACCATCGTGGTGCCGGTACGGGCGAGGTCGCGCAGCACGTCGAGCACCTCGCCGACGAGTTCCGGGTCCAGTGCCGACGTCGGTTCGTCGAACAGCACCACCTTCGGCTGCGTGGCCAGGGCTCGCGCGATCGCGACGCGTTGCTGCTGGCCGCCGGAGAGCTGCCGGGGATACGCGTCCGCCTTGTCCACCAGCCCGACCCGTTCCAGGAAGTGCCGCGCCTGCACCGGATCGGCCACCTCCGCGATGTTCTCCAACGCGGTGAGGTGCGGGAACAGGTTGAAGTTCTGGAAGACGAACCCGATGTCCTTGCGCTGCTTGAGGATCTCGCGTTCCTTGAGCTCGTGGAGCTTCCCGCCGCGGCGCTGGTAGCCGATCAGTGCGCCGTCGATGGTGATGAACCCGCGGTCGACCTTCTCCAGGTGGTTGATCGTGCGCAGCAACGTCGACTTGCCGGAGCCGGACGGCCCGAGCACCACCACCACCTCACCGGCCGCGACGGTCAACGACACTCCGCGCAGCACTTCCAGCGAACCGAAGCTCTTGTGCACGCCCAGAACCTCGATCACCGGCGGTCTCCTCGCGCGAAGTAGCGCTCGACGTAGTGCTGGCCGATCGAGAGCAGAGTGGTCAGGATGATGTACCAGACGGTCGCGACCATCAGCAGCGCCACGACCCGCGCGTTGCGGCCGTAGATGACCTGCACCTGGTAGAAGAGCTCGCCGATCGCCATCACCGAGACGACCGACGTGCCCTTGAACAGGCTGATCACCTCGTTGGCGGCGTTGGGCAGGATCGACCGCATCGCCTGCGGCAGCACGATTCTGCGGAACTGCCGGAACCTCGGGATGCCGAGCGCGGCCGCCGCCTCCAGCTGCCCGCGGTCGACGGAGATCACGCCGGACCGGACGATCTCCGCCGCGTAGGCCGCCTGGTGCAACGCGAGGCCGAGCACGGCCGCGCCCATCGGGCTGATCAGCGCGATGGTCTCGAAGCTGACGAACTCCGGTCCGAACGGGATGCCGAGCGAAAGCCGCTGGTAGAGATAGGAGATGTTGAACCAGAACAGCAGCTGCACGATCAGCGGGATCGACCGGAACGCCCAGATGTAGGTCCAGCCCACCGCCGAGAGGAACGGGCTCTTCGAGAGCCGCAGCACCGCGACCAGGATGCCGAGCGCGAAGCCCAGCACGGTGCCGAGCACGGTCAGCACGATGGTGGTGCCGACGGCGGTCAGGATCGACTGGGCGGTGAAGTACCGCGCGAACGTCGGCCAGTCCCAGGCGGGGTTCGTGACCAGGCCGTGCACGAACTGCGCGGCGAGCACCAGCACGAACGCCACCCCCGACCCAGCGCCACGGGTGGCGGGCCGGCACGACGGGTAACGCGGAGAGATCATCGTCCTTTGTGGACACCAAAGTCAGCGTGCCGGAAGAGGTCATGGCGAGTCCTTGCTGCGGCGGGGAACGTGAGACGAGCGAGAAGAGTCAGCTCGTACAACAGTCGATGCGACAGCGGGAGGACAGGACGAACGCGCCGTTCATCCTGTCCTCCCTTCCCTGCGCTCTTGAGGAGAGCACTCACTCAACGACGCTCACGTTATGTAGCGATGAACCAGCCGGGCAAGGACGTCCACGTGCTGAACAACTATCGGATACCGAGATGATCCCTCAACGTCGGACCTGTGTAGTCCGTCCGGAAAACGCCACGCTCCTGCAGCAACGGCACGACGGTGTCCGCGAACTCGTCGAGCCCGCCCGGCGTCACGTGCGGCACGAGGATGAACCCGTCGGCCGCGTCCTGCTGCACCAGGTCGTTGATCTGCGTGGCGACGCTGTCCGCCGAGCCGATGAACGTCTGCCGGGCGCTCACGTCGATCACGAGGTCGCGGATCGACAGGTTCTTCGCAGCGGCCTTGTCCCGCCACTCCTGCACAGTGGCGGCCGGGTCCTTGAACATCCGCACGCTCGCCCGGCCCTTCGCGATGGTGTTCTCACCGGTCAACGGCTCGACGTCGGGCAGAGGGCCGTCCGGGTCGTAACGGCTCAGGTCCCGGTTCCACACCTGCTCCAGGAACCGGATCGCGGTCGCGCCGCTGACCTGCTGGCGCCGCACGACCGCGGCCTTCTCCTGGGCGTCCGCGTCGGTGTCGCCGAGGATGAACGTGGCCGCGGGCAACACCACGAGCTGGTCGTGCGTGCGGCCGTACTTGGCCAGCCTGCCTTTCACGTCGCTGTAGAACTTCTGACCCGCCTCCAGCGTGCCGTGCCGCGAGAAGATCGCGTCGGCGGTGGCGGCGGCGAACTCGCGCCCCTCCTCGGAATCTCCGGCCTGGAGGATCACCGGACGACCTTGCGGCGAACGGGGAACGCCGAACGTGCCGCTGATGTCGAAGTGCTCGTCGGTGTGCTCGAACCGGCCCACGCCGGTGTCGAACAGCTTCCACGCCGTGCGCAGGAACGATTCCGCGCGGGTGTACCGGTCTTCCTGAGCGAGAAAACCGCCGCGCCGGAAGTTCTCGCCGGTGAAAGCGTCCCACGAGGTCACGACGTTCCAGGCGGCGCGCCCGTCCGACAGGTGGTCGAGCGAGGCGAACTGCCGGGCCACCTCGTAGGGTTCGTTGAAGGTCGAGTTGATGGTGCCGGCGAGCCCGAGCCTCTCGGTGACGGCGGCCAGCGCGGCGAGCACGGTGAAGGTGTCCGGCCGGCCGACGACGTCCAGGTCGTAGATCTCGCCGCCCTGCTCACGCAGCCGCAGTCCCTCGGCGAGGAAGAAGAAGTCGAACTTCGCCCGTTCGGCCGTCTGTGCCAAGTGGACGAACGACTCGAACTCGATGTGGCTGCCCGCCTGAGGATCGCTCCAGACGGTCGTGTTGTTCACGCCGGGGAAGTGCGCGGCGAGGTGGATCTGCTTGGTCATCTCGCGCTCCTTCTAGGCGAACTGGTTGGCGGGCCGGGCGAGACCGAGGTGGCCGCGCAACGTCCTGTGCTCGTACTCGGTGCGGAACAGTCCGAGCCGCCGCAGTTCCGGCACGAGTTCGCGGGTGATCTGCCGGAGATCGCCGTGCAGGCGGAAGCCGGCGAATCCGGCGGAGTGCCACTCGATCAGCTGCTCGATCGGGGTGGACACGTCGACATCTCGGAACACGAGCCTGTCGGTGGCCGAGACTTCGTCGGCGAACACGATGTCCCCCCAACGGGTGCGTGGCCGCGATCACCGGGTGGCCCTGCGGCGGGCGTGGCGTGATCGACGGCCCGCGCACCTTGAACCACCGGCCCTCGAAGTCGATGTGGTGCAGCTTCTCCCGGTCGATGAACCGCCCGGTGGCCTCGTCGCGGATCTCCGCGTCGTCCTCCCAGCTGTCCCACAACCGGCGCAGGACCTCCGCGTAGTCCGCGGCCTCCTCCCCCAGCTCGGACTCAGCCCCGACCGAACGACGCCCGAAGTGCTTGGCGTCAGCGGGATCGGGAGCGACGGCCAGTTGAACGCCCGCCCGTCCCCCGCTCACGTAGTCCAGCGTCGCGATCGCCTTCGACAGGTGGAACGGTTCGGTGTGCGTCACCACCGCCGTCGGTACAAGGCCGACGTGCGTGGTCAGCGGCGCGATGCGCGCGGCGGTGAGCACCGCGTCCAGTCCCGGCTGCCCGCCGAGCGAGTCGCCGAACGTGACGAAGTCGAGCGTGCCGTGCTCGGCCTCGCGCACGAGCCCGGCCCAATGCCTTGCGGTGAAAGCCTCTTCGCCGGTCGCGTGGAGCGCGGCGGCCAGGTGCAGTCGTGAGCCCACCGGTCCCCCTCTCGTCGTTTACTCGCATTCTGTGCGCGCGGAAGGGGGTCGTGCCGGGGCGGCCACTGGGTGGGAATCCCGGCCACCGGGGGAATATTTTTCGGGCTTGCGGATCGCGACGGGTTGGTGTCACGATCTTCCGCATGACGACTCGAAAGGGCGTGCGCGCCCTCGCGCTGTGAGCGCACCGAGCGGGCTTGAGGCCCGCTCCACCGATCGTTCCCCGCTCCGCGAAGACTGGTTAGCCCACGCGCTGAGCACCGCACCCGCTGATCGTCCGGCGGCCGAAGAGGCCGTGGTCCGGCTCTACGCGGCCACCGGCAGGCCACCACCGGAGTTCGCCTGGGTGCGTTCCCCCGCCGAGGCGGCGACTGTGTTGCCCGCCAAGGAGATCTTCCGCTATCACGACAACTGGCAGACCGTCGAGGCGCAGATCGCCGCGCTGGTCTCGGACCTGCGTCAGCGGCTGCGGCAACGCGGCGACTGGCAGGGAGCCCCGAGCCGCCGGGGCGGTGACCTGCGCCGAATCGTCCGCGAAAGCCTGATCCCCGCGATCAACTCCACGATGCCGGGCTCGCTCGGCATCGGCTGGGCGGGCCAGCACGAGGCCGACTGGCTGGCGGACGTCAACGCGCCTGACCTGGCACTGCTCGACGAGTGGGTGACTCTCACCCGGTCGACCGGGTGGTGGTGGCCGCGCGCAGGATTCTGCGTGATGGCCGACCGGCCGACGGCAGTGCACGTGGACGCGAACTCGTTGCTGCACAACGACAACGGCCCGGCCATCACGTTCGCCGACGGCACCCACGCCCACGCGTGGCACGGCACCACCGTGCCGAGGTGGGTGATCGAGGAGCCGGACGTCGTCCGGATCATGACCGAACGCCGTCTGGAGCTGCGTTTCGCCGCCGCCGAACGCCTCGGCTGGGAGACCTACGTCGACCAGGCCACGACGCCGTTGATCGCCACCGCGCCCGACCCCGGCAATCCAGGCTTCGACCTGCGTCTCTACGACCTGTGGGACCAGGTCAACCTGCTGCTCGTCGTCAACGGCTCGGTCGAACGCGACGGCACCCGGCGCCGCTACGGCCTGCGGGTCAACCGCTGGCAACGCGACCCGCTCGACGCGGCGGCCACGACCTACGGGTTGCGGGCCGACCAGTACGCCCAACTCCTACGACGCACCTGAAACACACCATGAACCTCGCAGAACTCGTCGACCGCACCAGCGTCGACGCGCTCGACCACCTCGAGCGACAGTCCACCATCCCCGTCGTCGACGGCCTGCAGGCCCAGGGCGACCTGATCGTCATCCCGTTCTCGATGCTCGACTCGCCGCCGGACGACGTCCCGGACCGCGAGGTGCCTCCCGAGGGCGTCCACCTCATCGCAGGCCTGAACGGCGGCAACCCGCACGTCCTCGTCGCGGACCCCGGCGTCTGCCGCTGGTCCACCGGCCGGGACCTGGCCGTCGTCGAGAACACCGCTCCCGTCTACCTCCTGCACCCCGAGCACGGCGGCACCGGCATCGCCGCGGGCCGGTGGCTGATCCGCCGGCAGTGGACGGCGGCCGGCCTGGTCGCGGACTGAGAAAGGCTTGCCTTGACGTGCGCGTCAAGGTTTAGCGTTCCCTTCATGAGGATCGGCGAACTGGCCAAGCGAGCCGGCACCACCACCCGTGCGCTGCGCTTCTACGAGTCCGAAGGGCTCCTCGAAGCGCAGCGCACGCCCAACGGCTACCGCGAGTACGGCGAGCACGACCTGCGGCTGGTTCGCGAGATCCAGTCGCTGCAGGCGGTCGGACTGTCCCTGGAGGACACCCGGCCGTTCGTCGCCTGCCTGCGCGCGGGTCACGAGTCCGGTGACTCGTGCCCGGACTCGCGGGAGGTCTACCGGCGCAAGCTCGCCGAGGTGGACGCCTGCCTGGACCGGCTGGGCGCCGTCCGGGAGTTCCTGCTGGCCAGGCTCGCCTTCCAGGACCCGTGTCTCGTACCCGAGGAGATCCAGTGCAGCTGACCGACGCCACGTTCGCCGACAAGACCCGGACCGGCACCGTTCTGGTGGAGTTCTGGGCGCAGTGGTGCGGGCCGTGCCACATGCTCTCCCCCGTGCTGGACGAGATCGACCGCGAGCGCGACGACCTGACCGTGCTCAAGATCAACGCCGACGAGAACACCGCCACCGCCCGCGACTACCAGGTCATGTCGCTGCCCACGATGCTGCTGTTCCGCGACGGCGTACCGATCCGTCAGATCGTGGGAGCGCGCCCCAAGGGCCGCCTGCTGGCTGAATTGGATGACGCGCTCAGCGCCTGAGCCGCCTATCTTTTAGCGCATGCTCGGTCTCGAACTCGTAGTGGTGCTGGGCGTGTGCATCCTGGCGAGCAGTGTCGTGTCGGGACGGTTGCGCGTCGCCGCCCCGGTCCTGCTGGTCGTCTGCGGTGCCGTGCTCGGCTTCGTGCCCGCCCTGGAAGAGGTCAGCCTGCCGCCCGAGGCGATGCTGCTGATCTTCCTGCCGGCGTTGCTGTACTGGGAGAGCCTCAACACGTCGTTGCGGGAGATCCGCAGCAACCTGCGCCCGATCGTGCTGCTCAGCACGCTGCTCGTCCTCGCGACCGCCGCGGCGGTCGCGGCCGTCGCCCACGCGCTCGGCCTCGACTGGGGTCCCGCGTGGGTGCTCGGCGCGGCCCTGGCCCCCACCGACGCGACCGCCGTCTCGGCCATCGCGCGGGGCATGCCGCGCCGCACCACCACGATCCTGCGCGCGGAGTCGTTGATCAACGACGGCACGGCTCTCGTGATCTACGCGATCGCCGTCTCCATCACCATCGGGGAACAGGAGTTCAGCACCGGACGCGTCGGCCTGCAGTTGTTGCTGTCGTACGCGGGCGGTGCGGCGGCCGGGTTGCTGGTGGCGTGGCTCGCGGTGCAGGTGCGCAAGCGGCTCGACAGCCCGTTGCACGAGAGCGTGGTCAGCATCCTGACGCCGTTCGCGGCGTTCCTGGCCGCCGAGACGGTGCACGGTTCCGGCGTGATCGCCGTGGTGACGTGCGGCCTGACCCTGGCGCGGGTCGGCCCTCGGATCGTGCGTGCCGACACCCGCCAGGTGAGCTACGCGTTCTGGGGCATCGCGACGTTCGTGCTGAACGGCGCCCTGTTCGTCCTGATCGGACTCCAGGCGCACAGTGCCATCCGCTCGCTGGACGGTTCGGAGACCCTCGCGACGTTCGGCGCCATCGGTCTCGTCTCCCTGACCGTGGCCGGCACGCGATTGTTGTGGAGCTACACGACTCCGTACGTGATCCGTGCTTTGGATCGCCGTCCTCAGCAACGGTTGCGGCGCGTGGGAGCCAGGCAACGCCTCGTGTCGTCGGCCGCCGGGTTCCGCGGCGCGGTGTCGTTGGCCGCCGCCCTGGCCGTGCCCGAGACGGTGGTGGGTGGCGGGCCGTTCCCGTTCCGCGACGAGATCATCCTGATCACCTCCGGCGTCGTCGTGCTGACCCTGATCGTGCAGGCGGTGATGCTGCCCTCGATCATCCGTTTCTCGCAGCTACCCGAAGACACGGCGCTGGACGAGGAGCTGCGGCTCGCCCAGTCCACGGCGTCCGAGGAGGCGTACGAGGCGCTCCCGCGGCTGGCCGACAAGGTGGGCGTCTCGGACGTCGTCTACAAGCGGGTGCTGGCCGAGTACGAACACCACCTGGAGGTCGTGCGGGCGCGCGAGGCCGGCAACGAGGAGGTGGCGCAGTCGGAGGTCGAGTACGCGGCGCTGCGGCTGGAGTTGATCGCGCACAAGCGGGCGACCGTGGTGCGGTTGCGCGACGAGGCCGCGATCGACGACATCGTGTTGCGCACGATCCAGCGGAAGCTCGACGTGGAGGAAGTGCGGTTGTCTCGGCGCGAGGTCGACGAGGACTGAGTTTGTAGGGTTGGTCGCATGATCACTCCACGGGAGCGCGTGCTGGGCCGGATCGCCGATCACCTGTGTGGCCGGTTTCCGGGGCATCCGGTGCGGGTGGCGGTGGACGGGATCACGGCGTCGGGCAAGACGACTTTGGCTCGGGAGCTGACGGCTGCCGTTGTTGCTCGTGGGCGTTCGGCGGCGCACCTGACGATGGACGGGTTCCACAACCCGCGTGCGGTGAGGCACCGGCAGGGGCGGGACTCGGCTGACGGGTATTACCTGGACGCCTACGACTTCGGTGCGTTCTCGCAGCTGGTGCTGGAGCCCCTCGGGCCCGGCGGGGACCTGCGGTATCGAGAGCGGATCATCGACCTGCGTTCGGACACTCCCCTGGACGAGCCACCGGTGACCGCGCCAGAAGACCTCGTGCTGGTGGTGGACGGGAGCTTCCTCCAACGGGAGCTGGAATGGGACGAGGTCGTCTTCGTGGACACGCCGTTCGAGGTAGCACGGGAACGCGGGACTCGGCGTGACGCGGAGTTGCTCGGCGGGCTGGAGCAAGCCGAACGTGCGTTTGACCAGCGATATCACGCTGCCTGCCGTCGGTACCTGGAAGAGGTGCGGCCAGCCGATCGGGCTTCCGTCGTGGTGGGGAACTCCGACGTCGCGAGCCCCGCACTGCGGCGGATCGGCGGGCCGGCCGACGCCGTGGTGAATCTGTTCTCGTACGGGACGCTGCAGACGCCATCGGTGCAGATCGAGCACTTCGGGCGGACGTTGGTCGGCAAGGAGGACGTGCTGCCCGGCTATCGGCAGGACTGGGTGACGATCACCGATCCCGCCGTGATCGAGGTCAGCGGGACGGACCGGCACCCGATCGTCCGGCACACAGGAGACCCAGCGGACACGACTGCCGGGACCATGCTCGAGGTGACGGCTGCGGAGCTCGCCGCGGCCGACATCTACGAGGTCGACGACTACCGGAGAGCGCTCGTTCGGCTCGATTCGGGCGCAGACGCCTGGGTGTACCTGGCCAGTAACAATCTCAAGACGCCTCCACCTTTCAGCCGCTCACCTTCTTGATCACCCACATCAAGTCATCGACGGTCTGTTCGGAGATGGCGACACGAGCGCGCCCGGAGAGTCGACCGAACGAGGGCGCGCGGACGTAATCGACACCCACAGGCACAGAAAAGATTCTGGAAAAAATCTTCTGCACATGACCGGAATCTTCATAGATTCGACAGAGTCGAAGCAAGAAGATCACGTCCAGCGGATCTTCGAGGAGCGTGTTGTACGCCGCCCCAGGCCTGCGCAATATTTCCATCATTGAACCAACAATGGGGCCGTCAGGTGCCGCGCAAAGCGCCAACCGAATAACTAGAGAAAGAACATTCGACGGCCTGTAGCTCGACTCCGCATCAGATAGCAAGCTCGCCAATTCATCAAATAGAAAAGCAGCCTGCATTCGATGGCTCGAATCCCCGTCTATCAGCATCTCCAGCAGGCTCATCAGTGTCGCCAACGACAGCTCAGCCACTTTCCAATCGCCAGCTAGAACACGATCAGACAGGGCTTTAATGCCTGCCCGAAAAAGTTCTCCAACATCCAGAGCAAGACCGCAGATTGCCATGCTCACGGCAAGTTCCGAGGTTTGAGGTTCAGCAACCCAACCCGAGCTGATCTTAGCCAAGAGCGCTTTTCTGACCAGAGTTGCACCGCGCGTGAAAGGATAGATCCGAGTCGCCCTCAAGATTGGACCGGCAGCGTCGCACGAAGCAATCCACCCTAAATCCTCATTCGCCACCTTAACAAGCAGGTCATTGATCCAACGCGGCTCTATGCGACTCTTGATTGCCACCACTTTATTGGCATCATCCGAAGGGAGCTTGCGAAGAGAGTCCAGGTCACTCGGGCCGATCATCGAGTCCATCGCATTGCCCATCGTCACGGCGTCTGGCCGATAGATCAAATCGAATGCCTTTGACAAAGCGCGCGAACTGATGTCATCCCTCCTATATCGAGGGCTATTCCAACCCCAAATCGAATCGACCCGCGGATCCCCCTTCCTCTCCCCCCTGCCGTGACGTGGATCAACCGCGTTTCGACTCACAACCTCAACGCTGAGATCGATACCTTCCCGCAAGAGCCGACTTCCGATCTTATCCAAGTCGACCTGCTTGCCAAACGAGCTGTCATAGACATAGATCCCAGCCAATCCTGCTGTGATGTCATCGGCCAACGCCTCCGCAACATTGAACACATCATCCAAGCGCGTATTTCGAACAGGCGCCTGGAAAATGTCGCGTCCCGCTAGACAAATTTCATCGTCTACCCTTTTTGCCTCAAGGATTGTCGATACACCAGAAAGAGCCTCAAGCGAGTACCAGGAGCGCCAGAGATAAACAAGACGATCCCAAGGTCGGCATCCTGAATCAGGCACCGAGAAGAGGGACTCGTCGAAAACGTAGCCCTCCACAGACAACACAGTGCGCAGCACGATGAGGTTGAGACTGTAGATCGCCGTGTGCCCAAGTGCGGACAGATGAACAAATGGGCGTTTGTCGTCGACATCGACGAGAAATTTCGGCGGGGTTCCGCGCAGGATACTTCGAATCTGCTCCCGAAGCAGTAGATTTAGATTATCAAGGAATCTGCCGATACCGCGCGACTCGTCCCGCAGGCGGTGACCTGCCCATTCGCGAAGCATCTCAAGGATCACAGGGCGCGAATGCAGGGCGGAATAGCACAAGCAGGCGAACCAGTTGTCGGTGATGACGTGAAGTCGCTGCTGAAGGGCTGAGCGAAGGTCATCATCTCCACTCAGTTTTTCTACCGTTTTCGCCTCCCGCAACAGGGTTCGCAGAATGAAGTCGGCCGTCAGAAACTCACCGAAGGTGTTGTGGAGAAACTCGAAGGCGGTCGAGTTGGACTCGCTCTCCGCCCCCGCACCCCCGGACGCCGTAGTACGGGACTCGTGGATGAAGAAGAAGCTGCCCAGCAGCAGCTCTGCCTGGCTCAACTGCGCACCACCTGCCGAGGTCTGCACCGTGCGCTCGACATCGAAGTAGGCGATGTCGCGGTTCAGCTGTTCCTTCGTGATGTGCAGGGATTGCCGGTTGAACATGCCGACTGCGGCAACCCCGAGACGTTCCAGGTCACGCTCGATCTGCTCACTCTGCTCACGGGGACCCAGCGCGCGGAAGAGCGTCCCCTCCTCGTCCTTGAGCCGCTCTCGTTCCATGAATCGGCAAAGCAGGCTGTGATAAAGACGGGTTTGGTCCAGTCGCTCGCCGTGGTGAAGTGAGTTCTCCTTCGAGTCGTAGACCGCGAGCATGAGCATGAGCAACGGCTGCCTCGCCAGCTGAAGGACCTTCTCCTCGGTGCCGGGGTGGAATGGCCGGGTGTTGGTCCGCGAGAAGTAGACCTGGTTGTGCTGGTTCCACACGGAGATCCAGGCTTGTTGTCTGGGCTCGTCGAACTCCTGGAGCCTGAGCACCGTGACGCCTGGAGGCATGACGGCCTTGTCGATCAGCGTCACGCGGCTGGTGATGATCACCCGGACCGGGCGCTTCTGGTTCGCCTCGCGGCGCTGGAACTGGTGAACCTTGTCGAGGTAGCCGCTGTAGACCTTGCCGCTCGACTGAAGTAGCTCGTCGTAGCCGTCGAGAATGATCACCGGCGGACTGTCCGGGAACGCCTTGGCGTACGTCGGCCAGTGCACGTCCAGGCCGGTGTCTTTCCGGATCTGTTGCTCAATCTGGGTCTGCAGCTCGGATTCAGCGTCGATGTCCCGCAGTTTCACCCGGACCGCGTTGAAGATCGGTGGCCGCAACGTGGCCGCAAGGAGCTCCGTGAACAACGACTTGCCCGAGCCCGGTTGACCGAGGATGACCAAGGGAGACTCGGTGCTGTACACCGATTGGAGGTAGGTGACGACGAAGGCACCGAGATCATCCTTGCTGTCGATGCCTGCCCACATGCGTTCGTCTTCGAGAGGCTTTCTGGTATCCATGTGCCGCAACACCTTGTACGCCTGCGGCACGAAGATGTCCCGTTTCCTCGGATACTGCAGAGCGGGGGCGTCGTCGCGACGGTCGTAACGGTCGTCGATCACCGGTTCTGCGATCCAGCCCGCATAGGTCCGGTTCAGTGCATCTGACACTTCGAGGGCTGGGTTCTCCATGACCCGCGCGTGGGCGATCACGCTGATCGCGTTGGCCAGGTTGGCTAGGCCCAGGTCAAGTGAGCGGGTTGCGGAGTCGATCCGGTCGAGCTTCTCGCGCACGCTGACGGTGAGCTGTTGCGTGCGGCCGTGCTCGCGGAGTTCCGACCAGATGAAGTACTCCGGCACTTCAGCCGCGAAGGCCAGGTACTGCAGTTCGTAGACCTCAACAGCCTTCGCTGGCAGATCCCGGAGCCGGGTACTGATCTCATCCCGTTGTGGCTCGCCGAGTCGCTCCCAGACAGCCAGTCCGCACACGAACTTGGTCAGCTGCCGAGCCATGTTCTCGTAAAGGTTCTTGCGGTTCTCTCCTTCCTGCTGCCTGGTGAGGACCGGATGGGGCAACGGGACGGGCACCTGTGAGAGGTCGATCCCGTCAGACTCCAGCGGCTTGGCCGGAGCGGCGGCGAGAGCCCCGATCTTCGCTGCGGCCCGCTCGGAGATCCTGCGTTGCTCCGGACCGCTGAGATCGATGGCTTTGACGAAATCAGGCAGACTGTCCTGCAGCGCCTCGAAGAAGGCTGTGTACGTCAGCAGGCAGTGGGCCGCCACGATGTGGCGGCCGCGGTCCACGAAGCTCGCCTTCGAGCTTTCGGCGATCTTCTTGACGGCACCGCCGGCGAGCTTGATGATCTCGTTCTTCGCGCCGATTAGCCCTAGCGCGGGCAGAGCGGTCGGCCCAAGCATCACTGGTGACAGCAGCAGCACGGCGCCCAGCAGCTTGTCTACCGCGCCCAGCAGTTCCTCGCCTTTGGCGCCGGTTTTGACGAGCTCCCGCACCTGCCGGAACGTCATCTCGAAGTTCGAAGCTTGAGCCATGCCAGATCATCGTCGCGTTGCAGCGACTTGCTACGGATGACTTAGGACGTCACTCTTTCGGCCCAAACCATGTCCACTACATGACCACTAACTGACCAGTGAGAGGCGCCGGGCGGGTTCGGTGACCGCAGCCTCGACTGACGGGATCTCGACCTCCTCGCCGCCGATCTCGCGGGTGATCCACGCGCCGGACTCCACCATGACCTTCAGCGTGCGGGTGTCGAGGGCGTTGACGCGGCCGTAGTACCACTCGTCGGTGGCGAGCGGGCCCATGCGATCGCCCATGCGCTTCTTGATGTCGAGGACACGCTCGAACAGCGTCTTCACGAGGGCGGCGCGGTCGTAGGGGCCCTGGAGGCCCTCGCGGATGCGGTCTTCGATGCCGCGCGGGGTGCCTTCGGAGTTCGGCATGAGCATGGTGGTCCAGGCGCGGGACTTCTCGCGGTACTGGAGCTGCTGCATGATGCCCTCGTGCTGGGCGAAGTCGGCGGCGCGGAAAGCCTTGCCGCGCCAGCGCTTCTGCAGGTTCACGGCCAGCGAGAGGGCGCTCTTCAGACCCGTGTTGAGGCCGCGGCCCGGCCAGAAGTGCAGGGAGTTCGCGGCGTCGCCGAGCAGGAAGCCGAACGTGTTCGGTGCCAGTTGGGCGGTGAACTTCGACATCTGCTGCATGCCGAGGGTGAACGAGTTGATGCCGACCACGTCCGCGACGCCGACGCCGAAGAAGCGCAGGCCGTCGAGGATTCGGGGCCACAGGTAGGAAAGCTTGTCGACGGACGGCTTGAAGACGGCGCGGTGGCGGTCGCAGACGAAACGGCCACCAGCGGAAGGGCGCATGGAGCAGCCGAACTTGCCGATGCACGAGACCGGGCCGCTCTCGCCCAGTGCGACGATCTCGGAGGCTTCTTCCGCGGTCAGGCGCATGTTGATGAAGCCGCCGCCCATCGAGTTGAAGAGGAACCTGTTCTGCGCCACGGTGAGCGGGACGGTGTGCTCGTCGGGTGCCTTGGCGGTGACTCGGATGCCCAGGACGCGCTCGTCGAGCGGGGAACCGTCCACTGAGAACAGTTCGCGGCTCGGGGTGCCGAACTGCGCCGAGAACGCGTCGCGGGTGGCGGAACGGGCTCCGTCCGCGATGGCCAGGACGTGCAGGCCGTCGAACTTCGTGGGCGCGGTGTAGGCGGCGGGGACCACCTCGATGCCGTAGACGTCCTGCGCCATGTCGAGCAGGCAGTCCTCGATCCAGCGGATCTTGATGTTGCGCGGACGGCCCTTGGACGCCGGCGAGTCCGGGCCGAGCGGCCACATCTCCGAGAACTTGCCGGGCATGAACAGGCGCTGCTGCACGGCGGACGGCAGGGCGGCCCAGACGTTGCTCTGCAGCGTCACGACCTGCTCGCGCCGGTTGTTGCCCTCGGCCTGGCCGCGCCACACGACGCGGTCGCCCTGGCGCATCCAGCGGCGGTCGTGGACGCGGACCGCGACCTGGTCGCCCAGCAGCGACTTGATGGTGCACGCGAACGCGAGGCCGACCGGGCCGCCACCCGCCACGTCCACCCGCAGTGGGGTGGACCTGCGCAGCGGAACGATCTTGCTGCCCTGCTTCGGCAGCATCACCGTCGGGCCGCAGCGGCCGATCAACACCGTCTTCTCGTCAGCCATGGCCATCCCCCTCGTTCCCGTTGTACGGCGGGAACACGTAGCGAGACGGACAACGGTTCAAGGGAGTTCGGGAAATTTTTCCCGGCTAGCCGAACCGGTTGCGCGCGAAGCCCGACCTGCTCTGACCGAACGCGTTCAGCGCGTGCACGGCGACGGCGTCACCGGTGTCGGAGAACGCCCGGACCGTGCCCAGGTTCGCCGTCAGGCTCATCAGCTTGCGGAACGTCACCTGGTCGTCGCGGAACTGCGGTGCCGGGGTGTGCGCGTGGGCCTGGCGCAACGTCTCGACGTGCTCGGAGAGCCGGGAGTTCGCCGTCTCCCGGTCGTTCTGGTAGAGGTCGTCGAGCGCGTAGAAGGTGATCTCGCTCGTCCACAGGCCCACGGCGTGCGCGAAGACGGTTTCCGGGGCGATCGTGCTGTCGGCGCCGAGCTGCAGCGTCTGCCGGCGGTTCTCGCCGGCGACCACGTCCACGTGCTGCACGGTCGCGGTACCGAAGTCCGCGTCGGCCGGGGCCTGCACCTCCAGGACCACCCAGTAGGTCTCGCCGTGGGCGAGGTCCGGGGCGAAGATCCGGATGCCCTCGTCCTGGGTGACGAGATCCGGCAGCGACTCGACGCCGAACTCCTCCCGTGCGCGCTCGCGAACCGCGGCGACGTCTCGCTCCACGCGGGCACGCGTCGGGGCGTCGGTGATGAGGTCGTGGCCGTACAGGTGCCAGGCGGTGACGGTCGAGTCGAGGCTGATCTGGAGCTGGATGTTCAGCGCGGCGAGGTGTTCGCGCCGCGCGAGGTCCTCGGCGAGGGTGACCCGCACGTCCTCGGGATCGGTGACGAGCGTGCAGAACCCACCGGTCGTGCCCGCCAGTGCCTCCAACTCGCGCATGCGGGCGTCACGGCCGAACCCGAAGCACGACAGCGTCAGTTCGCCCCGCGCTTTGGCGGCGATGTTGCGGCGGATGGCGATCCAGTCGCGTTCGCCTGAGCTCGGCTCCCCGTCCGAGAACAGGTAGACGCAGTTCACGACATCCGGCCGGGCGTGCCGGGAGAGCTCGTCGATGCCGTACAGGACGCCCAGGTTGATGTCGGTGCCGCCGTCCGCGCGCAGGGCCGCGACGATGGCGTCCAGCATCTCCTGCTCGAGCGACGCTTTCGGCGTGGCCTTGAGCAACGTCCTGGCCGTGGTGTCGAACGCGACGATGCCGAGGACGTCAGTGTCGCGCAGCTGGGTGTAGAGCTCGAGGATCGCGGTCCTGACCGTCTCGATCTTCCCACCGGCCATGGAACCGCTGGTGTCCACGACGAACACGAAGTTCACCGGCACGGACTGCGCGGCGGCCCCGCCCGCCTCCCCCGCCCGCAACGCGATCTCGACGAAGTGGGTGGTGTTCTCGTTGGCGCGCAGACCTGTCTGGGCGGGACAGGTGCCGCTGCTCACCGCGAGCGCGTGGCCGGGCTGTGGCAACGGGATGCCGGACGGGTCCGAGGCGATGAAGTCGTCGAACCTGATCTGCGCCTGGTCGATCAGGACCCCCTCGTCGATCAGGTCCTTGATGCCGAGCACCGCCCTGGTGCCGAACGCGTTGTTGCGGCGAACGAACAGGCCGTCCCGGGGCAGCGGGGACTTCCTGCCGCCGAGCGGGACGTCCTCCGAGAGCCAACGCCCCAGCTGAGCGGCGACCGTGAAGCCGGACCTAGAGGACTCTTCCCCGCCGACCACCGGCGGCGCGGACACGCCGACCCACTGGTCGTCGTCGTAGTCCGTGTCGTCGAGGTAGTCCGTGTCGTCGTCGAACCGGTAGGCGGGCTGTAGCCGGTACGACGACTCCTCTGGAACACCACCGATCAGACCTGAGTGCTTGTCCGGACGCGAGTAGACGCGGCGCGTCCTGTGCGAACGACGCCGGAGCCGGAGCCATGCGCCTGCCGCTACGGCCAACGCCACGCCCACGCCGATCAGGGCCCACACGAGGTTCATGTGATCGTCCTAGCAGGCTGTGCCGCCGAACAGAGCAGGTGTCAACTAACTGGCACCCTCTGGACGAAGTTCGCCCAGGCAGTGGCGCCGAAGGTCAGAACGCCCCCGGCCGGATTCTTCGAGTCACGAACCAGAGCATCAGCGGCGACCGACACCTCGACGCAGTTGTCGTCCTCGGTCGCACCGCTGTAGCTGCTCTTACGCCAAGCGCGGGCCTCGCTCATTGAGTTCCTCTCGCGGTCGGCCGACGTAGTCCGCCAGCACCCTCCGCGATTGTTCCTCATCCAAGGCAACCTCGGCCAAGCGATCGAACAGCAGGCGCGTCCGGGCGATGGCGCCCGGATCCTGCACGAACACCTTCGCCAAGTCGGTCGAGGTGAACGCCACGGGCATCGCCTTGTCGTACTCCCACAGCACACAGCTGGTGGCCACCAACCGTGCCGTCGCCGGTACGATCCGGATCCTGGGCGCGCCGAACAGCAGCTTGGCGTACTGATCTTCCATGGTCTGCACATCGCCGACCTGTGTCTGCAACGCATGCTCATGGATGTAGAACAAGCAATCCGGACGATCGTGCCGGTTCAGGATCACCTGGCGGTCCATCCGGAACTTGACCACCGTGGGGATCCGCTCCTCCACGATGTACCCGCCCATCCGGTAGAGGCTGTCGGCGTACTCCGGAGTTTGCGACAGGCCCGGTATCGCCTGCGAGTCGTAGCTGGTGATCGTGATGGCGGTCGCCTCCGCCATCGCGAGGGTGCGGAGGTTGTCCGAGACCTGGACGATGTACTCCTCGAACGCGTAGCGGAAGCGGCGTTTGAAGTCCTCGAAGAAGTCGATGTCCTTGCCCAGCATGGAGAGGTACTGCACCAGGTCGATCTCGCTGGGGCGGTACTTGCCGTTCTCCAGGGTGGAGACCTTGCTGGGATCCCAGCCCAGGCGGACGGCCAGTGCGGCGCCCGTGAGTTCGGACGACGTCTCGCGGACTTTGCGCAGTTCGTCGCCCAGATCCCGGCTGTATGCGGTGGAGGGAGTACTCGTGGCCATAGATCGACCGTAGGGCTTGCTCGAAAAGCAACAAGGGGCTCATTCGGGTGAAAACGGTCGGGCTGATCTTCAGCTCGTTGCCAGGAAACTCGCAGCCCTGACACAGCTTGCCGGACGACGATCCCGAGCCATGACTCGACGTCGCAGATCCTTGTTGATCAACGGACTGCTGGTGGTGGTGCTCCTCGGGGCCGGTGTGGCCGGCTACCTGGTGTTCTTCGGTTCCTCCGGCAATGCCCAGTCCACCACGACCGCTCGCACGGCCGCCGCCGCGAACCGGGACGTCAGCGAGGTGGTGACGGCTTCGGGGACGGTGCAGAGCTCGTTCAGCGCCGTCGCGTCGTTCGGGGCGAGCGGCACGGTCACCGAGGTCAACGTCAAGGTCGGTGACGCGGTCACGAAGGGCCAGCAGCTCGCGAAGCTCGACCCGACGCAGGCGCAGCTGCAGGTGGACATCGCGCAGGGCAACCTGAACGCGGCCCTGGAGAAGGGCACGGGCACGAACGCGCTGCTCACCGCGTACCGGCAGACGCAGCTCGCGCTCCAGCAGGCCAAGGACAACCTCGCCGCGACCGTGCTGACGGCTCCCGGGGACGGCACGATCACGTCGGTGACCGGTGCGGTCGGGCAGAAGGTCGGTAGTGGCAGCACTTCCAGCAGCAGCTCCACTTCCAGCACGACCAGCGCCACCACGACGGCGTCCGGGTTCGTCGTCGTCACCGACCTGAAGAACCTCGTGGTGAAGGCGAACGTCTCCGAGTCCGACGTCAGCAAGCTCAAGGCCGACCAGGCGGCGACCGTGACGGTCAACGCGATGGCCGGAACGCCGGTGCAGGCCAAGGTCACCACCGTGGACCTCACGCCCACGACCGCGAACAACGTCGTGCAGTACGGCGTGAGCCTCGCGTTGACTCAGCCGCCGGCCGAGCTCAAGCCTGGTCAGTCGGCGAGCGTCGAGATCACCGTCGCGTCCGCGCAAGGTGTCCTCGCCGTGCCCGCGGCGGCCGTGCAGACCGTCAGCGGCGCGAGTTCGGTGCAGGTCGTGGAGAACGGCGTCGAGTCGCGCAAGACGGTCGAGGTCGGGGTGCGCGGTGACCAGTACGTGGAGATCAAGTCGGGGTTGACCGCCGGTGAGGAGGTGGTGCTGCCGCAGGTGAGCACGTCGAACAGCACCAACCGGCAGCAGCAGCCGGGCACCGGGCAGTTCCCCGGCACCGGTGGCGGGCAGCGCAACAGCGGCGGGCTCACCGGGACCGGTCGATGAGCCCGGTCATCGAGGTCCGCGACCTCCGCAAGACGTACGGCGGCGGTGACACGGCCGTGCATGCGTTGCGGGGCCTCGACCTCACCGTCCAGAAGGGCGAGTACATCGCGATCATGGGCGCGTCGGGCTCCGGCAAGTCGACGCTGCTCAACATCCTCGGCTGCCTCGACATCGCGACGTCCGGCCAGTACCTGATGGACGGCATCGACACGGGCGAGTTCGACGAGGAACAGCTCTCGTTGCTGCGCAACAGGAAGATCGGGTTCGTCTTCCAGTCCTTCAACCTGGTGCCGCGGACCACGGCACTCGCGAACGTCGAGCTCCCGCTGGTGTACGCGGGAGTTCGGCGTGCCCAACGCCGCGAACGGGCGCTGGCGGCGCTTGATCTCGTTGGCCTGAAAGACCGCACGCATCACCGGCCCAACGAGCTTTCCGGTGGCCAGCAACAACGTGTGGCGATCGCGCGGGCGCTGGTGACGTCGCCCGCGATCGTGCTGGCCGACGAGCCGACCGGCAACCTCGACACCGAGTCGAGCCGGGAGGTGCTCGGCATCCTCGACCGGCTCAACGCGAGCGGGCGCACCGTCGTGCTGATCACGCACGAGGACGAGGTCGCGTCCCACGCCATGCGCACGGTCCGCGTGGTCGACGGGAAGGTCGCGGGGGTGCTGGTGTGAGGATCTTCGAGATCGCCGCGTTCGCGGTGAGAGGGTTGACCGCGAACAAGATGCGGTCGGGGCTCACCACGCTGGGCATCCTGATCGGTGTCGCGTCGGTGATCCTGCTGATCGCGGTCGGCAACGGCGCGTCGAGCGCGGTGCAGCAGAGCATCGCCGGGCTCGGCACGAACATCCTGACGATCAGCCCGCAGCGCGCCCAGCCCGGCAGCACGGCCAAGCCGCTGACCACGGCGGACGCGGCGGCGTTGGTGGGCCAGGACTCCCCCGACGTCAAGTACGCGTCGCCGGTGGTGAGTGCGCAGGCGACCGCGGGTTACGGGGACACGACGCACGACATCGGGCAGTTCATCGGCTCCGACCCGCGCTACTTCGACACCACGAACAGCTCGGTCGCGCAAGGGAACCTGTTCTCCGACAACGACGTCCAGCAGGCGCGCAAGGTCGTCGTAATCGGCGCGACGGTGGCCACCGAGCTGTTCCCCGGCACCGACCCGGTCGGGAAGTCCATGCTGGTCAACAACATCCCGTTCACGGTCGTGGGAGTGCTGGCGGCCAAGGGTTCCAGCGGGTTGCAGGACGCCGACGACATGGCCGTGGCGCCGTTGTCGACCACGCAGAACGCGCTGACCGGCTACGGAAGTCTCACGCAGATCGTGGTGCAGGCGCAGTCGGCCGACGCGCTGCCGAACGCGCAGGCCCAGGTGACGACGATCCTCAACGGCCGGCACAAGATCACCGAGACCGCCGACTACCGGATCCTGAGCCAGGACCAGCTGCTGACCGCGCGGACCGCGACGACGGAGACGTTCACCGTGCTCCTGGCGTCGGTGGCCGCGATCTCGTTGCTGGTGGGTGGAATCGGCATCACGAACATCATGCTGGTCACCGTCACCGAGCGGATCCGCGAGATCGGCATCCGCAAAGCCGTTGGCGCGCCGCGGTCCTCGATCCTCGGGCAGTTCCTGATCGAGGCGACGCTGCTGAGCCTGTTCGGCGGGGCGCTGGGCGTGGCGGCGGGGATGATCGGCAGCCAGTTCACCATCGCGGGGATCCAGCCCGTGCTCGTGCCGTCGTCGGTGCTGCTCGCGTTCGCGGTGTCGGCGTTGATCGGCCTCTTCTTCGGCAGTTACCCGGCTTCACGGGCGGCGAAGCTCCGCCCCATCGAAGCCCTCAGGCATGAATAAGGAGTTCACGACGTGACCAACCCACTCGATCAGCCGCTCGAGAACGACATCTCGGCCGAGCTGAAGGAACGCAAGACCGGTTTCGGCAAGACGACGGTGATCCTCGGGGTCGCGGTGCTCGCCATCGTGGCGTTCGTCGGCGGGGTGTTCGTGCAGAAGTCCTTCGGTGCCAGCGAGACGCCGACCCGGCAGAACGCCGCCGGGCGGCAGTTCCCCGGTGGCAACGGCGGTACTCCCCCGTCCGGGACGAACCGGCAGGGCGGCGGCCAGTTCGGAGGGCGCGGCACCGCCGGCACGATCGACCACGTCGAGGGCACGACCGTCTACGTGAAGACGCAGAACGGCCAGATCGTGAAGGTGTCCACTTCGGACACCACGAAGGTGGAGGTCACCTCGGAGGGCAAGCTCGCTGATCTCAAGGCCGGTCAGCAGGTCGTCGTGCAGGGTCAGGCGGGTTCCGACGGCACCGTGAGCGGGCAGACCATCACCCAGCGGCCGACCACCGGGTGATGCAGGATTCACGCGTGGAACGGGGCCGGTTGCTCGTCGTCGAGGACGAACCCAGCATCCGTGAGCTGCTGTGCGCCAGCCTGCGGTTCGCGGGGTTCACCGTGTCGAGCGCGGCGACCGGCTCCGAGGCGTTGACCGCCGCACGAACCGATGTTCCCGACCTGGTGCTGCTCGACGTGATGCTGCCCGACCGGGACGGGTTCGAGGTGGTGCGGCGGCTGCGTTCCGGTGGCGTGCGGGTGCCGGTGCTGTACCTGACCGCGCGGGACAGCACGGAGGACCGCATCACGGGCCTCACGATCGGCGGTGACGGGTACATCACCAAGCCGTTCAGTCTGGAGGAGGTCATCGCGCGGGTGACGGCCGTGCTGCGCCGCACCCGGCCCGGCGGCGAGAGCGAGCAACTGACCTGCGGGGATCTCTCGCTGGACGTGGAGAGTCATGTGGTCAGGCGTGGTTCGCGGGTCGTGGAGCTGTCGCCGACGGAATTCCGGTTGCTGCACTACCTGATGCGCAACAGCGGGCGGGTGCTGTCGAAGGCGCAGATCCTGGACCAGGTGTGGTCGCACGACTTCGACGGCGACGTCGGGGTGGTCGAGTCGTACATCTCGTACCTGCGGCGCAAGGTGGACGCTTCCGAGCCTCGGCTGATTCACACGGTTCGAGGTCTGGGATACATGATTCGATGACGTTGCGCGTGCGGCTGGTGGTCGTGCTCGTCGCCCTGGTGGCCGCGGGCCTGTTCGGCACGTGGCTGATCGGGTCGCAGGTGATGGAGCGCTATCTGCTCGGCCAGCTCGACGCGCGGCTGGACCGGGTCGCGTCGGCGCCGCGGCCGTTTCCGATGCGCGACAACATGATCCTGCGCGACGCGGACGGGGTGCTGTCCGGGACGTCCTTCGAAGGGCTGCCGGCGTACGGGACGTTGACGCCGGGCGAGCACGTCACGGTGGGCTCGCATCGGCTGGTGATGCGGCAGCTCGACGGTGCCGAACTGGTCGTGGTGACCGACCAGTCGGAGGTCGAACGGGCCGTCGACGATCTGCGGCTGGCGTTCCTGCTGATCAGCCTCGGGGCGTTGATCCTCGTCGGGATGGCCGGGTATGCGCTGGTCAGGGCTTCGACGCGGGCGTTGGAGGAGGTCGAGCAGGTCGCCGGGGAGATCGCGGCCGGTGATCTGTCGCGGCGGGTGCCGGTGCGGCGGCCCGGTTCGGAGGTCGGGCGGCTGGCGGCCGCGTTGAACACGATGCTGGGGCAGATCGAGCAGGCGTTCGCGGTGCGGGTGAGTTCGGAGAACCGGATGCGGCAGTTCGTCGCGGACGCGTCGCACGAGTTGCGGACGCCGTTGACGTCGATTCGAGGGTATGCCGAGCTTTACCGGCAGGGCGCGGCTTCGGATGCTTCGGCGGTGTTGAAGCGGATCGAGGACCAGGCCTCGCGGATGGGTTTGCTGGTCGAGGATCTGCTGCAGTTGGCGCGGCTGGACTCGGAGCAACCGCTGACGTTGTCCACTGTGGACCTGGTGGTTCTGGTGACCGATGCCGTGGTCGAGGCTCGGGATCGCGAGACGAGACGTCTCGTCTCGTTGGCCCTGCCGACAGGGCCGGTACTGGCCGAGGCGGACGAGGCGCGGGTGCGGCAGGTGCTGACGAACCTGCTGGACAACGCGTTGATCCACACGCCGGCCGAGTCGCCGATCGAGGTCCGGCTGACCGCAGAGGCGATCGAAGTGGCTGATCACGGGCCTGGGGTGACCGCGGAGCAGGCTTCGCGGGTGTTCGAACGGTTCTACCGCGTGGATCCCGCGCGTGGACCCGGCGGGAGTGGGCTGGGGCTGTCGATCGTGGCGGCGCTGGTCGCGGCGCACGGGTGGCGGATCGAGCTGGACACCGCGCCTGGTGAGGGCGCGGTGTTCCGGGTGCTATTCGGGGCGTGAGCGGTTCGGCCAGGTGCGTTCGTAGTGCTCTTCCGGGAAGTCGCTCGGGCTCGAACCCGTTGCGCGGGCGTGCTGGATCTCCTCGGCGTAGCGGTCGTTCCGGGGGCATGAGGGCGCGGCCGGGATGTACATGACGTTGCCCCAGCCCTGTTGATCGGTGACGGGCGCGACGCTGTGGATCATGTCGCAGTGCCACCAGACCGAGTCGCCCGCCCGGACGTCCGGGATGCCGCTCAGGGCCTCGATCAGGAGCTCGTGGTACTTCGGGTCGACCGGGAAGACCTGGTTGACCGTGACGCCGCACATGTCGTCGTCCGGGACGTCGTCGAGCAGCGGGCGCAGCATCAGGTACGCCATGGCGCCGGGGATCGGGACGGTGTGCAGGACGCCCTGGTCGTGGTCCATGTCGGAGAGCGCGGTCCAGCCCTGGAAGGTGCGGAACACCGAGCACATCGTCGTTCCGGGGTACTGCGGGCCGGTGGTGCGGTGGGCGGCGTCCCACGGGTCGTACTGCTCGGGCGTGCCGTTGAACAGGTGCCGGAACGCCTGCTGGTACTCGCGCGTCATCCACAGGTCGAGCGTGCCGGGGTCGAGGTGGGTGCCCAGGCCGTTGGAGTTCGCGCCGGGCGGGCGGCGGCGGATGCGGTCCGGGTAGCCGACGTCCTTCGCCGGGTCGAACCAGCCTTCGTGGTGCCACAGGCCGTTCAGGAACTGCTGGACCGTCGCCATGCGCTTGTGTTGCCTGGCTTGAGTCTGCGCTTCGGACCAGTAGATCGGGTAGATCTCGGGCTTCGAGCCGACACTGCCGAAGAAGTCGTCGCCGGGGCCGCGGTAGTTCTCGAAGAAGTCGTTGCCCTCGACGTAGTCCACGATGGACTTGTCCCAGGCCAGCGCCTGCTCGCGGTCGAAGTGGTTCCGCACGACGAGGCATCCCCGGCGTTTCACGAGGTCGGGCGACGCGGTGCCGGCCTCGATGTCGGCGTAGTCGATCACCGGCCAGGCCTGACCGGCTTTGACGTCGTCGACCTCGCGCCGGATCTGCCGCTCGACGACCGCGAACACCTCCTCGACGCTGCGTCCCGACGCCTCGATGTTCGCCCGGATCGCCTTTTTCACCTCCCGGATGGCTTTCGGCAGGTCAGCGGGGGTTGTCTCCCAGTTCGGCAGCACTTGTGACTCCTTCCAGTAAGGCCTCCTAACTTAGAACCATAGGCGTGTCGGACCGTTGTAGGCAAGACCCCTAACTAGAGTGCTGCGCGTGACCAGGCCGTCCCAGGAGTTGCTGCGCTCGATCTCGGACGAGCACGTGCTGCGGTCGTTGATGTCCGCACGCAAGCTCACGCGGGCGGAACTGGCGGTGGAGACCGGGCTGTCGAAGCCGACGGTGAGCGAGAGCGTCCGCCGCCTCGTGGACCAGGGCCTGGTCGCGGACACCGGCGAACGCACGCCGGGCGGCCGCGGCAAGGGCCGGGTCGGTTCGTTCTACAGCCTGGCCGAGGACATCGGCGTCGCCCTGGTCATGACGATCGCGCCGGACGGCGTGACGGCCGAGTGCGTCGACGCCTACGGGGACGTCGTCGGCCGCACCCACCACCCGATCGCCGACCCGGCCGAAGTGGCCGCCGCACTGCCGTCGGTCGCGGCGGAAACCGTTGCGGCGCACAACGTCCGACTGTGCACGGTGAGCGCGGCCGATCCCGTCGACCGGCGCACCGGCAGGCTCGTGCAGCTGCCCGACTCGCCGTTCCTGGTGGGAGAACTCGATCCCGTCGCGGCGCTCGGGCCGTTGCTGCACGGACCGGTCGTGGTGGACAACGACGTGAACTGGGCGGCGCAGGCCGAACACGCCGCGCTGGGCGTCGCGGACTTCGCCTATCTCTTTTTGGGCGAGGGTCTGGGTTGTGCGGTCGTCTCCGACGGCGAGGTCCGGCGCGGGCACTCGGGACTGGCCGGTGAGATCTCGCACCTGATCACGGCCGGGCCGTCCGGCGCGACGCCGTTCATCGAGGTGTTCGGCGAACTCGGGTTGCGCCGTCCGGGGACGACCGCGATCGACGTGGCACGGCTGCGGACCGCGGATCCCGTCGTGCTCGCGCGGGCCATCGGGGGTGTCGTCATGGCGTTGGTGACGCTGGCCGATCCCGAGGTCGTCGTGATCGGCGGATCCTGGGGGCCGTCGTTGCTCGGCGCGATCAAGGCCGAGTGTTCGCGGTTGCCGCGTCAGGTCGACGTTGTCGCGGCGTCCGTGGCGTCTCCGTCGCTGACCGGAGCACGGGCGGCCGCTCTCGACCTGCTGCGAACGGCGCTCGTCACAGCGTCGCGTTAGGTCACTTCCTCGCCGCCCACACGGTGCGTTCGGTGCGCAGGGAAAGGTCGTCGCGACGCACTGCTTCATCGGCCGCCGCGGGGCCGAACTGCCTGCGCAGAACGATGTGGGCGTAGCGTTCCACGGCTTCGGACCGTTCGATGTGGACGGTGATCGTGCGTTCGCCTTCGACGGTGAACCCGGCCTCGGTCAGCTTCGGACCCCAGTCCGCGCCTCGGTGGGGCAGGCGTTCGTCATGGGCGTCCGGGGCCTGCTCGGGGAAGAACTGCGGCATGCCGGCGAGCTCGACGACGGCCAGCAGGCCCGCGGGGGCGAGGGTCTTGTGGAGTTGGCCGAGGGTGTGGCCCGGGTCGGCCATGTGGTGCAGGGAGGCCGACGCCCAGATCAGATCCGGGGTGCCGAGGTCCGGCCAGTCGGAGTCGAGATCGGCCAGGACCGTGTGGACTCGGTCGGCCAGGCCTCGTTCGCCGGCTTTCTCGCGCAGTCGCCGGAGGTGGTCCAGTGAGGAGTCGACCGCGGTGATGTGGGCTTCCGGGTAACGGGCCAGGAGGGCGAACGTGCCCGCGCCCGTGCCGCTGCCCAGGTCGACGATGTGGCGGGGGTTCGAGGTGGGCAGCCAGTCGATGATGTCGGCGGTGTGGGTGGCGAGGAGTTCGGCGTCGAGGTCCAGGATCTCGGCCTGGTCGTCATCGTGCCCATGCCCGGCCCCGTGCCCGTGCCCGTGGCCATGCCCGTGCCCGTGCCCGTGGCCATGCCCGTGCTCGTGGCCGTGGTCGGCTCCGTGGCCATGTCGTTCGTCGCTCATGCGGCCAACGTAGGTCCGCCCTGCGCTAGATGCACGGCAGCTTGCGCAAGACGCAAGAAGGTCGGCCCGTCCGGTGCCGACCGCGCAAGATCACGCCTTCTTGTCGGCGTTGTGGCCGCGCCGCGCCTCCCGGTCGAAGATCCCGAGGATCTCGCACGGACCACCCGCTGTGCCGATCGCGTGCGGCAGCATCGTGGGGAACTCGGCGGCCTGGTTCGTCTCCACCCGGAACCTCCGGTTGCCCAGCAGCAACACCGCCGTGCCCGACAGCACCACCAGCCATTCGCGGCCGGAGTGCGCGCGCAGCGAGGCGGGGTTGTCGGGCGGCGGGGTGGTCATCCGCTGGCGCATGACGGTCATGCCCGGCTCCGCCTTGATCGGCCAGCGCATGTTGCCGTGCGCGCCGTCGAGCATCGGACTGACGATCACGTCGTCGGTGTCGGTCTCGACCAGCTGGTCGAGCGTCGTGTCGAGGGCGCGGGCGAGCGTGACGAGCTGGTCGAGGGCGAGGCGGCGCTGGCCGTTCTCGATGCGGCTGAGCGACGACGGACTGAGCCTGGCGCGGGTCGCGAGCTCGTCCAGCGACCAGCCCTGGGCGACCCGGAGCGCGCGGATCCGTTTGCGCACCAGGCCGTCCAGGTCACCATCCTCTTGGATCATGGTCCGATGCTAGGCGTCGATGAGGAGGTCGAGCAGCTTCTGCGGGGGCTCGTCGCCGAACAGGCTCTGGATCATCTCCTCGGAGTCCTCCGCGGTGTGGGCGGCGCGCACGAACATCGCCTCCTCGTACTCGGCGAGCGCGGTCTCCACGTCCTTCGTGGCGAGCGCCTGGCCGAGTTCGGCGGCGTCCAGCATGGCGAGGTTGGCGCCCTCGCCGTTGGGCGGCATGAGGTGCGCGGCGTCGCCGACCAGGGTCACCCGCGGCACCCGTTCCCAGCGGTGCCCGGTGGGCAGGGCGTAGTGCGGGCGGAACACCGGTTCGGTGTCGGACTCGGTGATCAACGCGGTGAGCTCGGGTGCCCAGCCCTCGAACTCACCGACGATCTTGCCGAGGTCGTCGAACCAGTCCAGCGGCCGGTTGAACTCCACGTACGCGTGCAGCGTGTCGCCGGCCTCCCGGTGAGCGAAGATCCCCTTGCCCTGGCCGGGGGCGAACATCGACCCGCCACCGACCACCTTCGCGATCTCCGGGTGCCGCGTTTCGGCGTCGTAGAGGTAGGTCTCGACGAACGACATGCCGGTGTACTCCGGCTTGGCGTCCGTGACCAACGCCCGCACCCGCGACCACGCGCCGTCAGCGCCGACCAGCACGTCGGCGTCGACGGTGCTGCCGTCTTCGAACGTCACCGTCCTGCCGTGGACGCCGATCACCTTGCGGCCCCACCGGACCGTGCCTTCCGGGAGCGAGTCGAGCAGCATCTGCCGCAGGTCGGCGCGCTGCACCTCGGGACGGCCGCCCGTGCCGTCGTCGCCCTGCTCGTGCAGAACCGTGCCGTCGGATTCCAGCACGCGGATGGCTTGACGGCCCGGAAGGACAAGGCTCTGGAACTCGTCCATCAACCCGGCCGCCTCGACGGCGATCTGGCCGTTGTAGTCGTGGATGTCGAGCATGCCGCCCTGCGTCCGTGCCGCGGGCGACTCCTCCGCCTCGTAGACGGTGGACGGGATGCCGTTGACGTGCAGCACACGGGCGAGCGTGAGACCGCCGAGACCGGCACCGATGATCGTGACGTGCATTGATGGGCTCCCCTGGAGATCGTGCCGCCTCCCTGACGGCACGACCAGGTTCACCCGGCGCGCTGACAGCGGACGCACACGTCACTGGCAGCCGCTGGCAGGCACTGTCACCACTCGGCGAAGCTGCCGTCGTCGTGCCGCCAGATCGGCGAGCGCCACGCGTGCCCGGACTCGGCCGCCCTGCGCACCGCCGCCTCGTCGACCTCGACTCCCAGGCCGGGGCCGGTCGGCCGGGCGATCCAGCCGTCCACGACCCGCACCGGCGCCATGTCCACCAGGTACGACGGGTCGGAGCCGTTGTAGTGCATGCCCGCGCTCTGTTCCTGGATCAGGAAGTTCGGCGTGGTGAACGCGACCTGCAACGACGCCGCGAGTGAGATCGGCCCGAGTGGACAGTGCGGCGCGATCGACGCGCCGTAGATCTCGGCCAGCGCCCCGATCCGGCGCAGCTCCGAGATGCCGCCCGCGTGCGACGGGTCGGGTTGCACGACCGCGACACCGACGTCGAGGACGGGCTTGAACTCCCAGCGCGAGAACAGCCGCTCCCCCGTCGCGATCGGCACCGTCGACGCCCGCACCACCGACGCCAGCACCTCGGCGGGCAGTTCGGGCAGCACCGGTTCCTCGACGAACATCGGCTGCACCTCTTCGAGCATCCGCACCAGCCTGCGCGCCATCGCGGGTGACACGCGGCCGTGGAAGTCGATCGCGAGATCTCCGTGCGGGCCAAGGGCTTCGCGCGCCTCACGGGCACGCTTGAGCACCGCCTCGGCCTCGGCGGGCGAGGCGATCGGGCGCATCTCCGCCGTGGCGTTCATCTTCACGGCGCTGAAGCCCGCCGCGACCTGCCGCGACACCGCGTCGAAAATGCCGTCCGGCCGGTCGCCGCCCACCCACGAGTACGCGCGCACCCGGTCGCGCACGGGGCCGCCGAGCAGTTCGTGGACCGGTAACCCGCGTGCTTTGCCGGCGATGTCCCAGAAAGCGTGGTCGTAGCCGGAGAGAGCCGAGGACAGCACGGGTCCGCCGCGGTAGAAGCCGCCGCGGCGCAGGACCTGCCACAGGTCCTCGACGCGCAGCGGGTCCTGGCCGATGACCAGCTCGGACAGTTCGTGGACGGCGGCGCGGACCGTCTCCGCCCTGCCCTCCACGACCGGCTCGCCCCAGCCGCTCACCCCCTCGTCGGTGCTCACCTTGAGGAACAGCCAGCGGGGCTCGACCAGGAACGTCTCGACCGCCGTCACCTTCATGAAGAGTCCTTCGCCGCGGACCAGCCGCCGTCGACCAGAAGCTCCGCGCCCGTCACGAACGACGCCGCCGGAGACAGGAGAAAACCGATCACCGAGGCCACCTCGGCCGGGTCGCCGAGGCGGCCGGCCGGGGTGGATCGGGCACTGCGTTCCCGATCCTCGGGTGAGACCCGGTCCCAGGCAGCTGTCAGCACGGGACCGGGCAGCACCGCGTTGAACCGGACGTCCGGCGCGTACTCGACGGCGAGCTGGCGGGTCAGTGCGACCAGCCCGCCCTTGGCGGTCGCGTAGGCGCCGTGGCCGGGGATGCCGAAGTGCGCGTGCACCGACGAGACGAGCACGACCGAGCCCTTGCGTTCACGCAACGACGGCAAGCAGGCCTGGACGCCGTGGAACGTGCCGCCGAGGTTGACCGCGAGCTGGCGTTCCCACTCGGCCGGCGTCGTCGCCTCCAACGGCTTGACCGCGACCGTGTAGGCGTTGCTCACCAACGCGTCCACGCCGCCGTCACACAGTTCGATCGCCCGCCGCCAGGTCTCCGGGTCGCTGACATCTCCCCGCACGGCCACATCACCGCGCAGGTCGATCCCGACGACCCGGTAACCGTTGTCCGTCAGGTGCTTCGCCGTCGCGGCACCGATTCCGGCACCCGCACCCGACACCACCGCGCACTTCATGCACGTTCTCCTAGAGCTTCTGCCGGTAGACCCTGTTGTCCGGCCCGCGCACCACAGTCCACGCGGAGCCGTCCGGACCAGCAGTAGCACCGACGGCGCCGACGAGCGAGTTGCTCGGGAACTCGGGACGGTTGAACCAGCCGCCCCAGACCCCGGCGGAGGAGTTGATCTGCCAGAGCGTGTAGTCGCCGGCCCGCGCGAACAGGTAGATCCGGTCCTGGAACTCGACCAGGGTCGGGCTGCCGGAGATCACGCCTCCGAGTGACGTCCACTGGCCGCCGCTGACCGGGCGGACCCAGACGTCGTCGGCCGCGGTGCGGACGGCCACCTGACCGCCGGCGACGCTCGGCCTGCCGTAGATCGGGGCGTCGCCGGGCGCCCCCAGCGAGGTCCAGGTGCCCCTGTAGAGCCAGACCTCGCCGTCTTCACCGCGGGCGACGATCGTGCCGTCGACCGCGACCGAAGGCGCGTCGGTGAGCTTGCCGCCCAGCGACTTCCACGACCCCCAGCGTCCGTTGTGGAGAGTGCGCTGCCAAGCGCGGTTGTCGTGGCCGCGGACGGTCACTTCGACGTCATTGCCGACGGTGCGGACGGCGGGCTGGCCCTGGATCGCCTTGCCCAGGCTCGACCACTGGCCGTCCCGCAGCATCTTCAGCTCGCCGCCCGTGCCGCGGCTGAACACCAGCGCCTCGTCGCCGACCCGTGCGATCGCGGGCGAGGCGGTGGCGTCGGAGCCCACTGCCTCACCGGGCACGAGGTCCGTGCCGCGCAACTTGAGCATCGCGGTGCCGTGCGGAGGAACCGTCACCGCGTACTTGTCGGTCGTCGTGCCGCGGTCGGCGCGAGCCCGCAGATCACGCACCGAAACGTCGCCCTTGAGGCCAGCCTGCGCGAAGTTCACCGTCATCTCGGCAGGGACGTCGCGGCGGTTGAGCAGCACGACCGAGCGCTCGCCCTTGCGGGACAACACCTTGCTGTAGACGTCGGTGTCGCCCGTCGAGGCGACCCGGACGCCCTGGATGGCCAGCGGGTCCTGGTTGACCGAGAGGATCTCGGGGTTCTTGAGCGTGTTCACCATCGACGGCGGCAGCGTGCGCGGGTCGGAGCCGATGATCAACGGCGAGGACATCTGCGCCCACATCACGAACTGAGAGGTCGACTCCTCCTCGTTGAGCTCGTAGGTGCCCTGCTGCGTCCTGCGCATCGGGATCAGGTAGTCCGGGTCGTTGTAGTGGCCGGGGCCGTTCGACTCCGGGTGCGCGGCGTTGCGGTCCATGTTGCGCAGCACGTCACGCCAGATGCCCTCGTACGGCGTGCCGAACGCGATGTCGGTGCTGGTGCGCCACGAGTCACCGGCCAGCGGGCCGAACGTGTAGGAGATGTCGGCGGTCTGGTCCGGCTCGTGCGGAACGCCCCACTCTCCGGTGACGGGGTTGCAGATGTTGAGGATCATCGGCCGGCCCGCCTTGGCGAGGGCCTTGCTGAAGTCCGTGAACGCCTGCGCGGGTTTGAGGTTCGCGAAGATGCCGCACAGGAAGTCGACCTTGACGGCGTCGAACTTCCAGTCAGCGAACCGCTTCGCGTCCTTCTCGTAGTAGCCGCCACCGCTGCCGACCGCGCAGTTCTTGCCGTCGGACGGCCCGGCGTCGGTGTAGATGCCCGCCTTGAGGCCTTGGGCGTGCAGGTCCCCGACCAGCTTCGGGAGGCCGCCGGGGAACTTCGCCGGGTCCTCGACCAGGTTGCCCCTGGCGTCACGCGGGGTCGGCGCGGTCCAGCCGCCGTCGATCCACACGATCTTGTACCCGGCGTCGCGCATCCCGCTGCTCACCAGGAAGTCGGCGACACCGCGCACGTCCTTCTCGGTCGGCGCGCCCAAGCCGTAGTACGTGTTCCAGCCCATGTACGGGGTCTTGGCGACACCGCTGTCGTAGTAAGTGGGCGCTCCTTGGTCGTCACCTGCGTGAGCGGGTGCCGCCACCAGGGACATCAAGGCGATGGCCAACGCGACTCTGCGAACCGACATGCCCGTGAGCCTCCCCCGCGTCCGTTGCAGGTGTCAAGAATAATTCGTAATTTATGTGTAGTAGGCTGGCGGGCGTGAGCTACCGCTACGAGATCACCCAGGCAGTCGTGCGGCAGGGCATCATCGCGATCGTTCGCACCGCGTCCGCCGCCACCGCTGTCGAGGCCGCCGTTCCGTTGCTGGACGCGGGTCTCACGTCCCTCGAACTGCCGTTGACGAACCCCGGTGCGCTGGAGGCGATCCGGCAGTTGCGCGCGGACCACCCGTCGGCGGTCATCGGCGCCGGTTCCGTGCTGGACGAGGCTTCCGCCGTCGCCGCGGTGCGTGCCGGGGCGCAGTTCCTGGTGGCACCCAACCTGAACGTGGCGGTGATCCAGGCCGGGCATCGGTACGGCGCCGCTGTACTGCCGGGTGCCGGGTCGGTTTCCGAGGTCGTGCAGGCGTTGGAGGCCGGGGCGGACGCGGTGAAGGTGTTCCCCGCGCCCACTCCTCAGTGGGTGCGCGACGTGCTCGCTGTGCTGCCCTACGCGCCGCTCGTGCCCACTGGTGGCGTCGCGCCGGCGGACGTCCCGAAGTGGCTGGAGGCCGGGGCGGTGGCGTGCGGGGTCGGGTCGGCCCTCGCCCGCACGCCGATCGACGACGTCAAAGCCCTGATCAGAGCGGCTTGAGCACGACCAGGTCGGCGTCGTTCGCCTGCGACCAGGCGAACGGCAGCCCGACGTGGGTCAGGTGCGCCGCCGAGTAGAGCTGACCGTCCTCATCCACATAGGACTCGCCGGTCAGACCCTTCAGCTTCACCCGCGAGAACTGGCCGGGCACCATCGGCACGCCGGTCAGCGAGCCCGTGTTCCAGGCCAGCACGACGATCCGGTCCTCGCCGGAGTACTGGATCGCGTCGTTCAGCAGGTGCGCTTCGCCGTTGTGCACGACGTCTCGGACGTCCTTGTACAGAGTGACCAGCGCCGCGGCCTCCTCGCGTTCGTCGGCCGACCACTGCCGCAGATCCGCGCCGATGCCGAGCACGCCGGCCATCGCGAGCACGAACCGGAACTTCAGCGAACGCGGACGCGCGTCGAAGAAGCCGGGCGCGTCCGTGACCCACGAGGACATCAGGTGCGGGGCGTGCATGTGCAGGAAGCCGTGCTGGATCTTCAGCCGGTCGAGCGGGGCGGTGTTGTCGCTGGGCCACACCACGTCCACCTTGCCGGTGGTCGCGAGGTCCGTCCGGCCGCCGCCGCCCGCGCAGCCCTCGACCAGCACGTGCGGGTGCTTGTCCCGCAGGTGGTCGAGCACGCGCCAGTAGTTGCGGACGTGGGCGTCGTCCTGGTCGAGAGGGCGTTCGGTGGCGGGGCGGTTCATGTCCCACTTCAGGTAGCTGATCCGGTAGTCGGTCAGCAGTCTGTCCAGAGTGGACGTCACGAACTCGTGGACCTCGGGCAGGCCCAGGTTGAGCAGCATCTGGTTGCGGACCAACGTGGGCTCGCGGCCGGGCAAGCGGTACACCCAGTCCGGGTGCTCGGCGTAGAGCTGCGACTTCGGGCTCACGCACTCCGGCTCGACCCACAGGCCGAACTCCAGGCCCATCCCCCGCACGTCCTCGACGAACGCGCCGAAGTCCGGCGACTCCGGGTACCAGTCGCCGAGGCCGCCTGTGTCGTCGTGGCGGCCGGTGAACCAGCCGTCGTCCACCACGAACAGCTCGACGCCCAGATCGGCGGCGATGCCGGCCAGTTCGAGCTGCTTCGGCAGGTCGACCTCGAAACCCGTCGCCTCCCAGGAGTTGTAGAGCACGGGCTTGCGGGCAGGCCTGGAACGCAGCCGGTCGTAGGCGTGCCAGACGCGGGCCAGGCCGTCCGTCGAGTACGCCAGCGCCAGTTCCGGGGTCGTGAAGGTCTCCCCCGGTTCGATCACGACCGGGCCGAGCATTCCGGCGCGCACGCGCGTGAGTCCGGACGGCTCGATCTCGGCCGTGATCTCCCAGGAACCGGACCACGCCAGCGACACGCCCCACGTGTCGTCCACGGACAACCAGGGCGCGTAATTGTGCCCGGGAACGCCGTAGGAGCTGCCGATTCGGAACCCGCCCGCGGGGAGGGTCACGTGGTCCAGCTGGAACTCGCGAGCCCACTCACCGTGCAGAAAGGACAGCCGGGGCTCGCGGACGGGCAGACACACGCCCGCCGATCCGATCCTGACGAGACGAGACGTCTCGTCTCGGGTGTTGGTCACCTCGACCCAGCGGGCCAGGACGTCGACGCCGGGTTCGGGCCGGTAGCAGAGCACGGTTCGCAAGCCGGCCACCTCGTCGACGAAGGCCAGGCGCAGCACGCCGTCCGACTCGTCCGCACCTTCGAACGTGAACCACGAGTCGCCGTCCACTTCGAGGTCGGCGCCGGTGAACGGACGCTCGCCGCGCGGCGCGTACTCGATCGGCGCCGCGTCGGCCTCGGTGATGAAGTGGATGTCGCCGAGGTTCTTCAACGGCGACGGGCCGGTCTCGACGCCGTGCGGGCCCCAGGCCACGAGCTCGGCCCAACGGCCGCCCGGTTCGACGGCCACCGTGTAGGAGGTGGTTTCCATCCGGAGAGTCCACTGGTGCTGGGTCATTTGACTGCTCCTACAGCGAGTCCGGAGATGAAGTGCCGCTGGAACCGCAGGAACACCGCCACGGTCGGGATCGCGGCGATCACCGACCCGGCCGCGATCACGTTCCAGTTGGAGACGTACTGGCCCTGCAACGCGAGCAGCGCGGGGGTCACCGGCATCACGGCGGAGGACCGCAGCACGGTGATCGCCCACAGCAGGTCGTTGAAGATCCAGGTGAACGCCAGCGCCGCCAGCGCGGCCAGCGCGGGCCTGGTCATCGGCAGCACGATCCGCCAGAAGATCTGCACGGGACCGGCGCCGTCGATGGTGGCGGCCTCCTGCACCTCGTTCGGCATGGCGCGCATGAAGCCCTGCAGCACGAACGTGTAGAAGCCGAGCCCGAAGCCGACCTGCACCACGATCAGCGCGAAGAGCGTGTCGTAGATGCCGAGCAGCTCGGTCAGCTTCGACACCGGTACGAGCAGGATCTGCGGCGGCAGCAGGTTGCCCGCGAGCATCAGCAGGATGATCGAGCGCCGGCCGGGAATCTCGAAGCGGCTCAACGCGTACGCCGCCGCCGCGCTCAGTGCCAGCGAGAGGAACACGGTCGGCACCGTGACGAGGACGCTGTTCCACATGGCGCCCGCGCCGCCGTTGGTCCACGCGTCGGTGAACCCGGCGAACGTGAACGACCGGGGCACCGACGCGAGGCCGTTGGCGGCGATGTCGTCGAAGCTTCGGACCGCCGTGACGAGCACGGCGACGATCGGCAGCAGCCAGAGCACGGAGATCGTGCCCGCCACGGCGTGGAAGACGCGGCCAGAAGAAGTGCTACCCGACATCTCAGTTCTCCCGGAACGCGCGGACGAGATAGGTCACGATCACGCCGAACGCCAGCACGAAGATGACGACGGCGAGCGCGCTCGCGTAGCCGAGCTTGAGCGACTGGAACGCGGTCGAGTACATGTACGTGCTGAGCAGCTCGGACGAGTGGTAGGGACCGCCGCGCGTCATCGACCACACCACGTCGAACGACCGCAGCGAGTCGATCACGATCACCGACAGCACCACCGAGTTGACCGAACCGAGCTGCGGCCAGGTGATGTGCCGGAACTTCTGCCAGCCCGTGGCACCGTCCAAAGTGGCCGCTTCGTAGAGTCCGGGGTCGATGCCCTTGAGGCCCGCCAGGTACAGCACCATCACGTACCCGACCTGCCGCCACAGCGCCGGGACCAGCACCGCGTAGAGCGCCGTGTCCGGGTCGGCCAGCGGGCTGCTGTCGAAGATCCCGCCCGGCTGGTAGAGCACCTGCCAGATCAGCGAGGTGGCGACCAGCGAGAACACCACCGGCACGAACAGCGCGGCCCGGTAGACGCCGACGCCGCGGCGTTCCTTCTGCAGCAGCACGGCCATGCCGAGGCCGCCGACCGCGGACAGCCCTCCGAAGAGCACGAGCCAGATCGCGGTGTTGGTGACGGCGGTGTGGAAGACCGGGTCGCCGATCATCCTGGCGTAGTTGTCGAGCCCGACGAACTGGGGCGGCGAGACGCCGTCCCAGTTCGTCAGCGCGAGCCAGAACCCCTGCAGCGCGGGCCAGAAGACCCAGAACCCCTCCACGAGCAACGGGATGAGCACGAACAACAGCAGGATCGGAGGGACTCGGGTGAAGCTTCTGGTCACGCTGGTCATGTCAGGACGACCACACCTGCTCGGCGGCCTTCTGCCACGTCGTCAGGATCGTGTCCAGCTGGTCCGGCTGCTGGAGGAACTTGATCAGCGCGGCGTCCGCGGTGGGCTGCAGGGCGTCGCTGGAGTCGCGGTTGAAGAACTGGGTGATCTCGGCGGCCTCCTTGAGGTGCTGGCGGCCCTTCGTGACGAGGGGTGTGCCGGAGTCCTTGGCGTTCGGGTGCGTCGGCAGGACCGTGCCCGACGAGGCCTTGATGTAGGCCTCCTGACCTTCCGCCGTCGCCGCATAGGTCAGGAACTCCTTCAGTTCCTTGACGTGCGGTGACTTGGCGCTCGCGAAGAAGCCGTCGGTCGGGCCCTCCTCCGCCAGCGGTACGGTCGGGTCGATGATCGGGAACCGGAAGAAGTCGATGTCGTCGATCGCGTCCTTCGGCGCCGCGTCGGCGAAGAACGCGCCGGTGAGCAGCATGCCCGTGCGGCCCTGCAGCATCGCGGTCGTGGCTTCCTGGAAGCCGATCGCGGTGCCGTTGGGGTCGGTGTAGGGCAGGACTTCGCGCCACGGCGTGAAGATGGCCTTCACCTTGGGGTCGTCGAACTTCTGCTTGCCCGCGAGGAGTTCGCGGTGGAACCCGGCTCCGTTGACGCGGATGTTGAAGTAGTCGAACCAGCTCGACGCGGTCCACGGCGAGTCCGATCCCGCGCCCATGCCGAGCGGGATCACACCCTTGCCCTGCAACGTCTTGCAGAGGTCGACGAACTCGGTCCAGGTCTTCGGCGGGGTGACGCCCCACTTGGCGAAGTTGGACTTGCGGTAGAAGAAGCCCCACCAGTAGTACGTCGTCGGCACGAACACCTTGCCGCTCAACGTCTTGAACGACTGGGGGTAGTCGCCCATGGTCTGCCAGACATCGCTGATGTCGAGCAGCAGCCCCTTTTCCTCGTACCCCTTGAGCAGTGCGCCGGGGTACCAGGTGAAGAGGTCGGGAGGGTTGGCCGAGGTGAGGTAGCTCGGGAGCTGGGTCCGGAAGGTCTCGGAGGCCACGGTGTTGACCGAGGCCTGCGCGCCCTTCTTGTCGTTGAACGCCTTCACCAGTGCGTCGATCGCCGCTTTGGCAGCAGGCGCCGAGAGGTTCGACTGGATCGTGGCCGTGCCCGCGGCCTGGGTGACCGGGCCTGAGGACGCCGAGGTGGCGCAGGATGCCGTGCCGCTGACCAGCAACCCGGCTCCCGCGGCGGCGGTGACGCGGAGGAAGTGACGCCTGTCCATGGCGGACAGATTGCGCCCAGGTCATGATCAAGTCAAGAATAATTCATAATTTATGATGTGCCGTATGCTCTGACCTCATGAGCGAGAAGCGGCTTCGTGGCGTGCACGGCCAGACCGTCGAGGCGCTGGCGGGCCGGATCCTGGCCGGCGAGATCGGCGAGGGCGACACCCTCGACCTCCCGGCACTGCGCGAGGAACTCGACGTGTCGCTGACCGCGCTGCGCGAGGCACTGAAGGTGCTGTCCGCCAAGGGCATGATCGACGCGAGGCAGAAGCGCGGCACGTTCGTGCAGCCGCGCTCGTCGTGGAACCTGCTCGACACCGACGTGATGCGCTGGCAGACCCAGGCCAGCAACACCGACCACAGCCTGTTCGACGAACTCACCGAGATGCGCGTGATCGTCGAACCCGCCGCCGCCCGCCTGGCCGCCGAACGCGCCTCGGCCGCCGACATCGAGGCCCTGGGTGGAGCCGTGGACCGGATGGCGTCCGCGCGCGACCTCGCCGCGACCGTCCGGGCGGACCTCGAGTTCCACCGGCTCCTGATGGCGGCCACCCACAACGCGTTCCTCACCCAGGTCGAGCGGATCATCGCGATCGGGTTGGCGGAGCGGGACAAGCTCGTGCACGGGAGCGTGGACGACGATCCCGTGCCGTCGCACCGTGCTGTGCTGGACGCGATCTCGGCCCGTGACCCCGAGGCCGCCTACGAGGCCATGCGGGCGCTGGTCGACAAGTCCGGGGCGGACCTCGACCGGCTGCGTTGAGCACGGGGTCGTGTCGCTCCACCTTATGGCCAATTGGTATGTACCACTTGGGTGTGATCCCCGCTTACGGTTTGCGCGCAATCACCCTGCGTGCAAGGAGCGGACATGAACCGCAAGCTCATCGCCGCCGCCACAGCGGCGGTCACAGCGGCCGGGCTGACCATCGCGGTGGCGCTGACGACCAGCGCCACCGCGGCCGACACGGCTGACCCTGCCCTGCTGGTCGCGATGGCCCGAGACCTCGGCATCTCCTCGGAGCAGGCGCGTGAGCGCCTCGACGCCGAGAAGGTCGCGGGCCAGACCGACGCCGCGCTGAAGTCTCGCCTCGGCCCGGCGTACGCCGGGTCCTGGCTGGACAGCACCGGCCACACCCTCACCGTCGCGGTCACCGACCCGGCGCTGGCGAGCGCGGTGCGTTCGCGCGGCGCCGTCGCCACCACGGCGAAGCACAGTGCGTCCGCTCTGGACAGCGCGAAGATCAAGCTGGACGCCAAGGCCACCACCGCACCCGACGCCGTCCCCGGCTGGTACGTCGACGTGCGCGCCAACAAGATCGTCGTGCTCACCCACGCCGGCGGCGAGGCGCAGGCCAAGGCGTGGACGGCCGAGTCAGGCCTGCGCGGCGACATGGTCGCCTTCGAGACCAGCACCGAGAACCCGAAGCCGCTGATCGACGTCGTCGGCGGCAACGCCTACGGCCTCCCCGGCGGCGGCCGCTGCTCCATCGGCTTCGCCGTCGAGGGCGGCTTCGTCACCGCGGGCCACTGCGGAGCCGCGGGCGGCCGCACGTCCAACCCCGGCGGCACCATCCAGGGCAGCAGCTTCCCCGGCAACGACTACGCCTGGGTCCGCACCGACGCGGGCAACACCCCGCGTGCCCTGGTCAACCGCTACCCGGGCACCGTCCCGGTCGCGGGTTCCCAGGAGGCTCCGGTCGGCTCTTCGGTCTGCCGCTCCGGCTCCACCACCGGCTGGCGCTGCGGCACCATCCAGCAGAAGAACGCCTCCGTCACCTACCCCGAGGGCACCATCACCGGCCTGACCCGCACCAACGCCTGCGCCGAGCCCGGCGACTCCGGCGGCTCGTGGCTGACCGGCGACCAGGCCCAGGGCGTCACCTCCGGCGGGTCCGGCAACTGCCAGAGCGGCGGCACCATCTACTTCCAGCCGGTGACCGAGATCCTGCAGGCCTACAACCTGCGCCTGATGACCTCCGCCGGCCCGACCACGACCACCCCACCGACCAGCACGACCACGACCACGCCTCCCGGCGGTGGCGGCTCGTGGGCCCCGTACACCAGCTACGCCGACGGCGCCGAGGTCACCTACGGCGGCGCGTCCTACCGCATCATCCAGCCACACACGTCCGTCCCCGGATGGGAGCCGCCGAACACCCCTGCCCTCTGGCAGCGGCTCTGACGGCACCCCCCGTCCCCCCGGCGGCTGCCGCCGCCGGGGGGACGGCTTCTGGTCTGCTCAGTTGAGAGCTCTTAATCGATACGACACCTTCGGGTCACTCCCAGCAGTTGTGAAAGACTTTCACGTCCGACACCATCGGGCTTCATGCGCCTGATCACGCTCGCCGCCGCCGTCGCGCTGACGATCTCGGTCGCCACCCCGGTGGTCGCGGCCCCCGCCGCCCCGAAGATCGCCACCTACAACGTGTTCATGCTGTCGCGGAACCTCTACCCGAACTGGGGACAGGTCGCCCGCGCCGACCTGATCGACAGCACCGGCGTGCTGAACGGCCAGGACGTCGTCGTGCTCAACGAGGCCTTCGACAACGCCGCTTCGGACCGGCTGCTCGCGAACCTGCGCGACACCTACCCGCACCAGACGCCGGTACTGGGCCGCAGCAAGGCCGGGTGGGATGCGACGACCGGCAGGTACAGCGACTCGACGCCGGAGGACGGCGGTGTCGCGGTGCTGAGCCGGTGGCCGATCACCACGCGCGTCCAGCACGTCTACCGGGACGGCTGCGGCGCGGACTGGTTCTCCAACAAGGGGTTCGCGTACGTGCGGATCGAGGCGCCGTCCGGACCGCTGCACGTCATCGGAACGCACATGCAGGCCGAGGACTCGACCTGCACCAGCGCGCCGGGCGGCTACCGGGCGAAGCAGCGGGCCGAGATCAAGGCGTTCCTGGCCGCGCGGAACATCCCCGCGGCCGAGCCAGTGTACGTGGCGGGCGACATGAACGTGATCAAGGCCAGCGCCGAGTTCCCGCAGATGGTCGCCGATCTGGGTGCGCGGACGCCTGAGGTGGTGGGGCATCCGTTCTCGTGGGACTGCGCGGACAACAGCGTCTGCCGCGACCAGTACGGGCCGGAGTACGCGTCGGAGCACCTCGACTACGTGCTGACGATCCAGGGACCTTTGCTGCGCAACGAGACCCGGCGGGTGAAGAGTCCTGAGTGGTCGATCTGGTCGTGGGGGCGCAAGTACACCTTCAACGACCTCTCCGACCACTACCCCGTGTTCGCTAGCTGAGCGGCGGCGCAACCGTCAGGCCGAGCTCGGGCATGCCCAGCCAGTCCAGGGTGGCGCCCGACTCGGCCAGCTTGATCCGCACGGCGTAGACGCTGAGCAACAGGGCTTGCAACGAGTCGACGCCGTACGCGGCAGCGATCTCGTCGTCGCCGATCTGGTGTGGACACTCCCAGTCGCCGTTGCCGCTCAACGGGTCCGGGCGCGGGGCACCGAACCGGATCACCACCTCGAACGATGATCCGTCCGGTGCCTTGCCCTCGATCTGCCGTTCGGCGACGACTGTGCCCAGGTCCATGGAGGTCAGCCTAGTGCGCTCACCAACCTGCGCGCCTGCACGACCGTCTTGCTGGCCCCCTTGCGGGCCGCCACCTCCGCGAGGCCGTCGACGCCGCCGCCCGGCTTGAGTTGCTGGGCCAGCTCGACCGCGAGCTCGACCAGGTCCGCGACCCTGTTGTGCGACCAGGCCTTCGGCAGCGCGGTCGTCAGCAGGTCCCAGATCTGGGCCGCGGCGCCCGAACGTGCGGTGTCACGCAGGCACGGGACCACGCGGTTCAGCGCGAGGTCGCCGCGTTCCAGCAGCAGGCCGACGATCTCGCCCAGCGCCTTGCCGTCGAGCTGGTCGCGGGCGGCGAGGATCAGCAGTGCGTCGACGGCGTGGGCACGGCCGACCGTCGCCTCGGCGCCGAGTCCGTACGCGAGCGCCAGGTTCGTGGCGACGCCGATCGGGCCCTGCGTCTCGGCGAGTGCCGGGAGCAACGCGCCGTCGTCGCCCTTCGATTCGCAACGGCACGCGAGGTGCGGCACCAGGTGTGCGGCGACGACCTCGCGCTGCGCGGGCAGAACCGCGGGCCAGCACGGGAGCATGGCCTCCCAGTCGCTGTACCCGTACCAGTACCGCTCCGGTTCGGGCAGGACAGGCGCCAGCGTCACCAACAGCCGCTTCTCCACCCGCGGCGGGGCGAGATAGCCGTTGGGCGTCGAACGGGTGCGTTCCACCAGTTCGACGACCGGATCGGGGACGCCGGTGAGCCACTCGCGCAGCAGCGTTCCCGCGGTGCCGCGCAGCGACGCGAAGTCCTCGGGCCCGGTGCCGCGCGGCAGCCGGCGACAGGCCTGCTTCAGGTCCTGGGGCCACGGTTCCCACTCCTCCGCCTCGGCTTTCGCGAGCCGTTCGAGAAGCGCTCCCGGGTCGAGCAGGCCGGACATCTCGGTGGGAGTGGACACCAGGAACGGGCGCGGTGACCTGACCAGTCCCCTGGCGATCTCGCGCAGCCTCTTGGCGAGGTACTGGCTGGGCGTGCCCGGCTCGGCGACCTTCAGCGCCGGGGTCAGCCGGTTCATCTGGCCGAGCGGCTCCGCGGGCGCGGGCACGGCGGCGATGATCGAGAAGAACATCGAGCGGCAGTCGGGAGAAGGGCTGTCGACATAGGCCTGCAGGTTGAGGCGGTTCTGGATCCACGGGTACTTGTCGTAGATCGGCCCGAACGCGGTCGCGACGGCTTCCCTGTCCTGCCAGGCGAACCTGACCACGGCTTCGACGATCCGTTCTACGGTCACCGGGTCGACGTAGGCCGTGTTGCGGCCGAACAACGCGCGCACCTCGCCGGTCAGTTCGTCGAGCGTGGCGATCGGGTCCGGCCACGGCCGCGGCACGAACGCCGCCAGCTCGGCGGCCTGCTCCGCGACGGTCTCGACGCCGAGCTGGGCGGCCAGGTCGGACGGCAGTTGCCCGGCCAGCGCCAGCAGTTCGGTTCTCGTGGCGTCGCTGATCTTCGCCTGGTGCTTGGCGACCAGCTTGACCGCCTGACCACGCAGGTCGTCCGACTCGTGCGCGAACAGCTCCGCGACGGTCAGCACGACTTCGTCCGGAGTGGACTTCGCGTGCTTGCCCAACCAGGTGAGCTGGGCGTGGATGAGTTTCTTCTCGGTGCGGCCGAACACCCATCGGCTCGCGTCGGCGAGCAGGTCGAAGTCGAGCTTTCCGGCCTCGTCCAGCGCCTTCAGCCGGTCCTGGGCGAGGCTGGCCACCACCGACCGCGAGTCGGGCAGCATCGCGACGTAGTCCCGTGCGTGCTCGGCGGTCTCGTCCAGCGTCACGTCGAGAATCTTGTGCAGCGCGAGGAAACCCTCCATCTCCTTGGCCGCACCGCCCTGCTGGAGCCGGGCGAGGCAGCCGTCGAGGAGCACCCGTCGATCTGCCCGCTCGTGCAGGAACTGGGGCCACTGCCAGGTGTCGGCGAAGATCGCCCCGGCTCCGACGACTTCCAGCATGCGCGGGATCAGCGCGTCGAAGGCCGGACGCCAGCGCGTGTGGCCGCCGAAGTCCATGAACGCCAACAGGAAGCCGTCGGAGTCCGGCGGGTCCTCTCCGCAGAACTCCAGCACGATCCGCAGCAGGTCGTGGCGGCCGGGTTCGCGGGTCGGCATCCTGGTGGCGATCCGTGCGACCAGGTCGGGCAGCCATGCGGGGTCGCGGTGCCGCAGCACGTCCAGGGCCTCGAGTGTGCCGTTCTCCTGGCTGATGCGGTGCCACCAGATCTGGTAGCGCACCAGCCACGGCGTGAGCGTGGACGCGTTGGGCAGCAACCCGATGCCCGCGATGTGCATCGCCGGGTGATGGTCCCAGTTCCGGCCGGACGCGCGGCGCTCCTTCTCGTACGCGACGAGTTCGGCGGCGCGTTCCTTGCGTTCGTCCGGGCTGAGGCTCTTGAGCACCTCGCCCAGCGCGAGCAACTGGCCCGTCTCGATCAGCGCCTGGATCCGTTCGAAGCTCACGACTTCCCTCCGAGAGCACTCATCAGGCGCTTCGCCTGCACGACCGTCTTGCTCGAACCCTTGCGGGCGGCGACCTCGGCGAGTCCGTCGACGGTGCCGCCTGGCTGGAGCTGCTGGGCCAGTTCGACCGCGAGCTCGATCACGTCCGCGACCCGGTTGTGGGTCCAGAGCCTCGGGAGGGCGGTGGTGAGCGCGGCCCAGATCTGCCGTGCCGCACCGGAACGGGCCGCGTCGCGCAAGCCGGGTGCGACCCGGTTCAGCGCGAGGTCACCGCGTTCGAGCAGTTGTCCCAGTAGGCCCCCGAACGTCCTGCCGTCGAGCTGGTCGCGTGCGGCGAGGATCAGGATCGCGTCGACGGCGTGGGCGCGGTTGACGATCAGTTCGGCGCCGAGTCCGTAGGAGAGGGCGAGGTGCACGGCAGGGCCTGCCGGGCCATGGGCTTCGGCGAGCATCGGCAGGATCGGGCCGTCACCGCCCTTCGACGCCGTCCGCGCGCGTAGGTGTGGAACGAGGTGGGCGGCAACGGCTTCCCGCTGAGTGGGCAGCACGGACGGCCACCACTCGATCATGGGACCCCACTCGTCGTACTGGCGCAGGAGCTGTTCCGGTTCCTCCAGGCCGGGAGTGACGGTCGCGTACAGGCCGGTGTCGGTGACGTCCTGCGAGTACCGCCAGGGGTAGCGATAAGTGCGTTCCACGATGGCGATTTCGGGGTCGGCCCTGCTCGCGAGCCAGTCGCGCACCTTGGCAGCCGCCTTGCTGGTCAGCGACGCGAACAGGGCGGCGTCCGTGTCGCGCGGCAGGCGCTGGACGGCCTGTCTCAGGTCGCGCTGCCACGGTTCCCAGCCCTCGGCCTCGGCCCTGGCCAGGCGGCCGGCGAGCGTGGCCGGATCGATCAGCCCGGACATCTCGGTGGGCGTGGAGACCAGGGCCGGCTTCGGCAGGTGCACGAGGCCTTTCGCGATCTCGTGCAGCCGCTTCGCGAGTTCGTCCCCGACCGCCCCGATGCCTGGCTCGGGCTTCCGGTTGCGAGCGAAGTCCAGTTCGGTGCTCACCTCGTGCTTCAGCGGGCGCAGCTTGTCGCGCGCGTCGAGGACCGCTCCGATGAGCTCGGAACGCGGGGTGTGCTGGAAGTCGTCGAACCACGGGCTGTTCTCGGAGAACGGCCTGATCGCCTGGGCGAGCGCTTCCCTGTCCTGCCAGGCGAACCGGACCACTGCCTCGATGATCCGTTCCGCTGTGGACGGTTCGACGTAGCTCGAGTTGCGGCCGAACGCGCTGAGCAGCTCTCCGGTGAGTTCGTCGAGGGTGGCGATCGGGCTCGGGAACGGCCTGGGCTCGAACGCGGCCAGTTCCAGGGCTTGTTCCTGGGACGTGGTGCCGCCGAGCTTTGCCGCCAGATCGCCTGGCAGCTGCTCGGCCAGGGCCCGGATCTCGGCCTGCGTCGTGTCAGCGGCGTTGCCGAGGTGCTTCACGATCAGCTTGACGGCCTGGCCGCGCAGGTCGTCCGACTCGTGCGCGAACAGCTCCGCGACGACCAGCACCACGTCGTCCGGGTTCGCTTTGGCGTGCTTGCCGAGCCAGGCCAGCTGAGCGCGGACGAGCTTCTTCTCGGTGCGGCCGAACACCCACCGGCTCGCGTCGCACAGCAGGCCGAAGTCGAGCCTTTCCGCTTCGTCCAGCCGCTTGAGCTGGTCCTGAGCGAGTCCTGCGACCGTCGACCGCGAGTCCGGCAGCATGGCGACGTAGTCCCGCGCGTGGGTCGCGATCTCGTCCAACGTGACCTGGAGAACCTCGTGCAGGGCCAGGAAACCGTCCATCTCCCTGGCCGCTCCGCCGCCCTGCTGGAGCCGGGCGAGGCACCCGTCGAGCAGCACCTGCCGTTCCGCCCGGTCGCGCAGGAACAGCCGAAACTGCCGGGTGTCCGCGATGATCACCCCGGCGCCGGCGACCGCCAGCATCTTCGGAATCAGCACGTCGAACGCCGGTCGCCACACCGTGTGCCCGCCGAGGGCCATGAGATTCACGAGGAACCCGTCCGAGTCCGGCGGGGTGTCGCCGCAGAACTCCACCACCACTGCCAGGAGGTCGTGCCGACGACCACGCGCCGGCATCCTGGCGGCGATCCTCGCGGCGAGGTCCGGCGCCCAGGCGAGGTCGCGGTGCCGCAGCACGTCGATCAGCACGCCGATGCCGTCGTTCTGGCCTCTGCTGTGGTGGAACCAGATCCGGTAGCGCACCAGCCACGGCGCGAGCTTGGAGGCGTTCGGCAGCAGTCCGGCACCCGCGACCGCGAGCGTCTCGTTGTCACTCCAGCGCTGGTCACCGGCCCGGTGTTCCTTCTCGTACGCGACCAGGTCCTTCGCGTACTCCTTGCGCTCCTCGGGCGTGAGGCTCTTCAGCATCTCGCCGAGCGCGTAGGTCCGACTCGACTCGATCAAGGCCCGGATTCGGTCGAAGCTCACGCCTTGCCCCTGACCATGTCCGCGGCCAGCACGTGCTTGCACTTGCCGCGGCCGCCGCGGTACTCGGCCCACCACTGGCAGGTGCACGCCTCGCCGTTGACGCGGTAGTCGCCGACCAGGGCGGTGTCGCCGTCCCAGCTGACCGCGTTCTGCTCGACGAGCGCCTTCGCGTTGCGCAGCCTGGGGTTCATGGCCTGGATGTCGACGCCGCCGTACGGGAGTTCGCGGTGGAAGTACGACGCTTCGGCCAGGTCGTAGCCCACCCGTCCGGACGTGCCGAGCTGCGCCAGCGCGTCCTTGACCCTGGCGGGGGTGAGTCCGGAGCGGTCGGCGAGGTCCGCGATGTCCACGCGGGGCTCGAAGTCGAGGAGGGCGCCGACCAGTTCGGCGTCGGTGTCGGCGTCTCCTGCGGCGAGACCGTCGAGAACGGCGCCCTCACCGGACAGGCCGCGGGTCACCTCGGGTGAGAGGACCAGGGTCAGGCGTTGCGAACCGAGGTCGACCTCCCAGCCGCTAGCGACCGGCTTGCCGTCAGCGGGCGGGCCGTAGAGCCGGACGGCCTTCGCGAAGCGCAGCAACGGGATCAGGGTTTCCAGGCGGTTCGGGCCTGCCAGGCACACGGCGTTGGCCGAGGCCGTTCCACTGAGCCGCAACGACTTCCCCGACGGCACCGCCCACACCGCCGCGCGTCCCTTGGGAAGGGTCTTGAGGAACCGCTGCGCGTCCATCGGGGCGAGTTCGGCCTTCAGGTCGAACTTCGAGGTGAGGACCTGGGTCTCGGCGAAGCCGCGCAGCCAGCGCGGCGGCAGCGGGACCTTCTTCTCCACGACCGCGCCGTCGAGCGTGCCGACCTCGACCTGGTCGGGGCCGACCGTGAGGTGCAGCGGGTCGCCCTTCGTCACGCGGGCGAGGGCGCGGCGCAGCGGCTCGTTGACGTCGACGTTCGTGGTGCCGCGGTCGTGGACCTCGCCGTCGAGGGCGTCGCCCAGCACATCCAGGCGCGCGTAGACACCGCAGCAGCCCGAGAACGACTCGAAGCGCAGCCGGTCGCCGTCGCAGGTGACGACCGGGTCGCGGAGGCGTTCGGTGGTGGGCTGGAAGTAGCGGGTTCCCGCGATCTTGGCGATGGCGAGCAACGCCGTGGCGGCCTGCTGCGAGTCGCCGAGGAAACCGGTGAAGAAACGCGGGTTCGGCGCCCTGCCGCCGGAGGTCTGCAGTCCCAGGGCGCGTCGCGTCTCGTCCAGCCGGGAGTCGGCGACGTAGGCGTACGAGTGCATCGCGCCACTCTAGGGAACAGACGTTCGACTCGGCGGCGGTTTGATCAAAGGTAGCGGCGCAGGAGGTCCTCCTCGGTCTCCCTGCGCACGATCGGCCGCGCGACGCCGTCCTTGACGGCGATGATCGGTGGACGGCACACCTGGTTGTAGTTCGAGGCCAGCGCGTGGTGGTAGGCACCGGTAACGGGGACGGCGAGCAGGTCGCCCGCGTGCACGTCCTCCGGAAGCGGCACGTCCTCGGCCAGCACGTCGCCGGCCTCGCAGTGCCTGCCGACGACCGTCACCGGCTTGGGTTTGCCGCCGCGACCGACCAGGCGGACCGCGTACTTGGCGCCGTACAGGGCAGGGCGCGGGTTGTCGCTCATGCCGCCGTCGACGGCCACGAACGTCCGCGCCGAGGCCTTGACCGCGCACACCCGGTACAGGGTCACGCCGGCGTTCGCGACGATCGACCGTCCGGGCTCGATGAGCACGCGTGGTGGCGGCACGCGGTGAAGCGCGCACTCGTAGTTGAGGGCGCCGGTGATCCGGTGCGCGAACCCCGCGAGGTCGAAGTCCGCATCACCCAGCAGGTACGGGGCGCAGAAGCCGCCCCCGAGGTCGAGCTGCTCGATCCTGGTGCTACAGGACGCGATCAGGCCGACCATCCGTCGCACGGCCTCCTCGTAACTGGCGACGTGCCTGACCTGCGAACCGATGTGGCAGTGCAGGCCCACCAGCTTCAGCGACGGCTGCTCGACGACCCGCAGGATCGCTTCCAGGGCAGCGCCGGACGCCAGCGAGAAGCCGAACTTCTGGTCCTCGACGCCGGTCGCGATCTTGGCGTGCGTGTGAGCGTCGACACCGGGCGTCACCCGGATCATGACCTCCTGGCCGTGCGTCGCCAACGCACCCAGCTGGGCGATCTCGTCGAGCGAGTCGACGACGATCCGCGAGACCCCGTGCTCCAGCGCGGCTTTCAGGTCCTCGGCGGTCTTCACGTTGCCGTGCATGACGATCCGCCGCGCCGGGAAGCCCGCCGCCTTGGCCAGCGCGAGTTCTCCTGCCGAGGACACGTCGAGGGACAGGCCTTCCTGCGCCATCCACCGGTAGACCTCGGGGCAGGGCAACGACTTGCCCGCGAACACGACCTCCGCCCGCGGCAGGGCGGTGCGGAAGGCCTGTGCCCTGGCGCGGACCGTCCGTTCGTCCAGGACCTGGCACGGGGTGCCGAACCGGGCCGCGAGCTGCGTGGCCGGGAGTCCACCGATGACCAGGTCCTGGCCGGCGAGATGCGTGCCGTCCGGCCAGAGACCGTCTTCCAGCACCGGTTCGGTGGCGCATCCGATGCTGGGCAACAACTCGGCGAGTGTCATGCGTCCAGCACACGCCTGGCGGCGGTCCGTGCCCAGATCCCGGACGGGACCCTGACACGGGTGGCCGCCACCTTGACGCGATCCTGACGATCACGGTGGCGGGGACCACATCAGTGCACGCAGCACCCCGTCGTCGCCGGCACCTCGACCGGTTCCTGTGCGGCGGTCTCGATCTCCTGGAGAATTCGTGCGCGGTCAGCCGGGCCGAGGTAACGACCCCGGCTGACGACGGCGTGCACGCGGCTGACGTTCGTGATGTCCCGCAACGGGTCCGCGTCCAGCACGACCAGGTCCGCCTGCTTGCCGGGCGTGACCGTGCCCGTCTCGTTCTCCAGGCCGAGGCAGCGCGCGGCCTCGCTGGTGGCCGACCGGAGTGCCTGGCCCGGTGTGAGTCCTGCCCGCACCAGGAGCGCGAGCTCGTCGTGCAGGGAGAAGCCCGGGAAGACGTAGGCGAACCCCGCGTCCGTGCCCGCGACGACACCGACTCCTGCTTCGTGCATCTCTCGCAGCAAACGCAGGCGGGCGTCGCCGAACTTCAGCAGTTCCGCCACCTGCTCGGGCGTGCGCGCCGGACGGCCGGACATGATCGTCTGCCATTGTGCGCGCAACGCCACCGGGACGTAGCGCATCCGTTCGAGGGCCACCGGGTCGTTCGCGATGGTCTCGGGTGAGCGGGACATGTTCCGTTCGACGAAGAGCGTCGGCGACTGCCAGATGCCCTGCTCGACCATGGCCGTGAACAGCCTGCGGGCGCGGGCCGGCGAGTGGGTGGCTACGGCGGCCCGTTCGATCCGGCCTCCGTGGCGGCCCCACCAGTTCGGGTCGGCCGGGTCGTCGGGCCTGGCGCGAAGCTCGGCGTAGAGGGCGTCGGCGTTGTCCGAAGTGGACGTGAACAGGTTGTACATGTGTTCGTGGGTGTGCTGGTCCAGGGCGTCCTGTACCGGCACGCGGGCGGGAACATGGCCGGCGAACGGGATTCTGAGCCTGCGGGCTTCCGCGGCGATGGCGGCGTAGCACTCCGGGGACAGGAACGAGTAGACCTTGACGAAGTCCGCTCCCCCGTCCTTGGCCCTGCGCACGGCGGCGCGGGCCTCCTGCGGGCTGCGGACGACGTCCGCGCCGGGCCAGATGGAGCCGGGGCCGTCGACGATCGCGCTGGCGATCACCATGCGGGGTCCGAGGATCTCGCCGGACTCGATGCGGCGGCGCGTGTCGTGCGTTTCGGGCTGGCCCCACATCTCGCGGATGCCCGTGACGCCTTGGACGACGTGCAGCGGTGCGACGGTGTTCTCCAGGAACGTCGCGTGGGTGTGCATGTCCCACAGGCCGGGGATCACGTACTTCCCGGCCACGTCGATCACCCGCACGCCGCGCGGGACGTCACGGTGGCGGCCGGCGGCCAGGATCCGGTCGCCGGCCAGCACGATGGTCGCGTCGCGGACGGGCGCGCGGCCCGTGCCGTCGATGAGCGTCGCTCCGCGCAGCACGGTCACGCCGGTCGCCGCCGTCGCGGGTTGCCCCACGGCGCCCAGCGCGACCGCTCCGAGTGCGCCTTTCCCCAGCCAGGACAGCACGTCCCGGCGCGCCAGATCCCCCACGGCTCCACCTTCCCCCCGAAGTCCCCTGCCGTCCAAGCTAGCGACTTCGGGGAGGTGGAGCAGTAGGGCTGGCCACAGGTTCTACGGTCGGGTCCACACCGCCACGTAGTCGACCAGCATCGGCCTGCCCGGCGTGGTCTGCGCGGTCGGCGTCGCCCGTCCCGCCACGCCGTTCGGGAACGCGCCACCCACCGCCACGTTCAGCAGGATGAAGTACCCCTGGTGCGAGGTCATGTTGTTCCACGACGTGGCGTCCATCTGGTTCTGCCGCACGATGTGGAACTGCTGGCCGTCGACGTACCAGCGCAGCTGGTTCGGGCTGACCGAGCGGTCCCACTCGAAGCGGTAGGTGTGGAACGCGGACTGGCAGGTGCTGCCGGGGCAGGCGCGGGACGCGCCGAGGCCGTTCGTCTCGTTGCACGGACCGCCGGGGTTGACGCCGCAGTGCAGCACGCCCCAGACGCTGTTGATGCCGTTGACGTTCTCCATGACGTCGAACTCACCGATGCTCGGCCAGTTCCAGTAGTTGCCGCGGTACGGCGAGCCCAGCGCCCAGAACGCCGGCCAGTAGCCCAACGCGGCCGCACCGGTCACGTTCGGCATCTGGATGCGGCCCTCGATGCGCAGGATGCCGCCCGCCGGTGCCTTGAAGTTCGCGCGACGAGTCTCGATGCGCGCCGAAGTCCACTCGCCGTTGGAAGCGCGCAACGGGGTGATGCGCAGGTTGCCGCCGCCGTCGAGGGCCAGGTTGGCGCGGTCGTTGGTGTAGCGCTGGATCTCGCCGGTGCCCCAGTTGCCGGGGCCGCCGGGGTAGCCGTGCCCGGTGTCGACGATCCAGTTGGTGCCGTTGGGCGCGGTGTTGTTCGCGCCGGTGAAGTCGTCCGACCAGGCAAGAGACCAGCCTGTCGGGGTGGGTGGAACCGCTGCCTGCGCGATGCCGGAGAGCGGGAGGACGAGGATCAGTCCCAGCAGGGCGCGCGTGAGTTTTCGAGCCACGATGATGACCTCTCTGTCACGATCGCACGGCAGCGGAGTTCCATGGAAGCGCTCTCACGCCCGCCCGTCAACCTCGAAGCGGTATCCCATTCCGGGCTCGGTGATCAGGTGCCGCGGGTGGGCCGGGTCGTCCTCCAGCTTGCGCCGCAACTGGGCGAAGTAGACGCGCAGGTACTGGGACTCGTTGACGTGCATCGGTCCCCACACCTCCTGCAGCAGCTGTTTCTGCGACACCAGCCGGCCCGGGTTGCGGGCCAGGATCTCGACCAGGCCCCACTCGGTCGGCGTCAGATGCACTTCACGGCCGTCGCGGCGGACCTTCTTCACCGCCAGGTCCACGACGAACGACGACGTCTCGACCACCGGATCGCCCGCCTCCCGCGCGAGGTTGCGGCGCACGGCCGCGCGCAACCGGGCCAGCAGCTCGTCCATCCCGAACGGCTTGGTGACGTAGTCGTCGGCGCCCGCGTCCAGGGCCTCGACCTTGGCCGACGAGTCGGTGCGCGCGGACAGCACGATGATCGGGATCGTGGACCAGCCGCGCAGGCCGGCGATCACGTCCACGCCGTCGATGTCGGGCAGGCCGAGGTCGAGCACGACCACGTCCGGCTTGCCCTCGACGGCCACGCCGAGCGCGGATTTGCCGTCGTAGGCCGTCATCACGTCGTATCCCCGCGCGCTGAGGTTGATCCTCAACGCCCGCACGATCTGCGGTTCGTCGTCCACTACCAGCACTGACGTCATCCGGAAGCCTCCTCGTGGGCGGGCAGGGAAATGACCACGGTCAGGCCGCCGCCCGGGGTGTCCTCGGCGCTGATCTCGCCGCCCATGGCCTCGGTGAAGCCCTTCGCGACGCTCAGGCCGAGACCGACGCCCGGTGTGGCGGACCGGTCGCCGAGACGTTGGAACGGCGCGAACACCTTGTGTCCCGCCTTCTTCGGCAGTCCGGGGCCGTGGTCGACGATCCGGAGCTCGACGGAGGACCCGTGCGCGCTGGCCCGGACGGCCACCTCGGATCCGCCGTGCCGCAGCGCGTTGTCCACGACGTTCGCGACCACTCGTTCCAGCAGCCCGAGGTCCGCGAGCACCGGCGGCAGGTGCTCGTCCACCACGACGGAGATCGTGTTCCGTTCGTCGACACCGGCCAACGCCCGCGCCACCGCCTCGTAGTAGCTGACGGGCCGCAGCACCGGCTCGACCGAACCGGTCGCGAGCCGTGACGAGTCCAGCAGGTTGTCCACCAGGCCGGTCAGCCGGTCCGCGGACTCCTCCACGGTCGCCATCAACTCGGTGACGTCCTGTTCGGACAGTGGCAGCGAGGTGTCGCGCAGGCTGCCGATGGCGGCTTTGATCGACGTCAGCGGTGTGCGGAGGTCGTGGCCCACCGCCGACAGCAGTGCCGTGCGCAATTCCGACGTCTCGACCTTGCGGTGCGCGTCGCGTGTCTCGTCGGCCATTCGCTGCTGCCGCAACGCCATCAACGCCTGCCCGGCGGCCGCCTCCAGCACGCGCTGGTCGCTCGCGGGCAACATCCGGCCGCGGAGTGCGAGGTGGATGTCGGACGTCACCATCACATCCGCGTCGGCGTCATCCGGTTCGTCGCACGGCCGCGGTCCCACGCACGCGACGCGTTCCCAACCGCCGCCACGGCGTTCGAGCAGTGCCACCGACTCCAGGCCGAAGTTCACCCGGATCTTCTCCAGCAGCCGCGCCAGCGGATAGGGCGACGTGAGCACGGTGCGGGAGTAGGAGGCCAGCAACGCGGCCTCGGTCCGGGCCCGCGCGCCCTGCTCTCCCAGCCGCGCCGCCCGGTCGACGGTCAGCGCCACGACCGTCGCGACGATCACCATGGCGGCCAGAGTGATCACGTTCTCCGGCGACCGCACGGCCAGGCTGTAGTAGGGCTCGGTGAAGAAGAAGTTCAGCAGCCCGGCACCGAGGACCGCGCAGAACAACGCCGGCCCCAGCCCGCCCGCGATCGCCACCACGCACGTGACCAGCAGGAACGCCACCAGGTCGGTCGAGAAGTCCAGCTCGTCGCGCCACAGCATGCCCAGCCCGGTGACGGCGGCCGGCAGCACGAGCGACAGTCCCCAGCCGATCAGACGCCGTTTCAACGACAACGGGTCGGTCTGCACCTTCCAACGCAGACCGCGCCGCGACTCGTCGTGAGTGACCATGTGCACGTCGATCGCGCCGGACTCCTGCACCACGGCAGCGCCGATGCCCTCGTCGAACGCCCGCGCGACCCGTGACCGGCGCGAAGTCCCCAGCACGAGCTGAGTGGCGTTGACGCCGCGGGCGAACTCCAGCAACGCCGTCGGCACGTCGTCGCCGACCACCGAGTGGAAGGTGGCGCCGACGTCCTCGGTGATCTTGCGGGACCTGGCGACGTGCTCGGGCGTCACGCCGGACAGCCCGTCGCCGCGCATCACGTGCACCACGAGGAGTTCCGCGCCCGCCCGCACCGCGATCCTGCGTGCCCGGCGGATCAGCGTCTCGCTCTCCGGCCCGCCGGTGATCGCGGCGACGACCCGTTCCCTGGTCTCCCAGGTGTCGGTGATCTCCTTCTCGCTGCGATAGCGCTGCAACGCGACGTCGACCTGGTCCGCCACCCACAGCAACGCCAGTTCGCGCAACGCCGTCAGGTTGCCGAGCCGGAAGTAGTTGCCCAGCGCCGCGTCGATCCGGTGCGCCGGATAGACGTTGCCGTGCGCCAGACGCCTGCGCAACGCCTCAGGCGTGAGGTCGATCAGCTCGACCTGCTCGGCGCGGCGGACCACCTCGTCCGGCACCGTTTCCCGTTGCCGCACACCGGTGATCCGCTCCACGACGTCGTTCAGCGACTCCAGGTGCTGGACGTTGACAGTGGACAGGACGTCGATGCCCGCTTCGAGCAGTTCCTCGACGTCCTGCCACCGCTTCTCGTTGCGCGAGCCCGGCGCGTTGGTGTGCGCGAGCTCGTCGATCACCGCGACCTCGGGCCCGCGCGCCAGGATCGCGTCGACGTCCATCTCCTCGACTTCGAGGTCGCGGTGCCGGATCACCTTGCGCGGCAGCACCTCCAGGTCCTTGAGCAGGGAGGCGGTCTTGTCACGGCCGTGGGTCTCCACGAGTCCGACGACCACCTCCGTGCCGCGCTCCCGGCGCCGGTGGGCCTCGCCGAGCATGGCGAAGGTCTTGCCGACGCCGGGAGCGGCGCCGAGGTAGATCCTCAGCTCACCCCGGCGACCGTCAACTGGCGCTGTCGATGGCACGGTTCAGCGCAGTCACGTTGACGGTGGTGGTGAAGGTGCCGTGAGTGTTGGCAGCGACCAGCTCGCGGACCTTCTCCACCGGCAGCCCGGACGCGCGCGCCACGCGGGGCACCTGCAACGCCGCGTACTCCGGGCTGATGTGCGGGTCGAGGCCGGAAGCCGACGCCGTCACGGCGTCCTGCGGGACCTGGCTCTCGGGCACGCCTTCGCGTTGCGCGATCTCAGTGCGGCGCTCCGCGATGACTTTCGTGTAGTCCTCGTTCAGCTCGCCCTTGTTCGACCCACCGGACGCGGGCAGCGTCGCGGCCGACGGCCTCGGGACGAAGTACTGGTCACCCTCGCGGGCAACGGCGACCAACGTCGTGTCCGTGGCCTCGGCGTTGGCGTGCAGGCCGGGGAGCCGCGACACACCCCACACCGACAGCGGGTAGAGCACCCCCAGGAGCACTGTGAGTGCGAGCAGGATCCGCAGACCCGCCCAAGACTGCTTCAGAAAGTTGTCCATGGTTCAGCCGATCCCGGGGATGAGTCGCACGAGCAGGTCGATCAGCCAGATCCCGGCGAACGGCGTCACGACGCCGCCCAGGCCGTAGATCAGCAGGTTGCGCCGCAGCAGCGCCGACGCGCTGGACGGCCGGTAGCGCACGCCCTTCAGTGCCAACGGGATCAGCGCCACGATGATCAGCGCGTTGAAGATCACCGCCGACAGGATCGCGGACTGCGGCGTGGCCAGGTGCATGATGTTCAGCTTGTCCAGCGCCGGGTAGATCGCCGCGAACATCGCGGGCAGGATCGCGAAGTACTTCGCCAGGTCGTTCGCCACGGAGAACGTCGTCAGCGCACCGCGGGTGATCAGCAACTGCTTGCCGATCTCCACGATCTCGATGAGCTTGGTCGGGTCCGAGTCGAGGTCGACCATGTTGCCGGCCTCCTTCGCGGCCGACGTGCCGGTGTTCATGGCGACACCGACGTCGGCCTGGGCCAGCGCGGGCGCGTCGTTCGTGCCGTCACCGGTCATCGCGACCAGGCGTCCGCCCTCCTGCTCCTTGCGGATCAGGGCCATCTTGTCCTCGGGCTTGGCCTCGGCGAGGAAGTCGTCCACACCGGCTTCCGAGGCGATGGCCTTGGCGGTCAACGGGTTGTCGCCGGTGACCATGACCGTCCGGATGCCCATCGCGCGCAGCTCGGCGAAGCGTTCCTTCATGCCGGGCTTCACGACGTCGGACAGCCTGATGACGCCGAGGACCTGGCCGTTCTCCGCGACGACGAGCGGAGTGCCGCCCTGGCCGCTGATCTCGTCGACGATCTCGCGGGCGGTGTCGGTCAGCTCGAACGCGGACGCGGCGCCCTTGCGGATGCTGCGGTCACCGAGGTCGATGCCGGACATGCGGGTCTGCGCGGTGAACGGCACGAACTCGCCGGTCTTCTCGTGCTCACTGGCGGGTTGCCCGCCCGCGAGTTCGAGGATGCTGCGGCCTTCGGGGGTGTCGTCGGCCAGGCTCGCCAGTCGCGCGGCCGCCACGAGCATCTCGTGGGAGGTCGGGCCGACCGGGATGAACTCGGTCGCGCGCCGGTTGCCCCAGGTGATCGTGCCGGTCTTGTCGAGCAGCAACGTGTCGATGTCGCCCGCCGCCTCGACCGCCTTGCCCGAGGTCGCGAGGACGTTGCGCTGCACCAGCCGGTCCATGCCCGCGATGCCGATCGCACTGAGGAGCGCGCCGATCGTCGTGGGGATCAGGCAGACCAGCAACGCCGTCAGCACGACCACCGACTGCTCGCCACCGGAGTAGATCGCGAACGGCTGCAGCGCCACCACCGCGAGCACGAAGATGATCGTCAGCGTGGACAGCAGGATCGTCAGCGCGATCTCGTTCGGCGTCTTCTGCCGTTCCGCGCCTTCGACCAACGCGATCATGCGGTCCACGAAGGACTCGCCGGGCTTCGTCGTGATCCTGACGACGATCCGGTCCGACAGCACGGTTGTACCGCCCGTGACCGCGCACCGGTCGCCACCGGACTCGCGGATGACGGGCGCGGACTCGCCGGTGATCGCCGACTCGTCGACGGTGGCGATGCCTTCGACGACGTCACCGTCGCCGGGGATGACCTCACCGGCCTCCACGACCACCAGGTCGCCGATCTTGAGCTCGGTACCGGCCACGACGTCGCCGTTGAGCATGCGGGCGACGGCGTCCTTCTTGGTCCTGCGCAACGAGTCGGCCTGCGCCTTGCCGCGCCCTTCCGCGACGGCCTCGGCGAGGTTCGCGAACAGCACGGTGAACCACAGCCACAGCGCCACCGCGACGGTGAACACGCTCGGGTCGGTCGCCGCGAACACGGTGACCAGCAGCGACCCCACCCAGACCACGAACATGACGGGGCTGCGCAGCTGGTGACGCGGGTGGAGCTTGCGCAACGCCTCCGGGATCGCCGCGGCGATGCTGGGCTTGGCAGGTGTCTTCTCCTGTGCCACAGCCGGTTTCTGAAGGGTGGTGGTCACAGCAGTGCCTCCGCGATGGGACCGAGGGCGAGAGCGGGAACGAACGTCAGCGCGGCGACCAGGACGATCGCGCCGGTGAGCAGCGTCGCGAAGAGCGGCCCGGTGGTGGGCAGCGTGCCCGCCGTCACCGGCACCTTCTTCTGTGCTGCCAACGATCCGGCGAGGGCCAGCACCGCGATGATCGGGATGAACCGGCCGAACAGCATGCACAGGCCGAGTGAGGACTGGAACCAGTCGTTCGTCACCGTGATGCCCGCGAAGGCCGACCCGTTGTTGTTCGACGCCGACGCGTAGGCGTAGAGGATCTCCGACAGCCCGTGCTCCCCCGGGTTGTTCAACGCGCCCTGTGTACTCGGCAGGATCGCGGCGATCCCGGCTCCGATCAGCAACACAGTCGGCATCGCGAGAATCGACACCGCGGCCGCCGTGACCTCCTTGCGCCCCAGCTTCTTGCCCAGGTACTCCGGCGTGCGGCCGACCATCAGGCCCGCCAGGAACATCGCGATGATCGCCATCACCAGAATGCTGTACAGCCCCGTGCCGACACCACCCGGCGTCATCTCGCCGAACAACATGTTCAGCAACGTCGCACCGCCACCCAGCCCGGTGTAGCTGTCGTGCAGCGAGTTGATCGCGCCGGTCGACGTGCCGGTGGTGGCGTCGGCGAAGATCGCGCTGCCGGGGATGCCGAACCGGAGTTCCTTGCCCTCCAGGGGCCGAAGGCCGTTCGCCTCGGCGGCCCAGATGATCCCGAGCATGGCCGTCCAGATGACGCCCATGACGCCGAGCAGGACGTAGCCCTGCTTCTTGTTGCCCACCAGCTGACCGAACGTGCGGGTCAGCGCGACCGGGATGGCCAGGATCAGGAAGATCTCGATCAGGTTCGTCCACTCGTTCGGGTTCTCGAACGGGTGCGCCGAGTTCGCGTTGAGGACCCCGCCGCCATTGGTGCCGAGCTCCTTGATGACCTCCTGGCTCGCAACGGGCGCGTTCGCCACAGTTTGGCCATCAACGTCCACACCGGACTTGAGACTCATCGTGACGCCGAACGCGATCAGCACGATGGCGCCGATGAACGCGATCGGCAGCAGGATCCGGACGGTGCCCCGGACGAGGTCGACCCAGAAGTTGCCGAGCCGATCCGTCTGGTGCCGGACGAAACCGCGGACCAGGGCGATGGCGACGGCCAGGCCGACCGCCGCGGACACGAAGTTCTGCACGGTCAGGCCGATCATCTGGACCGTGTGGCCCATGACGGCTTCCGGCACGTACGACTGCCAGTTCGTGTTGGCCACGAAGCTGATCGCCGTGTTGAACGCCATGCCCTCCGGCACGTTGCCGCGGTCGAAGTTCAACGGCAGCACGGACTGGATCCGCTGGATCACGTACAGGAACACGATGCCGACGAACGAGAAGCCCAGCACGCCGTACGCGTAGGTGCTCCACTTCTGTTCGGCGTCCGGGTTGATCCGCGCGAACCGGTAAATGGCCTTCTCGACTCTTGAGTGGCTCTTCGCGGTGAACACGCGGGCCATGTAGTCGCCGAGGGGCCGGTACACGACCGCGAGGGCCGCGACGAGGATGCCGACCTGCAGGAGGCCGGCCACGAGAGGTGACATCAGAACTTCTCCGGCCTGACGAGTGCGATGAACAGGTAGACGATCAGCGCGAGCGCGATCACACCGGCGACGGCGTTCGCGACGAGTCCCGTGCTCACAACTTCTCCAGTCCACGCACCGTCAGGCCCAGCACGACGAAACTCCCGATCAGCAGCAACGCGTAGGCCAGGTCGGCCATGACGCCGCTCCCTTCAACGACAAGGATTCTTGATGACGCCCGGAAGCGTGCATCACGAAATGCCTGATCAGGGGGTGCCTGACAGCGTCCTTACGGGGTCGGGCCCCGCCTTTACGCGTTCTTGAGGCCGGGGAGACCTGGGTCTCATCCGATAGGGCCTGTGGCGGTCACGATGTGTGAGAACGTCGGTGCCATGACGCGTGCGGAGATGCTCGGCGAAGTCGCCGATCTGCTGCCTGCCCGAGGCCTGGTCGGGGTCGACGGGGTCGATGGCGCGGGCAAGACGACGTTCTGCGACGACCTGGCTCAGGTGCTGCGTTGCAGGGGGCGCGAGGTGGTGCGCGCGTCCGTGGACGACTTCCACCACCCGCGCGCGATTCGCTGGCAGCGCGGACGGTCGTCGCCGGAGGGCTTCTTCCTGGACAGCTACGACTACGAGCGCTTCACCGGTCTCCTGCTCACGCCGTTCGCGGCCGGGCAACCGTTCCGGCGGGCGAGCCACGACCTGGAGACCGACGAGTACGTGGACGCGCCGGCCGAGGTCGCGCCGCAGTCCGCGCTTCTGCTGGTGGACGGCATCTTCCTGCACCGCGACGAGCTCGTGCGGCACTGGGACTTCTCGGTGTTCCTGGACGTCGGCTTCGCGGTGTCGGTGGCGCGGATGGCCGTGCGCGACGGCAGCCCGGCCGATCCGGACGACCCCCGCAACCGCCGTTACGTCGAGGGGCAGCGCCTGTACCTGGCGCAGTGCGATCCGGTGGCGCGGGCGAGGCTGCTGATCGACCACCGGGACGTGATATCCACTCGCGCGTGATCAACCCTGTGAGCCGCGGCGAGACGTGGCACCGCCCTGCCAGAAGCGGCCATCCGGATCCCTTGAAGATGCTGGGGTACGTCTGGCCTGTCGTCGAGGAGTTGCGGAGCAAGCCTCGCGAGGACTGGCCCGGTCCGGACGCGTTGACGGAAGCCCTGGTGGAGCTGGCGGAGTGGTTCGAGGAGTGCGGCTGGGACGACTTCGCGTTGCGCACGCACCACGAGGTGCTGGAGTTCCGCCGGGAGGCCGGTGACGCCGAGAAGCTGCGGCGCGTCCTGACGTTGATGCGCGACAACCTCATGCGGCAGGAACGGTACGAGGAGGCGTTGGAGGTCACGCAGGAGGAACTGCCACTGGCGCTGCGCCTGGCCGTGCCGGGCCACAGCAGTACGGGGATCGCCAACACGGCCAGGTACTGGGTCACCAACCTCCTCGGCAGACTCGGCAGGCACGCCGAAGCCGCCGAGAACGCCCGCGCGGCCGTCGCCGAGCTGGACGGCCAGGAGCTGGTACCGCACCGGCTGCCGGGCTACGACCTCGCGCACGCATGGCTGGAGTACGCGCACCGCCTCGCGACGATCGGCGACTACGAGCAGGCGGCGGAGTTGACCTCGCTCAGCGCGGCGTTCTGGCGGCACCGCGGTCCGGGACGGAACATCAACGGCCACAACGCTTTCGAGGAGCTCGGCCTCCTGCAGGTGCGCCTGGGCCGGTTCGAGGAGGCACGCGTGTCCGCCGACGAGGCCGTGGCCGTTCTGCGGGAGCACGCGGAGGACGAGGGCGACTGGCAGTCGCTCGACGACCTCGCCGGAGGACTCCACAACCACGCCAACCGCCTGCTCGACCTGGGTTTGTTCGCCGAGGCGCTGGAGGCCGCGCAGGAGTCGGCCGACCGCTACCGCGAGATGCTCGCGGCCACCGAACGCCACGCCATGGTGATGAGGGCGGAGCTGCGGCTCTCGGTCGCGCTCGTCAGTCTGGGCAGCAGGCTGCACGACGCCGGCAGACTCGACGAGTCGCTGACCGCCAGCGACGAGGCGATCTCCCTCGCGACCAAGCACGAGGACCGCGAGCTCGGCCGCCAGACGCTCGCGCGTGCGTGGAACAACCGGGCGAGCCTCCTGATCACGCGCCGCTCGTACGCCGAAGCCGCGGAGGCCGCCGCGAAGGGCATCGAGCTGTACCAGATGGCCGATGGCAAAGCCATGGCGCGCAACACCTTCGCACTGGCCTCGGCGCAGGCGGGCGAGCTCGGCGTCGCGCTGGAGGCGTCACTGTGGTCGGTAGCCCACTATCGGGAACAGCACGCCGGCGACCCGTACGAGTACAGCGACCTGCTGGCCGACGCGCTCTGCGACCACGCGCTGATCCGCGTCCTGCGTTCCGAACACGCGGAGGCCGAGGCTGCGATCAGCGAATCCCTTGCGATGTACGAGGAACTCGCCGCGCACAACCCCGGCCGCCACCGGCGCGAACTGGATCGAGCCCGGTCGGTCGCCGCCCGGATCTAGAGGTTCTTCGCGAAGAACTCGCTCACCCGCTCGACGACCTGGGGCACGTACCTGTCGTACAGGTCGACGTGCGTCGCGCCGTCGACCCAGTGGAACTCCTTGGGGCCGCCCGCCTTCTGGTAGGCCTCCACGCTCATCCACGACGTGATCGCCTCGCGCCCGGCCACCAGCAGCAACGGCCGCGGCGCGATCAGGTCGACGGCGCGGAACGCGTCGAACGCGGCGATCCGGCCGACGCTGCTCCACGTCACCGTCTTCGCCGAGCGCGGGTGCTCACCGCGTGGCGTGCAGTAGTACTCCCAGCCCTCGTACGAGTGCGGGCCGCCGGCGCGGGCCTGCTCGCCGGTCTCGGGGAAGAGCGTGAAGCTGCCCTCCCGCACCTGGTCCAGCATTCCCTGCAGCACGGCGGGATCCTGGGTGCCGTCGGCGCCGAACCGGAACTGGCGGGCGATGTCGGCCAGGCTGACGGTGGCGATCGCCTTGATCCGGTGATCGGTGCCGGCGGCCGCCACCCCGTAGCCGCCGGACGCGCAGATGCCGAGCACGCCCACGCGTTCGTCCTCCTCGCTGAGGAACTTCGCGGCCGCACGGATGTCCTCGACCCGTTGGAACGGGTCCTCCAGGCCGCGCGGCTCTCCCTCGCTCTCGCCCTGGTAGGCGGCGTCGAACGCCAACGCCAGAAAGCCCTGTTCAGCGAGCTGCTGTGCGTACAGTCCCGCCGTCTGCTCCTTGACGCCGGTGCCGGGATGCCCGACGACGATCGCTCCGAGCGGAGCGCCTTCCGGCCGGTAGAGGTGGCCGGCGATCTCGAGTCCGTTGCTGGGGAAGGTCACGTTGTCCATGTCCACCACGGTCGTCCCGCGAGACCGGCACAACCAGGGACGACCCAGCCTATGCACACCAGTACCAGGCACACGTCCCCGGAAACACGGACACTGGAGGCATGAGCGACCTGGGCGACTTCCTCCGCACCCGCCGTGCCGCGGCCGACCCGCGGCGCGCGGGTTTCCCCGACGACGGCAGGACCCGCCGCGTCCCGGGGCTGCGCCGCGAGGAACTGGCCCAGCTCGCCCACGTGAGCGTCGACTACGTCGTCCGGCTGGAACAGGGCCGCACCAACCGGGTGTCCCGCACCGTCCTCGACGCACTGGCCGACGCGCTCCAGCTTGCCGCGGACGAACGCGACTACCTGTTCACGCTCGCCGATGTCGCCCCTGCCAGGCAGGACGCCGCTCCTGAGGTCGCCGGGCGGTTGCAGCAGCTGCTCGACGGCATGCCGGACATCCCGGCGATGGTCCTGCACCGCCGCATGGACGTTCTCGCCTGGAACAGCGCGGCTTCCGCGCTTCTGACGGATTTCGGCGCTCTGCCCGCGCCGGAACGCAACCTGATCCGGCTGACGTTCCTCGACCCGGCGTTCCGCGCTCTGTACGGCGACTGGGAACGTTCGGCGCAGGAATGTGTCGCGGTGCTTCGGATGGAGGCGGGCCGCACCCCGCACGATCGCGCGCTCGCGTCCCTGGTGGGCGAACTGAGCGTGAAGGACCTGGACTTCCGCACGTGGTGGGCGACGCATCAGGTGCGCGGGCCGCGTCAGCTCGTGAAGACCTACCACCACCCGGTGGCCGGCACGCTGACCCTCGACGTCCAGCAGTTCACTGTGGACACCCACCCGGACCAGCTGCTCGTCGCCTACACGGCGACGGACGACGCGTCACGGGAGGGCCTGCGCTTCCTTCTGCTGTCGGCGCAGGCTCTCCCGTCAGATCACTTGCCGGCGCGGTAGGCCGTCCAGGCGCTCTGCATGCGGGTGTTCTGACCAGGGGTGAACTGGTTGTAGCAGTCGTCGAAGGAGTAGTCCATGTAGTTGTGGATCGGGTCCAGGCCCGTCCGCGAGCAGGAGTCGCGGCCTTCCGGGCAGCCCGAGGTGGAGCTGGTCTGCGCCGGGGTGTCCGCGACCTCGTCGTTGGTCGCGGTGCAGCCGCCCTGGAAGGTGTGCCAGAGGCCCATCCAGTGGCCGACCTCGTGCGTCACGGTCTTGCCGAGGTTGAAGTTGACCTCGGAACCTCCGGGGACGGTGGCGTAGTCGACGACGACGCCGTCCATCTTCGGGTCGCCCTTGTACCAGCTCGGGAACGTCGCGAAGCCGAAGCCGTCGATGTCGGTGAACCAGATGTTGAGCGTCGCGGCCGTGCCGACGCGGGTCTGGGTCTTCATCTGACGCTCGGTGCCGGCTTTGTCCGCGCCACCGTTGAACCAGGTGTTGTTCGTGTAGCGCTTGGTCTGCTGCAGCACGAACTTGAAGCCCGTCTTCGCCGCCGCGCTCGACTCCACGCCCGCGAAGCCGTCGTTGAGGACCTTGAGCTGCTTGGTGAGGGTGGCGTCGGTGATCGCGCCCTTGCCCGCCGAGGTGGTCACGACGTGGAAGACCACGTTGATCGTGCCGCCCGCCAGCGCGCTGAACTCGCCGAGCGAGTTGTTCTTCGTGATCTTCGCGCGCAGGTCCGCGTTCATCTCGGCGGCCTGGGCGTCGGAGATCTCGTTGCGGTCGTGTCCGGTGCTACCGGGCTTGCCACGCGCAGCCGAGTGCTCGTCAGCGTGCGTGTCGACGCACTCGGTCGAGCCGACGGCGGTCGCGGCGGGGGTGCCGCCGAGCAGGGTGATCGCGCCGGCGGCGAGCAGACCGGCGGCGAACGCCGGCAGCACGCGCTTTCTCGTGAGAGACATTGAACTTTCCTCCATGCAGGGTGGAGGAATAGTGACTCACGCACGGTCCTTTGTGGATCTTGACGTATTCACACAGTACGAACGTCGTGGGCCGGAAGGCCGCTCCACCACCGCGCGTAACGTTTGTACACCTGCGGTTCGCGATCACCGAGGAGCTTGCGCAGTGCCGCGGCCTCTTCCGCCAGTCCGGCCCATTGTTCCTCGTCAAGGGCGTGGAACGCGGTCGCCTCAACGCCTCCGTCCTCGGTGGGACGCCACACTCCGGCCACGTGGCCGTCGACGAGAAGTGTCGGCAGCGTGTCACCGTTGTTGCGGATGACGAGCTTGCGATATTCATTCGGAATGATCCGGCTGCGGTCGGCGTAGGCGAGCAACGTGCTGTCCCACATGGCCATCAGCCGTGGCGGTGCCGGGGTGTCCTCGTCCGGGATTGTCCGATTCGGAATGTCGTAGTGATCGCCGTGCTTCGCCAGGTCCAGCAACGCCAGCGCTTCCCGGATCGTGGTGCGCGGCAGCATGCTGAACTGGTTCATGTCGAGGACGGTCGCGGGCCCGAACCCGGTGAGGTAGCGGCGCAACATCTCGGCGACGGCCGCCATCCGTTCGCGGGGCTCCGCCGCCACGGCCAGATAGGACGGCCGCAGCCCGAACGACCACGGCCCGCCCGTCGGCGCGTGCACGAGTCCGCCGTAGGTCCGCAGCGCCCACCAGACGCCGGGCTCACCGACGTCGCCGACGTGGGAGTGCAGCAGTTCCTCGATCTCCGCCTTCTGCCGGGGCGTCGCCGCGAACTCCAGCAGGTGCTCCAGCAGCGCGTCGGCCTGGTCGATCGTGACGTTCATGGCCTTGAACCGCTTGTCGTACAGCCGCGACGCCCTCAGGGCGGGCAGCATCGCGTGGTGGAACACCTCGTGGTCCGCGGCCGTGACCGCGTGCAGGGTGATCCGCATCAGCGATGCCTTGCGGACCACCCCGCTCGCGAACGCCTCGTCCAGATCGGCGGGGTCGAAGCCCTCGATCCGGTTCCACAGCGCGATGTACGGCGACGCGGGTTCCTGCGCCTGGATCGCCACGACCCGGTCCACGGCCGTCAGCAGGTCGACCGGTTCGCGCCGCAGCAGCATCTGCCGGTCGAGCGTGGCGCGGTTGAGCTGACGAGCCGTGAAGGTCATGCCGGGAATCCTGACTCACCGCAGCTTCGACGGCCACCAGATTCGCCCGCCGATGTCGACCGACAGCGCCGGCACGAGCAACGACCGCACCAGCAACGTGTCCAGCAGGACGCCGAACGCCACGATGAACGCGATCTGCGTCAGGAACAGGATCGGCAGCACGGCCAGCGCCGCGAACGTGGCCGCAAGCACCACACCCGCCGACGTGATCACACCGCCGGTCAGGCTGAGACCCCTGAGCGTGCCCTCGACCGTGCCGAGCTGCTGGGTCTCCTCCCGGACGCGGGTCATCAGGAAGATGTTGTAGTCGATGCCCAGCGCGACGAGGAACACGAACCCGAACAGCGGCACCACGGGGTCGGAACCCGGGAAGTCGAAGACGTGGTTGAACACCAGCGCCGACACGCCCATCGTGGCCGCGAACGACAGCACGACGGTCGCGATCAGCAGCAACGGCGCCAGCAACGACCGCAGCAGCACCGTCAGGATCAGGAAGATCACCAGCAGCACGATCGGGATGATGAGCGTCCGGTCGTGCTCGGACGTCGTCCTGGTGTCGAGCAACGTCGCCGTGGGCCCGCCGACCTTGGTGCCGTCGATCCCGTCCACGGCCGCGCGCAGGCGCCCGACCGTCGCCACCGCCGCGTCGGAGTCCGGCGCGTCCTTCAGCGTGGCCTCGATCCGCACGAGCCCGTCGGCCGTGCCGGACGGCTTCACGTCCGCGACACCGTCCACCTTGGCCTTCTGCACGACCTCGTCGGCTGAGCCTTCAGAAGCGATGATCACGGTCGGCGACCCGGTGCCGCCGGGGAAGTGCCGCGACAGCACCTCCTGGCCCGCCACGGACTCGACCGGCGTCAGGAACACGTCGGACTGCGCCGTACCGGACGCCTTGAGCTGCGGCAGGAACGCGGCGCCGGCGAGCAGCACGAGTGTGGTGACGATCCAGATCGCGCGGGGCTTGCGGCGCACGAGCGTCGCGACGCGGCCCCACAGTCCGCTCGTCTCGGGGTGCTTCGAGCCGAACTTCGGCGCGAACGGCCAGAAGGCGCCGCGGCCCAGCAGCGCGAGCGTCGCGGGCAGGAACGTCATCGTGGTGATCAGGGCTGCGGCGATGCCGATGGCGGCGACCGGGCCGAGGCCCTTGTTCGAGTCGAGGTCGCTGAACAGCAGGCACAGCAGGCCGAGGATGACCGTGCCGGCCGAGGCCGCGATCGGTTCGATCGTGCCGCGCCAGGCCGTCTTGATGGCGGTGATCTTGTCCTCGGTGTCGCGCAGCTCCTCGCGGTACCTCGACACCAGCAGCAACGCGTAGTCCGTCGCGGCGCCGACCACCAGGATCGACAGGATGCCCTGGCTCTGGCCGTTCAGCGCGAGGACGTCGTTCTTCGCGAGCAGGTAGACCACGAAGCTGGCCAGGCCGAGCGCGAACACCGCCGACACCAGCACGACGAGAGGCAGCAGCGGACTCCGGTAGACCACGAGCAGGATCAGCGCGACCACGCCACCTGCCACGAGCAGCAGCAGCCCGTCGATCCCGCCGAACGCCTCGACGAGGTCCGCGACCTGCGCGGCCGGGCCCGTGACCAGCACCGTCAGCCCTTGCGGAGCGCCGCGCGTGCCGTCGCGGAGTTCGAAGACCGCGTCCTTGACGTCCTTCGCCGGGTCGAGCAGCACGATGGCCTGCGCGGCCTCACCGTCCTGCGCGGGGATCACCGGGGACGCTTTGAAGCCCGCGACCTCGTCGGAGAGGTACTTCCGGTCCTCCGGGGTCAGTCCGCCAGAGCGTTCCACCACGACGATCGCGGGGATCACGTTCTCCTGCTGGAACTTCTTCTGCAGCTCGGCGACCTGGGTGGACTCGGCGGAGTTGGGCAGGAACGCGCTGTTGTCGTTCTCCGCCACCTCCGACAGCTTGCCCGCGTACGGCCCGGTGAAGCCGCCCAGGGCCAGCCAGACGACGAGCAGTACCCCGGCTAGGACTCGCATCAGCCTTTTCCTTCGATCGTCGAACGTTTCGATGGCCGAAACAGTAAGCTGTGACCGTGAGCGATGCAAGTGACTACGACCTGAGCATGATGCTGCGCGCTTTGGTGATGGAGTCGAACCGATTCCTGGAGATCTTCAGCGCCGCGCACGCCCTGCATCCCACCGACATGACGGCGCTGCACCTCATCATGACGGCTCCGATGACACCCGGCACGCTGGCCAAGGCCCTGAATCTGAGCGCGTCCGCCACGACGTCCGTGCTGGACCGGCTGGAGAAGGCCGGTCACGTGACGCGTGAGCGCGACCTCGAGGACCGTCGCCGGGTCGAACTCCACGTGCTCGACCAGGCGACGGCGCTGGCGGCGACGTTCTTCCAGCCGCTGGCGCGCGAGTACGCCGCGGTGTGGGACGAGATGAGCGACGCGGACCGTCAGGTCGTGTTTCGGTTCCTCGCGGCGACGACCGAGGCGACGGCCCGCGTGCGCAAGGCGGTCAGCTGAGCCTTCCCTGCGGCAGCGTGCGCCCGCAGACCAGCAGCAACAGGTCCTGGGCCAGTCCCCTGACCGGCTTCCCCTCGCCGAACGTCCAGTCCATGTCGGTGGCCTCCAGGCGTTTGCCGTCGAGGTCCGCGCCGAAGTACTTGACGTTGCTCGGTTTCATGCCGTCGAGCACGAACTTCAGCCGTTCGTGCGGGACTTCGCGGTCGATGCCCAGCGCGGTCGTGATGTCGAGGCCGTGGATGACGTCGTGCGAGAGCGCGCCCGCGGGGCCGCTGCCGGGTGGCGTCCACGGGTGGTCGATGTTGCTCTTCAAGGCGTCGAGCAGGTCGCTTGTCGGTAGTTGGGCGTCCTTGCGGGCCATGCGGTCGGAGGCGTGGTTGAAGCGGCCGGCCGACTTCAGCATCTCCCAGAGCACTCGTTTACCTGACGAGCGGAACGGCAGTGTCGTGTGCGCGACGACGTGCTTCACCGTCCAGCCCTCGCACAGGCTGGGCGCGTTCCACTGTTCCTCGGTGAGGCCGCTCAGGAGTTCGGCCTGATCACGTCGTTCCGCCGCCACCGCGGCGCGGATTTCTGCTGTCATGGTCTTACTTACGTTCCGACCGACGAGAACTCATCGGTCGTCCGGCCAGGGGATCACGACATGAACCGCAAGGCTCTCATCTTCCACGGCACCGGTGCCCATCCAGACGTCGTGTGGCTCCCGTGGCTCCGCGAACAACTGACCAAGCGCGGGTACACCGTGGAGGCGCCGCACTACCCCGCCCTCAACGTCGAGCCGATCGCCACGTTCCTGCCGAAGGTGCTGGCCGCCCACACCTTCGACGAGGACACGGTCCTGATCGGCCACTCCGGCGGAGCCGCTCTGCTGCTCGCCGTCCTCCAGCACATCGACACCCCGGTCAGCCAGGCAGTCCTCGTCGCCGGCTACTGCACGAAGCCCAACACCGACGACGAGCCTGTCCTTCAGGACGACTACGACTGGGCCGCGATCAGCGCACACGTCCGCGACCTCTACTTCATCAACTCCCGCAACGACCCCTACGGCTGCGACGACCGGCAGGGTCGCGCGATGTTCGAACGGGCTGGCGGCACCCAGATCGTCCGCGACGACGGCCACTTCGGCGACGAGAACCAGCCCTACCCCACGTTCGACCTGGTCGACCGCCTAATCGACTAGGGTCCTTCGCGTGATCGAGGCGCTGGAGCCGTTCCGGGTCGAGCTGACCGGCTACTGCTACCGCATGCTCGGCTCCGGCTTCGAGGCCGAGGACGCCGCGCAGGAAACCCTCCTGCGCGCATGGAAGGCGTACGAGAGCTACGACTCGTCACGCGCGTCGCTGCGGACCTGGCTCTACCGCATCGCCACGAACATCTGCATCGACATGCAGCGCAGCGCCCAACGCCGCGCCCTGGCCGTCGACCTGGGACCGTCCGGCGGGGACTTCGGCGCCCCGCTGTCCGAGCGGATCTTCGTGCAGCCCGTGCCGGACGCCCTGGTGCTGCCGGAAGACCAGGCGATCCGCCGCGAGACGGTCCGGCTGGCGTTCGTGGCCGCGTTGCAACACCTGCCACCCCGTCAGCGCGCCGTGCTGATCCTGCGCGACGTGCTGGCGTGGCAGGCCTCCGAGGTCGGCACGCTGCTGGACATCTCGGTGGCGGCGGCGAACAGCGCGTTGCAACGGGCGCGGGCGACGTTGCGGGTCGTGGACGTCGGCGACCCTTTCCTGCCCTCCGATCCTGTGCAGAAGTCGCTGCTGAGCCGGTACTGCGAGGCGTTCGAGCGGCACGACGTGAAGACCCTGGTGGCTTTGCTGCACGAGGACGCGACGATGTCGATGCCGCCGTTCAGCTGGTGGCTGCGGGGGCGTGGGCCGATCTCGGTGGCTTTGAGCGATCCCGGCGCCGCTTGTGCAGGCGCGTGGCTGGTGCCGGTGCGGGCCAACGGGTCGCCCGCGTACTGGCAGATGCGGCCGGGGATGGACCGGCCGTTCGGGCTGGTGTTCCTCGACGTGCGGGGTGGGCTGGTGACCGGGAGTACCACGTTCCTGAACGTGGAGGAGTTGCTGCCTCTGTTCGGCGCGCCTGAGATGAGTTCGCGGCCGTCCGGATCGTCGTAACGGTTCAAGATCTCAAGTTGTCCACAGGCTTGCGGTTCGCTGACCTGCGTCTTCGCTGTTCGCGGTAGCCTGTGGACAGACGGGGAACCGGAATCGCGATCTGTTCGTTCCGCAATAGGAGGAAGCGCGGGGGGCGAGGAGTCGGGTCGGGCCGCACGGTCGACTGAGACCTCACCATCGATCGGGTCGGGGCAGTGAGTCGGTCAGGTCGGGGCTGGCGAACCGGGTCAAGTCGAGGCTGGCGACTCGATCAGGTCGGGGCTGGCGAACCGGGTCAAGTCGAGGCTGGCGACTCGATCAGGTCGGGGCTGGCGAACCAGGTCAAGTTGAGGTCGGCGAACCGATCAGGTCGGGGCCGGCGAACCAGGTCAAATCGGGGCTGGCGACTCGATCCAGCCGGGGCTGGCGAACCAGGTCAAGTCGAGGCCGGCGAACCGGTCAGGTCGGCCCGACGAATCGGTCGAGTCGGCCCGACGAATCGGTCGAGTCGGCCCGACGAATCGGCCACGTCGGGACAGCGGCCGTCACGACCGGCCAGGTCGTTCTAGTCTGGCTGACATGATCCGGATCGTGCCGTCGGACGAGGTGCCGTGGGAGGACGTCGAGGCGATCTTCGACGGCTCCGAGCCCGGCAAGTGCCACTGCCAGCGGTACAAGGTGAAGGGCTGGATCTGGCGCGACTCGACGCACGACGAACGCGTCGCCGCGCACGAGGAGCAGTCCGCGCGCGGCAGCGGCCTGGTGGCCTATGTGGACGATCAGCCCGCCGGGTGGGTGGCGGTCGAGCCGCGGTGTGACTACGCGAAGCTGCTCGGCATGCCCATCCCGTGGAAGGGGCGCGCCGAGGACAAGGACGACGACGGCGTGTGGGCCGTGACGTGTTTTGTGGTGCGCAAGGGGTTCCGCAGGCAGGGGCTCACCTACGAGCTGGCGGCGGCGACCGTGGAGCATGCGCGCGAGCACGGGGCTCGGGCCGTCGAGGCTTATCCGATGATCGCCGCGCCTGGGCAGAACGTCACGTGGGGCGAGCTGCACGTCGGTGCGCGCCAGGTGTTCGAGGAGGCCGGGTTCGTGCAGGTGACGCACCCGACGAAGCGGCGGTTCGTGATGAGGGTGGACTTCTGATGTTCGAGGAGATCGTCGTCGGGACCGAGCGGGGCGACGTTCCGGCGCTGGCCGCGGGCGATGGGCCGGTTGTCGTGTGCTGGCACGGGTTTCCCGACCATCCGGCGTCGTTCGGGCCCCTCGCCGAACGACTGGTCGCCGCGGGGCGCAGGGTGGTCGCGCCGTTCCTGCGCGGGCATCATCCGTCGACGGTGGGCGAGTTGCCGTTCGGTGACGGGCTGACGCTGGCCGTGGACGCCGCCGCGGTGAACTCGGCGCTGGGCGGGGCCGTCGACGTGATCGGGCACGACATCGGGGCCGGGGTGGCCGGGCGGCTCGCGGCCATCAGGCCCGACCTGGTTCGGCGGGTGATCACCATGTCGGTGCCGCCACCCGCGACTCTGGGGCGGATCTTCGCCGAACCCGCGCAGCAGCAACGGTTCTTCTACCTGTTCGTGTTCCAGGTGGCCGGGGTCGGCGAAGCGCTGCTGAACGACAAGTTGATCGACTACCTGTGGCGCACCTGGTCACCGGCCCTGGAAGTGCCGGACTACGTCACGGCCATGTACGCGGACCCGGCGATCCGGGCCAACGCCCTGAAGCTGTACCGGGCCAACTTCGACCGGTCGTTGCACGACCCGGCGCTCACAGACCTCGCCAAGCTGTCCGAGAAGCCCGCGGAGGTCCCGATGCTGGTGCTCGCGGGCGCGGACGACGGGTGCATCACGCCGGACAACTACGCCGGCGCCGCCACGGGTCTCGCGCCCGGTTCGCGGGTCGAGATCGTGGCGGGCGGCGGGCACTTCCTGCAGCTAGACAGCACCGACGAGGTCGCGGCGCTGGCCCTTGACTGGCTGAGCTGACTTGCGGATCCGGCCCCACGGCTTGAACACCGACAGGACGTAGGCGAACAGCAGCAGCGTCGGCGCGACCACGACCGGGTGCAGGATGCCGCTCGGGATCACCGCGGCCGGGTCGCCCGCCAGCATCCGTTCGCCGATCCGCGCGGCCTCCGCCACGCCGGGGCGCAGCGCGAACGCGATGAGCAGGGACATGCCGACGTTCAGCACGAGCTTGATCGCGACCCACCAGTACCTGACGAGGCCGTACTTGCTGCCGACGCCGAGCACCACGCCGGAGATCATGCAGACGACGCTGGCGCCGAACATCGGCCAGATCGCGAAGAGGTCGACCGCCTGGATCGCGACGCCCGCGGCGCCGATGTCCTCAGTGGACAGTGCGATCACGACCAGGATCCCCAGTGCGAGGTCGATGCCGAGCCACGCCGCCGCCGACAGGACGTGCACGAGCAGCACGGCCTTGCGGGCGCGGCCGCTGAGCTTGCGGTTGGTAGCCATTGCTCTCCCTCTCTCGTGGTGTCGAGATCCATGCTCGTCACCAGGAGGGGGCGCATCATCCGCTCACGTTCTGATCTCGCGTACGTCAGATTGCGTACGCCGGCGCTGAGCGGCAGAGCGGATCGTCAGGCCAGGCCGAACTTCTCGGCGTGGACTTGGGCATTCGGCACGTTCAGCGCCCGGAGTCCGCTCAGCACGGCCGCGGTCATCGCGGGCGGACCGCAGACGTACACGTCGCGAGCCACCACGTCGGGTACCAGCTGCTGCAGAGCACCCGGTTCGAACGGCCGGGCGCCCTGGCCGGTCCGGCCGGTGAGCAGGTGCAGCCGGCCGCGGCGGGCCGCGACGAGTTGGCGCAACTCGCCCAGCAGCACGGCTTCGCGCTCGTCGCGCACCCGGTAGAGCACGACGAAGTCGCCGGGGACGTGCTCCTGCAGCAGGGCCCGGATGGGGGTGACGCCCACGCCGCCCGCGATCAGCAGCACGCCCGGCCGGGTTCGGTGCAGCGAGGTGAACGCCCCGTACGGACCTTCGACGAACACGCGCGTCCCGACCCGAAGGGTGCGCAGGCCCGCGCTCCCCTTGCCGACGGCCTTGGCGGTCAGCCGCAGCGTGCGGCCGTCGGGCTCGGCCGACAGCGAGAACGGGTTCGCCAGCCACCAGTGGCGGTGTCCGGGGAACCGCCAGATGCAGAACTGTCCGGACTTGGCGGCCAGCCGGTCGAGGCCTTGTCCGGTCACGTACACCGACACCGCGTCGGGCGACTCCGGCACCACGGCGGCGACCCGGAACTGGTGGCGGGAGTTGAGGATCAGCGGCGTCACGATCCGACCGGCGACCAGAGAACCGAAGGCGAACAGCCACAGCGCCCACCAGTAGACCATCGCGAAGACCGACGACTTGAACGTCGTGGTCTCCAGCAACTGGTGCACGAACGCGAGACCCAGCGCCACGTACAGCAGCAGGTGCAGGCCGTGCCAGGTCTCGTACTGCAGCCGCCGCCGGATCGCCCGCGTCGAGACGACGCCGATCACCAGGACGGTGGTCGCCGCGAGCATCCCCAGCAACGAAGCGGGAACACCCGCCAGCGCGAGGAACGTCTTCCCCATCGACACGTTGTCCAGCGTCGCGTACCCGAGAACGACGATCGTGGCGTGCGTGAGCACCGTCCACAGCAGCGTGAAGCCGGTCCACCGGTGCCACACCGTCAGGCGGTCCATGCCGATGCGCCGGTCCAGCCACGGCAGCCGGGCGACCAGCAGCAACTGGAACATCATGATCAGCGCGGCGTGCAGGCCGAAGAACTTGGCGACGGTGAGAACCTCGTTCTTGCCCTTGCCGGCGGTCAGGAACAGGAACTCGACGATCGCCACGTTCACGACGACGAACGTCCACAGCGCCAACCGTGCTTGAAGGACCGGAGCCAAGCCACTGCGGCGGATGCGCGAGCTCGTCGTCACCTGAGGCCACCTCTCACGGCTTTGTGAAGCCGGGACAGTATGGGTTCCAGACAGCTCTAGCCGCCAGGCGTGACGATCCCTCTCTCGTAGGCGAACACGACAGCGTGCGTGCGGTCGCGCAGACCGAGCTTGGTCAGCACACGGGAGACATGCGTCTTCACGGTGGTCTCCCCCAGGAACAACGTCGCGGCGATCTCCGCGTTGGACGCACCCTTGGCCAGTTCCACCAGCACCTCGAACTCGCGGTCGGTGAGCTCCGGCGGCCGGGTGCGTTCCCTTGGGGCCGTGCTGAAGCGGGCGATCACCCGTCGTGTCACCTCGGGCGAGAGCAACGCGTCCCCGCGCGCGACGACCCGCACGGACTCCACGAGGTCTTCCGGCGAGGCGTTCTTCAGCAGGAACCCGCTCGCGCCCGCCTGCAGCGCCTCGAAGAGGTAGTCCTCGCGGTCGAACGTGGTCAGGATGACGACTCGTGTGCCGTGACCTGCGGAAAGGATGTGGCGGGTGGCTTCGAGGCCGTCCATGCGCGGCATCTGGACGTCCATCAGCACGACGTCGGGGCGCAGCGACGCGACGAGTTCCACGGCCTGGGCGCCGTCGCCCGCCTCGCCGACGACCTCGATGCCGGGCTCGGTGCCGAGGATGACCCGGAATCCGGCGCGGACCAGGTCCTGGTCGTCGGCCAGCACGACTCGCAAACTCACGCCTTCTCCTCCAACACGGTCGGCAGCGACGCACGGACCAGATAGCCCGCGTCACGCCGTGGTCCTACTTCCAGCGAACCGCCGTGCACGGCAAGACGTTCGCGCATACCGACGAGCCCGAATCCCGCGTTCGTGGACACGGCTCGGCCACGGCCGTCGTCGGCGATCTCCAGTTCCAGAGCGCTGTCCAGGAACCGCATCCGCACGTCGACGTGCTGCGCGTCCGCGTGCTTCACCACGTTCGTGAGTGCTTCCTGCACGACGCGATACGCCGACAACGCGACACCGGGTGGCACGTCGCGAGGTGAGCCGTACACGCCGTGCGAGACATCGAGGCCGGCCGCGCGGGCGCTGTCGAACAGTTCCGGCAGGTCGTCCAGGCCGGGCGCCGCCTTCAGGTCGGTCTCGGCGTCGGCCCGCAGCACGCCCAGCAGGCCGCGCAGTTCACTGATCGCGGTGCGGGCGGTCTGTTCGACGGTCTGCAGGGCGTCACGGGCCATGACGGGATCGGAGTCGAGGACGCGGCGCGCGGCACCGGCCTGGATGCCCATCACGGACACGTGGTGTGCCACGACGTCGTGCAGGTCGCGGGCGATGCGCATGCGTTCGGCCGCGATGGCGCCACGGGTGTTCTGCTCCTGCGAGCGGCGCAGTTCCTCCGCCTGGAACTCCAGCTGGGCCCGGCGCCGCGCTCCCGACCAGGCCATCTCCCCCACCACGTAGGCGAGCATGAAGAAGAAGATGTTGAACTCCAGTCCGTAGAGGACGGAGGCGAGCACCGGGTCCATCGGCCCGGCGGCGTCCTTGAAGTCGCCCTTGGGACCGAGCAGGGACCGCACGAGGTTGAACCCGAGCCACAGGAACATCGCGCCGATCACGCCGATGCGGGACCAGCGCGCGAGGCGGCGGTTCTGCTCCCACGCACCGACCGTGTAGATCGCCAGGAACAGGATCGCGGAGGGCACCAGGGTGTCACCGGCGCGGTTCACCTGCGCGGCGATGAACAGGGCCGACACCACGAGCATGACGGCCAGCGGGTAGCGGCGGCGCACGACCAGCGGCAACGACAGCGCGAGCACCCAGGCGAGCTGCGCGAGCAGACCGGGCGGATCCCGGAAGACGTAGGCGCCCATGCTGTTGACCAGCGTGGTGACCTCGACGGCGCACAGCAGCACGATCACGGCGATACCGATGTCGCGCCGCCGTTGCGCGGGCGTCGGGCCTGGCCGCCGCCACTCGTTCCACACGGGCTCTTCCACCCGATCACGGTACCCGGCACGCGTTTTGCATCGGAAATCGAAGCAGTTCACCCCACGGGGGTGTTCCGGGCCACAAAATTGGACGACCACCGGCCTCCTGTTCAATACTTCGGCCCCGCCGCTGATTCATTTCTCCCGCGACAAGGCCTGGAATGTCCATTCGTCAGCTGTTCTTGCCCACTGTCCTCCTACTGGCGGCGCTCACCGGCTGCGCAGGGAATGACCAGATGAATCAGCCGGTCAGGACCGGCCCCGGCGTCACCGACGAGGCAATCTCACTCGGTGTTCTGACTGACATGACCGGTCCCTTCAAAGGGACTTCAGTTCTCCGGATTCGCGGATATGAACTCTATCTGGAGCAGGTCAACAAACGCGGCGGCGTGTGCGGCCGGCGTATCGAACTGAAGCAGAAGGACCACGCCTACGACGTTCAGAAGGCACTGGACGGCTATTTCGAGCTCGAACCGCAGGTGCTGGGATTCATCGACGTCACCGGCCAGCCGATGACCGCGGCCATCGAGCCCGACCTGATGCAGACGCGGGCGCTCACCGTGCCCGGCTCGTGGGCGGCCTCCCTGCTGGGCAACCCGCACATGATGATCGTCGGCACCACCTACGACCTCGACATCATCAACGGCCTCGACCACTACAAGCGCAAGGGCGCGTTGAACACCGGCGACATGATCGGTCACCTGCACCTCAAAGGCAGCTTCGGCGACAACGCGCTGGAGGGCAGCCGGTTCGTGGCGGAGAACTGGGACATGAGGATTTCGGAGCAGGCGGTCACGGAGACGACCGCGAACCTGGCCACGCAGATCGCCGCCCTGAAGGCCGCCGACGCCAAGGTGCTCGTGCTCAGCCTCACCCCACCGCAGACAGCCGCGGCCGTGGGCATCGCCGCACAGCTCGGCTGGACGGTGCCGATCCTGTCGAGCGCCGTCAGCTACGACCCGGCGATCATGCAGTCTCCGGTGGCACCCGTCTTCACCCAGCAGGTCCTGCTCACGTCGCCGGTCGCGCCGTGGAATGCCGACGCGCAGGGCGTCCGCGAACTCCGCGACGGCTATCAGCAACGGTGGCCGGGCGAACCGGGCTCGCTGAACACCGTGCACGGCTACACGGTCGCGCTGGCGTACGTGGCCGTGCTGGAGAAGGCGTGCGAGAAGAAGGACCTCACTCGCGACGGCGTGCTCCGGGCGTTCCACGAGACCAACGCCATCGACACCTTGGGACTCACCGGTCAACTGCGGTTCTCGTTGGTGGGACGGCCTTCCGCGACGCAGTCGTACATGAGCCGGCCGGACGTGGCGACGCCCGGCACGCTCAAGGTCGAGCAGAACCTCTTCGAGTCGGAACTGGTGAAGCTCAAGGGAACGCGGGCCCGTTGATCTACGGTTGACCGATGGACCTCAGCCTGACCGTGCTCGGGTGCGCGACGCCGTACCCGCGCACGGACAACCCGTGTTCGGGCTATCTGGTGTCGCACGGCGACACTCGCGTGTGGATGGACGCCGGCACCGGCACGCTCGGCCCGTTGCAGCGCCACGCGCGGCTGGAGGACCTGGACGCGATCTGGATCTCGCACTTGCACGCCGATCACAGCGCGGACCTGCTCACCGCCTACTACGCCCTGCTGTTCGCGGACATCGATCGTGACCCGGTCCCGCTGTACGGGCCGCCCGGCATCGCCGACCGCCTCGCGGGGTTCCTCACCAACGGGCCGGTGCGCAGCCCGATCGAGGACGCGTTCGCGATCACCGAACTGCACGACGGCCACCAGACGACGGTCGGCTCGCTGCGGCTGACCACGGCGGCGGTCGAGCACGGCATCCCCGCCTTCGGCGTGCGGATCGAGGCGGAGGGCCGCTCGCTGACCTACTCCGGTGACACCGCGGCGTGCCCGAGGCTCGTCGAACTCGCCCGCGGCACCGACGTGCTGCTGTGCGAGGCCGAGAGCGCGGAGAAGACGCCGGACATGGCCCACCACACGCCAGAAGACGCAGGTGAGACGGCATCCCAGGCGGGCGCGGGACGGTTGGTCGTCACGCACGTGGGCCGCTTCCTGACCTCGCAGGAAGCGGTCGCCCGTGCCTCGGCCCGGTACACGGGGCAGGTCGACTACGCCGCGCCGGGCACCACGTTCAGAGTTGGTTGATGCGGACCAGGTTGCCGGCCGGGTCTCGGAACGAGCAGTCGCGCACGCCCCACGGCTGGTCTTCGGGCTCCTGCAGCACCTCGCCCGCACCTGACTTCTCAACCCATGCGCGCGCACGGTCGAAAGTGCCCTGCAGGTCCTTGGTGGCGAGCGAAAGCGCCGTGTAGACGCCCTTCGCCATGAGAACGGCGATGGTGCGGCGTTCCTCGTCGCTCACGCCGGGGTCGGCGGCGGGCGGGTGCAGCACGATGCCGGTCTGGGGCTGATCGGGTGGGCCCACGGTGATCCAGCGCATGGTGCCCTGGCCGACGTCCTTGCGGACCTCGAAGCCGAGCGCGTCGCGGAAGAAGCCGAGCGACTTCTCGGGGTCGTCTGCGGGCAGGAACGCAGCGGCGATGATGACTGACATGCCGGTCAACCTAATCGGACGGACCGGTCGCCGCTTCTCGATTCCTGATCGGCCTCATCACGGCCTTGGCCAGGCAGTTCGGGATGCCCTGCCCGTCCTCACCCGCGACCTTCCTGTACTGGCTCGGGGACATGCCGACCAGTTCGGAGAAGCGGGTGCTGAACGTGCCGAGCGAGGTGCAGCCGACCTCGAAGCAGACGTCGGTGACGGACATGTCGCCCCGGCGCAGCAACGCCATGGCCCGCTCGATGCGGCGGGTCATCAGGTAGCTGTAGGGCGACTCGCCGAACGCCGCGCGGAACGCGCGCGACAGATGCCCCGCGGACAGGTGCACGCCGCGAGCCAGCGCCGCGACGTCCAGCGGTTGCCGGTACTCGCGGTCGATCCGGTCGCGGACCTTGCGGAGCAGCAGGAGTTCCTGCAGGCGCGGGTCTTGGGCGGTCACGATGAACAGCCTAAGCCCCGCGCCTGACAGTTTCCTGACTTCGAGCCGGAGAGAACTCAGGGAGCGCTAGCAGGCGCCCTGGTCGCGCCAGACGCCCCACTCACCCGTGGTGCCGGGCTCCTCGCCCGTGGTCCACCACTGGGCACGCCACTTGCGGCCGTTGTGCGCCACCTCGTTGCCACCGGTGTAGACCTTGCCGCGCTCCCACGCGGGCAGCGAGCAGGCCGGCGGGTTCGTGGTGGTCGTCGTGGTGGTCGTAGTCGTGGTCGTCGTGGTGGTGGTCGTGGACGTGGTGGTGGAGGTCGGCGGGTTGCCGCCACCGATGCGCGGGTAGTCCGCGGTGATCGCGTACGACTGGCCGCCGAACGTGAACACGAAGTTCGACGGCGTCGAGATCGGCAGCTGGTAGCTGACGGTCACGTCGATCGACGCGCCCGGTGCCAGCGACTGCCACGACGGCAGCGTGAGCTCCGCCTTCTGGAAGTCGCCCTTCAGGCCGCCGACGTTGGACCCGCTGTGTCCCTTCGACACGATCTTCAGCCCGAAGCCGGACTGGTCGCCCATGCTGCCCGGCGCACTGGTGCCGTAGTCGAACGCGATCTTCGTGCCACCGGGGATGGTGACGGTGGAACGGTTCGTGAACTTGATCTTCGGCGTGATCGGGTAGTTGTTGTCGCCCAGCGCGAAGCCGTAGACGTCCACGTCGACCGCCAGAGACTGGGTCTGCTGCGTCGTGGCCTTCTGGGCACCGTAGGGCGCGGCGCCGTTCAGGCCGGTGTTGATGGTCGACAGCAGCGTGTCACCCATGAAGTACTCGTTCTTCGCGGAGTCGAACCTGTAGTCGCCGGCGAGCTCCCAGATCATGATGCCGCCGAGGCCCTTGTCCTTGACGTACTTGGCCTTCTCCGCGATCGACTGCTCGGTCTCGGTGGAGAGGAACACCTTCTTGTCGTTGTTCCACAGCCACGGCGACTTCAGCGTCGAGTCGTAGTACGGCGCGTACGTGCCGGTGAGGCGGTCGGCCGGGTCGTTGACCGGGTCCAGGCCGTACTGCGCGGAGTACGAACCGGTGATCTTGGCTTCCAGGTTCTTGGTGTGCCACAACGGGTTCACACCGGACGGAACCTCGGCGCCACCCGCGGTGACGTCGTGCCAGAGGTTGTCGATGCCGGCCGCGCCGTTGCCGCACGGCGTGGTCGAGCCGACCGACGAACCGGTGCCGGGCGGGCACTGCGACTGGTTCGGCAGCGGAGCCTTGCCCCACAACCCGTTCGTGCCACCGGTGACGCCCTGCCAGCCGCGCGAGTAGAACGGCACGCCGATGTTGATGCGTCCGGCCTGCATGGCGCCGCGGTAGTAGTGGTAGGACCAGTCGGTGTTCAGGTACCCCATGCCCTCGTACTGCGGTGCCGTGTACACGCCACCGGCCGAGAGCTCGCCGTCCTTGCCGTCGTCGTAGAGAGCGGCGTTCGGGCCGACGAACTGGTTCCACGAGCCGTGCAGGTCGTAGCTCATGACGTTGAGGTAGTCGAGGTACTTGACGACCTGGTACGCCTCCTGGCCGCGCAGCAGCCAGCCGGAGGCGGGCACGGCGGCGGTCAGCAGGTAGTGCTTGCCGTCGGCGGCACCGGCGCGGTCGAGCTTTTCGCGCAGCGTCTTCATGATCGCCTGGTAGCCGGCCCACAGCGTGCCGCGGTTGGCGTTGGAGATCCAGAAGTCGTCCGGGTTGCCGGCGTGGTTGTTCGACGTCGCGTACTCGTAGTCGATGTCAGCGCCGTTGAAGCCGTACTTGCGCAGGAACTCCACGGTGCTGTCGGCGAAGGTGTCGATCGCCGCCTGGTTCTGGCCGAGCTTGTAGAAGCCGCCCGACGCGTTGCGCGTGCCGTCGGCGTTGAAGAAGCCGCCGGTCTCCGCCCAGCCGCCGACCGAGATCAGCGTCTTGACGTTCGGGTTCTGCTTCTTGAACTTCGTGAGCTGGTTGAAGTGCCCCTTGTAGGGCAGCGACGGGTCCATCTCGGCGCCGGCGACGCCCGGCCACTCCATGCCGATGGACGAGTTGTTCGCGTCGTTCGCGCCGACCGAGATCTTGTTCTGGGCGTCGATGTGCGCGAACGCGTAGTTCAGGTGCGTGACCTTGTTCCAGGGGATGTCCTTGGCGAGGTACCCCGGCTGACCGTTCTTGCCGGTCCGCCAGCTGGTGAAGTACCCGATGACACGTCTGGACTTGTCCCCCAGGTTCTCGCGGCCGGCGGTGTCGTAGACCGTGCAGTACGGCGATTCGACACCCGGCGTCTTGTACAGCCCGTCCGGCCGGCAGTCCTCGTGGGCTGCGGCTGCGGTGGGCGCGTTGGTCACGGCTATCACGGTCCCGGCTAGCAGAGCTAGCACCGGGACCACTCTGGCGAGCAGTCGCAAGGGAAAGGACCTCCTGGCTAGGGCGGCGGCCACTGCCCGGAACGGTAAAATGGTCCAGACCTTTGCGTCAATAGTCGATCACTGACAAAAGGTGTCAGTGAATCGGTTTAGCGTCTTTTCCATGAGTGAGAACGATTTCAACTTCCTGCACGGCCGGTGGCGGGTGGCCAACCGCAAGATCGCCGACATCGTCGGCCGCGGCACCGAGTGGGTCGAGTTCGAGACGCGGGCCGAAGCCAGACCCCTCCTGGGCGGCGCGGCGATCATCGACAGCGTCTTCGCGGACGACTGGGAGGGCATGACCCTGCGCCAGTACGACCCCGCCGCCGACGTCTGGCGCATCTGGTGGGCGTCCACCCGCGCTCCCGGACACCTCGACCCGCCCCTGGAGGGTCGGTTCGACGACGGGCACGGGGTGTTCTTCGGTGACGACGTGGTCGGCGGGCACGCGGTGAAGGTGCGGTTCGACTGGACGCCGGGCGCCGAGCCGGTCTGGCAGCAGCAGTTCTCCTACGACGGTGGCGAGACCTGGGAGACGAACTGGGTGATGACGTTCACCCGCGCCTGACCAAGGAGGAAGGCCGGGGCGTTCGCGCCCCGGCCTCTCAGTGGTGGTGCTGGTGGACGACCGCGTGGCCCTTGCCGCGCGAGATCATCCAGCGGTTCACCGGCACCGTCACCACGAACGCGACGGCCAGCGAGAACACCAGCGCCGCCCAGAACACCCAGTTCGCGAGACCGGCGTTCATCGCGCCGGGCACGAGCAGCATCACCGCGTTGTCGACGATCTCCATGACCGCGATCGACACGGTGTCCGCGGCCAGTGCCACCCCGAGCGCGGCCTTGAACGCGAGACCGGAGCGCAGCACCGGGCGGATCGTCAGCGAGTAGCCGAACACGAACGCGAGCACGACGGCCAGCACGACCGTGGCGAGGTTGCCCCAGCCCAGCGCCGTGCCGATGACCATGCCGAGCACCTCGCCGATCGCACAACCGGTGAGGCAGTGCAGCGTCGCGGAGATCGCCTGCCTGGTCAGACTCGCGGGAGCGTGGTCCATCTCCTCCTCCTTCAGCGTCGCGCCGAACAATACCCCTAGGGGGTATACGTATCAAGCGATACCCCCGTAGGGTGTGTCACATGACGAGGCGCCGGCTCACCCAGTGGGTGTTGCTGTGCGCGCTCGTGTTCTCGGTCGTCGGTATGCACCATGTCGCAGCGGCGGAGACTCCGCACGCCGAGCACACGATGTCCCACCAGCAGGAACCTGAACAGCCGCACGAGCACGACCTGCTGCACCTGTGCCTCGCGGTGCTGGTCGCCGCGGCCGTGGTGCTGCTGGGCTGGTTCCTGGTCCGGACGGCACTCCCCCGGCTCGCGGCCCCTCCCGCCGAAACGCCGCTGAGCACCCCTCAACGTCCGCCACCGAGCGGAAGACAGCTCCTCACGACTCTCTGCGTGCTGCGGAACTGAGTTCGTCAGTCCGTTCAGCACTGTCCACAAACGCAGAGAGAAGAAGAATCCCTTGAAGAAGTCCCTCATCGGGGCTGTCGTCGGCATGCTCATGTTGAGCGCCTGCGGCGGTCCCGCGAACACGGCTGCCGATGTCACGTTCGCGCAAGGCATGGTCCCGCACCACGAGCAGGCGCTGGAGATGGCGAAGCTCGTGCCGTCGCGCAGCAGCAACGACAAGGTCCGCTCCCTCGCCTCGCGCATCGAGAAGGCGCAGGACCCGGAGATCGCTCAGATGAACGAGTGGCTCCAGCAGTGGGGTGCTGCCGAGCAGGACCACACAGGCCACGACATGGCCGGAATGATGAGCCACGACGACATGGCGAAGCTGGAGAAGTCCAGCGGCGCCGAGTTCGACCGGCTGTGGCTCGACATGATGATCAAGCACCACGAAGGTGCCGTCGAGATGGCGAAGACCGAGCTGGCCCAGGGCAAGGACGAGGGCGCGAAGAAGCTCGCTCAGGCCATCATCGACGGTCAGCAGCAGGAGATCACCGAGATGAAGGCGCTCCTGGGCTAACCGCATGGCCTAGAACGTTGGCTGGTAATTCACGCTCGGCAGGGCACCTCGCGGCACCGCCATGCACCCGTCTGACCGCGAATTCGCCCGGCAACGTTCTAGGCCACGCCACTAACCGATCTGGGTCAGCGCGAGCCCGCCGGCCATCAGCACGGCGCATGCCAGGCCGTGCACGACGGGGTTGCGGACCAGGAGCGCCACGAACTCCCGCAGGAACGCGCTCGGCACGAAGTACCAGGCCGTGGGCGCGCCGATGACCTGCAACCGCAGGCCCTGCTTGCGGGAGAGCACGGCGGTGCGGAACACGTGGTAGTTGTTCGTGACCGCGACGACCCGGCCGTTGAGACCTCGTTCGGCGAGCAAAGCCTTGCTGTAGCGCAGGTTCTCCTCGGTCGTGGTCGCCTGGTCCTCCATCACGACGTCGGCGTCGGGCACGCCGCGTTCGAGGAGGTACTCGTGCATCGCGAAGGCCTCGGAGACGTCCTCGTCCGCGCCCCGCCCGCCTGACACGACGATCACGGGTGACCGGCCGGCCTCGCGCTCGCGGTGGTAGAGCCGCATCGCGCGGTCGAGCCGGTTCGCCAGCAGCTTCGGCACGCGGGACCCGATGAGGCCCGCGCCGAGCACCACGATGCCGTCGAAGCCGTGGCGGCGGCCCGTGCGGCCGTAGATGACGGAGTACAGCAGGAGGCTCACGAACAAGAACGCGATGTACGCCGACATCAGGAACAGGCCGATGGCGGTGCCGCGGATCCAGTCGTTGGGCTGGGCGATGCCCCAGAAGAAGTAGATCATCTCGCCGAGCAGGGCCAGGCCCGCGAGCAGCGACAGCAGGTTGCCCAGCGACCGGCCCTCGCGGCGGACCATCACCAGGCCGTTGGCCAGCAACGCGAGCGGAAGCAGCAGCAGGCCGAGCACGGCCAGCATGAACGCGAGCAGCAGCGGCAGGCTCAGGACCGGGTTGTCCCGTCCGGCCTCCGCCAGCAACAACAGCAGCATCAGGAGCGCGATGCCGAGCCACACGGCGTTGCTCAGCCTGCGGCGGTCACGCACCATCCCGATGACGAAGAAAAGGGCGGGGATGAGGAAGAGCAGGCCGGCTAGCACCGGCCAAGGGTAGTACCGGTGATCACTCGTCGCTCTCGGGCGCCGGAACCGGCTTCGGGCGCGGCCTCAAGCGCACCGCGCCCGCCGTCAGATCGAGCGGTCCGGTCTCCTCGTAGTCCTCACCGGTGCCCGCGTCCGTCGCCTCGCGGCGGACTTTGGGGCCCGGGAACAACTCGCCCAACTGTCCCATGCCCTCGACACTACCCTCAGAACAAGGCGATGAGCAGGATGATGACGGCGATCGCGACGACGATCGGAATCCACATCGAACCCGCCGGCCTGCGGTAGTGGCTGCGGACCGTGGTGCTGCGGAAGAAGCTGTACGGGGCGCTGCGGCGGTGGCGGCGAACCCAGGGCATGTCGTCCTCCTCGATCGTGGCTGTCAGCACGGGGTTACCCGGTTCTCAGCCGTTCGAGTACTCCGGTCAGCCCAACTTCCACCACCTCGGGGTCGCCGATGTCGTTGCCGTGCAGAACCTCGTGCCACGGTCCGAGCCGATGCCAGATCAACGCCCGCTCCCGCAGCTCCCGCGTGACCCCGTAGGTCTCGGCGAGGGCGCCGGCGAACTCGGGCGGCGTGGAGTGCAGCGCCCAGGCGAGGTCGATCGCCGCGTCGCCGACGTGCAGGTCGCCGAAGTCGATCACGCCGGTCAGCACGCCGTCGCGGCCCAGCACGTGTTCGGGGCCGAGATCGCCGTGCACGAGAGTGTCAGCGGGCAGGCCATCGAGTTCGGCCAGCAGTTCCGCGCCGCCAGGAACCCGCACCTCCGCGCGGAACCTGTCGATCGGCAACGGCATCGGCCCGACGCCTCGTCGCGCGGCCTCCTCGACCGGTACCGCGTGCAGTGCCCGCAGGAACTCCCCCAGCTGCCGGCCCTGCACCGCGGTCAACGACACGAGTTCGCCCCGCACCAGCGCGTGCCGCACGACCACAGGCTCCTGGGACACGATCTCGGGAACGGGCACGGGCAACGGCAACCGGGGCGCAAGCCAGGGCATCACCGCCGCCTCGCGCAGCAACTGCGGGCCGATCTCCGGACGGCGCGGGCGGCGCACCACCCACCCGTCGACCAGCTCCGCCGTGCTGTCCCAGCCCTCACCGAGATATGTCACCCCGTCGCCAGGAACGATCGCGCGTCCGAAGCGACCTTCGCCTGACTGCGGTCCTCCGCCGCCTGCAGCGCTTCTCGTGCCGTGTCAACGGAACCGGTGATGCGCGCGCGGGCCAGCAATGCGCGTGAGTGGTCCATGAAGCTGTCGGTCTCGCGGATCGTGGTGAGCACCGCGTCGATCAGCTCGACGGATCCCGTGGCCTGAGCGAGCAAGATCGACGCGGTGATCACGCCGGGCTCGTAGCCGATCTTGCGCCCGAGCTCGACCGCGTCGCCCGCGTGTTGCCCCGCCTTCTCCGGTTCCAGCACGGCCATCGCGACCAGGCAGTCGATCCGCGACTTGGGGTGCTCGGCGTCGCGCGAGACCTCGAAACAGCGACTGGCCACGGTCAGGCCCTCGTCGATCTCGCCGCGTTCGGCACGGATGCGGGCGAGGCTCGCCAGTGCGTTCGCGAGGGCCCGCGGATGGTCCTCCTCGGTGTGCAGACGGACGGACTCCAGACTCGCGTCCAGCGCCCTGTCCAGCTCGCCCAGCTCGAAGTAGGCGACGGACAGGTTGTCCAGGACGAGCGCACGCTGGTTGCTCATGCCGTGCCGCGCGCAGACCTCGTACGCCTGCTCGATGTACCGCGCCGCCTCACGCAGCTCTCCCCTGGCGCCGTGGGAGATGCCGAGGTTCATCAGTGTGCTGGCCGCCGCGCGTTCGTCACCGATCTGCCGGCGCAGTGCGAGCGCCTCGGTGAGCTGGGCACGGGCCTGCGCGACCTCGCCCAGCTCCAGGTGCACGAGCCCGAAGTTGTTCCTGATCGTCGCGATCGAGCCGGGATCGTCCGCCTGCTCCAGCGCCGCCTCGTAGCAGTCCAGCGCGCCGCTGTACTCGCCACGCCCCCACGCCGACATGCCCAGGCCGAACAACGCCGCACACTGCCCAGCCCGGTCACCCGCCGCCCGTGCCGCCCGCAGCCCGGCCTCGAACACCAGCGCCTTCTCGGTCTCGAACCGCCCGACGTGCAGGTAGATCCGGACGACGTCGGCGAGTTGCTGCGCGTACGGCGACGGCGCGGCGAGCACGGCCGCGACCAGGTTGGCGTGCTCCTCCTCCAGCCACGCCGTGGCGTCCTCCCGGCCCTCGAACTCGAGGCATGCCCCGCTCAGATCGGGGTCGGTGATCAAGCTCAACTCGGCGATCACCTTGCCAATGGCGTTGTAGGCCGTCCTCAAATACCACGAATAACTGTGGAGCAGCCGGACCCGGTCGTCGCCGTCCGCAGCGTCAGCGGCAAACAGTCTGATGAGGTCATGCAGCTGGTAACGACCGCCAACGTGGTCAATGAGCCCGGCCCGCACCAGCTCGTCGAGCTGCGCGCCGGAAGCACTCCCCGCGAGCGCCGTGACGGCGTCGACCCCGATGTCCGCGCCAGGAGACAGCCCGACCAGCCGGAACACCCGCTTCGCCGCACTGCTCAACGCCCGGTAGGACAGGTCGAACGTGGCCCGTACAGCCGCGTCCCCGTCGATCTCCAGCACCGTCAGCCGATCACCACGCAACTCGTCGAGGTAGTCCTCGATGTGCCCGTACGCCACGTTCGCCCCCGCGATGCGCAACGCGAGCGGCAAGTGCGCGCACAGCCGTACGAGCTCAGCGCGTTCCTCATCAGTGCCCTCGACACGCATCCTGACCAGCAACTCGCGCGCTGCGTCATCGCCCAGCACGTCGAGCCGCAACTGGCCGGGCAGGTCGTGCCGGCTGGTGAGGATCGCCAGGCATCCCGGCTGGTTCGGCAACAGCAGCTCGATCATGTCTTCGACGGCGTTGTCGAGCACGACAAGCACCCGCTTGCCGACGAGCTTCTTCTGGTACAACTCGGCCTGGGCGTCGAGGCTCACCGGAATCGCGGCCTGCGGCACCCCGAGCGCCTTGAGGAACCGGCTCAGCGCCTGCCCCGGTGTGACCGGCGTCCCAGACGCGAACGCGCGCATGTTCACGTACAGCTGACCGTCGAAGTACTGCTCCCGCAACCGATGCGCGAGCCTCACCGCGAGCGCGGTCTTGCCCACCCCCGGCGCACCGGTGATCGCGATGACGCCTTCCTGGCGTTCGAGGCGTTCCAGCTCGTGCTCGCGGCCTACGAAGTCCAGGAGGTCCGCCGGAAGCTGGCACGGTCCCGGCGTGCGGACCTTGAGACGGTAGCCGGACGCGTCGGTGACGATCTCGTCCTGAATGGACCTGCGGAGCCTCTTGACCAGGGTGCGCAGCGCGGGGAGCGGGCCCGTCGGCGGGGTGTCGCCCCAGACCTCGCGGATCAGGTCGGCGAACAGCACCGGTTCGCCGGGGTGCGCGGCGAGAGCCCTGTGCAGCGTGTGGAGTTTTCCCTCTTGTGTTCCGGCCACCGGCCCGATCATAGGCGCGGCGCAGGTCGAGGTGCAGATGTCGGCCACGGCCTCGCTCGGGTGGCCCGGCCCGACCGCGGGCAGAATTCGTGGATGGCCGCCACCGTCTCCTCCAAGCTGCTGTCGCTGCTCGGCACGTTCGACAGCAGGCACCGCCGCCAGACCCTGAGCGGGATGGCGCGGCGCAGCGGGTTGCCGATCAGCACCACGCACCGGCTGCTGGCCGAGCTCGCGGAGTGGGGCGCGGTGCGGCGGCTGGACTCGGGCGAGTACGTGATCGGGCGGCGGATCTGGCGTCTCGGGTTGCTCGCGGCCGGCGAGGTGGAGCTGAGCCGGGTGGCGGAGCCGTTCCTGCACGACATCCACGCGGCGACGCGGGCGGTGGTGCACCTGGCCGTGCGGGAGGGTACCGAGGTGCTGTACCTCGATCGGGTGTCGGGACACGCGTCGGTGCCGATCGTGAGCTCGACCGGCAGCCGGTTGCCCTTGCACTCCACCGGGGTCGGGAAGGTGTTGCTCGCGCACGCGCCCGCGGAGATTCAGGAAGAGGTGCTCACGCACGGGCTGACGCGGATCACGGCGTTCACGGTCACGGAGCCCGGCCGGATGCGGGCGCAGCTGCACCGGATCCGGCGCGACGGGTACGCGCAGACGTTCGAGGAGATGACGCTCGGGGCGTGCAGCGTGGCGGTGCCGGTCGAGGTGGAGGGGCACGTCGTCGCGGCGCTCGGGATCGTGGTGCCGGACCTGCGCAACGTGCGGGCGCGACTCGTGGCGGCGTTGCAGGTGGCGGCACGGGGTATCGCCCGGATGCTGGAGCCCAGTTTCCATCCACCGGAAGCCGGACTTGGATGATCACCCCGTCTGACGGTTGAATCCTCAACCGTGGCAAGCGACAAGCGTGAGCTCCTCATCGGCGGCGACAGCGTTCCCGCGCTGGACGGCCGCACCACCGACGATCTCAACCCCTTCACCGGCGAGGTGTACGCCGTTGTGGCGGCTGCCGGTCCCGCGGACGTCACACGGGCCGTCGACGCTGCTCAAGCGGCCTTCCCGGAGTGGTCGGCGACGACCCCCTCGGTGAAGCGCGGGATCCTGCTGCGAGCCGCGGACGGACTGGAGGCCAGGACGGCCGAGGTCGTCGCGGTCATGGCCGCCGAGGTCGGCGGTGTCGGCGGGTGGGCCGGGTTCAACGTCATGCTGGCGGCCAACATCCTGCGCGAGGCGGCCGCGGCCGTCACCCAGCCCGTCGGCGAGGTGCTGACGACGGAGGTGCCCGGCCAGCTGTCGCTCGCCGTCCGGGAACCGCTCGGCGTCGTCGCGGCGTTCGCGCCGTGGAACGCGCCGGTCATCCTGAGCGCGCGGGCCGTCGCGGCGCCGCTCGCCGCCGGGAACACCGTGGTGCTCAAGCCCAGCGAGGACGCGCCGATCGCGGCCGGGCTGTTCATCGCCGACGTGTTGCGCGAGGCCGGGCTGCCGGCGGGCGTGCTGAACGTCGTGACGAACGCTCCCGCCGACGCCGCCGCGGTCGCCGAGGCGCTGATCACCGACTCGCGTGTGCGCGCCGTGAACTTCACCGGGTCGACCGAGGTCGGCCGGATCGTCGGAACCCTTGCCGCGCAACACCTCAAGCCCGCCGTGCTGGAGCTCGGCGGCAAGAACTCGTTGCTGGTGCTCGACGACGCCGATCTCGACCACGCCGTCGACGCGGCGACGTTCGGCGCGTTCCACAACGCCGGCCAGATCTGCATGTCGACCGACCGCATCCTGGTGCACCGGTCGGTCGCCGAGGAGTTCACCGCGAAGCTCGCGGCCAAGGTCGGGTCACTGCCGCACGGCGATCCCGCCGACCCCGGCACGGTGATCGGCCCGATGATCAACCCGCGGTCCGCTTCCCGGGTCGCCGCGCTGGTGGCCGAGGCGGTCGAGGCCGGCGCCACCGTGCGCGCCGGCGGCAACGGGGCCGCGACCGTGCTGGACGGTGTGACTCCGTCGATGCGCGTCTTCCAGGAGGAGATCTTCGGCCCGGCCGTCATCGTCGTCCCCGTCGCCGACGACGACGAGGCCGTGGCCATCGCGAACGACACCGAGCACGGTCTCACCGCGGGCATCCTCACCGAGGACTCGCGGCGCGGTCTCGCTCTCGCGCAACGGATCCGGACCGGCATCGTCCACGTGGGCAACCAGACGGTGGACGACGAGCCGCAGGCGCCGTTCGGTGGCGTGAAGTCCAGCGGCTACGGCAGGTTCGGCGGCCGGTGGGGCATCGAGGCGTTCTCCGCGACCCGCTGGGTCACCGTCGCGAGCGAGCACGGCCACTTCCCGTTCTAGAGGCCCGCTTCGTGGGCGATGATCGCCGCCTGGACCCGGTTCTCCGCGCCCAGGCGGCTCAGGATCGCGCTCACGTGCCCCTTCACCGTGCCCTCGACCAGGTCGAGTCGGCGGGCGATCTGCGCGTTCGACAGGCCCTGGCCGAGCAACGCCAGCACGTCGCGTTCCCGTGCGGTCAACGTCTCGACCCGTGTGCGCGCCTGCCCGACCCGGCCGCCGCGGAACCGGCTGATCATCCGGGCCGCCACCTTCGGCGCCAGGTAGGCGCCGCCGGACGCGAGCGCGTGCACACCCGCGATCAGTTCGCGCGGATCGCCTGACTTCAGCAGGAATCCGCGCGCGCCGCCGTCCAGCGCCCGTTCCAGGTAGCCGTCGTCGTTGAACGTCGTGAGCATCGCGACGCCGAACCCCAGCCGTGCCAGCTCGGTCGCCGCCTCCAGTCCGTCGAGGCGCGGCATCCGGATGTCCAGCAGCACGACGTCCGGCCGGTGCTTCAACGCGAGGTCGATCGCCTCGCGTCCGTCCGATGCCTCCGCGACGACGTCCAGTTCGGGGTCGGAGCCGAGGATGGCGCGCACGCCCGCGCGCACCATCGTCTCGTCGTCGGCGAGCAGTACGCGAATCACGAGTCCCCCGAGTGCGGTAGCACGGCGACCAGTTCGAACCGGCCGCCGCCACGACTGACGCGCAGGCTACCCCCGGCGAGCCGCACCCGTTCGCGCAACGCGACCAGGCCCAACCGGCTGCCCGCACCGCGCCGACGTCCGGCGTCGTTGCCCGCCTCGACCACGGTCGCGGCCTCGTCGGTGGTGATGCTCAGCCGCAGCAACGACTTCGGCGCGTGCTTGGCGGCGTTCGTCAGCGCCTCCTGCACGACTCTGCGGACCGTCGGTTCCACTGTGGACGGAATCGGGCCGTCTGCCGAGAACTCGACGTGCATCCCTGCCGCCACCGCGCGGTCCACGAGATCCTGGAGGTCGTGGTCGGACGGCGGCTCGCCGTCGCGCAGCAGGAACACCAGTTCCGACAACCGTTCCGTGGCGTCGGCCGCCGTCTCCCGGAGCTGCGCGGCGGCGGCCTGGTGCGCGGCGGGCAGCGTCATCTCCAGCGCACCCGCCCGCAACGCGAGCAGGCTCAGCTCGTGCCCGAGCCGGTCGTGGACCTCGTGCGCGATCCGGGTGCGTTCGCGCAAGTGAGCGGCCTCGACGGTGGCGGCGGCCAACGCGGCCTGCTGGTGCGCGACCCGCCCGAGGAACCACGGCAACGCGACCGACAGCCCCACCACCGCCAACGCCATCAGCCCACCGACGACCGCCCCCACCAGCACCAGCGCCGTCCAGCCGGACTCGGTGCGGCGCCCGAGCAGGAACGAGATCACGAACAACGGCCCCCACACCGCGACCGTCCACGGTGGAACGCTGGTCTGCATCGCGAACGACACCGCGACCGCCGCCGCCACACACCCCGCGAGCGCCGCCGTCCTCATCGCCGCCACCTCGCGACCGCGACACTCAGGTTCATCACGCTGGACACGCCCAACCACACCACAAGCGGCAGCGAATAGTGCGCCAGTTGGAAGAACGTGATGTCGCGCCCGCCGCCGTACAGCAGCCCGAGCAGCGTGGGCAACGCCAGCAGGATGCCCAGCGGTACGAGCCTGAGCACCTGCCACGCCTTGTGGAACCGCCGTGGCCTCCTCCGCGCCCGAATCCCCAGCCCGACCGACAACAGCGTGAACGCGGCCAGCACCAGATCGGTCAGCAACCGGTACGACTCCGGCTCCGGCGGCGTCCTGCCTTCGACGACGTCGGCGATCCCGTTCTCCAGCCCGTACGTGCCCTCGTTGCCGAGCGTGATCCCGCTGTTCGCCATGACCGCGATGCCGTACCCGGACGACGTCAGCAGCTGCCCGGCCGTGCCGGTGAACCAGATCCCGCTGTGCCGCAACCGTCCCTGCTGGTCGGCCTCCCAGCCCATGCCGTCCTGCGGAGCGAGCTTCGGCTGCGCGGCCAGCCACTTCCCCATGTCCGCGGCCGTGGTGATCACGCCGTCCGAGCCCGTGACGAACCTGTCCGGTTCGGTCAGCGGGATCGAGAACCCGTACGCGTAGCCGTAGCCCTCGCGGTAGTCCGGCGGCAGATCGCGTGGCGTCACGTCGATCGCGACGGTGTCCTTCATGTTCAGGGGCTCGAAGACGTGCTTCTTCAGGTACGCGTTGAAGTTCTCGCCCGACGCCACCTCGACCAGCCGTGCGGCCAGGTGGTAGTTGGTGTTGGTGTAGCGGAACTCGTTGTCGGGCACGGCTTTCTGGAGGGCTTCGCGCGCCCGTTCCACCGCCTCGGCCGGACTGCCGGGCTGCTTCAGGCTCTTCTCCGGCAACGTCCGGTCGCTGATCCCCGACTTGTGGGCGAGCAGCTGACGCGGCGTGACGCGCGAGTCGAACACCGGCCGGTCGAGGTCGATCTTGCCGGCGTCCGCGAGCTGCCGGACCGCCAGCGCCGTGAACGACTTGCTGACCGAGGCGATCGCCATCTTGGTGTTCTCGGTGATCGGGGCGCCGGTGGAGTCGTGCCCGAAGCCCTGGACCGCGACCACCTGGTCCCCCTTGGTGATCGCGACGGCGACGCCCGGATAGGAGGCCTCACCCATGTAGGTGGAAACGAGCAGCGTGAGCGCCGCACCCCAGATGTTCATGGGACAGAACGTAGGGATCGACGGGCGGAGAGACCCGGCCTGAAAGGCAGGGCGGACCCCCGACGAAAGTCAGGGGTCCGCCCTGCTGGACCGGACGGCAGGTCGGACGCTGGACGCCGTTCGCGCCTGGCGCCGACCCGCTCCCGGAGCTCTGAACGCGTCGAGGCCCCCGACCACGAAGGTCGAGGGCCTCGGCAACGAGCAACGATCAGTGACCCGCGGCCATCTCCGCCGCCAGCCGGTCGTCACCGCTCGTCTCCTTGAGCGGCTTCTCCTTGATGAACGCCACCGCGAGCAGCGCGAGCAGCGCGAACGGCGCGCCCACCAGGAAGATCTCCGCGGTCGCCGTCGCGTAGATGTCGGCGATCACGGCCTTGATCTCCGGCGGCAGCACCGAGATGTCCGGCACCTTGTTCTCGCCGCCGGTGCCGCCCATCGCGCCGAACTTCTCGGCGGCCAGGGACGAGACCTTGCTCGCGAGCACGGCGCCCAGCGCCGAGACGCCGATCGCGCCGCCCAGTGAGCGGAAGAACGTCAGCGTGGACGTGGTGGCGCCGAGGTCGCGAGCCGGCACGTCGTTCTGCGCGGCCAGGACGAGGTTCTGCATCATCAGGCCCACGCCGACGCCGAGCACGAACATGTGCACGGACACCATGAACACGGTCGTCTGCGCGGTGATCGTGGACAGCAGCAGCATGCCGCCGACCATGAACACGCCGCCGGCGACCAGGAACGCCTTCCACTTGCCGAACTTCGTGATGAGCTGGCCCGCGACGGTGGACGAGACGAGCAGGCCGAAGATCAGCGGCAGGCCGAGCAGGCCGGCCTGGGTCGGCGTCTTGCCGAGCGAGAGCTGGAAGTACTGCGACAGGAACACCGTGCCGCCGAACATCGCGATGCCGACCAGGGCACTGGCGATGGTCGCCAGCGAGACGGTGCGGTTGCGGAAGATCGACAGCGGCACGATCGGGTCGTGCGCGGTGGCCTCGACGCGGACGGCGGCCACGAGCAGCAGCACGCCCAGCGACACCAGGCCTGCGGTCCAGGCCGACGCCCACTCGAACTTCTGGCCGGCCAGCGAGGACCAGATCAGCAGGGTCGAGACGCCGGAGACGATCAGGAACGCGCCCAGGTAGTCGATCTTCGTCTTCTCGTTGCGCACGACCGGCAGGTGCAGGGTGCGCTGCAGCATGTAGATCGCGGCGAGGGTGAACGGGATGCCGATGAAGAAGCACCAGCGCCAGCCGAGCCACGAGGTGTCGACCAGGACGCCGCCGATCAGCGGGCCCGCGACGGTGCCGACGCCGAACACCGCGCCGAACATGCCGGAGTACTTGCCGAGCTCACGCGGCGGGATCATCGCGGCCATCACGATCGTCGCGAGTGCCGTGACGCCACCGGCGCCCAGGCCCTGCACGACGCGGCTGATGATGAGCATCTCGATGTTCTGCGAGAAGCCCGCGATCAGCGAGCCGACGACGAACAGGCTCAGCGACGCCTGGATCAGCAGCTTGCGGCTGTACAGGTCGGCGAGCTTGCCCCACAGCGGCACGGTCGCGGTCATCGCGAGCAGTTCGGTCGTCACGATCCACGCGAAGATCGACTGCGAGCCTTCGAGCTCGGAGACGATGCGCGGCAACGCGTTCGAGACGACGGTGCCGGCGAGGATGGCCACGAACATGCCGAGCATCAGGCCCCACATGGCCTGGACGACTTCCCGTTTGCTGTGGACCGGTGTTGCTTCTGCCTCGGTGCTCATGATCCCCCTTCGTGGTGGTGCGGTACGTGGGCCAGCCCGGTGCCGAACAGGCCGAGCGCCTCGCCGACCAGCTCGCCCAGCGCGACGCTGTCGTCCAGGGCCCATCGCGTCACGGCGCAACGGAAAGCGGCGCTCCCGGCGGCGACCAGCAGCCGCGGGTACACGTGGGACTCGGGCAGCCCCGCCCGCTGTCCCACGGCGTTCGCGAGCAGTTGCTCGGACTCGGCGCTGTTGGCGAACGCGCGGACCAGCAGGTCCGGCCGCTGCATCAGGACTTCCTTGCGCAGCAGCCACAGGTCGCGTGCGTTGTTCAGCTCGTCGGTGATCTCCGCGAGGATCGAGCGCCGGTACGCGTCGAACGGCGAGACGTCGTCGGCGAAGGCCAGGATGCGTTCGGCGATGCGCGGGCCCGCCTCGGGGTCCGCGCCGATGAGCGCCTCGTCCTTGCTCGCGAAGTAGTTGAAGAACGTGCGCACCGAGACGTCGGCCTCGGCGGCGATCTCCTCCACGGTGACGTGGTCGTAGCCCCGCTCGGCGGCGAGACGCACGGTCGCCCGCTCGAGCGCGGCACGCGTGCGGCGCTTCTTGCGGTCGCGCAGGCTCTCCCCCGGCTGGTTCACGAGGGCAAGGGTACGGATTGTTTTGCAGTCACTGCAAGTTTGCAGTGTGTGAACTAAGTCTCGCCGAGAGTAGCTATGACCAGGGACTCTTCGGCCTCTCCTGGAGCTCGCCGTCGACGAAGAGGTCGACCTTCTCGCTGTAGAAGCACGCCATTCCGGCGATCTTCTGGCTCTCCGGCAGCGGCTCCCGGTAGATCCAGACGAGGTCCTCGTGGGTCACGCCGTTCACCTCGACCGACCAGTACGCGGCGGTCCCCTTGTACGGGCACTGCGTCCGCGTGTCCGACGGCCTGAGCAGATCGAACCGAACGTCGCTCAACGGCAGGTAGTAGCGCGGCGGAAGGCTCGTCTCGAACAGGATCCGCGGCTGCGACGAGGCCGCCAGGGTCACCCCGTCCAACGCGACCCGCACGTGCCGTGAGCTGCTCAGGACGTCGACCCGCTTGTACGGGTCACGCGGGTGGACGTAGATCGGCTCGTCCTCTTCCAGCCACTCGTCCATGGCCGCGAACTCGAACCGGACCAGGTCCCGCAGCTCCGCCGAGTCCGGATAGGTCAGCGCGGCGCCCTCGGCCGTGCCGGACCGCGTGACGACGTCGTGGACCACGCCGTCGCCCCTGGTCTCCCCCGTCGGCCTCAGTTCGACGCGCACCGAGGACAGGGGCAGGTAGTAGGCCGGGTAGTACGGGACCTCCCAGACCAGGCGCGGCGAGGTCGTGTCCACGACCAGTTCGCCACCGAAGTACGCACGGACCCGCTTCGCCGAGGTCTCCACTCGCAAGTCGCCCATGCCCCATACCAACACGGGACGGCGGCGCGAGCTTCCCGGAAGTCAGGCGTTGCCGTCGAACAGCGACGTCACCGAGCCGTCCTCGAAGACCTCGCCGATCGCCCGCGCCAGCAACGGCGCGATGCTCAGCACGCTCAGGCCGGGGAACCGCTTCTCGTGCGGGATCGGCAGCGTGTCGGTGAGGATCACCTCGCGGGCCTTGCTCGCGATGAGCCGGTCGTGGGCCTCACCCGACAGCACGCCGTGCGTGGCCACGAGGACGACGTCCTTCGCACCCTGCTCCAGCAGCTGCCGTGCCGCCGTCGAGCTCGTCATCGCCGTGTCGATCATGTCGTCGACCACGACGCAGGTGCGGCCCTCGACGTCGCCGACGACGCGGTTGGAGGTGATCTCGTTGGGGCGCAACGGGTCGCGCGTTTTGTGGATGAACGCGATCGGGCAGCCGCCGAGCAGGTCCGCCCACTTCTCGGCGAGCCTGGTTCGGCCGGCGTCCGGGGAGACGATCGTGAGGTCCTCGCCCTGGTAGCGACCGCGGACGTGCTCGCAGAGCAGCCACATCGCGTGCAGGTGGTCGACCGGGCCGTCGAAGAAGCCCTGGGCCTGCGCGGTGTGCAGGTCGACCGTCACGATCCGGTCGGCGCCCGCGGTCTTGAACATGTCCGCGACCAGCCGCGCCGACACGGGCTCGCGTCCGGCGTACTTGCGGTCCTGGCGCGCGTACGGATACGACGGCACGACGGCGGTGATGCGCTTGGCCGAGGCGCGTTTCAGCGCGTCCACCATCAGCAGCTGTTCCATCAGCGAGTCGTTGACGGGCGCGCTGTGACTCTGCATGACGAACGCGTCCGCGCCGCGCACCGACTCCTCGAAGCGCACGAAGATCTCGCCGTTGGCGAAGTCGTAGGCGGCCTGTGGCGTGATGGCGACGCCGAGGTGCTTGGCCACGGCCTCGGCCAGTTCCGGGTGCGACCTGCCGGTGAGCAGGATGAGCTGCCGCTTGGCGATGCCCGGCTTACCGCTGACCATCGCCCACGCTCCACACTCGTCCGACCTTGAACCCGATCGTTCAGCATCTCCGCGAGATCACGCAAACCCCGTGTCCGGCCGATGAGATTCCACGTTGCAGAGGAATACTGATTCACTCGATCGGTACCACCCACAGGTAGTCACGTAGCAGCCCTCCTGTCCCACGCTCGGTATAGATCGGGGGAACCGGATTCACCTCTTGGGGTATGACCCTGGTGATTTCTTGATCAGCGTCCTTGAGGTGTCAATGACCATGCCTACGCTCCCCCCATGCCGGAGACCCAGGAAGCACCTGGACCAACAACCCAGGCTCCCCCCGCGAACCCGATCGTGATGGGCACGCCCATCCACGACCAGATCGCCGACCATCTGGGAGTTCGCCAAAAGCATCGACGGCCTGACTAAGCGCGGCTATGAACGCTCCATGCGTCTCTCCGTGCTCGGCGCCGTGGTGGCGCTCGTGGTCGTCCTCGCGCCACCGGCTCAGGCCGCGCCCGCCGCTCCGCCGGTCGTCTGGAGCGCGTGCGAGCCGTCACGCCCCGGATTCGAGTGCGCGACGATCATCGTGCCGCTCGACCACGACGACCCGCGCGGCGCGACCACGGCGGTGGCACTGACCCGCAAACCCGCCACCGACCGGGCAGGACGCATCGGCTCGTTGCTCTTCAACCCCGGCGGGCCCGGCGCGTCGGGGATCGACCACGTGTGGGCGTGGGGCGAGAAGATGTCGGCCGGGGTGCGGGGCCGGTTCGACGTCGTCGGCTTCGACCCGCGCGGCATCGGCCGGTCGAACCCGCTGCGCTGCTTCGCCTCCGACGAGGAGCGGGCGGAGTTCCTGGCCGCGGGCCCGATCTTCCCGTACGAGCGGGCGCAACAACGGCCGTTCTTCGACCGCTACCGCTCACTGGCGGCCAAATGCGACCAGCCGATCGCACGGCACATGAGCACCGCCGACGTCGTGCGTGACCTCGACCTGCTGCGGCGCGCGCTGGGCGACCGCAAGCTGACCTACTTCGGCACCTCGTACGGCTCGTACATCGGCACGACCTACGCGAACATGTTCCCGGACAACATCCGCGCCCTCGCGATCGACGGCGTGCTGAACCCCGAACTCTGGTCGAGCGGGCGGCAGATCGAGTCCGATCGGATCGCCACGAGAGAGGTGCTCGACGAGTTCTTCCGGCTCTGCGACGAGGCCTCGTGCGCGTTCGGACCGAACTCGGAGCAACGGTGGCAGGCTCTGCTGGACTCGGTGCGCGCCAAGCCGATCACGCTCGGCACCGAGGTGTGGACCTACGACGCGGTGATCCAGTGGGCGTTGTTCGCCGGGTTCGCCTCGGAGAGCTGGACGGACGTCGCCGCGGTGCTGGACCAGCTCTCCGACGCGGCTGCGAGCCCGTCGACGGCGTCGGCTCCGGTCTACGACAACTTCTTCGACGCCAACCTGGGCACCACGTGCGCGGACACCGAGTTCCCGCGCACCTTCGGCGAGTACCGCGCGGTCTCCCGTTACGCGGAGGCCGGGTCGGAGTTCGGCCCCTACTGGTGGTGGAGCACCAGCGCGTGCGCGAACTGGCCGGTGAACGAAGACCGCTACACCGGGCCGTGGCGGGCGCGCACGTCCGCGCCGGTTCTGGTGGTGGGCAACCGGTTCGACGGCTCCACGGACTTCCGGGGCGCGCAGGCCGTGGCGAAGCAGCTGCCCCACAGCCGGCTGCTGGAGTACGCGGGCTGGGGGCACATCGCGTACCGGCGCAGTCAGTGCGCCATCGACCACATCCACTCTTACCTGCTCAGCGGAGCGTTGCCCGCGGTGGGAACGGTGTGCCCGGCGAACCCGAACCCGTTCCTCGACACGGCGTCCCCACTGGCCGGTCACGACTTTCGGCGGTCGACGGGGCAGGTCGCGAGCAGGTAGGAAGAGCGCTTCTGCGGACAAGAGGGGAACTTGTCGATGCGATTCACCGTGCTGGCCGCCGCGGCCGCGCTCATGATCACCGGCACGCCCGCCGTACAGGCCTCGGGTGGTGGCGCGCAGGTCCCGAAGATCGACTGGGCGGCCTGCGGACCCGAGCACCCCGGCTTCGAGTGCGCCTCCGTGAAGGTGCCGCTGGACTACGACAACCCGCGCGGCGCCACCACCTCGGTGGCGCTGGCGCGCAAGCCCGCGACGGACAAGGCGCGCCGGATCGGGTCGCTGTTCCTCAACCCCGGTGGCCCCGGCGGTTCGGGCGTGAACTTCGCGCTCGGCGCCGGGAACAAGCTGTCGGCGAACATGCAGGGCCGGTTCGACATCGTCGGGTTCGACCCGCGCGGCATCGGCAAGTCCGATCCGTTGCACTGCTTCTCCAGCGAGGAGGACCTCGGCAAGTTCTTCGAGGGAATTCCCGGCTTCCCGTACCAGGCGGCGCAGGAACGGCCGTACTTCGACCGCTACCGCTCGCTCGGTCCGGAGTGCCTCGACGACCAGCCGATCGCCCGGCACATGAGCACCGCCGACGTGGCGCGGGACATGGACCTGCTGCGCCGCGCCGTCGGTGACAGCAAGATCAGCTACCTGGGCTTCTCGTACGGCTCGTTCCTCGGCGCGACCTACGCGAACCTGTTCCCGAACAACATCCGCGCGCTCGTCATCGACGGTGTGCTGAACCCGGCGCTGTGGTCGAGCGGGCAGCAGATCAAGTCGGACCGGATCGCGACCAAGGAGGAGTTCCGCGAGTTCCTGCGCACCTGTGACGAGGCCCAGTGCGTCTTCGGGCCCCAGTCGGAGAAGCGCTGGGACGCGTTGCTGAAGTCGGTGCGCGCCAAGCCGATCGAGCTGGGCGGTGAGGTCTTCACCTACGACGCGGTGATCAACTCCGCGCTCGGCGCGATGTACTCGCCGAGCGACTGGCCGGACGCCGCCGCGCTGTTCGACCAGCTGTCCGACGCGGCAGCCGGCCTCTCGGTCAGCTCCGTCACCGCGGAACCGGACTACGCCAACGGGTTCGACGCCTACAACGGCAACGTGTGCGCGGACATCGAGTTCCCGCGCGACTTCAACTCCTACCGGGCGACTGCCCGTTACGCCGCAGCGGGTTCCGAGTTCGGCCCCGCGTGGTGGTGGGGCAACGCGGCGTGCGCGAACTGGCCGACCAACCACGACCGCTACACCGGGCCGTGGCGCACCCGCACCAACGCCCCGGTTCTGGTGGTGGGCAACTACTTCGACGGTGTCACGGACTTCCGTGGCGCGCAGGCGGCCAACCGCCAGCTCGCCGGCAGCCGTTTGCTGGCGTACGCGGGTTGGGGTCACACGGCGTACGGGGTGAGCAAGTGCGCCACCGACCACACGAACGCGTACCTGCTGGCGGGCACGTTGCCGCCGGCCGGGACGGTGTGCCCGGCGAACCCGAACCCGTTCCTGCCGTCGGTCGCCTCAGCGGAGCCGTTGTTCAAGCCCAGCCGCAGGTAGTTCCTGCGCCAGCTCCACAGCGGCGCGGGCCGGGTCGTCACCGAACCGGCTGCCGAACGCGTCGTGCACGCGCCACCCCGCGTGGGTGAGCGCACGCCAGCGGGCCAGATGGGCCCGCACCCCTTCCGGGTGCGGGCGCGTCTCCACCGCGACGGCGTCGTCCTTCTCCCCCACCACGAGATCCACGCGCCACTGCCCCACCGGGTAGCCGGTGCGCACGGTCAGTCCGGCGGTCCGCAACTCGGCCGCGAGGCTCGCGGTCCAGGCGTCCTCGGGTTCGGTTCCGGCGGTCTCGGTCGGCGCGATGTCCGCGTGCCGCAGGTACTCGCCGATCAGGCCTGGTGGTTCGGCCGCCGACGTGATCACGTGCACCTGACGGCGGGCACGGGTGGTGAGGACGGCCAGCAGGTTGCGGTCGTTCACGAACCGCCACGCGCCTGGCTTCTCGTCGGCGGCGAGGCTGATCACGACCTCGTCGAACTCGCTGCCCTGCACGCCGTGGACGGTGCCCGCCCGGACGCCACCGGTGGTGATCTCGTCCAGCGTCAGCTCGCTCAGCAGAGCCTCTTCCAGTGCGTCGGCCTGGGCGCGGAACGGGGTCACGACGCCGATCGAGCGCACGCCGGCGGCCACCCGTTTGCGGACGTGGGCGAGCACGGCGTCCACCTCGGCCTGGTTCGCGCCCTTCGTGGTGCGTTCGCCGGAGACGTGCTCGGTGTCGATGCAGTCGACGTCGGCGATCGACGGGTGCGTGGTGAGCAGCGCGATCTTGCCGTCGTAGAACTTGGCCGCGGCGAACCCGATCAGGTGCGGCGCGCAGCGGTGGTGCTCGTCCAGCCAGTGCACGCCCGCGGTCGCGGCGCCCGCGTCGAACAGGCTCACCTTCGGCACGTCCAGCCGGTCGCGAAGGTCCTGCGTGCCCTCCGCGTCGACCGCCGCCTGCACGGCCTGGTCGCTGACGAACGACACGTGCCGCAGTTGCCGGGGATCGCCGCCGATCACCGCGGACCGGCCGCGCAGCAACGCGGGCGCGGCGAGCGGCTGGTCGACGTGGCTCGCCTCGTCGATGATCACCAGGTCGAACATGCCGGGCACCGGCGGGAGGATGTCCTCCACATCGGACAGCGTGCCGACCCACAAGGGCAGTGCCGCCACCAGATCCGCGCTGTCGATCTCCGCGAGTCCACGCCTTCTGGCCGCACGGCCCGACCTCAACGCCTTGGCCAGCGCCGCCACCGCACGGCGTGCGCCCGCACCCCGGCGGCTGACCGAGTACTCCTTGAGCCAGGCGGCGGTGGCGGTCCGGCTCGCGACGTCCTGCTCGGCCAGCAACGGCCGCAGCTCGCCGAACGCCGTGCCGCCGCTCGTCCCGATCCGGACGGAGGCCGCGGTCTGCTCGGCCGCCTCGATCGCCGCGGTCAGATCCTCGACGGAGACCTCGTCCGCACCGGCCAGGTTGCGTGCCTTCTTCAGCGCCCACCCGGTGCGTAGCCCGCCGAGGAACCCCGAGCGCGGCCGGAGGAGGCCGCGCAGTTCAGCGAAATCCACGCCGGCGTCGAACACCTTCGGCGCCACCGCTCGATGCGCCGGCATCAACGCTTGGTGCTTCTTTCCTTCTGCCGCCAGCTTTTCGTCCGTGAGCGAGCCGTCCGCCGTACGTTCAACCCGCTGAACCGCCGCTGCGGCAACGCGCCGGACCTGGTCGAGCTCGCCGAGCCTGCCGGGATCGCTCGTCGCGGACAGCCCGTCGCTCAGTTCGCGCGCCATCTCCTGTCGCAGTTCGGAGTCACCGAACAACACCGGCACCGGCCCGCCCGCCTTGCGCAGCGCGGCACCGAGCACGTCGGCGGCGTTGCGGGTGCGGCTCGCGAGAAGCACGGACTTGCCCGCCGCCACGGCATCCAAAGCCAACGCGGCGAGGGTGTGCGTCTTGCCTGCGCCGGGAGGCCCGCCCACGACCGTGATCCGCGCACGGCGTGCGTGCTCGACGGCGCGCATCTGGCTGTGGCTCAGCGGCAACGCCGAACTGATCGGCTCGTCGTGCGCGTCCGGCTTGGTGGCCGCCCCGTACAGCGCCGCGAACGCCGTGCCGTCGAGGCCCTTCTTGCCCGACCAGTCGAACAGCGCCGTGCCGTGCTCGGTCTTCACGACGGGTTCGCCCGCGTGCAGCCCGGCCCCCATCGCCACGACGAGTTCGTTGCCGGAGATGAACCGCTTGGGGTCGTCGTGCACGATCGGCACGTTCTCGAACCCGGCCTGCCGCAGCGTCTCGGTGATCCACTCCTCCGACGGCGCGAGCGCGGCCTCCCGTTCGGCGGTCTTGGCCCAGTCGTCGATCAGCGGGAACACGCCGGCGTCACCGGCGACGTGAAAGGCGTAGCCGAGCCCGATCCCGTGGTGCAGCCTGACCGGCCGCGACACCAGTGGCAGGCAGACCCGGCGCCGTTGCCCGCCGATCTGCGCGGGTCCGGCGAGGAACGCCCAGCCCAGTCGCAGCAGCCGGTCCTCCTGGTGCAGCGCGTCGTACGCGGCGAGGTGCGTGACCTCGTCGCGGGCCTGTTTGGGCGCGGTCCACGAGACCGGCGTCCAATGCGGACCCTCCTGGACCAGCGTGATCGCCCGCCAGGACGGCTCGTGGTCGCCGAGCCACAGCAGACCGGCAGATCTGGTGAGGTCGAGTTGGAGCTTCTGCGGCTGCTCAGCGGCACTGAGCCGGGCAAGGGTGCGCAAGACCGCAGAGACGTTCACGCACGACATCGTGCCATCCGAGGCAGTAGCTTCGTGGACCGTGGAGGATCTTCCGGCTGGACTGCCCGATCACGACCTGCGGGCCGGACTCGCCCGGTTCGGCATCACCGGCCCACCGGTCTACGCCCCGGTCGGCTTCGGCGACTACCACTGGACCGTCCACGACCGGTGGTTCACCTCGGTGTCCGACCTGACGACCAAGCCGCTGGCCGGACTGCGGCAGGCGATGGAGACGGCGGCGAGCCTGGGCGAGCAGCTGCCGTTCGTGGTGGCGCCGGTGCGGGCGGAGGACGGCGACACCGTGGTCCTGCTCAACGACCGCTACGCCCTGAGCGTCTTCCCCTGCGTCACCGGGGAATCCGGATCGTTCGGTGATCAGGTCCCTGCCGGGGTCGCCGAGCTGCTGACCGCGCTGCACAGCTGCGCGCCACCAGCGAGCTGCCCAGTGGCGGCGATCGACGTGCCGGGACGGGACGTGCTCGCGAGGTTGCTCGACGAGCCGGGCGAGTGGTTCTCGAGCCAGGCCCGCGAAGTCTTCGTGGCGCACACCGAGGTCGTACGAGACAAACTCGCCGAACTGGACCAGCTCGCCGGGCAACTCACGGACGAGCTGGTGGTCACCCACGGAGAACCCCACGCGGGCAACGTGATCAACACGCCGGCGGGACTGCGCCTGGTCGACTGGGACACCGTCGGACTGGCCCCGCCGGAACGCGATCTCTGGTTGATCGGCGGTGACAGCGCCTTCTACTCACTGCGCTGGGCCGTCAACGACATCGCGGACTTCGCCGTGTCGCTCCGCGCCCCGCACGAACAGTCGCGGGACGCGGAGCTCACGTTGCACTACTTCACCGAAACGCTCAAAAACCTTTAGAGCGTCAGGCTCCACGTGTCGATGGTGCCGACGTCAGCGGTGGCCGCGTCACGGACCCGGAGAGTCCAGGTGCCGTTGCGCGTCTCCGACGACAGGTTGGTCGTGAAGGTCTGGTCGATGTTGTCGGCGCTGCCACCCGCACGGTTGTGCAGGTTGTAGACCGAACCGTCCGGCGCGACCAGGTCGACGATCAGGTCACCCTTGTAGGTGTGCTTGATGTGCACCTCGACCTGGCTGGTCGCCGACGCCGTGCCGGTGCAGCCGCTGAACACGATCGTGCTGTTCACGGTCGTGTTGTCCGGGATCGCGACGTCCGTGCCGTTGGTCTGCTTGGCACAGGTGGCCGTGCCGACCGTCCAGGTGAACGACGTGCTGCCCGAACCGCCCGCGGACGCGGTGGCCGTGACGGTCACGTTGTACGTGCCGGCAACCGTGGCCGTGCCCGTGACGAGACCGTTCGAGGAACCGATCGACAGCCCGGTCGGCAGACCGGTGGCCGACCACGTGTACGGCGCGGTGCCGCCCGACGCGGACAGCTGCAGGTTCGCCGTGCCGTTCAGGGCCGTGGTCTGGTTGCCCGGGTTGGTCACGGAGACGCCGGGAACGCCGCCGGTGTTGGTGCGCAGCAACAGGTTCGCCGAACCGCTACCGGGGTTGGTGACCTTGCCCGGAGTGGCCTGGGCGAGGATCGCCGCGTGCACCTCGGCCGGGGTCTTGGCCGGGTTGTTCGCGAGGTACAGCGCCGCCGCGCCCGCGACGTGCGGGGACGCCATCGACGTGCCGCTCATCGTGGCCGAGCCGGTGTTGTTGTTGTAGGAGGCGGAGATGATGTCCTGGCCGGGTGCGAACAGGTCGCTGCACGTGCCGAAGGACGAGAACGACGCACGGGCGTCGGTGCGAGCCGCCGCCATGACGTTGATCGTCTCGGTGACGCGCTGCGGCGAGTACTTGCAGGAGTCGTCGTTGAAGTTGCCCGCCGCCACGACGTACGTGACGCCGCGGCCGATCGACGCGCGCACGGCGTCGTCGAGCACACGGCTCGGCTCGTTCGCCGTGCCGGTGTAGAGGCTCATGTTCGCGACGGCAGGCAGAACGGCGTTCGCGGTGACCCAGTCGACGCCCGCCGCCTCGGTGGCGACGGAGCCGCCACCGGCGCAGTTGAGCACCCGGACGGCCTTGAGCTTGACTTCTTTCGCCACGCCGTAGGTCGCCCCGCCGACGGTGCCGGACACGTGCGTGCCGTGGCCCTGGCAGTCCTTGCCGTTCTGGCCGTCGGTGAACGCGTCGAAGCCGAACGACGCGCGGCCGCCGAAGTCGGCGTGGTTGTAGTTGATGCCGGTGTCGATCACGTACGCCGTCACGTTCGACGCGCCCGTGCTGTAGCTGTACTTGCTGTCCAGCGGCAGGCTCGCCTGGTCGACGCGGTCAAGGCCCCACGACGGCGGGTTGAGCTGGTCGGTCAGCACCTGCACGGTGCGGTCCTGCTCCACGTAGGACACGGCCGGGTCGGCGGCCAGGCGCTTGGCCTGCTGCTTCGACAGCGTGGCCGAGAAGCCCTTGAACGCGGCCTTGTAGGTGAAGCCGATCTTGGCACCGTAGCGGGACGCCAGGCCGTCGACGCGGCCGCTGACCTCCGAGCGTGCCATGGTGTTGTCCTTGAGCACCACGATGTAGCTGTCCTGGACCGCGTTCGGCGCGCTCTCCGCGACGATCGGTCCCTCCGGCTGCGCGGCGGCGGCCTGGGGGAGCGCTAACACGGTTCCAGCGACGGCGATCGCCGCCACACCGAACGTGCGCAGGGTGTGTTGTCTCATCACTGCTCCTCATTCGCAGGGAACCGCGTGCGAACGCTGGGCCGGCCCTCGACGGCCCTGCAGATGCGTTCACACGCGGTTGCGAAACAGCTTCAGTCCGTTATCGGACGTGATGAGTCTTTAGTTGCGACAAGGAGCAGAACAAGCGACTTTCGTCTGTTGTCAGCCGGCGAGCGCGAAAAGATCGTCCCGGTCGCCCGACTGCTTGAGCTGGGCGAGCGACTGCTTCTCCAGCTGACGGATCCGCTCCCGGGTCAGACCGAGTTCCTCCGCGACCTCCTGAAGGGTGCGGGCACGCCCGTCCTCCAGGCCGAAGCGCAGGCGCATGATCCGGCTCTGCCGTTCGGGCAGCACGTTCAGCAGCGAACGCACGCCCTCGGTGAACTCCTGCTGTTCCAGGAGATCCGGGGCCGACACGCCGTCGGTGTCCTGGATCAGGTCGCCCAGCACCGAGTCGCCCTCGTCGCCGACCGGCGTCTCCAGCGACACGCAGGTGCGGGCCGCGTCGCGCATGTCCTGCACGCGCGCCGGCGAGCACTTGGCCTCGGCGGCGATCTCCTCGATCGTCGCCTCGCGGCCGAGCGCCGTGGACAGCTTCTGCCCGATCTTCTTGAGCTTGTTGACCTCTTCCACCACGTGCACCGGCAGGCGCACCGTGCGGGTCTGCTCGGCCAGACCGCGTTCGATCGCCTGGCGGATCCACCACATGGCGTAGGTGGAGAACTTGTAGCCCTTGGCGTAGTCGAACTTCTCGACGGCGCGGATCAGGCCGAGGTTGCCCTCCTGGATCACGTCCCCGAACGGCAGTCCGCGGAACGAGTGCTTCTTCGCGACCGACACGACCAGACGCAGGTTCGCGCGGATCATGTGGTCCTTGGCACGCTCGCCCTCGGCGACGATCCGGCGCAGCAGCCGCGGCTCGCGCGTCGTGTCACCGCTCTGGAGCAGGTGAGCGGCGTAGACACCGGCCTCGATGCGCCGGGACAGGTCGACCTCCTCGGAGGCGGTGAGCAGCGGTGTGCGCCCGACCTCGCGCAGGTACTGGCCCACCAGGTCCGCGTCCTGCTGCCCGGACGCGCGGTTCTTCAGATCTGCAGGCATGACAAATCCCCCCGTTTCCGTCGGCAGGTGTGACAGCCAGAGGTGGCTGCACTTGTGTGTAACGGTTCAGAGGTCCACTTCATTCCGCGGTTTCGGCTGTGACCTCAGCCTCACCTGCGTGATCGCGTGGTGTTCGACCTCCAGGACCTCGATCTTCCAGCCGGACACCTCCACCACGTCGCCAGGCTCCTCCGGGATGCGGCCGAGGAGCAGCAGGACCAGCCCGGCGACCGTCGTGTAGGGGCCGGGCGGCGCGTCGCGCAGCTCGACGCCGACGTCCACCAGGTCGTGCACCGGGAACGTGCCGGGCAGCTCGATCGACCCGTCCGCCTCGGTGCGCACCGAGATCACGTCCGAGTCGGTCTCGTCGTAGATCTCGCCGACGATCTCCTCGAGGAGGTCCTCCAGCGTCACGATGCCGTCGACGGCACCGTGCTCGTCCACCACCAGCGCCAGTTGCTCGTGCTCCGCCTTCATCCGCCGCAACGCGTCGGTGACGCGTACCGAGTCCGGCAGCACCATCGGCGCTCGTGCCACGTCCACGAGGGACACGGTGTCGTCGAGCAGATCTCGCAGGTGCACCACGCCGACCACGTCGTCCAGATGACCGTCCTTGGTCACCGGCGCCCGGGAATGTCCGGACCTGGCGAGGACTTCCCTGGCGGTGGCCGTGTCCAAACCTGATTCGAGGATCGTCACCTGCATTCGGGGCACCAGGACCGCGCGCAGCCGTCGTTCGTGGATCTCCAGCGCGCCGGTCATGATCGTGCGCTGCTCCGGGTTCAGGTGATGTTGCACCTCAACGAGATCGCGCAGCTCCTCCTGCGACATCGGCGCCTCGTCGGCGTTCGGGTCGCCGCCGAACACCCGCACCACCAGGTCGGTCGACTTGCTGAGCAACCACACCGCGGGCCGGGAGATGGTCGAGAGCAGGTCGAGCGCGCCGGCGACGATCTTCGCCCAGCGGACGGCGTACTGCATCGCGAGGCGTTTGGGCGCCAGTTCCCCGAAGACCAGTGTGACGAACGTCAGCACCACGGTCACGAGCGCGATCGCGACACCGTTCGCGGCGCCTCCCAGGAAGCTCAGCAACGGCACGATCGGCGCGGCGAGGGAGACCGCCGCCGTGGCCGACGCCAGGAATCCCGACAGCGTGATGCCGATCTGGACGGTCGCGAAGTACCTGTTCGGATCGCGTGCCAGCCGGACCAGCCGGCGATGCCCTTCACGTTCCAGCGAGCGCAGTTGACCTTCGCGCAGCGACACGAACGCCATCTCGCTGCCCGCGAAAGCCGCGTTGAGCAACACCAGCACCGCGACCAGTCCGAGGTCGAAACCATAGCCATCCACGCGTTTGGGGTAGCACGCGCGGTGGTATTTCGCACCCTGACGGCCGTCTTGAGCAGCCAGGAGGGCTTCAGCCGAACGAGGTGGGATGAGATGGACACCCCAGAGGTGCTGAGCGCCTCCGCGAGGACCTTGCACACCCTGCCAGAAGACGAGCCGGACCTGGCGGCGATGCGCGCGTGGGTCTGCAGTCTGTTGGGAGATCTACCCGAGGACGTCAGCCTCGACGTTCTCCTCGTGTGCACGGAACTCGCCAGCAACGCGTACGAACACGCCGAAGGACCGCGCGCTGTACGAGTGCAACGACATACCGACTTCGTCCGGGTGGAGGTCGACGACCACACACCGGCCGAGCTTCCGAATCTGGGTACCTCACGGCTCGGTGACACCCGAGGTCGTGGGCTGATCTTGATCTCCCAGCTGTCCCGTTGCTGGGGCACGATGGAGTTCGCCGGCGGGAAGACCATCTGGGCCGAGGTGACCACATAGTTCGTCTGTGCGTTTCGCACAGGCAAGTCGTGACACCGCACGGATGGGACTTGCGTCGAGTTTCTTCGACTCTCGATGCATGACGACTACGGTTTCGCCGGCGGTCAGGCCGCTGATGCGCCACGGAGCAGAGATGCTCGTGGCGATGCTGGCAGGGATGGCCCTGCTCGGGCCCCTGTGGACACCGGAACGGGCCGACCTGGCCGCCCTGTGGATGGCGGCGTCGATGTCCGTGCCGATGGCGCTGTGGATGCGCTACCGCGGTCACGGCAGGACCGCCGAGATGTGCGCGGCGATGTTCGTGCCGTATCTCGTGCTGCTGGTGCCGTACTGGTTCGGGCTGCTGGACGGCGACGCGGTCGAGATGGGCGGGCACCTGCTGATGCTGCCCGCGATGGCTGTTGTGCTGGTCCTGGGACGGCACGACCACGGAACGCCCAGCACGAACCCGGTGATCCGGACGCTGGGAGACCACTGGCCCGCGGTGATCGCCCTGGCGCTCTCGTTCGACTTCTGGCAGGCGCACGTGGTGCCTCCCGTGTGGACCCTGCTGCTGTGCCAGGCCGTGTATCTGTTCTGGGGACGGCGCGCGCCTCGGGTACAGCTCGCGGTGTTCAGCCTGTACGCGGTGCTGGCCGTGGTGGTGATCATGGTGTCGCCGTCGGCCGGAGTGCTGCTGATCGCGTTCGGGTGGGGCGCGCATGCGGTCTGGGATCTCGTGCACCACGTGCGCAACGCTGTCGTGCCGCGCTGGTGGTCGGAGTTCTGCGGTGTGTTCGACCTGGTCATCGCCGTCACGATCCTGATCGCGTGGTTCTAGGCTGATGGCGATGAACGACCTTCCGCACACCGCGTTGCGCGGCACTCTCCACCTGCTGTGGATGGGGTCGCTCGTCGTGCCGCTGATCTCGGTGCTGCGCGAGCCGTCCGCCACCCGGTGGCTCGGGGTGCTGGGCCTGCTGGTGCTGGCCGTGGCGTACGCGGTGACGTTGCGAGGCGGGCCGCTGTGGGTGCTCGTGGTCGCGACCCTGGTGACGATTCCGCTGGTGGCGCCGGTCGGGCCGGACGAGCTGTCGACGTGGGCGTGGATCGGCGGTGCGGCGGCCGGGTTCGCGCCGTTGATGCTGACCGGCCCGTGGCGGTGGCTGGCGGCCATCTGCGCGGTGGTGGTCGCGGGCCTCGTCGGGGCCGCTCACCACGGCGACCACACGAGGTACCAGATGATCGCGGTCTCGGTCGGGCTGACGATCATCGCGATGGCCGGGCTGCCGATGTGGTTCGCCGGACTGCTGGGGCAGGCGCGGGCAGGGCGTGAGGCGCAGGCGGAGCTGGCGGTGAGCGAGGAACGGCTGCGGTTCGCCCGCGACGTGCACGACCTGCTGGGACATCGGCTGACGGTGATCGCGCTGAAGTCCGAACTCGCCGGGCGGCTCGCTTCCAGTGACCCAGAGCGGTCGGCCGTGGAGGCGTTCGAGGCGCAACGGCTGGCGTCCTCGGCGTTGGAAGAGGTGCGTGACGCCGTGCACGGCTATCGCGCGGTGAATCTGCCAGAACAGCTTGAGGCCGTGCGGAACGTTCTGCAGGAAGCCGGTATTCGCTGCACCGTCTCGGACGTTCCGGTGGAGGGCGAACACGCGACGCAACTCGCGCTGGCGTTGCGGGAGGCCTGCACCAACGTGCTGCGGCACAGCCACGCGACGTGGTGCATGATCGACGTCGCTGCCGCCGAGGAGGAGGTGCGGATGACCGTCACGAACGACGGCACCGAGAAGCCTTCGAGCGAGGGCAACGGGCTTCGCGGTCTGCGCGAACGACTTGCGGCCGTGGGTGGTCAGGTGTCGGTGGAGAAGTCGGGCGACGTGTTCACGTTGCAGGTCGTGGTGCCCGCGTGATCAGAGTGCTGCTGGCCGACGACGAGGAGCTGATCCGCGACGCCCTCGCGGCGCTCCTCGACCTGGAGCCGGACCTGGAGGTGGTGGCCCGCGCGGGGGACGGCCGGGCCGCCGTCGAGGCCGCGCGGGCGCACCGCCCGGACGTGGCCGTGGTGGACCTGCAGATGCCCGAGTTGGACGGCCTGGAGGTCACCGAGGAACTGGCGCGCGTGCTGCCGTCGTGCGCTGTCGTGATCCTGACCGGCCGCGGCCGGCCGCCGCACCTGCAGCAGGCGCTGCACGCGGGCGCGAAAGGCTTCCTGCCCAAGGGATCGCCCGGCGGCACGCTCGCGGACGTGATCCGCCGCGTGCACGCCGGTTCGCGCTGGGTCGATCCCGCCCTGGCCGCCGACGCGCTCGCCGCTCCCCCGTGCCCGCTGACGCAGCGCGAGCTGGAAGTGTTGCGGCTCAGCGAGTTCGGCACCCCGGTCGCCGAGATCGCAGCGCGCACGTCGTTGTCCGCCGGGACCGTCCGCAACCACCTGTCGGCCGCGGTAGCGAAGCTCGGGGTCGGGAGCCGCGCCGAGGCGTTCTCGGTGGCGCACGAGCACGGGTGGCTTTAGGTCTTGAGGCAGGCCGGCACGGTGAGGGTGGTCGGCTGACCGTCGGTGAGCGTGCGGACGCTCGCGCCCAGCAACAGGTCGCCCGCCTTGTCCAGCACGGCCCGAGCGACCCGGCTGCGGTCCTCGCCGCGTTCGAACACGCGCATGACCCTGGCGCCGGCGCTGACCGTCCGCGTCCAGCCCTTCGAGTGCGGCACCTCCAGCCAGTCCGCGACCTCGGCGTCGACGACCTGCCGCACCATCGCCGCGACCACGCCGTCGAACGCCTTGCCGGGCACGAACTTCTCGTACAGCTCCACGAGGTTCCTGGTCAGCTCGATGCCTTCGTCCGACGGCGCGTAGGAGGCCCGGACCAGGGTGTTGCTGAGTTCTTCCGCTTCTTTCAGCGTTTCCGGCATCGCGTCCGGGCGGATGCCGAGCACCGCGCCCGCGACGCGCCAGACGTGGTAGTAGTCCTCGGCCTCCGTGTCGGTGACCGAGACGCCGATGCGGCGCATGCCGTCGATCACCTGCACGGAGAAGATCAGCAACGCGCCGAGCAGGTCCTGCTGGCACACCGGAACGCCGTCCGCCGCGTGGTCCCACTCCGGTGAGCGGCCGACGAAGTAGCGGACCGCCGCGTGGATGAGCCGGGTCTTCTGGATGGTCGGCACGAACGAGCCGCCCGTGCCGAAAGCGTTGGGCTCCATCATGTTCAGCACGAACTGCGACGTCTCCGACAGCCTGCGGTGCGGCTGGTTGAGGCGGTGCGTGAGCGTGAGGACCTTCGACGGCCTGGGTTGCGCGTAGCAGTTGACCATCGCGCCGAACGACAGCACCGACGCCACGTGCACGCCGTCGTCGATGAAGAAGTCGTGCGCGCGGGCGACTCGTTCCTCGTCCATCCAGTCAGGCGGGTCGTCGGTGGCGACGAGGTAGTCGCGGACCACGGGCGGCAGGTGTTCCGGGATCGGCTCGTCGTTGCCGCGGAACTCCGCGAGGACCCGGTTGACCTCGGCCAGGCTGCCGCTCTCGACCAGGTGCGCGATCACGGCGTCGGCGAGCGGGTCGCCCTCGTACTTCAGCGCGTGCAGATCCACATCGGCGAGCGTAGGGGCGGATTCGGCCGATTGATCGTTCCGATCACCTCTTCGGCCCAGTGATTCCACGCGTTGAGGTGAGTACGTCGAACGCGTGCGCGCGGTGCTCCGCGAACAGTTTCAGCGCCCCTTCCACGTTCCCCAGCCGCAGCGCCGCCACCAGGTCGCGGTGCTCCTCCCGGATCTGCTCCAGATACCCGTCCGTGCTCAGCCGCACCCGCGTGATCAGGAACAGGTGCACCTGGGACCGGATCGCCTCCCAGGCCTGGGTCAGTCGCGAGTGGCCGGCGGCGGCGTACACGGCGTCGTGGAACGCGATGTCGCACCGCACCATCTCGTGCGGCGTCGAGGCGCGTTCCATCTCCGCGGCCGCTGCGGAGATCTCGTCCAGCGAGGCACCTGTGGCCACGACGCGCTGCACGGCCAGCACCTCCAGGGCACCGCGCAGGCTGTCCAGTTCGGCGACGTCCTGAAGGGACAGCTCGGCCACCGTGGCGCCCCGATGCCACTCGGCACGTACGAGGCCCTCCCGTTCCAGCGAACGCAGCGCGTCGCGGACCGGGCCGCGGCTCACCCGCAGCGCCTCGGACAGCTCCACCTCGCGAAGCGCGCTGCCCGGCGGATAGCCGCCGTCGAAGATGGCCTCGCGGATCATGTCCGCGACCTCGCTGCCCAGACCTCGGCGTCGTGCCGGACCCACCGTCATGTGAGCAATGTTAACAAGGAGACATCTTGTCGGAATGTTAACATCTGGACATGCCGAACATCCCTCGTTTCCACCTCGCCATGCCCGTCGACGACCTCGCCGCCGCCCGCCGCTTCTACGGCGAGACGCTCGGCCTGGAGCAGGGCCGCAGCTCCGACACCTGGGTCGACTGGAACCTGCACGGCCACCAGTTCGTCACCCACCTGGCGCCGAGGACCGAGCGCGTCAGCAACCCGGTCGACGGCCACGACGTGCCGGTCCCCCACTTCGGCCTGGTCCTGACCGTCGACGCGTTCCAGACGCTCGCGGCGAAGCTCACCGACGCCGGCACGAAGTTCGTCATCGAGCCGTACGTGCGGTTCAAGGGCGAGCCCGGCGAGCAGTGGACGATGTTCCTGCTGGACCCGGCGGGCAACGCACTCGAGTTCAAGGCGTTCGCGGACGACGCGCAGGTGTTCGCCGTCTAAAGAGTTCCAAAAAATCTTGCACAACGCGCAAGTTTCGGTAGCGTGGGAGTGACGCCGAGCCACGATCCGGTCACACCGGGTCAGACAGGGAGAGGCCATGACCACGGCCGAGCGGCAGCGCAGCGCTCAACAGCTCATCCGCCCGCAGTTGCCCGCCGAACTCACCAACCGCGACGGGTGCCCGTTCGACCCGTCCCAGGGGCTGACCGAGCTGAGCGGGCAGGGGCGGATCCACAAGATCGAGCACAACGGCGACACCGTCTGGCTCGTCACCGGGCACGACGAGGCACGGGCGGTGCTCGCCGCGCCTCAGATGAGCTCGGACCGGATCAACAGCCCGCGGGCGAGGGCCCTGATCTCGCCGGAACTGCACGCGGAGCTGTTCCCGCCCGAGCGCCAGGCCGGGTCGTTCATCTTCATGGACGCCCCCGAGCACACCCGCTTCCGCAGGCTGCTGACCGGCCAGTTCACCGTGCGCAGGATGCGGGACCTCACGCCGCGCATCCACGAGATCGTCACGGACAGCCTCGACGCGATGATCGAGAAGGGACCGCCGGCCGATCTCGTGCACGACTTCGCGCTGCCGGTGCCGTCGCTCGTGATCTGCGAGCTGCTGGGCGTCGACTACGGCGACCGCGACGAGTTCCAGCGCCGCACGGCCAAGCTGCTCAGCCTGAACACCACGATCGACGAGCAGATCAAGAACACGGTCGAGCTGCGCAAGTTCATGCGGGGGCTGGTCGACGCCAAGCGGCGCAGCCCCGGCGACGACCTGCTGTCCGGGCTGGTCCGCGACACCGACCTCACCGACGACGAGCTCACCGGCATCGCGAACCTGCTGCTCATCGCGGGCCACGAGACGACGGCGAACATGCTGGCGCTCGGCACGTTCGCACTGCTGGAGCACCCCGACCAGTTCGCGAAGCTGCGCGACGAGCCGGAGCTGACCGAGAACGCGGTCGAGGAGCTGCTGCGGTACCTGTCGATCATCAGCATGGGCGTCTCCCGGCACGCCAAGGAGGACGTCGTGATCGGCGGCGCCACCATCCGCGCCGGCGAGACCGTCGTGGTGTCCGTGCCGGCGGTCAACCGGGACGACAGCCAGTACGACGACCCGCACGCCCTGCTGGTCGACCGGCCGCGCGGCCACCACGTGGCGTTCGGGCACGGCATCCACCAGTGCCTGGGGCAGCAGCTGGCGCGCGTGGAGATGACGGTCGGCTTCACCGAGCTGCTGAAGAGGTTCCCGGCGCTGAAGCTCGCCGTTCCCGCCGACGAGGTGCCGCTGCGGACCGACATGTCGATCTACGGCGTGCACTCGCTCCCGGTCACCTGGTGAATCCGGCGCCGAGCTGGTCGATCATCCGGCCGACCAGCTCGGTGACCTCGTACCTGTCCGTGGCCTGGGGTGTGTCGAGCCACCACTGCACGACCGCGCGCATCGACGCGAGGATCGTCGACGCCGTCACCGCCGGATAGGGGTCCGTCTGGGGGTCCACGCCGCAGCGCACCGCGATCGCCGCCGTCAACGCCTGCTCACGGGCGGAGTAGGCGGCGAAGAAGTGCGGCAGCAGTGCGGGGTGCTGCCGGAGCTGACGCAACTGACGAAGCCGGTCGAGGTCGACGTAGCGCGGATAGATCGACCGCAGCGCCTCGCGCAACGCGACCAGCACCGGTTCGCCCGCGGGCCGTGCGGCGAACTCCTCCACCAACGCGAGCGCCGTGGCCGTGTCGCCGGCGACGACCGCTTCTTCCTTCGAGGAGAAGTAGTTGAAGAACGTCCGCAGCGACACTCCGGCGGCCCTGGCGATCTGGTCCACCGTCACCCGGTCGAGGCCGTGCTCCACGCACAGGCTCCAGGCGGCGTCACCCAGTGCTTCCCTGGTCGCCGCCTTCTTGCGTTCACGCAGGCCCGTCATGGCGCAAAGATTAAAGCGTTCCGGAAATTGGTGTAGACCTTGTCACCCGGGTGAGCACCTCACTACGGTCCGTGAGAACGCTCTCACAAGACCTTCGGAGGACCGGGTGCGCCTACTCGGAGTCGTCGTCCTGGCCGGGGCCGTGCTCACCGCGGGCCAGGCCCATGCCTCTCCCCCACGTGCCGCGACACCGGCGCCGACCGTCACGCTGATCACCGGGGACCAGGTGCTCACCGGTCAACGGGCGGTCAGACCGGCGCCCGGCCGTGAACGCGTCCTGTTCTCCACCTACACCGCGCAGGGCCACGAGTACGTGGTGCCGCACGACGCCATCCCGATGATCGCGGACGGCCGCCTCGACGAGCGACTCTTCGACATCACCGAGCTCGCCACGTACGGCGGCGCCCTGCCGGTGATCGTCACCTACCCCGAAGGCACCCTGGGCGCGCAGTCCGGCCTCCAGCTGCGCAGCATCAACGGTGTGGCGTTCGACGCGGCCAAGACCCCGCTCACCGGCACCCTGTCCACGTCCGGCGTGAAGAAGGTCTGGCTCGACGCCAAGCGCAAGGCGAACCTCGACCGCAGCGTCGCGCAGATCAACGCCCCCGCGGCCTACGCGGCGGGCCTCACCGGCAAGGGCACCACGGTCGCCGTCCTCGACACGGGCGTCGACAACACCCACCCGGACCTGGCCGACCGCGAGATCGGCGAGCGGAACTTCTCGAACTCCGCGGACAACGGCGACCACTACGGACACGGCACGCACGTCGCGTCGATCATCGCGGGCACCGGCGCGAAGAGCGGCGGCAAGTACCGCGGCGTGGCGCCGGACGCGAGCATCCTCGACGTGAAGGTGCTGGGCGACAACGGTTCCGGCCAGGACAGCGGGATCATCGCCGGCATGGAGTGGGCGGTCGAGCAGGGCGCCCAGATCATCAACATGAGCCTCGGCGGCTACGACACCCCCGAGATCGAGCCCCTCGAAGAGGCCGTGAACCGCCTCAGCGCCGACAAGGGCACGCTGTTCGTGATCGCCGCCGGCAACAGCGGCCCCAACGCGCGCACGGTCGGCTCCCCCGGCACCGCCGACGCGGCACTGACCGTCGGTGCGGTCGACGACCAGAACGAGATCGCGGAGTTCTCCAGCCGCGGCCCCACGCAGGCCGGAACCCTGAAGCCCGACCTCACCGCACCCGGCGTCGGCATCGTCGCCGCCCTGCACTCCGACGGCAGGATCGGCGCACCGGTCGCCGACGGCTACACCTCGCTCGACGGCACCTCGATGGCGACCCCGCACGTCGCGGGCGCGGCGGCACTGCTGCGTCAGCAGCACCCGGAACTGGGCGGCACCGCGCTGAAGGCCCGTCTCACCGGCAGCACCACGCCCACCGCGAAGCTGACCCCGTTCGAACAGGGCTCCGGCCGCGTCGACGTCGCCAAGCTGATCAAGCAGAACGTGACGTCGAACCCGACGAGCATCAGCTTCGGCGCGCACCAGTGGCCGCACACCGGCGAACCCGTGCTGACCAAGGAGATCACCTACTCCAACGCGGGATCCGAGCCGGTCACGCTCGACCTCGCCACGGACACCGACGGCACCCTGTTCGGCGTCTCCCCCGCCAAGCTCGCGGTTCCGGCGGGCGGCACCGCGACGGCCACGGTCACCGCGGACATCGCGAAGCAGCCGGCAGGCGGTGTGTTCGGCGGCGCGATCGTCGCGAGCGGCGTGCGCACCGCGGTCGTCGCCGACCTGGAGGTGGAGAGCTACGACGTCACGATCACCGGCGTCGAGCGGTCCGGCGTCACGACGGCGTCGACCTTCGCGTTCCTGATCAACGTCGACACCGGCGCACGCGTCTGGCCGAACAGCACGACCGGCGTCGCGCGCGTCGCCAAGGGCCGCTACATCCTGTCCGGCAGCGTGCTGTCGTCCACCGGCGCCTGGACCCACGACGTCATCAACTACCCGAACCTGACCGTCTCCGGCGCCACGACGATCAACCTCGACGCGCGCCAGGCCAAGCCGGTCAAGGTGACGCTGCCCGTCACCGCGCAGCTCTCGTTGCTGCAGACCGGTTTCGAGCGGGTCGTCAACGGCACCGCCTACACCATCGGCAACTTCTCGGTCGGCGGTTCCATCGACCACCTCGGCGTCGCGAGCCTCGGCCCCGACTCGAACGAGGTCACCGGCAAGATCGCCACGTTCTGGAACGCCGGCCAGGACTTCTACGGACTCGCCTGGTACCAGAAGGGGCACGCTCCCAACGGCCTCACCAAGACGATCGCCAGGAAGGACCTCGCCACCGTCAAGGTCGACATGCCCGCGCTCAAGCCGGGCCAGAGCGCCTCGATCGGCCACACCTCCTCCCCTGAGGGCCGCGCCGACTGGACCTACGGTTCGCTGGACAACTTCACCTCCGGCCCGCGCACCGAGTACTACGGCGGCGAAGGCGGCGACTGGTCGCGCAGGTTCAACCTGTTCGACGAGACCGGCAACATCGGCGCGCTCGTCACGCCGCTGCGGCACTACCGGCCGGGCAGGTCCTACGTGGAACCGTTCAACCGTGCGGTGTTCGGCCCGGCGCTGCCCGAGACGCGGGGCGTCCCGCACTCGTTCCGCACCGGCGACTTCGTCCGCGTCACCATCCCGCTGTACGGCGACAACGCGGGCAACGAGGGCTACAGCCCCGTCACCGAAGCGCGCACGACCGTGTACCGCGACAACGTCAAGGCGGCCGAGACCGCCGAGGCGGGCTGGGCGATGCTGGACGTCCAGCCGGGCGCCGCGCACTACCGCGTGGAGACCTCCGCCGTGCGCGACACCGCCCTGAGCCCCAAGGTGTCCGGCGTGTGGACGTTCCGCAGCGACACCACGGCGAAGCAGACCGCGCTACCTCTGTCGGTCATCCGCTTCACCCCGCAGCTGGACGACAACGGCTACGGCCGCGCCGGCCAGATGCTCTCGGTGCCGATCTCGACCCAGTCGCAGGTGGACTCGGTGCGCGTGACGTCCGTAGAGGTCTCCTACGACGGCGGCACCACGTGGAAGCGCCAGCAGATCACAGCCAACCGCGTCCTGCTGGCCCACCCGAAGGACGCCAAGTCGGTCTCCTTGCGCGCCAAGGCGTCCGGCAGCGGCCAGACCGTCGAGCAGACCATCGTCGACGCGTACCTGCTCCGCTAACGGAAGGCGCCCGCGTGCTCGCGAGCCCACAGGGCGAACGAGCGCGCGGGCCTTCCCAGCACGTCCTCGACGCTGCCGACCACCGTGTACCCCTCGGCGGGCATGTCGCGCTTCCACTCGATCAGGAAGTCCACGACCTCGGCAGGCCGCCCCGCCCCGAGCATCTCCCGCCGCGCCTCGTCCTCGGACTGCTCGACGTACCGGATCTCCCGCCCGATCGCCGCGCCGATCACCGCCACCTGCTCCGGCACGGACAACGACTCCGGCCCGGTCAACGTGTACGTGCGGCCGCCGTGCCCACCCCTCGCGAGCACGGCGGCCGCCACCGCGCCGATGTCGCCTTCGTGCACGAGGGCACTCCGCGCGTACGCGAACGGCTCACGCACCACCCCCTCACGGCGCACCGGCTCGGCCCAGACCAGCGAGTTCGACATGAAGTCCACCGGCCGCAACACGGTCCATTCCAGTGAACTGGCCGTGACCGCCTCCTCCAACGGACTCCGGTACCCGCTCCACAACACCGTGATCCTGCGGACGCCGGCCTTCTCCGCCCGTTTCACCAAATCCGGCCCGGTGAGCAGTTCGGCGTAGTTCGCGCCCGCGTTCGTCAGCAGGTGGACGCCGGTGACACCGTCGAACGGAATCGTCTCCGGCCTGGTCAGATCTCCTTGCACGACCTCGACTCCCGCCGGAAACCGCGCCCGGTCCGCGTCCCTGGTGACAGCACGGACCCGCTGCCCCAGCGCGATCAGCTCGTTCACCACCTGGCGTCCGGCGTTCCCGGTCGCACCCGTCACGAGAATCGTCATGGGCCCGACCGTAAAACCTCCAGTTATCTGGAGATCAAGACCACGCCTCATCGCGTAGCTTGGAACCCGTGCGGGAACTGACCGACGAAATCGTGGCCGGCCACAGCCCGCCGCCTGCCGAGGACGTGCCCACCGGGGTGAGCATCCCCGGCCGGCACGTCGCGGAGGTCGCGCGGCACCCGGACGGCCGGCTCGCGGTCATCACGTGGTCGTCGCCGAAGATCGACCCCGGCCTGCTCAACCCAGCGCTGCACGTCGTGGAGACCGACGGCACCGTCACGGACCTGGGCGCGACACCCGCGGACGCCGGTTCGCCGGTGTGGTGGGGCGACGAGGTCTGCTACCTGGCGCTGACGCCGCCGCACCTGCAGGGCGGCAACGCCGTCTTCGACCAGCGGCACCGCAACCTCACCGAAGGCATGCGCGCCTGCCCGATCGACCTCGTCCAGGACGACGGCGACGCGCCGGTCGTGGTCGTCGCGACCGGCCTCGACACCGAGTTCCGCCGCCTCGACGGCGCCTCCCTCGCTCGCATCACGGGATCGCACCTGCCGCCGCGCTATCGCGACCTCGACGGCATCCCGTGGGGCGTGCAGGAACGCCTTCACTACCAGGCCCGGGACGGTCTGGAACTCGACGGCCTGCTGGTACTGCCACTGGGCAAGACGAGACGAGACGGACCGTCTCGTCTCGTCACGATCGTCCACGGCGGTCCGTACGACCGCTGGACCGACGACCTGCAACTGCACTGGGTGCCGTCGGCACAGTGGTTCGCGCACCAGGGGATCGCGACCTTCCTGCCCAATCCCAGGGGAGGGCAGGGGCACGGCCACGAGTTCGCGGCGGCCGTGGCGAAGAAGGTCGGCCAGGAGGAGTGGCACGACATCGAGACCGGGATCGATCTCCTCGTCGCACAGGGGATCGCGGACCCCGACCGGCTCGGCATCGCAGGCTGGAGCCACGGCGGGTTCATGGCCGCCTGGGCCACGACCAGGACCGACCGGTTCAAGGCGGCACTGGTCGGCGCGGGGATCTCGGACTGGCCGCGCCTCATCGCCACCGGCGAGTGGGGCACGTTCGAGGCGGCGCTGGGCGACAGCGCCGAACACAGCCCTCTCACCTACGCGGATCGGATCCGCACGCCGATGTTGATCGTGCACGGCGAGAACGACACCAACGTGCCGGTCGAGCAAGCAAAGCTCCTGCACCGCGCGGTGAAGCACTCGGAACTCGTCGTCTATCCCGGCGAGGGGCACTCGCTCCGGCAGAGTGAGCACAGGCTGGATCTCCTGAACCGAGCCAGAAGGTTGTTCGCGAAGCTCTGAAACTTGCGCAAACCTTACGCAAGATCGGCAAGTCGTGAGCAAGTCACCGCAAGCCAGCTCATCGCGCTCGAATCAATTTTTTAGGCAGGTTCGGGCCCAAAGCTCCCGCGACGCTGTTCATCCTGCCGCTGGTGATCGCCCTTGCGCACGCTGAGACACCGGTCGGATACTGGAACGAGCACCCGTCTTTCCTGTTCAGAGCGCTATGTCGCAAATTTGCGCAATCACGTCGAGATATTGCGGTAATCTGCTGGACACTTCTACGGTGAGGCGCGCCACACCCCCTCGCGTCCCCACCGAGAAGGGCCAAGCACGCCATGTCACCGACGACACGCGCTCGCTCCCTGCTAGCCCCGCTAACGGCTTTGATCACCGCCGCGGCCACCCTGACGTTCTCCCCCGCCGCGCAGGCCGCGCCGGTCAGCCTGGACCTCGCCAAGCAGACCCGCATCGACCAGGTCACCCTCACGTCCTCCAGGAACAGCACGGAAACCTTCGCCGTGCAGACGAGTCTCGACGGCAGAGGCTGGTCGACGCTGGTCGCGGAACGACCACACGACTTCAAGAACGGCAAGGTGACGTTCCAGGTCGACCCGACGCTGGTCAAGCACGTGCGCGCCACCAAGACCACGGCCAAGCTCGAGGTCCACGAGGCGGCGGTCAGCGCCCAGCTGCAGGCCACCTACAGCGCGAGCAGCACGAACCAGAGCTACGGACCGGGCAACGCCGGCGACGGCAACCAGGGGACGTACTGGGAGAGCGCGAACAACGCGTTCCCGCAGTGGATCCAGGCCGATCTCGGCGCCGCGGTGAAGGCCGACCGAGTCGTGCTGAAGCTCCCGACCGACGGCTGGGGCGCTCGCACCCAGACCCTCGCGGTCCAGGGCAGCACGGACGGCGGCAACTTCACCGATCTCGTGGCGTCCAGGGGATACGACTTCAACCCGGCCACGGCCAACACCGTCACCATCGACTTCACCGCGGCCACCACGCGGTACGTGCGGCTGCGGATCACCGGGAACACCGGCTGGCCGGCGGCCCAGCTCAGCGAGTTCGAGGTCCAGGGTCCGACGAGCGGTGACACGCAGGCTCCGGCGGCGCCGTCGAACCTCGCCTTCACGCAGCCGCAGGCCGGGCAGATCCGGCTGACCTGGAACGCGAGCACGGACAACGTCGGCGTCACCGGCTACGACGTCTACGCCAACGGCAGCCTGCGCACCACGGTGACCGGCACGAACCACACCGACAGCCAGCCCGACGGCCTGCGCGTGACCTACCACGTGATCGCGAAGGACGCGGCCGGCAACCAGTCCCCCGCCAGCAACACCGTGACGCGCGAGGGCGCCACCGGCACGAACCTGGCGCAGGGCAAGCCCGTCACGGCGAACAACAACGTGCACAACTTCGTCGCCGCCAACGCCAACGACTCGAACCTGGCCACCTACTGGGAGTCCAACGGGTTCCCCGGCACGCTGACCGTCCAACTGGGATCGAACGCGGACGTCAGCTCGGTCGCGGTCAAGCTCAACCCGGACTCGGCCTGGGGCGCCCGCACGCAGAACGTCGAGGTCCTCGGCCGCGAGCAGAACGCCACCGGCTTCACGAGCCTCGTCGCGGGCCGCGACTACCGCTTCGACCCGGCGACCGGCAACGCCGTCACGATCAACGCGGCTGCCAGGGTCGCCGACCTCCAACTGCGCGTCACGTCCAACACCGGTGCGCCCGGCGCCCAGGTGGCGGAGATCCAGGTGTTCGGCACCCCTGCCCCGAATCCCGATCTCACCGTCACCGCGACGTCGTTCACGCCGGCGGGCCCCGTGGAGACCGACCAGGTCACCCTGAACGCGACCGTCCGCAACGCCGGAACCGCGGCGTCCATCGCCACCGACGTGACGTTCTTCCTCGGCACCACCAGTGTCGGCACGGCCCAGGTCGGCGCCCTCGCCGCCGGTGCGCAGGCGAACGTCGGCACGACGATCGCCGCTCGCCCGTCGGGCAGCTACGAGTACACCGCCAAGGTCGACGAGACCAAGAAGGTGGCGGAGCAGAACGAGACCAACAACGCGCGCGTCCACCCGGACCCGCTGGTCGTGACCCCGGTCCCGAGCTCGGACCTGGTCGCGGTGCCGAGCTGGTCGCCGAGCAACCCGAGCAACGGCCAGAGCACCACTTTCTCCGTCGCGATCAAGAACCAGGGCACCATCGCGTCCGCGGCCGGAGCCCACGGCATCACGGTCACGATCCTGAACAGCAGCGGCCAGACCGTCCGCACGCTGACCGGCAGCCACAACGGCGTGATCAACGCAGGCGCCACGACCGCCGCGGTCAGCCTCGGCACGTGGCCCGCCGCCGACGGCCGGTACACCGTCCGCACGGTGATCGCGGGCGACGGCAACGAGATCCCTGCCAAGCAGGGCAACAACACCAGCGAGCAGTCGCTGTTCATCGGCCGCGGCGCGAGCGTTCCGTGGCAGCACGTCGAGGCCGAGGACGCCACGGTGGGCGGCGGCGCGCAGGTCCTCAGTCCGAACAGGACGATCGGCGACCTCGCCGGTGAGGCGTCCGGCCGTCGTGCCGTCACGCTCAACGGCAACGGCCAGTCCGTCGAGTTCACCACCAGCGGACCGACCAACACCCTCGTCACCCGCTTCTCCATCCCGGACAGCTCGGGTGGCGGCGGCATCACCTCGAACCTCAACGTCTACGTCAACGGCCAGTTCCACAAGGCCATCGACCTGACGTCGAAGTACATGTGGCAGTACGGCAACGAGGCCGAACCGGGCAACTCGCCGGGAGCGGGCGGGCCGCGCCACATCTACGACGAGGCGAACGTGATGCTCAACTCGACGTTCCCGGCGGGCACGAAGATCAAGCTGCAGAAGGACGCGGCCAACACCACGAACTACGCGATCGACTTCGTGAACTTCGAACAGGTGACGGCGGCCGGAAACCCTGACGCGGCACGCTATGCCGTGCCCGCCGGGTTCACCCACCAGGACGTGCAGAACGCACTCGACCGCGTCCGGATGGACACGACCGGCACCCTGATCGGCGTCTTCCTGCCCGCGGGCACCTACCAGACGGCGCAGAAGTTCAACGTCTACGGCAAGGCCGTCCGGGTCGTCGGCGCGGGTCCCTGGTTCACCCGGTTCCAGGCTCCGCTCGCGCAGGAGAACACCGACATCGGCTTCAGCGCGCAGTCGTCCGCGAGCGGGTCGACGTTCAGCGGGTTCGCGGTGTTCGGCAACTACACCGCGCGCATCAACGGGCCGGGCAAGGTGTTCGACTTCGCCGGTGTCCAGAACATGACCATCGAGAACATCTGGGTCGAGCACATGATGTGCCTGTTCTGGGGCAACAACGTCGACAACAACGTCATCAGGGACAGCCGCATCCGCGACATGTACGCGGACGGCCTCAACCTGACCAACGGGTCGGCGGGCAACCGGATCGCGAACATCGAGGCCCGTTCGACCGGTGACGACGCGTTCGCGTTGTTCGCCGCCACCGACGGCGGTGGCAGCGGCCAGCAGAACAACGTCTTCGAGAACCTCTCGGTGACGACCCCGTGGCGTGCGGCCGGTCTCGCGGTCTACGGCGGCAAGCTCAACACGTTCCGCAACATCTACGTCGCGGACACGCTCACCTACTCCGCCGTGACGATCAGCTCGCTCGACTTCGGATACCCGATGGAGGACTTCGGGCCCGAGCCGACGACGTTCAGCGGCCTCACCCTGGTGCGCTCCGGCGGCCACTTCTGGGGCGCGCAGACGTTCGGCGCGATCTGGATGTTCTCCGCTTCCAAGAAGTACACCGGGATCCGGGTGAGCGACGTCGAGATCATCGATCCGACGTACAGCGGAATCATGTTCCAGACCAAGTACAACGGTGCGGCCGAGAACGTCTTCCAGGACACGGTGCTGTCCAACGTGAGCATCTCGGGTGCGCGCAAGAGCGGCGACGCCTTCGACGCCAAGTCCGGGTTCGGGTTGTGGGCCAACGAGATGCCGGAGACCGGTCAGGGTCCGGCGGTCGGCGAGGTCACGTTCAACGGCCTCAGGTTCAGCAACAACTTCCAGGACATCAGGAACACCACGTCCACCTTCAAGATCAATATCAACAACTGATACCCCTGCCGCGAAGGACAATTCAATGAAAAACACGCTATTGAGGCGTGCGGTGAGTGCTGCCCTGGTCAGCGCCCTCGCACTGTTCGGATTGACACCCACGGCAGGAGCAGCGGTCGTCAGGCTGTCCGCGAACCTGACCGCGTCCAGCAGCAACGGCCCGTACGGCCCCGGAAACGCCGGTGACGGCAACCAGGGCAGTTACTGGGAGAGCACGAACAACTCGTTCCCGCAGTGGCTCCAGGCCGATCTGGGCGCCGCGAAGAGCGTCAGCAAGGTCGTGCTGCGCCTGCCCTCGAACTGGGAGCAGCGCTCGCAAACGCTTGCTGTGCAAGGAAGTTCGAACGGCTCGCAGTTCAGCGACCTCGTCGGATCCGGTGCGCGGGTGTTCGCGCCCGGTTCGAACAACACGGTGACGCTGGACTTCACGGCGACCGTCACGCGGTACGTCCGCGTGACGGTCACCGCGAACAACGGCTGGCCCGCCGCGCAGCTCAGCGAGTTCGAGGTGCACGGCGAGTCCGGACCGGTCGACCCGCCGCCGCCTGGCGACAACCTGGCTGCCGGCAAGCCGGTCGAGGAATCCGGGCACGTGCACAACTTCGTGCCGGGCAACGCCGTCGACGGCAACACCGGCACGTACTGGGAGTCCAACGGTCTTCCCGGCAACCTGACCGTGAAGCTGGGCTCCAACGCCGACGTCACGTCGGTCGTCGTCAAGCTCAACCCCGGCGGCGACTGGGGTGCCCGCACGCAGAACTTCGAGGTGCTCGGCCGTGAGGCGAGCGCGACGGCGTTCGGCACCCTGAAGGCCCGCGCCGACTACCGGTTCGACCCGGCCACCGGCAACACCGTCACCATCCCGGTGAGCGGGCGGGCCTCGGACGTGCGGCTGCACTTCTACTCGAACACCGGCGCGCCCGGCGGCCAGGTGGCCGAGTTCCAGGTGTTCGGCGCTTCCGCTCCGGCTCCTGACCTGACCGTCACGAACCTGACGTGGACGCCGGCCAGCCCGAGCGAGGCCGACGCGATCAGGCTCACCGCCACCGTGCGCAACGGCGGCACCGTGGCGTCCGGCGCGACGACGCTGAACGTCACGCTCGGCGGCACCGTCGCGGGCACCGCCGCGGTCGGCGCGCTCGCTCCTGGAGCCACGGCCTCCGTCAGCGTCGACGCGGGCCGGCGGGGTGCCGGGTCCTACGCGGCCGCGGCCGCGGTGGACCCGGCCAACCAGGTCGCGGAGACCAACGAGGGCAACAACACCTTCACCTCCGGCTCTCCCCTGGTCGTCGGCCAGGCACCGGGACCCGATCTGCAGATCACCGGCGTCACGCCGAACCCGTCGTCTCCGGCCGCGGGCCAGCAGGTGACGTTCGCCGTGCAGGTCAACAACCGCGGCACGTCGGCTGCGGGCGCTTCGGTGACCCGCGTGGCCGTCGGCGGCAGCACGTTGAACGCCAACACGGCTGCGATCAACGCCGGTCAGACCGTGACGGTCAACGTCGGCTCCTGGACCGCCACCAACGGCGGCGCCACGGCCACCGCGACGGCGGACGCGACCAACGTGGTCGCGGAGACCAACGAGACCAACAACACCGCGACCCAGTCCATTGTGGTCGGACGCGGTGCCTCGGTGCCGTTCACCTCCTACGAGGCGGAAGCGGGCCGCTACCAGGGCACGCTGGTGCAGGCCGACGCGGAGCGCACGTTCGGGCACACCAACTTCGGCTCCGAGTCCTCGGGCCGCAAGTCGGTGCGACTCGACGCGCAGGGTCAGTTCGTGGAGGTCACGTCGACGGTCAGCACCAACTCGATCGTCGTGCGCAACTCGATCCCGGACGCCGCCGCGGGCGGTGGCCAGGAGGCGACGATCAGCCTCTACGCGAACGACCAGTTCGTGCAGAAGCTGACGCTGTCGTCGCGGCACAGCTGGCTCTACGGCACGACGGACGACCCCGAAGGCCTCACGAACCGTCCTGGCGGCGACGCCCGCAGGCTGTTCGACGAGACCTCGCAGCTGCTCGCGAGCTCCTACCCGGCGGGCACGAAGTTCAAGCTGCAGCGCGATTCCGGTGACAACGCCCAGTTCTACTACATCGACCTGATCGACCTGGAGCAGGTCGCACCGGCCGCGCAGAAGCCCGCGGACTGCGTCTCGATCACGCAGTACGGTGCCACGCCGAACGACCAGACGGACGACGCGGACGCGCTGCAGCGTGCCGTGACGGCCGACCAGAACGGGGAGATCCCCTGCGTCTGGATCCCGGAGGGCAGGTTCCGCCAGGAGAAGAAGATCCTGACGCTGTTCAACTCCGGTCAGTACAACCAGGTCGGCATCCGCAACGTCGTCGTCCGCGGCGCCGGCATGTGGCACTCGCAACTGTTCAGCCTCACGCAGCCGCAGGACGCCAACACGATCAACCACCCGCACGAGGGCAACTTCGGGTTCGACATCGACGACAACACGCAGATCTCCGACATCGCGATCTTCGGTTCCGGCCGGATCCGCGGCGGTGACGGCAACGCCGAAGGCGGCGTCGGCATGACCGGCCGCTTCGGCAAGAACACGAAGATCACCAACGTGTGGATCGAGCACGCCAACGTCGGTGTCTGGGTCGGCCGCGACTACACCAACCTGCCCGACCGCTGGAACCCCGGTGACGGCCTGCAGTTCAGCGGCATGCGCATCCGCGACACCTACGCCGACGGCATCAACTTCACCAACGGCACGCGCAACTCCACGGTGTTCAACTCGTCGTTCCGCACCACGGGCGACGACGCGCTGGCGGTCTGGGCGTCGAAGTACGTGAAGGACCAGAACGTGGACGTCGGCAGCGGCAACGCGTTCCTCAACAACACGATCGCACTCCCGTGGCGTGCCAACGGGATCGCGATCTACGGTGGTTCGAACAACCGCGCGGAGAACAACATCATCTCCGACACGGCGAACTACCCGGGCATCATGCTGGCGACCGACCACGACCCGCTGCCGTTCGGCGGGACGACGTTGCTCGCCAACAACGCCCTGTACCGCACGGGCGGCGCGTTCTGGGGTGAGGCACAGGAGTTCGGCGCCATCACGCTGTTCTCCCAGAACCTGCCGATCCCCGGCGTCGTCATCCGCGACACCGAGATCCTGGACTCCACGTACGACGGAATCCAGTTCAAGGGCGGCGGCAGCGGCATGCCGGACGTGCAGATCACCAACGTCCGCATCGACAAGTCGAACAACGGCTCCGGCATCCTCGCGATGGCCCAGGCCCGCGGTTCGGCGAAGCTGACGAACGTGACGATCACCAACTCGCGGGACGGCGACATCACCATCGAGCCGGGTTCGCAGTTCGTCGTCAACTAGTTCTGGATCACCTTTAGAACCACCTCCGGCCGGGTATGCCCCGGTCGGAGGTGGTTTTTCATGTCTACGGTCGTTGTGGGGTTCGACGGTTCCGACCTGGCCAGGCGCGCAGTGCTCTTCGGTGCCGAGGAAGCTTCCCGCTGTGGCGCTGCCTTGCAGGTCGTGCACGCCGTGCGCGCTCCCCTGCCGGAGCCAATGTTCACGCCGATGTCCATCCCGGTGCCGGAGTTCGTCACCGAGGAGACGATGTCCAAGGCCGCCGAGGACCACCTCGCCGAACTCGCGGCCGAGCTCAAGGAGCGCTGGCCCGACCTCCAAATCGCCACCCACGTGCGCATCGGCCGTCCGGTCGACGTCCTCGCCGCCGAACCCGGCGACCTGCTCGTGCTCGGCTCGTCCGGGCGCACCGGCATCGCGGAGATGTTCCTGGGCTCCACCGCCGTCGAACTCGTGTCGACCGGCGGACGTCCCGTGATCGTGACGCGGTCCGGCCCTGTCGACGGCCGCGTGGTCGTCGGCGTCGACGGCTCCGACACCTCCACGGACGCGATCGCGTTCGCCTTCGAGTACGCCGCCCGCCACGGCCGCGACCTGCTCGCCATCTACGCGTGGAACGACGTCGGCTGGGCCGAACTGCCCGAGCAGGACTTCGACCACGTCCGCGTCGACCTCTCCAAGGTGCTGGACGAACAGCTCGCCCCACACGCGGCTCGTCACCCCGAGGTGCATGTGGCACGGGAGGTCGCGTTCGACGCACCCGCACGCGCGTTGCTCCAGGCGGCCGATGGCGCGGCTCTCATCGCCGTCGGCAGTCACGGCCGTGGAGCGGTGACGCGTGCAATTCTGGGTTCAGTGAGCCACGCTGTGCTCCACCACGCGCCGTGCCCGGTCGCCGTGGTCCATCGGAGGTGACGCGAGATGCGCGGGTTAGCGGCCGTGTTGCTGTGTCTGATGCTCGCGTCGTGCGGCCAAGTGCCCCCGGCGCAGGTTCCTGGGCCGAGCACATCCACCATCGTCAGCTCCGTGACGGCTCCTGGCACGACCGTGCCGAGCGTCCCGGCACCGGTGCCCCCGTCGTCGGCTTCGCTGCCGCCCACCCTGCCCACACCGTCGCGAGCCCTCGATCCGGGTGTGAAGACGGTGCGGGGCACGGTGTCCGGCGGGGTCGAGTCGGGCTGCACGATCCTCACCGCGCCCGGTGAGCAGTACCTGCTGCTCGGCGCCGACCCCGCGATCGCGGTGGCCGGCGCCGTGGTGGAGGTGACCGGGAAGGCTGATCCCGGTGCGATGACCACGTGCCAGCAGGGCACGCCGTTCCACGTCAGCAGCACCAAACGGGTGGGCGGCTGACGCGGCGCGCGTACCGGCCCCCACAGGAAATCCGTGCCACCATCGAAGGATGAGTGCCGTTCCTCCCAGCGTGTTCATCAGCCACTCGAATCTCGACCAGGACAGGTTCGTGGTGGCGTTCGCCAAGGCACTCGAGGACAACGGCGTACGGGTGTGGCTGGACCGCGAGGAGATCCTTCCCGGCGACCGCATCGTGGAACGCGTGTTCGAGCAGATCGACAACTCGGACGCGGTAATCGTCGTGGTGTCCGCCAACACCGCGAGCTCCAAGTGGGTGCGCGAGGAGATCGACGCCTCCGCCCGGCGAGCGATCGAACGCGATCTCACCCTGATCTGCGTCCGGCTCGATCGCGCCGAGGTCCCCGCGACGCTGTCGCACACCGCGTGGGTGGGCATCGACCCGTCCGTGGACTACAGCAACCAGCTCGAACGGATCCTGCGGGCGATCTACCGGGTGCCGAAGCGACGACCGCTCGGCCCTGTGCCCGACTGGGTCAACACCGAGACCTCCTCACCGTTGCTCGTGGACCTGCGGCGCGCGATCCGGTCCGGCTCCGGCGTCAACGACGTCGTCCGCACGGCCCTGGCCGCCGCACTCGACGCCGTGCCCCCAGCGCAACGGCTCGACAACGTGCCGGACCGCCGCATCCCGGCAGCCGTCGAGGAACACCTGTTGCGCTGCGACGGTGCCATGAGCGAACTCCTCGCGATCACCGCCGTGGCCGTGCACGACGACGACGTGGCGCGGGGCGGCCTGTGGACGTCCGTGCTCGCGCAGGTGCTGGAACGGCAGCCGTATCCGGCGCTGCTCGTCTCGTACGCGATCGGCGTGGCGGCGGTAGCGGCCAGGCACGACGAGCTCGTCCACACGGTGCTGAGCCGCGACCTGCGCACCCTGGTGCCCTATCGGGTGGTCGAGCCTCACGTCGCCGAGCTCCTGCCGAAATGGCGAGGAGCCAGGCCGCACGGCGCGTTGAGCGCGCACATCCGGTCGGTGGTGCGGCCGCACTTCCGCGAGCTGACCTCCGACCGCGAGTTCGACCGGGCGTTCGACGGGTTCGAGCTGCTGCGCAGCCTTCTCGAACTGCACCACGCCGGGGTCGCGCCGTCGCTGGGCGAGTTCGCCTACCGGCTGGCCCGGGGCGAGACGGCGGTGCTCGACGGGGTCACCGACAGGCTGAGGACCGGCTCTCCGGCGCTGCTCGCGGGTGCGTTCGACGGCGACGTGGCCAACGTGGAGAAGGCGGTGCGGCAGTTGGAGTCGACGGTGCGGATGCGGTACCGGCGGTCATGAACAGATGGCAGGCTGGCAGGTTTCGCCGCCACCCGTGTTGCCACCGCCGTCCTTGACGGTGGCGGGCATGGCGAGCAGCGCTCTGCCGCGGTTGTCCGACATTCGGTTGTTCCGCAACGTGATGTTGCTGCCTGCCGGTGCGCACACGTGCATCCCGCCGAACGCATCCTCGTTCCCACAACGGTCGCTGACGGTGCCGGACCGGCCGCCGTTGCCAGTGATCGTGTTGTTCTCGATGAGCAGTGAACTCACCGGCTGATTGATGTTGACGAACACCCCGATGAGACCCATCCCGGTGACCGTGTTGTTCCTGAACACACCGGACAACGGTCCACCAGAGTTGCGGATCTCAGCGAATGACCCGCCCGAGAAGGTGTTCTCCTCGATGTGAATCTGGCCTCCACGCAGACCGTAGAAGAGACGAAGCGTCGATCGCCGGATGTCGAGCATCTCACCACCTGCGGAAAACCCGTTCACCTCCGCGTCGGCGATGGTCAGATTCTCGCAACCCAGCCCTTCGAAGGAGTGTTTGCCGCCCGTGATCGTGACGGCGTTGGCCGGATTGTCCCCGCAAACCAGGCCAGCTCCTGGCCCCAGGATCTCCAAAGACGAGTTGATGAAGTCACACCGGGATCCGCCCAGACAGGACAACGCGACCATCGTGTTGGTGATGTCCACGTTGGTGAAGGTGGCCTGGGAAGAAATGATCCGTGTGCGGTGGAAGCCGTCGAACTTTCCGCCGTTGATGTGTGTGTCGCGGGCGTTGGTCATGTTCGGCAGTCTGCTTCGGAGGCCGGTCAAGGTGACACCGTCGGTGTTGGTGAGGCTGAAGACGCCGAGGGTGCCGTTGGTGATGGTCACGTTGGCCGCGTCCCGCACCGCGAGGGTGTCCTGCGAGACGTCGCTGTTGGACAGCAAATGGCCGCCGAGGTCGAGGTAGACGTCCCCGGACGTCACCGAGAGCGCAACGTCCGAACAGGACACATCGTTTCCTAGCCGCACGCTCGCGGTGATCGAGTCACCGCAGCTGAAGGACCGTGTCGGCAGCCCGACCTCGAACTGCTGGGACTGTTCGTCCACCACGCCGTTCGTGGTCGTCCGCGCGGTCACGGTGTAAGTCCCAGGCATGGTGAAGACGTGCCCGAACCCCTGCTCGCTGGAACTGCCGACAACCCCGCCACCGCTGGAGATGCTCCACTGCCAGGTCTGCGGGCTGCCGGTCACCTCGGCGCTGAACGACACCTGTGCCCCGGTCAGCGGCACGGCCGGTGAGACCTGCAACCGCACGATGGCCGCCGGAACGTCCTGCACGACGACCGTGGCGGAGGCGGAGGCGGACCGGCCGGACGCGAGTGTGGCGGTGACGGTCACGCCGAACGTGCCGGCACGGCTCCAGATGTGGCCGGTGCTCGTGCCGGTTCCCGTTGTGCCGTCACCGAAGTTCCAGCTCGCCGTGATCGCCGCGGCTCCGGCGAGTGACAGGTCGACCCTCGCGCCTGCCCGGACCGGGTTCGGCGGGGTCTGCTGGATGCGGAGCACGTCCTGTTGTGGCACACCGGATCCGAGCGTAGCGCGGCCCGTGGCCGGTGGCTGGGACGGGTTCGCGGGCTGGTTCGGGTTTGGCGGCTGCGGCTCGTCCGGCGGTGGCTTCGGCTGGTTCTCCGCGGGCACCTTCACCGTGCCGCGAGCAGGGTCGACGGGGTCGTACTTGGAGATCGGGTGCACCTGGCCGTCCAGGCCGATGACGCCTGCCCGTTCGCTTTCCGGGTCGTTGTAGAAGACGACGCCGTCGCGTTCGAACAGTTCGAACTGCGTCTGGCCGTCGAAGATCTGGCGGTCGAGCTGGTCGCTCGCGCCGTCGCGCAGGACCCAGACGTGGCCACGGCCGTAGTCGGGGACGAACGTGTGTTCCGCAGTCACGACGGCCGGGCCGAGCGCGGAGGTGCCGAGGACACGGGGACCGCCGCAACCGGACGTGAAGCGGCACGCCACGAACTGCCCGCGGTTGCTCACGGACACCAGTACGCCGGGTTCGCCGGGCAACCCGCTGACCGCGACCTCGTCGCCGGGCTGCAGCGGTACCTCGATCTCCTGCGCGACCTCACCCTCGGTGTTCAGCACGGACGCCATCCGCCGGTTGAGGTCGAGCAACGCGACGGTGCCCGCCGTCGCCACGATCCTGGTGGCACCGGGTGATCCGGCGTTCGCCCGTGACTCGCGCCTGCCCTCGCGGAACCACACCAGGTCGCCGGTCGCGTCGTCGACCACCCACAGCGCGCCCGTCCTGTCGACGGCCGTCAGATCCGGCTTCGCGGCCGGGCTCAGCACCTGCGGTTCTCCGCTTGACCGCAACGTTTGCTGATCCACTGTGGACAGAAGTCCCTGCCCGGTGTCGAACAACAGCAGCGAGTCCCCCGATGAGTAGAGCGACACCGCCGCGCCCGGCAGAGGCGACTCCGGCGCCGAGACCTCACGGGTCGCGCCGTCGACCCTGCGCAACGCCCCGGTCCCCCGGTTCACGGCGTAGGCGGTCAGGTTCTGTTGTGCCACCGCAAGTTTTGTACCCGGATCGGCGACCGGCACCCGGACGCCGACCTCCCTGGACGCACCGTCGAGGAGGGTGAGGTGCCCAGCGCGGTTCGACGACACCCACGCGCTGCCGGCCTGCAACCGCACCTCGGGCACGGAGTGCTGCTCGCGATCTCCGACCGCGGCCAGCACACCGCACCCCACCAGGCCGACCGCGCCCCACACCACCGCACGCACGTAGCGCATCAGCGGCCTCCTGCCCGCCGTGCGCGCCGGCCGTCGATCAACGGACGCGGGTCGATCGCCGCCCTGATCCGGCTGAGCCGACGCGGATGCAGCTCCCGACGCAGGTCCGACTCCAGTTCCCAGGCGAACGTGACGTCGTCGTCGGACGGCGGAACGCCCGCGAACGCCGCCGCGCTGGCCATCGGAGCCATCGTCGCAAGTGCGGCCACGCGATCACCGAACCTGGTGCGTGCCACGTCACCGATGTCGTGGACGGTCATCGACAGCGGAATGCGCAAACCAAGCTCCAGCAGCCGGTCCACCGCCTCCTGCCAGGCTCCGAGCAGGCGGGCGGCGGGATCCGCGGTCCTGCGCCGACGCCACCGGCGACGTCTCTTGGTCCCCACCACTCCGCCGAGGAACACCAGGACAACCGTCATCAGCACGATCAGCGTGACCACCGCCGTGCGGCGCACCAGTTCACCGAACCCCAAGCCTGGAGCCCCTTCCTCGCGGTTGTCCGGGCTCGCGGCGGGCGGCACCAGCGGCGGCGGGTCCGGCTGTGGCGGGCTGACCGTCGTCGCGTCGTCGTCGCGCGGCTTGTCCTCGGTGACCGCGGGATCCGTCGGTTCGAACGCCACCCAGCCATGCCCCTTGAAATGCACCTCGGCCCACGCGTGCGCGTCGCCCGCCGTCACGGTGAACGTGCGGTTCTCCGATTCGCGCAACAGATAGCCGACCGCGACCCGGCTCGGCATGCCCAGCACCCTGGCCAGCAAGGCGAAAGCGGCGGCGTGTTGCTCGGCATACCCCCTGCGGTCCTCTCCGAGCAGCATGTCGCGCAGCACCGCGACCGAGTGTCCTGGCGCCGCGTCGAGGCTGTAGGGCAGCCCGCGCAGATGTCGTTCCAGCAGCTGGAGCTTGCCGTACGCGGTCGGCGCCGTGGTGGTGACCGCGGAGGCGAAGGTGCGCAGCTCTGGCGGAACGGTGAGCGTGGCGCAGTCGCCGCACGCGCTCGGCGACGCGGTGTCGACCTCGTCACCACGTCCGCTGACCGTGCTGGTCGTCCGGTACTCGATGCCGTCGAACGAGCCCAGGTTGATGAGGGAACCGGTGCCCGCGCTGAACCCGGTCGCGGAGCTGTCACCCCGGTCCATCACGACGCTCCTCGGCCAGCCGACCACCGGGAGATAGGGACCCTGCAGCCGCGAGACCACGACGTGGGACGTCAGCTGCCCCGCAGGCGGCATGTCCGGATCAGCGGGAAGGCTGCGTCCGGCGAGCAGGAACGTCGTTTCCGTGGTCCACAGCGCGCCGTCGTAGCGGTCCAGGGCAGCGGTGCGCACCCTGTCCACACCGTCGCCGTCGAGCTCCACGGTGAAGAGCGTCCGCGCTTCCGCTTCCCGGAGCTGCGGCTTCACCAGCGCCAGCGGTGTGATCGACTCGGTGACGTGCAGAGGCGGCGAGCGCAGGTCACGCGGATCGAACCGATCCACGCCCGAGGCCAGTGGCACCCACTGAACGCCGACCACGCCCGCCGCGGTGACCAGGGCGATCACCGGCACCCCGAACACGAACCTGCCCCCGGCCACCCGGAGACTCACGGCCGGCCCCTCGTTCGCTCTCATGAGCACCAGCAGCAGTGCCAGTGCCAGGAACACCCCGGTCACGTCCAGCCGAGGGCCGGGGCTCTCGGCGGAGAAGAGCAATGCGATCACGAACGCGGCCACTGGCGGCGCGAGAGGCCCGAGCACCGAGGTTGTCCGCAGGGCGATCAGGGCAGCGCCGAACGCCGCTGCCCACGTGATCAGCAACGGGGTGGTCAACAGGTCGCCTCGCACGTCCGCGGGCAGGCCGACGGTGAGCATTCGCGCCCAGCCGCCGGCAAGCCCCTTGCCGAGCTCGACCGCCGTCCGCACGCTCGGCAGGCCGTACCGGATCGTGTCGGGGAACGCCAGGTATCCCGCGCAGACACCGAACACCGGTACCGCGCCCAGCACGACCCAGCCGCGGCGCGCGAGATGTGCGATCGCCGCGCTCGCTGTTGCGAGAGCGGCGATCGCACACATCGGCATGACGTGATCGCTGGACGCGAAGAAGCTCAGGTAAATGGCCGAGGTGCTCGCGACGAGCAGCCCGCACAGCAGAATCTGCAGGAGTGCCGGGATCCGGGCGAGCCACTTGGTCACCGTGACATCAGCTCGTTCCACTGCGAGGCGAAGTCGGCGCTGTCCCGTGCGTCGACCAGGACCATTCCGGCCGAGCTCGGCTGGGGACTGCCGAACGTGACGAGGCTGACGCTCAGGAACCGCGGGCGCAGCGCGGTGATCACGTCGAGCCGTCCGGCGGGTGGCTGTCCCGTCACCACGGCGAGCGAGACGCCTTCGGTGCTCGACACGACGTTCGCGAGCTGATCGGCGAGATCACGGTCCTCTTCGGACAGACGGGCCTCCGCGAGCCGGTCGAGCGCGGACAGCTCGTCGCTGGTCCACTGATCAGCCGTGCCCCGCTCCCCCGCAGGCTCCGCCGTGGTGCGCAGCTCCAGCGGAAGCCCTGCCCGGCACGCGGCGCGGACCAGCGAGGCGGCGGCACGGACCGCGTCCTCGAACCGGCCGTCCGGATAGGAACCGGCATCGACGTCGAGCACGACGAGATGCCGCGGCTCGTCCGGGATCACGTGATGGCGCACCATGAGCTTGCCCGCCCGCGCCGTCGACCTCCAGTGGATCAGCCGGTAGTCGTCGCCGTGCTCGTACTCCCGCAAACTGTGGAACGCGAGGCCGCCCAACGCGGACACACTGGACGTCAGCCCCTCGCTGTCGCGAGGACCGCCTCGCGACACCACGCCCAGGTGGTGCGTGCGCGGATGCACGACCAGCACGGACGAACTTCCCGTGCGGGCGCTGGATCGCAGCAGCCGCAACGGATCGGAGTGCCCGATCTCCACCTGGGCGATCTCATGGCGGCCGCGCCGCTGCGAGGGCAGCGCATAACGGTGTTCGTGCGAACCGCCCGCGGCCAGGCTCGGCACGTCGACGGCGAACGCCTCACCGTTGATCGACTCGACGACCGCCAGTGGCGGTGTGCGCACTCGCCCGAGGTTGTGCACGGTCAGCAGCGCGAGAGCCTGTTCGCCCTCGGTCGCGCGGTCCGGTCGGATCACCCGGTCGGCGTCGAGGTTCGGCCGCACCAGCATCGACAGCACGGCGACCACGAGCGCCACCACAGCGGCGATGCCGAACGCCACGAGCTCCGGGTAGTCCGCGGCGGCCCCCGCTGCGAGCATCACCAGTGCGAACACGGCGGTCACCAGACCGCTGCGGGTCAGCACGTCATCCCCACTTCGACGGCCGCGGCACGGGAGCGCTGACGAGGATCTCGTCCAGCACGTCCTCCGCGGTCTGCTTGCGCACCCGAGCCTCCGGCGTGAGCAGCAGCCGGTGGTTCAGGACCGGCTTCGCGACGACCCGCACGTCCTCCGGCGTGACGAACGACCGCCCGAGCACCGCGGCGTGCGCCTGCGCGGCGGCGGCCACGGCGATGCTCCCCCTCGGACTGATGCCGAGGCGCACGCTCGCGTGCTTGCGGGTCTCTCTCGTGATCACCGCGACATAGCGCTGCACCTCCCGTTCGATGTGCACGGATCGCACCAACTCGATCATGTCGCGCAGGTCGTCCAGGGTCATCACCGATCCGAGCTCTTCCGGTGCGCGCCGGGCCACGCCGTCCGCGATGATGTCGACCTCGTCGTCCACTCCGGGCGGATAGCCGACCTTGATCCGCATCATGAAGCGGTCCAGCTGCGCCTCAGGCAACGCGTACGTGCCGTGGTGCTCGATCGGGTTCTGCGTCGCAATGCACAGGAATGGCGCCGGCACCGGCCGTGGCCGGCCGTCCACGGTGACCTGCCGTTCCGCCATCACTTCGAGAAGCGCGGACTGCGTCTTCGGCGACGCCCGGTTGATCTCGTCGCCAATGACGATGTTGGCGAACACCGGCCCCTCGAAGAACTCGAACGTGTGCGCGCTCTGGTCATATGTCTGCACGCCGACGACATCGGACGGAAGCAGGTCAGGGGTGAACTGGATACGTTTCACCGTCGCCCCTGACACGGATTTCGCCAACGCCTTCGCAAGTGACGTCTTCGCGACTCCCGGCACGTCCTCGATCAGCAGATGTCCCTGCGCGAACAGGCACACGAGGGCAAGCCGCACGACCTCCGGCTTGCCCCGGATGAAGTCGGAGATGTTGGCTGACAGGTTGGCGAAGTGCCGATCGAACGTCTCGGAGTCAAGCGTGCTCATGTGGCTCCTCGCGGCGAGCGAACTGCGTCACATGGCGGTATTCGCGAGGCGAGGGAAAGCTGTTACCAACTCTCCCGAACTGGCCGGAAAGTGGTCAGGAACGAGTCAGAATTCCATGATCTCGCGAATTGTCCACACAGCCCGCGCACGAAGAACCCCTCCCGGCCATTTCAGACAGGAAGGGGTTCACGCCAATCAGGAGAAGGCTCATCAGCCGTTGAGCGCCTTGCGCAGGAACGCGATCGCCTGGCTGATCGCGCCTTCAGCGGCGTGCGTGCCGCGCAACGCGTTCAGCATCACGAAGTCGTGGATCGCGCCCGCGTACCGGACGGCGGTGACGGGCACGCCGGCCTCGCGCAGCTTGTCGGCGTAAGCCTCGCCCTCGTCGCGCAGCACGTCGGCTTCGGCGGTGATCACGAGCGCCTGGGGAAGGCCCGCGAGTTGTTCCTTGGTGGCCCGGAGAGGCGACGCGGTGATCTCGGCGCGCTCCAGCGGGTTCGTCGTGTACTGGTCCCAGAACCACTGCATGCCGTCGCGGCGCAGGAAGTAGCCCTCGGCGAACTGCAGGTACGAGTCGGTGTCGAACGACGCGTCGGTCACCGGGTAGAACAGCACCTGGGCCTTCAACGCGACATCGCCACGTTCCTTGGCCTGCAACGTCAGCGCGGCCGCCATGTTGCCGCCGACCGAGTCGCCGGCGACCGCTACGCGCGAGGTGTCGAGGCCGTACGAGGCGCCTTCAGCCTGGATCCACTGCGCGGTGGCGTAGTTCTGGTTGATCGCGACCGGGTAGCGGGCCTCGGGCGAGAGCGAGTAGTCGGGGAAGACGACGGCCGCGCCGGTACCGACGGCGAGTTCGCGGACCAGGCGGTCGTGGGTGTGGGCGTTGCCGAACACCCAGCCCGCGCCGTGGATGTAGAGGATCACCGGGAGCGGGCCGGCGACACCGGCCGGCTTGATCACGCGGACCTTGAAGCCGTCGAGCTCGACCCACTGCTCGTCGACCTCGGGCTTGGCGATCGCGCCCGACTGCACCTCGTCGACGGCCTTGCGGCCCTCTTCCGGGGCGATCTCGAACAGGAACGGCGGCTGGGCGGTGGCGGCGGCGAACTCGGCGGCGGCGGGCTCGAGGACTGGGCGCTTCATGGCTGCTCCTTCGGGTCGGTTGCCATAAAGCTATTGCACGATTAAATCGTGCACAACGTAATCACGGACTCACCTGAGGCGGGAATACTTCCGCCGCCGAGCGAACCGAGGCGACGACCAGGTCCAGGCAGGACTCGAAGTCCACACCCGTGTCGATCCAGCGTTCCAGCGCCTCCTGGAAGCAGACCGCGACGAGCCGCGCCACGAGCCTTGCCTCGTCGACCGCCGCTCCGCGCTCTACCAGTGCGTCGCAGAGGGCGGTCGTGATCGCGGCGGCCTTGGTGCGTTCGCGCTCCTGCAGCTCAGGGCTCGACGCGATCACGGCACGACGTTCGGCCGTGCGGTCCACACGTTCCACGAGCAGGGCGCCGACCCGGCGGGCGGCGTCGAGCGCGATGGCGGGCGGAGACTGTTCCGCCGAGGCGAGCACCGCCTCGGTGATCGCGAGAGGCAGTTGCTCCGCGCCGGCGAAGAGCACCTCGCGCTTGTCCGGGAAGTAGCGGAAGTACGAGCGGCGCGTGATGCCCGCGCGTTCGGCGATCTGCGTGACGGTCACGTCGTCGTACCCGCGCTCGGTAAACAGGTCGAGCGCCGCCTGCCTGAGACGATCTTCGGTTCCGGGATCCCACCTGGCCACAGCACACCCTAGCAAGTGATGTCTCAGTGTGCCGTCACCGTGCTAGCCTCGGTGATGACACACTGAGACATCACTTGCGGGAGTCGTCATGAGCATCTGGGTTCTGGGCGCCACCGGACGCGTCGGCCGTGCCGTCACCACTCGCCTGCTCGACCGGGGCGAGAGCGTGGTGCTGGTGGGCAGGGAGAGCGCACGGCTGCGCGAGATGGCCGCGGCGACCGGTCTGCGGGTCGTCGTCGCGGACACGGCCGACCGCATCGCGGCGGCGATCGAGGAGGAGCGGCCGGCTGTCGTCGTCAACACCATCGGCAACTACGCCGAGTCCGCGACCACCATCGCCCGCGCCTGTCTGCCCGGCGGGCACTACCTCGACCAGGCGGCCGACCTGACCGCCGTCCCCCGGCTGCTGGCCCTGCACGACGAGGCCGCGGCGGCGGGCAGCACGCTCGTCACCGGCGCGGGTTTCGGCGTCCTGGCAACGGAAGCCGTCGTGGCGGCACTGTGCGAGGGCCGCCCGGTCCCGGCCGGGGTGCGGGTCGACGCGGTCGCCTCGGTGGCCATGGAGGACGGCCTGCTGGGCGCGGCCCTGGCCGCCTCGATCCTCGACGTGCTGACCACCGGCGGACGCCGCTACCGCGATGGCGAACTGACGAGGTCACGCATCGGCGCGCGAGCGCAGCGGCTGCTTCTGCCCGACGGTGAGCACGCCGCGGTCTCCGAGGCGCCGTCCGCCGAACTGCTGGCCGCTCACCGTGCGAGCGCCGCGCCGGAGGTCTCCGCCGCCACCGCGATGATGCCGAGCTCGCCCATGACCCGCGCCGCGCTCCCGTTCGCGGGACGACTGCTCGGGCTGGAACCGTTGCGCCGCTTCGCGATCCGTCAACTGGCCGGGGTCAGGGGCAAGGCCGCGCCGAGGCCCCGCAAGCACTCCTGGGGCCACGCGGTGATCACGTGGCCCGACGGCACCACCCGTGAAGGGTGGCTGCGGGCGGACGACGCCATGGACTTCACGGCGGGTGTGTCCGCTGAGGTCGCGGCACGGCTCGCCAGGGGCGAAGGCAAGCCCGGCGCGTACACGCCCGCGGCCGCCTTCGGCCCCGATCTCGCCACCGCCGCGGGTGGCGAGATCATCAGCTGACGGTGAAGCCCGCCGTGGCGCCGGTGAAGCCCGAGATCTTGCCGGTCCAGCCGGACTTCTCGTCGCCGTTGTGCACGATCCGGTAGGTGCCGGCGGGGGTGTCCGCCGGGATCTGCCAGGTGATCGTGGCGTTGGAGTTGGCAACGCCGACCCGCGCCCACTGGTAGCGCGTGGACCAGTCGCCGTCGTCGGCCACGCGCACCCATGCGCCGTTCACCTGCCGCTGCACTTCGAGGAAAGTCCCGTTGCGGTGCAGGTTGTTCTTCGGGTGGCCGGTGACGAACACGGACGTCACGGTCTCGCCGCGTCCATAAGAAGCCTTGGGCGCGATCAGAACGTCGCCGTACTTCTTGTCCAACGGCTTGTCGTCGAGCACGACACCGGTCTGCAGGTTGATCTCGGTGAATGGCGGCTTGCCGGGGTTCGGGCCCGCGGGCAGAGCGGAACCGGCCTTCATAGACGCGGCGAGCTTGCCGAACTCCTGCTGGTAGGCGGGAGTGGTGTTGCGGCCGAACAGGGTGGAGCCGCCCTCGTACTGCTGCGAGTCGTACTCCTCCGGCGTGGTGACGTACTGGCTGTAGTCGTTGGCGTAGCCCTGGATCAGCACGTTCCGCACGGGCACCGAGAGCTCGGCCGCGACGGCCTTGCGGATGCGCAGACCCGCGGTGATCGTGACCTCACCGGGCACCGCGACGAGGTGCAACTGTCCGATCCGGACGATCTGCAGCGGCACGATGTTCGGCGTCGCGCCGATCAGACCGGTCGGCACCAGGGAGGCCTTGGGGAACTGGCAGTCCCGCAGCCACTGCGGAACCTCCATCTGCAACGGCTCGAACAGCTTCTTCCACGGCGACTGCATGCCCTCGGAGAAACCGGGGATCGCCGGACCGTCCTCGACACTGCCCGCGATCGTCGACGCGCCGACGACACCGGAACACGTCGTACCCGCCTTGCCATCGGTCGTGAAGCGTCCGTCGACCTGCACGGCCGACATGTCCACGAACCGCATGCGCGAGTCGACGCCGCCGGAGACCGAGGCCTGCGGACCGTTGTAGATCTCCTGCGCCTTGCGGTTCTGGCGCTCGCCGATGATGCGGGTGTTCTCCCACTCGTTCTCGGTGGGGCCGGAACCGGGCTTCAGGTTGAGGTTCGGCGACATGTCGCCCGCGTTGGTGTTCGGGAACGCCGCCACGAAACCAGCGGTGTTGTCCAGGTAGCGCACACCCTCGTCGTCGTGCTCCCACTGGTACGCCGCATAGCCCTTGTTGTCGGGGCTGATCAGCGTGTTGGCGTTGGTGATCGACGTGTTGTGCGTGGCGAACCAGCTGATCGCACCGACGTTGTCGCTGCCCTGCTTGAACTTCAGCACCGTCAGCTGCGGGTCGATGCCGGCCGGGAAGGCGGCCTTGTCGGGGTTGCGGTCGAACGCGACGCGCGACCGGTTGACCGAGGCGTTCGTCAGTTCACCGATGCCGAGGCTGATCGAGCCGGGCTTGATGTCCTCGTGCGCCTCGACGACCGACTCCGTGATGCCGTCGACCACGGCCGCCAGCGCCTGGGGCTGCATGCCGAGGATCGACAGGTTGTAGGCGAGGTTGTGCGACTGGCCGCCGGGACCGCTGTGCGTGTGCGTGGCGGACAGCAGCAGGTTCTCGCGGGTGTAGGTGGTGCCGTACTTGGCCTGGAGCTTCGCGAGGACGCCCTCCTGGACCGCGCGGAAGATCATCGCGAGGTCGGCGTTGACGTACGCGACGCGCTTGTTCGTGGCGCGGTCGACCACGACGTAGGCCCGCGACCGCAGCCGCTGGTGGATGCCCGTCGTCTTCTGGTCGAACTTCGAGTAGCCCATCATGCCGTTCTCGGCGGCCGGGCCGGTGACGTCGGAGATGCCGCGGCCCACCAGGTACGGCTCGGGTTCCGCCCACGCGAACGGGCCGCTGACCAGCGCCGCACCGACGAGTGCGGCGACCACCGTCAAGACTTTCGTCCGCATGAACACCCCGCTAAGTGAATTGGATTCACATTTCGGGTTTGACGGTAGGTGATCCAGACCACTTCGAGCAAGTCACAGCCAGTGCGTTGGCGGTGACCACGAGCAAGATTCCAGCCCAATGGTGGAGTTCGAGCGTCTCCCCCAGCACCACGAGCCCCGCCAGCGCCGCCAGCACCGGGTGCACGCTCATCGCCAGTCCGAACAGCCGCGCGGGCACCTTCCGCAGCGCGATCACGTCGACGGCGTAGGGCACGACGCTGCAGAACACGCCCGCGCCGACCGCGTAGAGGATCGACATCCCGGTCAGCTTCCCGTGCAGGACGAGCAGCACCGCGACCGGGACGTAGAGCGTCGCCGACATCGCGGTCGCCACGGCAGGCGCCTGCAGACCGGGCAGCCGGGCCCCGACCAGGCGGTTGAGCAGGATGTACGCGGCCCAGCAGCCCGCCGCGAGCAGGCCGAGCCCGACGCCGAGGTAGTCGCTGCTCGGGCCGGGCAGCACCAGCACGTACACGCCGACGGCCGCGATCAGCACGAACAGGAAGTCCCGGCGGGTCCGCGACCCGGCCAGCGCGATGCCGAGCGGCCCGAGCACCTCCAGCGTGACGGCGAGGCCGAGGCCGATGCGGTCGATCGCCATGTAGAGACTGAGGTTCATCGTCGCGAACACGAGGCCGAGCGCGATCGTCGGCCACCACTGCGCCCAGGTGAATCTTCGGAGGTTCGGCCGGGCCATCGGAAGCAGCACCGCGGCGGCCACGAACTGGCGCACTGCCACGACACCGGCCGGGCCGATGGCCGCGAACGCGTGGGCGCCCACGGCGGCACCGATCTGGTTGCTGGCCGCGCTCGCGGTCATCGTCGCGAATCCACCGAGGCTCTTCATGCCGCAAGCCTGCGGTCGCGGCTTTGATACGGGAAATGCATTGCCCGCGTCACCTATACGCTGGACGCATGGATCTGCGGCATCTGCGGGCGTTCGTGGCGGTGGTCGACGCGGGCACGTTCACCGACGCGGCAAGGGAACTCGACTTGACGCAGGCGTCGGTGTCCCGTTCGGTCGCCGCACTGGAGGCCTCGCTCGGTGTGCGCCTGCTGCAACGCTCCACACGGCACGTCGCGCTCACGGCCGTGGGCACGCAGGTGCTCGACGGCGCGCGGCGAGTGCTGGACGAGGTCGCGCACCTGCACCGGATCGCGTCGCAGTCGCTGACCGAGCTGCGCATCGGTTACGCCTGGTCAGCGCTGGGCAAGCACACCCGGCGCGTGCAGAAGTCCTGGGCCTCGAAGCATCCTGGGCTGCCACTGGTGTTCGTCCAGTCGAACTCGCTGACCGCCGGTCTCACGGAGGGCACCGCCGACGTCGCGGTCGTGCGCAAAGCCATCGACGACTCGCGGTTCGAGACGGCGTTGCTCGGCACCGAACGGCGCTACGGCGTGGTCGCGACGGACAACCCGTTGGCGCGCAAGCGTTCGCTGAAGCTGGCCGACCTCGCCCGGTACGGAATCGCGATGGACGACCGGACCGGAACGACCACTCTGGACCTGTGGCAACCGGGCAAGGCGCCTGCCGTCGTCCGCAACACCCACAGCGTCGACGAGTGGCTGACGCTGATCGCCGCCGGGCAGGCCGTCGGCATGACGTCGGAGGCCACCGCGAGCCTGAACCCCCGTCCCGGCGTGGCCTATCGGGCCGTGGTGGACGCGCCGCCGATCGCGGTGTGGCTCGCGTGGTGGAAGGACCAGCCGCCACAGCACCTCACCGACCTGATCACACTGGCGTGCGACGCCTACCGCGCGGTGTGAGGAATCGCTGCCAGAGCAGGAGAATGAGTGGAAGGTTCTGCCCTCTCGCCCACCAGGACGCTCACTTAGGGTGATCTTTCATGGACGGGCTGATGCAACCCCGGCCGCTCACCATCGCGCACGTTCTGGAGCGAGCCGAGCGGCTGTACGCACACAAGCTGGTCGTGACGGCCGGGGAGCGGGTCACGTACGCCGAGGTGGCCGAGCAGACCCGGCGCCTCGCCACCGCGCTCGACTCGCTCGGCGTCCCGGCCGGCGCCCGCGTCGCCACGTTCGCGACCAACACACGGCGTCACCTGGAGCTCTACCTCGCGGTGCCGATCACCAAGCGGGTGCTGCACTCCATCAACATCCGGCTTTCGGCGGAGCACCTGGAGTACATCGTCAACCACGCCCAGGACGACGTGGTGTTCGTCGATCGTGCCCTGCTCCCCCGAATATGGCCCAGTGCCGCCCGAATGCGGACGGTCCGGCACTGGGTCGTACTGCCCGACGACAGCGAAGCGCCGATCCCGGACGATCCCCGCGTCGTGCACTACGACGACCTGGTCGCGGCAGCCGAGCCGTTCGCGGGCTCGTTCGAGGACTCGTTCACGCTCGCGGACGAGAACCTGGCCTCCGGGCTCTGCTACACGTCCGGCACGACCGGACCGCCCAAAGGCGTGCTGTACAGCCATCGCTCGACGATCCTGCACTGCCTCGGCACGCTCGCGGCCGGTTTCATCGGCCTGTGCGAGAGCGATGTCGTGATGCCGATCGTGCCGATGTTCCACGCCAACGCCTGGGGTCTCCCCTACGGCGCGATGATGACGGGCGCCTCGCTGGTCCTGCCCGGCCCGTCTTCGGATCCGTCGCACCTGTTGAAGCTGATGGAGACCGAACGGGTCACCGTCGCCGGTGCCGTGCCGACGGTGTGGACGAGCCTGGTCACGGAGCTGCGATCCCACGACCTGAGCGCCACGCGGTTCCTGCTCGGCGGCGGCTCGGTGATCGCACCGGCGCTGTCCGAGATCTACCGGGCCGCGATCGGCGTGCCCATCACGCATTCCTGGGGCATGACGGAGATCAGTCCCGTCGGGACGATCGGCGGCACCCGCAGCCGGCACCGGGACGCGCCCGCGGAGGAACAGGTGGCGGTCCGGGCCTCCCAGGGCCAGCCGCTGCCACTGGTGAACCTGCGGATCGCCGACGTCGAGACCGGCACGGAGCTGCCACGCGACGGCAAGGCCATCGGCGAGCTCCAGGTGGCCGGCCCGTGGGTCGCGGGCGGCTACTTCCGGGTGGACACACCGGAAAGCTTCACGAGCGACGGCTGGCTGCGGACCGGTGACCTCGCCACGATCGACGCCGACGGCTACGTACGGCTCGTGGACCGGATGAAGGACCTGATCAAGTCCGGCGGCGAGTGGATCTCGTCCGTCGAACTGGAGAGCGCCCTCACCTCGCACCCCGACGTGGTCGAGGTCGCCGTGGTCGCGCGCCCGGACCCGAAGTGGGGCGAACGGCCGGTCGCCTACGTCGTCCTGCGCGACGGCAGCGCCACCACCGGCGACGACCTGCTGCGGCACATCACGCCCGCGGTCGCCAAGTGGTGGCTGCCCGACGAGGTCGTTTTCCGGACCGCACTGCCCAAGACCGGGACCGGCAAGCTGTCGAAGAGCACCCTGCGCGCCACTACGTGAGGTCCCGCAACCGGTGCAGCTGAAGGCCGAGTTGCAGCTCCAGGTCGTTCTCGGTGCGCCAGTCGGCACCGAGGACGTCGCTGACCCGGTCCAGTCGCTTGAGGAGCGTGTTGACGTGCACGTGCAACGCGCGCGCGGTCGCCGCGACGTTGGCACGGTGGTCGTAGTAGGCGCAGAGGGTTCCCACGAGATCGGTGCCGCGTCGCGCGTCGTAGTCGGCGAGAGGGCCCACGGACTCGGCGAGGAAGCGGTCGAGTTCACCGGCCCGGTCCACGTCGAAGATCAACGCGTAGAGGGAGTACCGGCCGGTCGTGGCGCCGCGGTCGGTGTGCCCCAGTGCCCGCATGACCGCGCCGCACCTGCCGGCCAGGGAGAACGCGCGCGACCAGTCGTGGTTGACCGCCCGCTCCCCCACGACCACGACGGGTGCGCCTGACGCGCGCCGCAGCCGGCGGTGGACCTCCTCGACGGTGCGGTCGTCGTCCGCGCTGGGCACGATCAGCGTCGCCCGGCCGAGGTGTTCGCCCGCCAGTCCGGACCGGTCCCTGGCGATGTCGTGCAGGTGGCGCACGAGGTCCGCGGACGACTCCGGCGAGTCCGCGACCAGGACCAGGTTCAGCCGGTCGGCGTTGATGTGCCGGGCCTGGGCGCGCGAGCGCTGGGAGGGGCTGATCCCGGGGCCGCCGACCATCAGCTCGGTCAGCAGTTCGCCGCTGAGCCGTTCACTCGCGTCGGCGACAGCGCGTTCCTTGAGGATCAGCAGGCCGAGGATGTGCGTGGCCCGTTCGAGCGTGCGCAGGTCCATGTCGTCCGAGACACCGTGCCCCTGCAACGCTTCGCGACTCCACGACAGCGCGCCGAGGTAGCTGTCACCCGCTCTGATCGGGGCCACGCTGTGCGCGACCCCCTGGGCGTCGACCGAGGTCGTGACCCGGCCGGAGTGATGTCCGGCGGCCCTGTCGAGCACGACCACGCTCCCGCCGAGCTGACCGGCGAGGACCTGCGCGACGTCGTCCGGCGTGCCGCCCTCCAGCACCACGCCCGTCAGGGTCTCGTGGATAGCCTGCGCCCGTTCGACGACGGTCATGTGTTCCCGCAGGTCCTGCAACGCTTTCCGGCTCTTCTCGTAGAGACGGGCGTTGTCGAGTGCGACCGCGGCGTGGTCGGCGAACGCGCTCAGCAACGCGATCTCGCCCGCGTGGAACGACCGCTCGGAGCGGTAGGCGGCGAACAGCGCGCCCACCACCTCGTCCCGGATCACCAGCGGCACACCGAGAAGAGCGACCAGGTCCTCGGTGCCGACCAGCACGTCGAAGCCGGCGTCGTGGTCGATGAGGGTCGAGGCGGCGTAGTTGCGCACCCACTGCGGGCGCCGGGTGGCCAGCACCTTGCCACCCAGGCCGACGCCGGCCGGGATCGTGGCGCTCAGGAACGCGGCGGAGATCGTTCCCTCCGCCGCCTTGGCCGACAGCCTGCCGTCCGCGACCAGCGACAGGTAGGTGAAGTCCGTGCCCATCAGGTCGTGGGCGTGGCGGACGATCGACTGCAGCACGGCGTCGAGCTCGCCGAGGGCCGTGAGCGACTTCGCCGTCGCGTACAACGACGCCAGTTCGCGCTGACGCCGCACGAGTTCGTGCGACTCACTCGGGTCGATGGTCACGACGCCATTGTTGCTCAGACGCCGGTGGTGGAAAGACCCACCGAACGGAGGCCAGGGGTGTGTGATCCAGACCTCAGCCGCTGAGTGTCGCCGCCCTAGCATTGGCCGTCATCACCTGCCGGTTCATCGACGAAGGCGGCATGCATGGCAACCCCTCTGGCCCAGCCCGAAGAGCAGTCCGCGACCCGGCGCCGAGGCTTCCGCAAGCTGCTGACCGCGGGGCTGATCGGCAGTTCGATCGAGTGGTACGACTTCTTCCTCTACGGCACCGCGGCCGCGCTGGTGTTCCCCAAGGTGTTCTTCCCTCAGTCCTCGGCACTGACCGGCACTCTGCTCGCGTTCAGCACGTTCTGGGCGGGCTTCGTGGCGCGCCCGATCGGCGGGGTGCTCGCCGGGCACTTCGGCGACAAGTACGGGCGCAAGCCGGTGGTCGTCGCCTGTCTCGCGCTGATGGGCGCCGCGACGTTCCTGATCGGCTGTCTGCCCAGCGCGTCGGCCGTGGGCGCACTGGCACCGATCCTGTTGGTGACACTGCGCTTCCTCCAAGGGCTCGCGGCAGGCGGCCAGTGGGGCGGCATCATGCTGCTGCTCACTGAGTCGGCGAGCCCGAAGCGGCGCGGGTTCGCTGGAACCTTCGGGCAGACCAGCGTTCCCGTCGCCGTGATCATCTCGAACCTGATCTTCCTGGCCGCCAGCGGCCTGATGCCGAACGACGCGTTCCTCAGCTGGGGCTGGCGGATCCCGTTCCTGCTCAGCGTCCTGATGTTCGCGGTGGTCATGTACATCCAGTCCAAAGTGGAGGACACGCCGGAGTTCCGCGAGCTGCAGAAGGAGGTCTCACGGCCGGAACGCGCTGTCGTCCGCGCCCCGCTGGCGCAGGTCATCCGGAGCAGGTGGGGCACGATCCTGCTCGCCTGCGGGATCCTCTCGGCCACCAACAGCCTCTTCTACGTCAGCATCGCCGGACTGCTGAACTACGGCACCACGTCCCTCAAGCTCGACCGCGTTCCGCTGCTGACGGTCGTCCTGCTCAGTTCCGTGGCGATGCTCGCGGTCCTGCCCTGGGCCGGGCACGTCTCGGACCGGATCGGACGCCGTCCGCTGATCCTCATCGGCGGCCTGGGTGTCGCGCTGTGGGGCTTCCCGTACTTCGGGCTCGTCAACACCGCGTCGCTGCCGCTGATCTTCGTCGCCGTGGTGGTGGGATTCATCTTCCAGAGCCTCACCTACGGCCCGATCGCGAGCTTCCTCGGTGAGCTGTTCGCGCCCAACGTCCGCTACTCGGGCGCGTCGCTGTCCTACCAGCTCTCCGCGATCATCATCAGCGGTGGCACGCCGTTCCTGATGACCGCGCTCATCGCCCAGACCGGCAGCACGATCCCCGTCGCCGCCTACATCACGCTCATGGGGCTGATCACGTTCGTCAGCGCGTGGTTCCTCCCCGAGACCAACCCCGCCGAGGTCCGCGAGGACCCGCTCGCCGTCCCCGGCACGCACCTCTACCGCTGAGAAGGAGTCCGGCGTGAAGCTCGCCCTGCTTTCGACCGCACTTCTGTTGCCAGGAATGACCTTTCTCGGTGCGGCACCGGCCGGCGCGACAACCTCGTGCGCCGATCTGAACCAGGTGAGGATCCCCGCCTCGGTCATCAGCCTGCCGACCACCGGCGGCCGCGTCACCGCGGCCACCGGCACGTCCAGTGTCGTGAGTGGACAGACGATCGAGTACTGCCAGGTCGACGCCGACCTGTATCCCGTCGACCGGTCCGCGCCCGCCATCAAGATGCGCGTCGCCCTGCCGCACGGCTGGAACGGCAAGGCGTTGATGTTCGGTGGCGGCGGCTACAACGGGACGATTCCCGCGCTGACCGGGAACGTGCCGTTCGCCGCCCCCGACGCCTTGGCACCCTTGGCTCGGCGATACGCGACGTTCGCGAGCGACTCCGGCCACCAGCAGGGTCCGGCGGCGGTTCCGTCGCTGGACGGCTCGTTCGGCGTGAACGACGAGGCGGTGCGGAACTTCGCCGCCGGTGACGCGCTGAAGAAGACGCACGACGCGAGCCTGTTCCTGATCCGGCGCGCCTCCGGGAAGAACCCCGCCGAGACGTACTTCGCGGGCGGCTCGACGGGTGGCCGTGAGGCCCTCGTCGTCGCTCAGCGCTGGCCGCGGGCGTTCGACGGCGTGATCTCGGGCTTTCCCGCGTGGAACAACCTCGCCGAGGGCCTGTACCTGGGACATCTGACGCAGGTCCTGTCCCGTCCCGGCGCGTTCCCCGGCCCCGCGAAGCAGACTCTGTTGTACGACAGCGTGATCAACGCCTGCGACGGCGCGGACGGCGTGCTGGATCGCGTCGTGTCGAACCCGCGCTGCCAGTTCGACCCTCGTGTCCTGCGCTGCCCTGACGGCGCCGACACCGGTCCGGCCTGCCTGTCCGATCCGCAGATCGGGGCCGTGACCGCCATGTCCACGGCGTTCCGGTGGCCGTACCGGGTCGCGAGCGGCGAGACCCAGTACCCCGGTTTCCCGTTCCTCTCGGGGGCGGACATGCGGACGCCGTTCCTCGGCTTCGGCACGACCGCACCGGCCAACCCCATGCCGGTCACCAGCGGCTACGGCATGCAGTACTGGGACCAGTGGGTGAAGTACTTCCTGACCCGCGACCCCGGCTTCAACTCGCTCGACCTGGACCCGTCGCGCCCCGGGAAGTGGCTCAGCCGGATCAGCGAGCTCTCCACGATCCAGGACCGCAACAACGTGGACCTGCGCCCGTTCGCACGCTCCGGCGGCAAACTGCTCCTGCTGCACGGCTCCGCGGACGAACTGGTGTCCCACCGCTCGACGAACGACTACTACCAGCGCGTGCGTGACCTCCTGGGTCCCGACACCACCGAGAAGTTCTCGCGCTACTACCTCGTGCCCGGGGCGAACCACGCGAACTTCGGCACACCCGCGTTCGCCGCCGGATGGGACTCGCTCACCGCGCTCGAACGCTGGGTCCAGAAAGGACAGTCGCCGTCGAACCCGGTCGTGGCCGACGCGGCCCACAACCGCACCCGGCCGCTCTGCGAGTACCCGGGCTGGCCCCGGTACCGCGCCGGAGATCCGGACAAGGCGTCGAGCTTCACCTGCACCCGTTGAACCTGTTCAGCGCGTGAAGAACTCGTGCACCACCGCGATCAACGCCCTGGTGGCGGCGCTGGGCCTGCGCCCGGCGGGCCACGCGAGTCCCAGCGGCCAGCGCAGGTCCGCGCCGGTCACGGTCAGGGTCTTGACGCCTGCCGCGGCGCCGATGACGTAGTCGGGCAGCAGCACGACGCCGAGGCCGTGCCGGACGAAGTCGACGCCGGTGTAGATGTCGGACATCTCCACCGTCACCCGGCGCGGCACGGCGGCGGCGGCGAACGCCCGGTCGGCCACGGCCCGGTTGCCGTAGCCCAGCGGTGAGTCGATGAAGTCCAGGCCGGCGAGGTCTCCGATGGAGACCTCGTCCCTGCCGGCCAGCGGGTGGTCCAGGGGCACGACCAGGTCCATCACCGAGTGGGACAGCTCGTCGAGAACGATCCCGGCCGGCACGTCGCCGGGCAGCGACACGAAGGAGAGGTCGAGCCGGTGGTCCAGGAGCTGCTCGACGAGCCCCAGCGACCCCGTGGTCGACGCGTTCGTGCGCACCAGCACACCGGGATGACGCCGGTGGAACTCGCCGAGCAGCGCGGGCAGGTTGATCAGGTTCACCGAGGTCAGCGTGCCGAGCCGGACCGTGCCGGTCAGCCCGCCCTGGACCTGCGCGACTGCGTCCCTGGCCTCGGTGACGGCGTCCAGCACGGCCTGGGCCTTCGGCAGCAGCGCCTCCCCCGCGTCGGTCAGCAGGACCCGCTTGGAGTTGCGGTCGAGCAGGACGGCGCCGAGCTCGCGTTCGAGGGTCTTGATCGCGGCCGAGACGGCGGACTGCACGACGTGCACGCGGACGGCGGCGCGGGTGAAGCTGCCCTCTTCCGCGACCGCGACGAAGTGTTCGAGCTGCCGGAGGTCCACACCAGGGAGTATCTCAGAAAGTGATGATCACCAGCTTCAACTTTCGTTGGACGTGATGCATCGAGGCACGCAAGGTGGAGGCATGTCCTTGGTCCTCGATTCACCGGTCGCCGAACGAACTGCCACCAACGTGCGCCACGGCAGGGGTTTCTGGGCCGTCGCCGGCACGTTCCTCATCGCGATGGCCTACTCGACCGTCCCCGCGCCGCTGTTCCCGCTCTACGTCGCGCGCGAGGGCTTCTCGACATTCGCGATCACGGTCGTGTTCGCGGCCTTCGCGGTCGGCGTGGTGATCAGCCTGGTGCTGGCGGGCCACGTCTCGGACTGGGCGGGCCGCAAGGCGATCCTCATCCCCGCGCTGGGCCTGGAGATCGTCTCCGCGCTGCTCTTCCTGACCAGCACGTCGCTGCCGGTCCTGATCGTCGCGCGAGTGGTCAACGGCCTGGGCGTCGGCATGATCGCCGCGACCGCCACCGCGTACCTCCACGACCTGCACTCCCGGCACCGCCCCGGCGCGTCGCCGCGTCGCTTCGAGATCGTGTCGACCGCGGCGAACATCGGCGGTCTCGGCGTCGGCGCGCTGGTCGCGGGCGCGCTGGCGCAGTACGCGCCGTCGCCGCTGAGCACCCCGTACGTCGTGCTGGCCGTGTTGCTCGTGGCGAGCATCGCCGCCGTCGCCCTCACGCCGGAAACCGTGGTGCGCAAGCGGGTCTCGTACCGTCCACAACGGATCAGCGCCGACCACGGCGACCGCACGGGTTACGTCGCGGCGGCCGCCGGAGCCTTCTCGGCGTTCGCGGTGTTCGGCGTCTTCACGTCGGTCTCGCCGGGCTTCGTGGCAGGCCAGTTGCACCATCCGTCCCGTCTGCTGGCCGGGCTCGTGGTCTTCCTCGTGTTCGGTGGAGCGGCGCTCGCCCAGACCGTGACCGGTGGCCTCTCCCTGTCCGTCCGGCGCGCGCTGGGCCTGGGCGGACAGGCGATCGGCGTACTGCTGGTCGTGGCCGGGATGCACGCGACGAGCTTCCCGTTGTTCCTGGTCGGCGGCGCGGTCGCCGGAATCGGGGCGGGCGTGCAGTTCAAGGCGTCGATCGGCGCGGTCTCCGCGATGGCGGCGCCGGAGAAGCGCGGTGAGGCGCTGGCGACGCTGTTCTTCATCGCCTACCTCGGGTTGAGCGTGCCGTCGCTGTCGATCGGGCTCGCCACCCGCTACCTCGCGCCCACCACGGTGATGGCGTGGTTCGCCGGGGTCCTGCTCGTGCTGCTGGCCGGGGTGGCGGCGCTCAGTCGACGTGCTTCCGGAACGGGTGCCGGACGTCCTTCTCGCACGTGAGGATGTTCAGGTTCCCTTCGCGCCCGAACGCCCACTCGACGTTCTCACCGGACGGCTCGCGCGTCCCCAGCGAGAGCATCTGCCGTTGTTCGGAGCCGCACTCGGGGCAGGTGAACGTGACCGGTCCGGTCTGCCACCAGGGCGTCCAGCCGCCGATCTTCGTCCCGGCCGACGTCTCCGGCCAGTCCTCGTCCTCCAACTCCTCGGGCCGGTCGAACGGGTGCGCGTACTCGGTGAACCTGATCGGTTCGAGCACGTTGACCGTGGGGACGTAGAGCTCCTCCTGCACGGAGGGCTCGGGCTCCTCCTCGATCAGCTCGATCACGGTGGTGGAGTCCCGCCACACCAGCCGCACGTCCGGGCCGAAGCAGTCGTCCAGGTTGTGGTGCAGCGTGCAGAGGAAGACCTGCAACAGGTCCGTGCCTGCGGGGAACGGGAGTTCGGGGAAATCCCGCTGGTAGAGCTGCACGGCACCGACGAACGGCATCCGCACGCCCACCGCGGTGGGATTGAGGTCGTCGTGCCGCGTGCCGTCGCACCAGGGCCACGGCTCGTCGATCGGCCACAGCATCGGGCCGCCGATGTGACTGTCGGCGTCGGTCGGCTCGCCCGCCGCCGGGTTGAGCAGCACCGCGGGCCGAGCCCACTCATCCTTGATCGACACAAGCCGGAAGACTAGCGGGGTAACGACAGCGAGGGCGACGCCGACCTCGGGGGCATGAGGTTCTCGATCACAGCTGTGCTCCTCGCCGTCCTCGCGGCGGGCTGCACCCCGGAGATCACCGGGTCCGGATCCCGTTCGGACTCCGAGTCGCCCACGACTCCGACGACCCAGCCGGCCACCACCACGTCGAGCGCGGTCACCGCCCTCAACGGCGTACCGCCCGAGCAGTACGAGAGCCTGCCCTCGCAGTACTGCGACCGGGTGTTCCTCGGAGCCCTCAGCAAGCCGATGCTGGCCGTCGTGATGGAGACCCCGAAGGGCAGGCTGAACTGCGACCAGGCCGGCGCGGTGCTGTTCGACTACTACGCCGAACGCCTGGAGCCGAAGACGGGACTGCCGCCGATCAAGGTCGGATCGATGTCGTGCAACCAGGTCGCCGAAGGCATCCTGCCCCAGGTCGTGTGCGCCGACGAGGAGAACGTCATCTACTCGATGTGGCCCCAGACCTGACGAGAACGGGGCCGGCGGGGTGATCCCCACCGGCCCCGTGTTCTCGTGTTGGTCCGTGTCAGTCCGTGCCGAACTCCATGGCAGCCGCGTCGAGCAGCTCGTCGGCCGCCGAGACCTCACCGCGCGAGGCGATGGCCTCCGCGCCGCCGTCCGGCACGTCGCCGATCAGCTGGGTCGGCTCGGGCAGTGCCGGGATGAGCGCCGACTGCCGCGTGCCGACCATGCCGAGGCCCGCGAAGAGCTCCAGCTTGGCGCGCGAGTCCGCGATGTCGAGGTTGCGCATGGTCAGCTGGCCGATGCGGTCGACCGGGCCGAACGCCGAGTCCTCGGTGCGTTCCATCGACAGCTTGTCCGGGTGGTAGCTGAACGCCGGGCCGGACGTGTCGAGGATCGAGTAGTCGTCGCCCCTGCGCAGCCGCAGCGTGACCTCGCCGGTGATCGCGGAACCGACCCAGCGCTGCAGCGACTCGCGCACCATCAGCGACTGCGGGTCGAGCCAGCGGCCCTCGTACAGCAGACGGCCGAGCTTGCGACCCTCGTTGTGGTACGCCGCGACGGTGTCCTCGTTGTGGATCGCGTTCACGAGGCGGTCGTAGGCGATGTAGAGCAACGCCATGCCGGGCGCCTCGTAGATGCCGCGGCTCTTGGCCTCGATGATGCGGTTCTCGATCTGGTCGGACATGCCGAGTCCGTGGCGGCCGCCGATGGCGTTCGCCTCCAGCACGAGGTCGACGGCGTCGTGGAACTCCTTGCCGTTGATCGTGACCGGGCGGCCCTGGTCGAAGCCGATGGTGACGTCCTCGGTCGCGATCTCGACCGACGGGTCCCAGAACTTCACGCCCATGATCGGCTCGACGATCTCGATGCCCTCGTTGAGCAGCTCGAGCGACTTGGCCTCGTGCGTCGCGCCCCAGATGTTCGCGTCGGTCGAGTACGCCTTCTCGACGGACGAGCGGTAGGGCAGGTCGCGCTCGAGGAGCCACTCGGACATCTCCTTGCGGCCGCCGAGCTCGTTCACGAACGCGGCGTCGAGCCACGGCTTGTAGATCCGCAGCGACGGGTTCGCGAGCAGGCCGTAGCGGTAGAACCGCTCGATGTCGTTGCCCTTGTAGGTGGAGCCGTCGCCCCAGATCTGCACGTCGTCGTCGAGCATGGCGCGCACGAGCATGGTGCCCGTGACGGCCCGCCCGAGCGGGGTCGTGTTGAAGTAGGCGCGACCACCGGAGCGGATGTGGAACGCGCCGCAGGCGAGCGCCGCGAGACCTTCCTCGACCAGCGCCGCGCGGCAGTCGACGAGACGTGCGATCTCGGCGCCGTACGTGCCGGCGCGACCCGGGACCGTCTCGATCTCGGGCTCGTCGTACTGCCCGATGTCCGCGGTGTACGTGCAGGGCACAGCGCCCTTCTCACGCATCCACGCGACCGCGACGGAGGTGTCGAGACCACCGGAGAAGGCGATGCCGACGCGTTCGCCGGCGGGAAGTGAAGTGAGCACCTTGGACACGTTGAGAATTATGCACGACGATGTATGGGCATGCACGTCGGGGTGTCCGTTAGTTGCACCTCAGCACTATCACCCCAGCTCAGGGGCGTGAATCAGGCTGGGTCGAGCTCGTCGGCCTTGGCCTGCATGCGCTGGATGCTGCCCTCGTGTTCCATGGAGCGCATCGCTGTGATGGCCGCGTACAGGTGCGCGCCCACGTACGGATCCTGCTCCTTGCGTTCGTTGACCTCGCCGAGAGTGGCGTTGTACATGGCATCGGTCATTGCCGCGAGCAACGCACGTGCGCGCGGAGCGACCCCCTTGGGCGCGGAAGCGTCGATGATCGGCGTGACACGTTCCCACACCTCGTCCGGCGGGCCGGGCGGGTACAGCTGGTTGAGCCCGAGCAGCCCGTTCTCCAGCGCGCCCATCACCAGCCAGATCTCACCCTCGTCAGTGGGCAGCAGCCGCGCGACGGCTTCCGCGTCCCGTTGGTGATAGGCGATGGCGAGACGCAGGCCGAGCGCCTGACTCCGGTTCTTGCTGGCGGGCTCTTCGAACCACCACTGCTGTTGCGCGGTCCTCGGGAACATGTTCGCAGTCTGCGGTACCAGCCTCGATTTCGCCCGAGGACTTAGGTAAGCCTAACCAAAGGTGTACCTTGCTGACATGTCGCGCTACTCCGCCTTCGACCGTTTCACGCTCAAGGCCGCCACCAAGGCCGCCGAGCTGCTGATGGCCCCCGCGAACCGCCGCGAGGTCTTCGACCAGTTCGTCATGACCGTCACGGCGGCGACCGAGCTCAGCGAGCACATGCGCCGGATCACCTTCCACGCGCCGGAGCTCGCCTCGTTCGAGGTGACCGGCCCGGACGAGTACTTCGGCCTGCTGATGGCGACCGGACGTGAGCTCGTCATGCCGGCCGACGACCGCATCAACGTCCGCTCGTCGTTGCGCGCGATGCCCGAGGACACGCGGCCGGACCTGCGCTGGTACACGGTCCGCGCGCATCGGCCCGACGTCGCCGAGATCGACGTCGACTTCGTGGTGCACGGCGACGCGGGCCCCGGCACGCGCTGGGCCCGCCGCGCGATCGCGGGCGACAAAGCCGGGTTCCGCGCGGGCGGTTCGGCCTACCTGCCGCCGCCGGAAGGCGCGGTGCTGCTGGCGGCCGACGAGACCGCGTTGCCCGCCCTGGCGGCGATCCTGGAGATCGAGACGCGGCCGGTGCACGTGTTCGTCGAGGTGCCGGACGAGTCGTACCGGATCGACCTCGAGGCGGAGTGGGTCTTCCGCGGTGCCGCCGAGCCCGGTTCCGCCGTGCTGAAGGCGATCCAGGGCAAGGTGCTGTCCACTGTGGACTACGCGTGGGCGTGCGGGGAGTCGGCGCTCGCCACCGGGGTGCGGCGGCACCTGACCAAGGACCGCGGGGTGGACCGCAAGGCGATCATGTTCAGCGGGTACTGGAAGGCCGGTTCAGCCCGCATGTGAGACACCGCTCAGCCGCAACGTCCGCGTCACCACCGGATCGGACGCCGCGATCCCGTACCGGTGCTCGTACACGGCCACGGTGATGCGGGCCAGGTCGTCGGCTGCGGCCGGGGTCTGGGCGACGTAGTCCGCCGCCATCAGCAGCATCGGGTAGCCGGCGCTGCCCTGCGGCGGCAGGTAGCCGTTGACGGGCAGCAGCACGGCGCCCAGGCGGCGGTAGAACGCGATGCGGCGGTGCCGGACGCGTTCCTCTGCCGGGTCGATGCCGTGCTGGGCAGGGTCCTCGACGTCGTAGATGATCCGGGTGTGGCCCGCGGCGGTCATGGCGACGCGCAGGTGCGTCCACAGGTGTTCACCCAGGCCGCGGCCCTTCTCCCCCACGGTGAAGTAGCGCAGGTAGACCCAGCCGGTGTCGCCGAGGGTGCGCAGGACGGCGAGGCCGAGCGGCTTGTCGTCCATCAGGACCAGGGCGGTGTCGGCGAGCAGGTCGTCGAGCGGCGCGCGCAGGTGTGGTTCGAAGCCGTCGAAGTAGATCTGCTCGACGTGCGCGAGCTCCTCTGGCGTCAGCGAAGAAGCGGCTACGAGCCTCATCGGAACTGTCCTCCCACCATCGTGCGCAGCACCTGGATGTCCTTGATCCGGCCGGCGGTGACCGGGTTGTCCGAGAGCACGACGAGGTCCGCGAGCTTGCCCGCGGTCAGCGTGCCCTTGAGGTGTTCCTGTTTGCAGGCGTAGGCGGAGCCGTAGGTGAAGGCGCGCAACGCTTCCAGGCCCGTCACGGCCTCGGCCGGACTGAACGGCGTGCCGGACGACGTCACCTGCTCGACCATGTCGTGCATGCCGAGCAACGGGGCGCCGTTCACCACCGGGCGGTCCGAGCTGCCGGGGACGATCATGCCCGCGTCGAGCAGCGAACGTTGGCGGTAGGCCCACGCGGCACGGTCCGGGCCGAGCGCTTTCAGCATGCCGTCGCCGATCTCGTTGACGAAACGGCCCTGCGGCACGGCGATCACGCCCAACGCGACCGCGCGCTCGACCTGATCGGGGCGGGCGACGCCGAAGTGTTCGACGCGGTGGCGGACGTCCGGGCGCGGGTCGAGGCGGTGCGCTTCCTCGTAGGCGTCGAGGACCAGGTCGATGGCCGCGTCGCCGATCGCGTGCGTGGCGACGCGCCAACCGCCTCGGTGGGCGGCGATGATCCGCGACCGCAACGCGTCTGCTGAGTCCTGCAGGTAGCCGTGGTTGCCCGGGGTGTCGGCGAAGTCGTGGCACATCGCGGCGGTGTGGCCGATCAACGAGCCGTCGGAGAAGATCTTGGTCGGGCCTATGCGCAGCCAGTCGTCGCCGAAGCCGGTGCGGACGCCCAGATCGAGGCCCAGTCCCAGTTCGGTCACGGGGTGCAGGGCGTCGGCGGCGATCATCAGCTCGACGCGGACGTGCAGCTTTCCCTGGTCGCGGGCGCGGTGGTAGGCCTCCAGCTCCACCGGGGACTTGCCGATCCAGCCTCCGCCGATGCCCGCCTCGACGCAGCTCGTGATGCCCTCGCTCAGGTACACGCGGCCGGCGCGGTCGATCGCGTCGACCAGGGTGTCCACCGGGTACGGCAGGACGAGCGGGCCGACGAGTTGCTGGGCCTGTTCCTGCAACAAGCCCGTCGACCTGCCGTTCTCCGTGACGACGAGCCCGCCGGGGACCTCGACCGCGCGTTCCGAGATCCCCAGCGCTTCCAGCACGGGCGTGTTCACCACGCACATGTGGCCGGAGGTGTGCTTGATCCACACCTTGCGGCCGCGCGCGACGCGGTCCAGGCCTTCGCGGGTGGGGTGACCGCCGCACTTGTTCTGGTCGTAGCCGTGACCGACCACCCACTCGCCGTCCGGTGCGGCTTCGACGGCGGCGTAGAGCGCGTCGAGACTCGTGACTCGGCAGTCCACTTCGGACAGAGTGAGACCGAACCACGCCATGTGGTTGTGGGCGTCGTGGAATCCTGGTGTGACGGTCGCGCCCTGAAGGTCGATCACCTCACGGGCCGGGACCTCCTCCAGCGCCACGATCCGGTCGCCCAGCACGGCGAGCGCGGACGCCGGGCCGTCCAGCGTCACGAACTCGGCGTTCGTGAGCAGCAGGTCCGCCTTGATCATGAGAGCCCTTCGAAAGCCATGCGGTACCAGTCGCTCCACGGCGCGGGGCGGCCGTCCTGGCCGACCTTGACGATCACCCGGTAGCCGGAGGCGTAACGGCCGCAGCGAAAGCCGTAGCGGGCGCTGGTGGTGCCGATGCGGTCGGCGGTGATCTCGACCGGGAGCACGCCGGGCGCGGTGAAGGCTGCGTTGAACTCGATGTGCAGTTCCTTGACCACGTAGTTCAGGTCGGGATCGCGGTCGGCGTAGGACGACCAGCCGAAACCCATCGACTCGAACAGCGCGGACTGGGCGCGTTCGACGTGCAGTGCGAACCGCGAGTTGTGCAACGTGCCGTTCAGGTCCAGCTCGTCGAAGAAGACCGGGCTCTCCCAGTGAAAGCTCACCGCAGCAGCTCCTTGGCGACGCGTTCGGACGGGGTGCGCGGTAGATCCTCGCGGAACTCCCAGAAACGCGGAACCTTGAACGACGCCAGTCTTTCCGCGCAGAACTCGGCGAGCTCCTGATCAGTGACTTTCCCGACGACGAACGCCTTCACCTCCTCACCGCGAATGTCGTCCGGCACGCCGATCACGGCCGCGAGCCGCACCGAGGGGTGCGACATCAGCACTTCCTCGACCTCGTGCGCGGCCACGTTCTCGCCGCTGCGCCGGATCATGTCCTTGCGGCGGCCGAGGTGGTAGACGCGGCCGTCCTCGATCCGCGCCAGGTCACCGGTGCGGAACCAGCCGTCCGCGAAGGGCGAGGGCAGGCCCAGGTAGCCGTCCATCATGCCGGGGCCGCGCAGCCACAGCTCGCCGTCCACGATCTTGGCCTCGCGATGCGGCGCGGGCAGCCCGAGACAGCCCGTGCCGACGAACCGGTCGTGGTCCTCGGCGGTGATGCGGAGGTCGGCGCCGGTCTCGGTCATGCCGAAGGCCTCGAACCAGCCGACACCCCACCGCTCTTCCAGTTCGGCGTGCAGGGCGGGCGGGATCGCCGAGGCCTGCACGACTCGCACGGAGTGCTTTCGGTCCAACGGGTCGGGTGGCATGCGCAGCAGCAACGCCGGCATCGCGCCGAGGCAGTAGAAGTAGGTGACGCCGTGCTCGCGGACCTTCGCCCAGAACGTGGACGGGTGAAAGCCGTCCAGAACCACGAGATGCGCGCCGGCGAGCAGCGCCGCGACGACGTTCCACTGTGGATCGATGTAGTGGAACGGTTGTGCCGTCAGCATCACGTCGTCGGAGTTCAGGTTCGGGAAGTGCTCGACCAGGCTGCCACCGAGCGTCAGCCAGTAGGTGTGCGACAGCGCGCACGCCTTCGGCTTTCCCGTGGTACCCGAGGTGAACTGGAGGCTGACCGGCGCGGACACCTCGCCCTGCACGAACCCGTCGACCGGCTCCAGCTGCTCGACGTGGTGCACCAGGTGATCGACGAGCAGCGGCCGGAACTCCTCGGTGCTGACCACGGCGACCACCTCGGCGGTCCGCAGCACGTGGGAAGCATCGACCGAGCGGTACTTGACGTTGAGCGGCACGGCCGTGGCACCGAGCTTGATCAGCGCGAACCACATCAGCGGGAACTCCGGCACGTTCCGCAGCATGATCGCGACCCGGTCACCCGCGCGGATCCCCCTGTCCCGCAACGCCTGTGCGTACCCGTCGGACAGCGCGTCGATCCGGGCGAAGGTGAAGGAGCCGCCCGGATCGAACGTCCACGCGGTCTTGTCCGGCCACCGCGTCACGGCCGTCCGCAGCGCGGAGATCAGGTCAGCCACGGCCGAACTCCTCCCGCGGCTCGTCCCCCTCGCCGGACAGGCTCGTGACGATCGCGTGGTCGACCTCGGTCGCCATCGCCTGCTCCAGCGTCGAGTCGAGGCCCAGGTCGAGCGCCCGTTTCGCGAGCCCGGCCGCGACCGGTGGCTGTTCGGCGATGCGGCGCGCGAGCTTCATCGCGTGCTTCTCGTGGTTCAGGGCGTAGGAGTTGATCAGCCCCAGTTGGTGCGCGCGGGGAGGATGAATCCGTTCGCCGAGCAGGAGCATCTCCTTGGCGCGCGCCAGTCCGACGAGCTTCGGCAACAGGCTGGAGATCCCACCCGTCACGCTGAGCCCCACGCCGACCTCGGGAAACCCGAACTCCGCACTGGTCTGCGCCACGACCAGGTCGCATCCCAGCGCGAACTCCGCGCCCGCGCCCAGCGCGTAGCCGTGAACCGCGGCGATCACGATGCCGGGGAAGTCGCGGATCGCGCGAGTCACGTCCTGGATGCGCTCCAGTCGTGCCCGCGTCTGCTCCTCGGTCTCGACCGGGACCGGCTCCTTCAGGTCGTGGCCGGCGCAGAACGACTTGCCACGGCCCGCCAGCACGATCACCCGCGCCTGGTCCTCCCGTGCCCGTGCGAACGCGGCCAGCAGGTCCTCGACCAGCGCCGGGACCACGGCGTTGAGCCGTTCCGGACGGTTCAGGTGCACCTGCGCGATGCCCTCGGCACAGGAGTAGTCGACGGTCATCTCTCCCCTTCGATCGATCGATCGATCGGGCCTGACGCTAGAGTGAGGGCGTCCAGGCGGTCAAGGGAGGCAGCAGATGACGACGGAGGAACGGGTCCGCGAGGCCGCCGTGCGGTTGTTCGCCGAACGCGGCTTCCACGGCACCGGCATCCGCGACCTCGCGCAGGCCGCCGGGCTGTCGTCGGCGACGCTCTACCACTACATGGGCACCAAGGAAGACCTGCTGGTCGAGATCATGCGCACGAGTCTCACCGAGTTGATCGGCAAGGCCGAGCAGATCACCGGTGACGAGACGGACCGTCTCGTCTCGTTGGTCAAGATGCACGTGCGGGCGCACGCCGAGAAGCCGCGCGAGACCGCGGTGGTGGACGGCGAGATGCGCGCGCTGACCGGCGAGCGCCGCGAGGAGATCGTGGCGTTGCGCGACCGCTACGAGCGCTTCTGGCAGGACGCGATCGACGACGGCGTGAAGGCGCGCAAGCTGACGGTGGCCGATCCGAGCGTCGCGCGGCTGGCGTTGCTGGAGATGTGCAGCGGCGTTTCCCGGTGGTACTCCCCGGACGGGCCGGTCAACTTGAGTGATCTCACCATTCAGTACGGCGCGATGGCGCTGGGCATGCTCGGCGCCGCCCGCTAGTGTCGGTCCTGCCAGCGGTTCACCCGGACTCGTTCCGGGTGGAGCAAAAGGGAACCCGGTGCGAGTCCGGGACTGCCCCGCAGCGGTGAGTGGGAACGAAAGCCGTCAGAAGCACTGGGTCTGCCAGACCTGGGAAGCGACGGCCGGTAGGAGCACGCAAGACGCCCACGAGTCCGAAGACCTGCCGCCGGTCCGCGCGCCGACCCGGCGCGCGGTGCTCCGGAGCCTCTCGGGCGCGGCTCCGTGCCGCCCTGCTCGCGTGTCTCCGGTGCTTCCGCACGCTCGCGAGGAGAGAGCCTGTGACCATCGGCAGCACCGTCTTCGGCTACCCCCGGATCGGACCGAAGCGCGAACTGAAGCGCGCGGTCGAGCAGTACTGGGCCGGGAAGATCGACGAAGCCGCACTTCACCAGACCGCCCGAGACCTGCGGGCGCGGACCTGGGCCGAACTGTCCGAACTGGACTCCGTGCCGTCGAACACCTTCTCGTTCTACGACCAGGTGCTCGACACGTCATTGCTGTTCGACGCGATCCCCCAGCGGTTCCGCGACCTCGGACTGTCCGAACTGGACACCTACTTCGCGGCTGCACGCGGCCGGGACGGCGCCGCGGCCCTGGAACTGACGAAGTGGTTCGACACGAACTACCACTACCTGGTGCCGGAACTGGGCCCGGACACCGAGTTCCGGCTGGCCGGCGACAAGCCGATCGCCGAGTACCGCGAGGCGCTCGAACTCGGCATCACGACCCGGCCGGTGCTGCTCGGCCCGGTCACGTACCTGTTGCTGGCCAAGAGCACGGTCCCCGGTTTCGAACCGCTGACGCTGCTCGACCGGCTGCTGGAGGCGTACGTCGAACTGCTCGGCCGCCTGCGCGTCGAGGGCGTCGAATGGGTGCAGATCGACGAACCGGCGTTCGCCGCCGACCGCACACCGGCCGAGCTGAACGCGTTGCGCCGCACGTACCGGACGGTGAGCGGGCTGCCGGGCAGGCCGAAGCTGCTGGTCACCGGCTACTACGGCGATCTGGGCGAGGCGCTGCCGATCCTGGCCTCCTCGCAGGTCGAGGCGATCGGCATCGACCTCGTGAGCGCGCCGGACACGTCGGTGGCGATCCCCGCGCTGCGCGACAAGATCCTGGTGGCCGGCCTGGTCGACGGACGCAACGTGTGGCGCACCGACCTGCACGCCGCTCTCGCGAAGGCCGCGGCGCTGCTGGGCTCGGCACGCGAAGTCGTCGTCTCGTCTTCCTCCACGCTGCTGCACGTGCCGTACGACCTGGAGGCCGAGACCCTCGAACCGGACGTGCGGGCGCGGCTGGCGTTCGCCCGGCAGAAGGTCCGCGAGATCGTGGTGCTGGGCAAGGCTTTGCGCGACGGAGCCGACGGCGCCTGGGCCGACGAGGCGCAGCGCCAGGTGCCCGGCCCGCGCCGCGACGACCACGTCCGGGCGCGCATCGCGTCGTTGCGGCCGGAGCACAGCCTCCGCGCGCCGTACGAGGAACGGGCCGCGGCCCAGCAGGCCCGGCTCGGGCTGCCGCCGCTCGCGACCACGACGATCGGGTCGTTCCCGCAGACCGGCGACATCCGCAAGGCACGCGCGGCGGTCAGGAACGGTCAGATCACCGAGGACGAGTACGGGCAGCGGATGCGGGACGAGATCGGGCGCGTGATCGATCTGCAGGAGGACATCGGCCTGGACGTGCTGGTGCACGGCGAACCCGAGCGCAACGACATGGTCCAGTACTTCGCAGAGCACCTGGAAGGCTTCGCCAGCACGCAGTTCGCGTGGGTGCAGTCGTACGGGTCGCGGTGCGTGCGGCCGCCGATCATCCACGGCGACGTATCGCGCCCGAAGCCGATGACGGTGCCGTGGAGCACCTACGCGCAGTCGCTGACGTCCAAGCCGGTCAAGGGGATGCTGACCGGTCCGGTGACGATCCTCGCGTGGTCGTTCGTCCGCGACGACCAGCCACCGGCCGACACCGCGAACCAGGTGGCGCTGGCGTTGCGCGACGAGATCCGCGACCTGGAGGCCGCCGGGATCCGGGTGGTGCAGGTCGACGAACCGGCGTTGCGCGAGCTGCTTCCGTTGCGCCGGAAGGACCAACCGGCGTACCTGGAGTGGTCGGTCGGCGCGTTCCGGCTCGCCACCGCGGGCGCGACGCCGGGCACCCAGATCCACACCCACCTGTGCTACTCGGAGTTCGGCGAGGTGATCGGCGCGATCTCCGACCTCGACGCCGACGTCACGACGATCGAGGCCGCACGGTCCAAGATGGAGATCCTGGAGGGCCTGGAGTTCCCGCGTGGCATCGGGCCCGGCGTCTACGACATCCACTCACCTCTGGTGCCGAGCGAGGACGACATGGCCGCGCTGATCACCGAAGCGGTGCGCGCGGTGCCAGGTGAACGTTTGTGGATCAACCCCGACTGCGGGCTCAAAACGCGCGGTTACGCCGAGGTGGAGCCGGCGTTGCGAAACCTGGTCGCGGCGGCCAACCGCGTACGCAACGACCTGGGCTGATGGGAGCGCGACCCCGGGACGTGATCGATTCCGTCCCGGGGTTGTGAATTTCCCGGTATGGCAAAGATTTGGCGAAGCACCTAGACGTGAACGCGGTTCATGTACCACCTTCGGCCTCGCAAGCCTCGCTCCCCTGCACCCCGGAGGCCTGAAGTTGAGGAAAAAGCTCCTGACCGCGCTCGCCGGCGCACTGCTGATCACGGCACTGTTCCCCGGCATCGCGCTCGCTGACCCGCCCCGGGCCATCCCCGCCAACTACGAGGCGGCCGACGGCAAGTGGCAACCGGCGTTCGACTACGACGGCGACGGCTGTTACCCCACCCCGGCGATCTCGCCGACCGGTGACATCGCGCCCGGCCTGAAGAACTCCGGCGCGCTGAACGGCAACTGCCACGACAGGTCCGACCTGGACAACACCAACTCCTACAGCCGTTCCAAGTGCAACAACGGCTGGTGCGCCTACCTGTACGACCTGTACTTCGAGAAGGACCAGGCCGTGCCGCTGATCGACTGCTGCGGCCACCGCCACGACATCGAGCACGTGATCGTCTGGGTGCAGAACGACGTGGCCCAGTTCGTCTCGACCTCGGAGCACGGCAAGTACAAGACCCACCCGCGTGCCAACGTGCAGTGGGAAGGCACCCACCCGAAGATCATCTACCACAAGGACGGCGCCAGCACGCACTGCTTCCGGCTCGCGGGTGCGGGCGAGCAGGCGGAGAACCACTACGGGGTCTACCAGTACCCCGCCCTGGTCAGCTGGGACCGCTTCCCCGCCGGCGTGCGCGACAAGCTCGTGAACGCGAACTTCGGCAGCGCGTCCCTGGCGATCAAGGACAGCGCGTTCAACTACAACCTCGGTCAGGCCAAGCCCTCCGGGATCGCGTTCGACCCGAACGCGTAGCTATTTCGCCACACGGTTCAACCACTCGGCCAAGAGGACCCGTTCCGCTGGAGACAGCATCAGGGGCGGGTCCTCTTCCAGTGCCACCCTCAGCGCGATCGCCCGGCTCGGGATGTCCGTCGGCTCGTCCGGCGCCACGTCCGTCGTGATCGCCCTGATCACCTGTTCCCGTGAGAACGTGATCAGCTCCAGGTCGCGGTCCTCCTCCGGCGTCGCGATCAACGCCAGCACGACGCCCATGCCCGCCGCGTGCACGAACTGCGCCGCCTGCTCGACGGGGACCGTCAACCGGCCCGCCGACGCGATGCGGCTGATGATCTCGCGGAGCATCGCGTCCGCCTCCAGTCGCGCCGGACGCCTGCGCGGCTCGCCGTACATCAGCAGGTAGAACGCGGGCCGCGCCAGGCCGAAGCCGATGTGCAGCTCCCATCCCCGGCGCAGGTCGTCCACGGGGTTGTCGCTGGCGCCCATCGCGTGCTTGGTCGCGAGGTAGTCGGAGAAGCCGAACGCCGCCACGGCGTCGAGCAGCCCGTCCTTGTCGCCGAACAGCCGATACAGCGTCGGCGCCTGCACCCCGGCCGCCGAGGCGACCGCGCGCGTGGACACCGCTTCCTTGCCGCCCTCGATGAGCAGGTCGGCCGCGGCCTTCACCAGACGCTCTCTCGTGTCCATGTAACGACGATAACACATCAGTGGTAGCGCTGATTCGATATCAGTGCTACGTTGATTTAGGTAACGACGGAAACACCAGCTAGGAGTGTCGCTATGACTCGCGTTGCGATCGTCACCGGCGGATCGAGGGGCATCGGACGGGCTGCCGCCGAGCGTCTCGCCGCCGACGGAACGGCCGTCGTCATCGTGTACGCCGGCAACAGGACCGCGGCCGACGAGGCCGTCGAGAAGATCAAGTCCGACGGGGGCCAGGCCGTCGCCGTGCAGGCGGACGTCGGGGACGAGGAAGCCGTCACCGCCGCGTTCGAACTGGCCGTGGAGACCTTCGGCGGCGTGGACGTCGTCGTGAACTCGGCGGGCATCATGCCGCTCGGCACCGTCGCGGACATGGACCTCGACACGTTCGACCGCATCATGCGCACCAACGCCCGCGGCACGTTCATCGTGTCCCAGCAGGCCGCACGCCGGCTGCGCGACGGTGGCGCGATCATCAACGTCTCGTCGTCCGTGGTGGGCCTGCGCTTCCCCCAGTACGGCGCCTACGCCATGTCGAAGGGCGGCGTCGAGGCGCTGACCCTGATCCTGGCCCGTGAGCTGCGCGGCCGCGACATCACCGTGAACACCGTCGCCCCCGGCCCCACCGCCACGGACCTGTTCCTCGACGGCAAGGACCAGGCGACCATCGACACCCTCGCGAAGCAGCCGCCGCTGGAGCGGCTCGGCTCGACCGGCGACATCGCGGAGGTCATCTCCTTCCTGGCGGGCCCGGCCCGCTGGATCAACGGCCAGACCATTCGTGCGAACGGAGGCATCATCTGATGGGCAAGGTCATCGTCGTCACGGGAGCGTCCAGCGGTTTCGGCGCGCTGGCGGTCCGCAGGCTGGCGCTCGCCGGCCACACCGTCTACGCGGGAATGCGGGAAACCTCGGGCCGCAACTCGGCTGCTGTGGCGGAGCTTCGGACGTTCGGGGCAGAGAACAAGGCCGACGTGCACTCCGTCGAACTCGACGTGCAGTCACAGGAGTCCGCGGACGCCGCGATCGCGTCGATCATCGCGGACCAGGGGCGTCTGGACGTCGTCGTGCACAACGCCGGCCACATGGTCACCGGCCCGGCCGAGGCCTTCACGCCGGAGCAGTACGCGGCCCTGTACGACGTCAACGTCCTGGGCACCCAGCGCGTGAACCGCGCCGCCCTGCCGCACCTGCGCGGTCAGCGTTCCGGCCACGTGGTGTGGGTGGGTTCCAGCTCGACGCGTGGCGGCACTCCCCCGTACCTGGCCCCGTACTTCGCGGCCAAGGCGGCGATGGACGCGGTCGCCGTCTCCTACCGCGCCGAGCTGCTGCGGTTCGGCATCGAGACCACGATCGTCGTGCCGGGCGCCTTCACCCACGGCACCAACCACTTCGCGCACAGCGGCACCGCCGCCGACACCTCGCGTGCCGCCGAGTACGAGGAGTTCTACCCCGGTCTGATGGACCAGGTCGGTGGCCGTCTCGCCGAACTGGAGCCGTCGTGGGCGGATGTGGGCGCCGTGGCCGATGCGATCGTGGACGTGGTCGGTGCCACGAAGCCGCCGTTCCGGGTGCACATCGACCCCTCCTCCGACGGTGCCGAGGTCGTGAACGCGGTGGCGGACCGGGTGCGCGGCGAGTTCCTGCGCCGGGTGGAGCTGGCCGACCTGATCTAGCGGCTGTTGAGGAGTGCGGACACCGTGAGGAACCGGTAACCGCGCTCCTTCAGCCCGGTGATCACGGGCTTGAGCGCCTGCCGGGTCTGCTCGCGGCTCGCGTACATGGGGTGGAGCAGGATGATCGAGCCCGGCTTGGTCTCCGCCAGGGTCTGCTGGGCGATCTGCTGCGCGGTGGGCGTGCCTTCGGAGTCCGGTTCCACGTCCCACATGACCGTCGTGCGGTCGTGTTCCTTCAGGTAGTGCGGCAGGGCGAAGAGCTTCTTGCCGTTGGGCGGGCGGAAGTGGATCTCGCCGCTGTAGCCGGTCCTGCGGATCTGGGCGTCGGTGTCCTCGATCTCCTTCGCCACCGTGCTCGGCAGAACGCCGATCATGCGCTGGTGGTTGAAGGTGTGGTTGCCGATCTCGTGCTTCGCGTCCGCGATCTGCCTGCCGAGTTCCGGGTGCTTCTCCAGGTCGCGGCCCATGAGGAAGAACGTGGCCGGGACGTCCTCGGCCTTCAGCAGGTCCAGGACCTGCTGGGCGCCGGCGGGATCGGGGCCGTCGTCGAAGGTCAGGGCCACGAGCTTCTCGTTGGTCTCGACGCGGTCGACCAGGTCACCGAAGAACTGGAACGTGCGGGCGCCGGCGACGTTCCACAGCGCTGCGGCGACGACGAGCACCAAGGTGAGGCCAACCGCCGTGATGATCGTCGGCTTGCGGCGCAACCACTTCATGCGCTCACTATGACCACGGTGGATTTCCCGGTCCGCAGCACCCCGTCGTCCAGCGGCACGCACCGGATCCCGCCCTTCCCCCGCAACGCCCTGAACGCGCCCGGAGCGATGACCTGATCCATCCAGGCGCAGGGGTTCGCCGGCCGATGCACCTCGAACCGCACCGGCCCGTCCCCGCTGTCCAGGCTGAACACGGCGCCACGCGGCAACGAGTCCACGTCGAACCCGCGCACGACGACGTTCCGGCGCGCCAGCAGCGGGTCCACCGGCCACGGGTCGAGCGACTCGGCCGCGATGAACGTGACGGAGGCGTTGCGGTGCGCGGGGTGGTTGAAGTACCGGTCACCGACAATGCCCAGCCCTGCCCGGACCTCCACGCGAGAACGCGAGACAGGCCCGGGATCGGGACGAGGGCCGTCCGACGGACGGCCCTCGAAGGCGTGCACGGGTGAGACGTGCAGCGCGACGATCTCGATCAACGCTCGCCGAGCTGCCACTCCGGCCGCACGTAGTGGCACGTGTAGCCGTTCGGGTAGCGCTCCAGGTAGTCCTGGTGCTCGGGCTCGGCCAGCCAGAAGTCCGACTCCTGGGTGACCTCGGTGACGACCTTGCCCGGCCACTTGCCGGAGGCGTCGACCGCGGCGATCGTCTCCTCCGCGACCTGCTTCTGACTGTCGTCGGTGTAGAAGATCGCCGAGCGGTAGCCGGCGCCGATGTCGTTGCCCTGGCGGTTGCGGGTCGACGGGTCGTGGATCTGGAAGAAGAACTCCAGGATCTGCCGGTAGCTGAGCTGCTCGGGGTCGAACGTGATCTCGATGGCCTCGGCGTGGTTGCCGTGGCGGCGGTAGGTGGCGTTCGGCGTGCTGGGGTCGCCGGTGTAGCCGACGCGCGTGGAGACGACGCCGGGGTGGCGGCGGAACAGGTCCTGCATGCCCCAGAAACAGCCGCCCGCGAGAACAGCCTTCTCCGTCACAGTGTCACTCCTCTTCTCGGGTTCACTCAGGAGAACGTTCGGTCTCGCCTGGTTCATCCCCGTCAGGTTGTGACGTAACCATTACGGACCGAGCCTCGATCACTTCGCCCAGGTATCGCACCACGACGGCCACCGCGGCGGCGACCGGGACGGAGAAGAACGCGCCCGCGATGCCGTACAGCGACGTGCCCGCCGTGACGACGAGCAGCACGACCGCCGCGTGCAGGCGCAGGCTGCGCGACTGCAGGATGGGCTGCAGCACGTTGCCCTCGACCTGCTGCACCACGATGACGATGATCAGCATGATGATGGCCGTGGTCAGGCCGTTGCTCACCAAAGCGACCAGCACGGCCAGCGCACCGGCGATGAACGCACCGATGATCGGGATGAAGCCGCCGAGGAACGTCAGCGCGGCCAGCGGGACCGCGAGCGGCACGCCGAGGATGAGCAGGCCCGCCCCGATGAAGATGGCGTCGATCAGCGACACGATCGCCTGGCTGCGGATGAAGCTGCCGAGCGTCACCCAGACCCGCTCCAGCACCGTCGTCACGTGGCCGCCGGCGCGCTCACCGATCACACCGCGCACCCACGGCGTGAACCGCGAGCCGTCCTTGACGAAGAAGAACGCCAGCAGCAGCGCCACCAGCCCGGTCACGACACCGGACGTCACCGCGCCCGCCCCGGTCAGCAGCCCGCCGGCGATCGACCCGATGCTGGACTTGATCTGCTCGACGCCCTGCGAGATGAGCCGGTCGAGGTCGCTGCCCTTCAGGTTGAACGGCGGCCCGGACGCCCAGTCCTGCAGCTGCGTGACGGCCTTCTGCGCGCTCTGCGCGATCTCCGGCACACCGGACGCGATCGACGACGAGATGGCCGCGATGACCCCGCCCAGCACGCCGAGCCCGACGATCAGCACGATCGTCGCCGCCAGCGCCGAGTTCAGCCCCTTCGTCATCATCCAGCGCGCCGGCGGCCACAGCACGGTCGTGATCAGCAGCCCGAGCAGCACGGGCATGACGACCACCCAGAGCGTCCCGATCAGCCAGAACACCATCCAGAAGCCGAGCGCGGCCAGTGCCGTCCGCAGACTCCACCGCGCGAGCCAGCTCACGCCGTGCCCGATGGCCTCACCCTTGTCCGTCCACCTGCGATCCCGTTCCACGCCGCACAGTCTGTCGTGATCTAGCCCGATCGGGTGGCGGGACGCGCCGAAATCACCCCCGGCCCCAGAACGCGTCCTCCTCCGCCGGGTCGGCCGTGAACAGCCACACCTCGACGACCTTGCCACCGGCCACGCGCATCAGGTCGACGCCGACGCCGTCCATCTCCGCACCGGAACGCTTGGCCGTCCAGTGCACCGTCGCGGCCACCGTGTCGCCGTTCACCATCAACGGGGCGTTGCGCTTCAACGAGAACGTGCCCTCGGACACGGACATCATGCCGCCGATCATGGCTCCGACGGCCTCGCCGCCGCGGTGCAGGCCCGAGAAGCGGTTGTCGCCGGGCTGGTGCCACACGACGTCGTCGGCGAACTGGGCGGCGACGGTGGCGAAGTCACCGGACTCAAGGGCCTCGAAGTAGGTGGTGGCGACGGCGAGCGGGGTGGTCATGGGTCTCCCTTTCGTTGCGGTTGACCTATGCTCACCAAAAGTAACCAATTACCTCAACGTAACTAATGGACGGATGTGCGCCATGTCACAGACCATGCCGGACTGGAGCGTCCTCCTGGCCACCTGTCCGTCGCGCTCGAGCCTGGCACGCATCGCGAACAAGTGGACGGCGATGGCGGTGTCGGTGCTGGGCAACGGACGCATGCGGTTCGGCGACCTGAGGACGCGGCTCGACGGCATCAGCGGCAAGGTGCTCACCGAGACCCTGCGAGACCTCGAACGCGACGGGCTCGTCACCCGGCACGTGCACGCCGAGGTGCCGCCACGCGTCGAGTACGAGCTGACAGAGCTCGGGTTCACGCTGCACGCGCCGTTGCTCGCGTTGTGCCAGTGGGCCGAGGAGCACATCGCCGAAGTGCTCACCAACCGCGAGGCCTATGACACCCGTTGACGCGAGGTGCTCAGGCGACTGTGCCTGCGGGTGCCGCGGGCGTGAGCACCCCGTCGACGTCCGGCATGACCGAGCCACGGATCAGGTTCCGCACGACGGGCAGACCAGAAAGCCGGAAGGCCATGTCCCGCAACGTGATCCGCCACGCCGACGAGGGCGCCATCCAGCCGATGAACCGCCGCCCGAACGCCTGGGTGTGCTCCACCGCGGGCTTCATCCGCGCCTGATAGCGGTCGAAGGCGCCGTCGAAGCCGGAAGACAACTCCTCCGCCAGCACGCAGGCACCGGTCATCGCGAGCGACGCCCCGTGACCGGCGAACAGCGAGACGGCCCCGCACGCGTCACCGACGAGCACGACCTTGCCGCGATGCCACACCGGCATGTCCACTTGGGACGCCTCGTCGTAGTAGACGTCCTCCGGCACAACGGAAAGCAGCGAGGGTGTGACCCAGCCGAGGTCACCGAACCGCGACCGCAACTCCGCCACCGGATCAGCGGGCAGCTCCGGCGAGGAAGACCGGTAGAGCATCAGCGCGGCCATCGAACCGTCCCGCACGGCATAGCAGCCGATCATCCGGTGCGGCACGGTCAGCATCTGGTAGCGATAGCCGATCCGGGCGCTCAGCTCGGGATCCCGGAACGAGAACGCCGCCGTGTGATGCCCCAGGTACCGCACGAACGAAGGCCCGAACACCAGTTCCCGGACCCGTGAACGCACACCGTCCGCACCCACGACCAGGTCGAACTCACCGAACGAACCGTCCGAGAACGTCACCCGCCCGTCGTCGACCGCGGAAACCGTGGTGCCGTAACGAATCGAAGCCCGCACGTCGTCACGGATCACCGAGGCCAGATCACCGCGCAACAGGCTGATCACTCCGTCCGCGACCGCCTCGTAGGCAGCCGTGGAGATCTCACTCCGCCGGCGACCGGCCGCGTCCACGCTGGTCACCGACGAGATCGGCGCCCGCCGCCGTTGCAACGCCGGCAGCAGCCCCATCCGCCGCGCGACCTCGTGACCCGGACCGAAGAAATCGATCATGTAGCCGCCCGCGCGGAACGACGGCGCCTTCTCCACCACCAGGACGTTCCACCCCGCGCGCTCCAGCCACCACGCGGAGGTGAGTCCGGCGATCCCCGCTCCCACGATCAACGCTCGTTGTTGGGCATTCGACTTGGGCATATGCCCAATCTAGCACTACGGATGCATCCGGCGACTGCTCCGCCCACCGGTCCAGAACCACAGACCGGCCACGACCAGCGCCAACACACCCAGTCCGATGAGGCCGTCGGGGACGCCGTCGCCCTGCTGCTGTTGTTGCTGGGAGTACTGGGTGTTCTGCTGCGGCACCCCCACGGGAGCAGGAGGCGCGACCGAGGAAGGCTGCGCGACCAGGGCCAGAGGGATCGCCTCGGTGTCGGCGAAGTCGACCATCCCGGTGGCTTCGAGCACCGTCATGTGGTCGAGCACGGTGTCCATGCAGACCTTGGCGTAGTCACGGATCGCCGTGTTGCGCGTGCCGGTGCGCACGCTGGCCAGGAACTTGTAGACCACGCCGTGCGCCGCCCGCAGCCGGTTCGCGAACACGCGGTCGAACTCAGGACTGCGCGCGGGCGCTGCCGTCATCTCGTCGAGCCAGCCCTGCTGCGACTCGTTGGGCCGCGTCGGCAACTGGACGTTCAGCGTGCGGGCGAGCTCGACGGTGCGCCGGTCCAGGTCGGCGTGCCCCTCGATCAGGTGCCGGCCCGCCTCCCGCACCTTCGGATTGGCCGACTTGTCCAGGCCCATCCGCCCGGCAGGCCCCTCCCACAGCCCCGCGAGCGCCACCTTCTGCAGCAGGTCGCGCCCGGCCGGACCCATCGGCCCGAACTGGGTCTGGACGTAGCCGGGTCCCAGATCCTGCTGCGCGAACGCGGGCTGCGCGCCGAGCAGCGATGCCAGCAAAGCGACGAGGAGTATCCGCATGCCGAGAGGTACGGACAGACCGCGACCCACCGACCGTTGCACAGTGCAATGTTTATCGTTTCGTTACCTCGGGCGGGCCCTGTAGAACTAGGCGGGTGAGCGATGCCGATGACCTGACCGACGCTGTCCTCACCGCGTCCCGCCTGCTGGTGGCCGTGTCGGCGCGATCGCTCGCGGCCGTCGAGGAGACGCTCACGCTGCCGCAGCTCAGGATGGTCGTCCTGCTCGACAGCCGCGGCCCGATGAGTCTCACCGCGCTCGCCGACCTCCTGGAGGTCAACCCGTCCACGGCCAAGCGCATGATCGACCGCCTGATCACGTCCGGCATGGTCGACCGCGCGCCGAACCCCGCGACGAAACGCGAGGTCGTGGTCGTGGCGAGCGACGAGGGCAGCCGGGTCGTGACCGAGGTGATGGCCCGCCGTCGTGCCGAGATCGGCAGGATCGTCGCGCGCATGCCGGAGCACCTGCGGCACGGGCTGGTCGAGGCGCTGACCGCGTTCGCCGAGGCCGGTGGCGAGCCCCGCTGGTCAGCCCGCGACGAGGCGCCGGAACGGGCCCGCCGCCACGCGGAAGTCGACTGACGAGTCCAGCGCGCGGTGCAGCACCAGCCCGTCGATGGCCGCGCCCAGCAACAACGCCACCGCGTCGGCGTCCCGCACGCCCGCCTCGCGCAACCACTCGGCGACCCGCGTCCGGAACTCCGCGACCAGCGCCGACAGCCCCGTCCGCAGTTCGGGCAGCCGGTGCGCGGCCAGGAACGCCTCGGCCAGCAGCAACGACTCGGGATCCGCGCCGGTGAAGCGCGTCAGGTCCGCGAAGATCCGTTCGACGCCCTCGGCCGGCGACACCGATCGCAGCGCCTGCGCGGACTCGGCCAGCGCCTTCGCGGCGAACTGCAGCGCGGCCGTCGACAGCAGCTCCTGCACCGACGAGAAGTGGTAGTGCACGAGCGCGGCATTGACGCCCGCCCGTTCCGCGACCAGCCGCGTGGTCACCGCACCCCAGCCGACCTCGCCCACCAGTCCAGCGGCGGCGTCGATCAGTTGTTCACGGGTGCGGCGGCCTCGGTCGGCTGATTTGGGCACGCGCTCAACTTAGCTTTCGGCCTTCTTCGCGAACGCGTCGAGCACCTCGGGCCAGCCGCCCGTGTTGTCGCGGAGCGCCTTCGCGCGCAGCTCCTCCGAGCCCGCGAGCTGGGAGAACCCGCTCTCCACGACCTTCAACCGAGTCGCGGACCCCTCGGGCGTGAGGGTGAACTCGACCAGCGTCGTGTTGTCCGCGCCCAGCTCCTTCCCCTGGAACGCACTGGCCCAGCGGTAGGACACGTAGCTCTGCGGCGTCACGGTCACGACCCGCACGGGGAAGTCGCCGTACTGCTCGTTCTTGCAGAGGGTCGTCTCCCCCTCGACGGCGGTACCGGACGGCTGGGAGGCCACCCAGAACCCCGGTTCGGTCACCAGCTGCCAGACCCGCGCCAGCGGCGCCTCGATCACGGTCTCGCGTTCGATCCGGTCCACGCTCACGACAACTCCCAACTCCGCCAATAAGTGCAACCCCAGAGTTGCACATCCCCCCGAGGATGCGCAACCCCAGGGTTGCATGTCTCTCCCGCGCCCCGAACGGCGGGAGAAGCTGGTGGCGTGACCCAGAAAGTTGGCTGGGTAATTCACGCTCAGCAGGGCACCTCGCGGCCGTCTGACCGCGAATTCGCCCGGCAACATTCCGGCCACACCACTAGCGGGCGCCCTGCGCGTCCACGATCTTCGTGGTCACCGCGGAGGAACTGCGGACGGTGCCCTTCTCCAGGCCGCCCTTGTCGTCGGGCATGTCCTCGGCGACGGTCGCCCGGCGACCGATGTAGTCACCGTTCTCCGGATCGATGATGATCTCGGTGAAGTCGTCGTAGTACTTCATGCCGAGCGCGACGCCTTCCTTGCCGTCGAGGTTGGCCTTCTTGTCGGTGACGACCAGGCCGGGCAACAGGGCGAGCGCGCGGAAGATGGTCGCCCGCACCTCTGCCGGGTACTGCCCCGAGTTGAGCGCCTCACCGGCCTGCAGCAACGCGCCCGAGTCGCCGGCCTGTCCCGCTTCCTTCAGCTTGGCCAGCAGTGCCGCCGGGTCCTTCGGCAGCGCCGCGACGAACTCCGGCGTCGGGTTGTGGAACGTGCCGTTCGTGCAGCGGTCCGGCTGCCCCTCGGCGAAGTACGGGTAGTTGCCGCACTTGCCGCGGAACTCCTCACCGTTCTTGAACGCCGATCCGGAGTCCGGCAGGCCGTCCCCCTCGTGCCCTTCCAGCCACTTCGCCGAGACGTTCTGGTTGCGGAACAGCCACTCGTCGCGGCGGTCGGCGGGAATCCACTGCTCCTGGACGATCTCGCTGTAGGTCGCCTTCGTGGAGCCGAGCTCCACGGTGATGCCCTCGTAGCGGCTGCGCACGTAGCGGAACTGGCCGGGGGCGAGCGGCCGGTCGACCACGCGGGAGGCCAGGTCCGCGGCCTTGGTCAGCTCCTCGGAGGCGCTCACGGAGTTGCTGCCGACGCCGGTGAGGTCGACGGTCGACGCGGCCAGGCCACCGCCGGTCAGCACGACCACGGCGGCCGCGGCGGCGAGCCAGCGGACCCGGCGGCGCGGCTGAGGTTCGGCAGTGATCGGTTCGGTCACTTCGGCGCGTGATTTCAGGGCTGCGGCCAAAGCGTTCTTGCCTGCCGCCACGTCGAACTGGACGGGCTCGTCGCCGGCCCGCGACAGGGCGGCGTCGAGCACTCGGTCGAGGGTCTCGGGCTGGGTGGGCTCAGACATGGCTGTCCTCGGTGAAGTCGTAGTCGGTCGCGACAAGGCGGGTGCGCAGCCGTGCGCGGCCACGGTGCAGACGAGTGCGCACGGTGGCCACGGGGACGTCGAGTGCCACGGCGATCTCGGTGGGCGTGAAGTCCGCCCACGCGTGCAGCAGCAGCACCTCGCGTTCCTCGACGCGCAGTTCGGCGAGCCAGGCGGTGAGCGGGCCGGCGAGCACGTCGGCGTCCGCCGCGGCGCTCACCCTGTCGCCGATGTCGGCCTCGTCGGTGCGGGCCGCGTACTCCTTGCTCCACGCCCGCAGCTTGCGTTCCTCGGCACGGACGTGGCCGCGCAGCAGGTTCGTCGCCACGCCGTAAAGCCAGGCGCGGATCGCATCGGCCTCGTAGGTCTGCCCGGCGCGCTGGTCCCACAGCACCAGGAACGCCTCGGACACCACGTCCTGCGCGGTGTCGGCACCGACCCGCCTGGCCACGTAGCGGTGCAACCGCTCGGCCGTCGACTCGTACAGCTCCAGCAGCGCGGCCTCGTCCAGCACGGCCGGCGCCACTTCTGGTGTCAGCGCCACGGGCGCCACCTGGGTTCGCACAGACCTACCTGGTCGCAGGCCCCAGGAGCGTTCCCGACGTGTGCTCACCGCCACATCGTGGAGCAGGCGATCAGATCTCGCTCGGGTACGGGTGCCGGGCCGCGAACTCGGGGGCCGTCATCCCGAACAGCACCACGTCGTGGTGGCGGCCGGCGAAGAACTCGTGGTCCCGCAGCCTGCCCTCCTCGGTGAAGCCGAGCTTGCGGTGCAACGAGATCGAGGCGTCGTTGAACGCCCAGACGCTCGCCTCGCACTTGTGGAACCGCCGCTCGCCGAACATGAAGTTCAGCAGCAGGCGCACGGCTTCCGTCGCGTAGCCGCGTCCTTTGTGCTCGGTGCCGATCGCGACCCCGTACATGAACCGTCCCGCGCGATGGTCGATCTCGCTGGTCGTCACCATCCCGGCCAACGCACCGTCTGCCAGCGACTCGACCGCGAGCATCATCCTGTCGTCCACCGGCTCCATCAACGCCCGCTTCTGCGCCCATTCCCGTTGCCCGGCAGCGGATCGCGGCGGATGGACGCGGTCCGCCCTGCGCATCTCGTCCGTGTTGTCGTCGAACCGGTGGAAGGCCGCCCAGTCCTCCGGCTCGACGCCGCGCAGCCGGACGAGCTCTCCTACCCAGGCAGAGGTCATCACATGATCGAACGGCCACCCGATCGTGTCCGCAACCCCATTACTAGTATCTGGCCGATGACCGCCTACGACGATCTTGAGCTCGACACGACGGAGCTGCCGGAGCGCCAGCAGAGGATCCTGGTCGCCATTCGCGACTGGGTCGTCGAGCACGGCTACTCCCCCAGCACCCGCGAGATCGGCGAGGCGGTCGGCCTCAAGTCGTCCTCCAGCGTGTCCAAGCACCTGTCGTCGTTGGAGGACAAGGGTTTCCTCAAGCGCGGCGGCTCCGTGACGCGACCGATGGACGTGCGGGCCTTCCTGAGCGGCGCGCCGCTGGCGCCGGGAACGGTCTCGGAGGACTCGATCTCCGTGCCCGTCGTCGGCGACATCGCCGCCGGTACGCCGATCTCCGCCATCGAACACGTGGACGAGGTGCTGAACCTGCCTCGCGGGCTGGTCGGCCGGGGCAGCAACATGTTCGCGCTGCGCGTGCGCGGCGACTCGATGATCGACGCCTCGATCTGCGACGGTGACACCGTCGTGGTGCGGCAGACGCACGAGGCCTACAGCGGGCAGATCGTCGCCGCGATGATCGAGGAGGAGGCGACGGTGAAGGTGTACCAGCGCCGCAACGGCCACGTGTTCCTCGAACCGCGCAACGAGGCCTACCCGGTCATCGACGGCGACCAGGCCGTGATCCTCGGCATCGTGGTCTCGGTTCTCCGCAGCGTCTAAAGGGCGCCCCAGTCGCGTGACCTCAGATGCTCCACGACCACGTCGGTGGCCGGGGTCGTCATACCGCGCGTGACGACGTAGAGGGTGTTGAGCGGGGGTATCTCCGGGTGGTGCAGCTGTTCGACGGATCCGGCGGCGAGCGCGGGTTCGGCGAGGTAGCGCGGTAGGGCCGACACGCCCGCACCGGCGATCACGGCGGCCAGCACGGCACGCAGGTCCGGCACGACGACGGCGGTGGCGTTCTTCGGTCGTGCGCCGAACTCGCTGCGCCAGTACCTCCGGATGATCGGCAGCTCACCGGAGTAGGCGACGAGCGGCAGGTGTTCGAGGGCGCGCGCCGGATCCCGCGCGAGCAACCGCTGGTCCACGGTCCTGGCCAGCAGTGGCGGCCCGACCAGCAGGAACTCCTCGTCGGTCAACGGCGTCGCGGTGAGGCCCGCTCCCGGACGGACCGACGACAGCACGAGGTCGAGCTGCCCGGCCTTCAGCCCGGCGAGGAGGTCGTTCGCCAGGCCGAGCGTGATCTCCAGGCGGAGGCCGCGCCGGGTCAGCGGGGTGAGCGCGGGCATGCCGCGGGTGGCCATGAACTCGGCCGCTCCGCCGAGCCGCACCGTGCCTTCGAGCGCCGGTGCGGGGCCGAGGGCGGACCGGAGCTGATCGAGGTGCGTGCCGACGCGCCGGGCCAGGTCGTCGGCTCGCGGTGTGGGTGTGACGCCGCGACTGCCCCGCACGAACAGCGGCGCGCCGAGCTCCTTCTCCAGCTTGGCGAGCTGCCCGCTCACCGCCGGCTGGGTGAGCCCCCGCCTGGCGGCCGCGCTGGTCAGCGAGCCGCCTCGGTAGATCTCCAGGAACGTCGCCAGCAGATCCAGGTCCGTCACCCTCGCAGCCATAAGTCATCTTATAGCTCAGCCGTCGCGTTCTGCTGATCTGTGATGTCCTGGGGCACATGAAGAAGCTACTGATGGTCGTGACCGGCGCCGACTCGCTGACGCTGGCGGACGGGTCGAGCCACCCCACGGGGTACTGGGCCGAGGAGGTCGTGGAGTCCGTGCGCGTGCTGCGGGAGGCCGGCGTCGAGGTCACGCTGGCCACACCGGGCGGCGTGGTGCCGACCGTGGACAAGGCGAGCCTCGACGGCAGGTTCGACGACGCCGTCGCGTCGCTGGAGGACCTGCGCGCTCCGGCGGTGCTGGCGTCGATGAACGCGGCCGACTTCGACGCGATCTACCTGCCCGGCGGACACGGTCCGATGGCCGACCTGGCGGTCGACACCTCGTTGGGCGAGCTGCTCGCGGACTTCCACGACAACGGCAAGGTCGTCGCGGCGCTGTGCCACGGACCGGCCGGGCTGCTCAGCGCGGTCCGCGCGGACGGCACGTTCGTGTTCACCGGCAAGGAGATCGCGGTGTTCAGCGACGAGGAGGAGCTCCAGGGCGGCCTGAACGTCCCCTACTCGGTCGCGGGCAGGCTGGCCGAACTCGGCGCGCGGCTCGCGCCGGGTGAGCCGTGGTCGAGCACGGTGATCGTGGACGGCAGGCTCGTCACGGGCCAGAACCCGCAGTCCAGCGTGGCCACCGCGGAACGCGTGGCGACGTTGCTCGGCTAACGCGGGGCAGCCGCGATCCGTTGCGGGGAGAACGGATTCGTCCTCCCTGGTGACGGGCAGCTCGGTCGGGGCGTTGTCCCAGTCGGCGTGGCCGAGCTCCAGCACGGAAGCCGGTCCGAACTCGTCCGCGCGGTGGCGCAGCTCGGGCCGCAGCAACTCGCGCACCAAGGCGCTGCCGCGCAGCACCAGGTTCTCGGACCACTCCGACTCCCCGATGATCCGCGCCATGGCGTCGCGGCGCGCGGCCGGCCACCGCGCGCCGTCAGCGGGGTCGAACAGGGGCCGGTAGAAGGCGCGCCGGTCCCCCCGACAGCGCAACTCGAAGTACCGCGCGGGATCGGTCGCGCCCTCCATTCGCCGGCGACCGCGCGCACCTCGTCGGCCTGTGGCCCTACAGCAACATCTGCAGCACGGCGAGCGCTGTCAGCAGGGCCGGTCCACGACTCAGCTGGACGATCAGACCGGCCGGTGTCGGCCCGTACATCCCGAAGCTGACGATCGCGGCGCCGTAATCGACCGGCGGCCGCGTAGCGATCCGATGTACGACTGCCACCGCACCCACTGTCGAGACGATCCCGTTCACCACGGACACATGTGGCGTGAAGGCCGTGGTGATGGCGCACCACAGCAGGGCACCCGCGGCGGGGAACGCGAGGTGCGCCAGCCGCAGCTCCCGATCCGGCAGCGCCAGGGCTCGGCGCATCGCCGGGGAACGGCACACGAACTTCAAGCCCGCGGCGAGCCGGTCGGTGGCCAGGAACGCGGCGACGAGGTGAACCGCGGGCGCCACGTCGGGCTCGCCGCCCAGCGCCACGAGAGCCGGCACCGGGAGCAGCGCGGCCCAGACGAGTACGGCGTTGGGGCTGCGGCGCAAGCGAAGCGCGTCGGTCCAGGCGAGAGCGGCGACGTGGGAGCGCGGCCCTCCTGCTCCGCGAGGCGCGATCCCGCCCAGCCGAGCCGATTTCACGCGACCGAGGGTGCGTGCACGGCGTTCGGCGAGGACCGCGCCGAGGAGGGCGAGGTCGAACCAGCTCACCGACACCCGCGCCACACCGGCCAGGGCCGCCCCACTCGCGAGGTCGGACCGCCGCAGGTGCCGTACGGAGGCCACGGCCACCAGCGCCAGACCGATCGCCACGCCCCAGGCGGTCCACATCACGCCGCTGCCGAACGAGGCCGGCTCGCCGGCAGCACCCGTCCAGGGCACCGCCACCCCGAACCACCCGGCAGGCACCAGCAGCGCCACCACCGCCAGCCCGGCCAGCCCGCTCAACCACCCCTGCGGCCGCACCCGAGCCCGTTGCACCACCACGGCCCCGGCCACCACGACCAGCCCGCAGGCAGCCCCGAAAACCCCGGCTACCGACGGCGGCACAACAGCCCCCACGATCCCGAACACCACAGCGGGCCACACCGCACCCACCGCGGCACCGGCACCGAGCAGCCCGAAGAGCCGAGGCCGCAACAGGGCCCCACGCGGCACCGGCGAGCTCAGCACCCAGAACATCCGGTCCGCGCCGACGAAGACCGGCCCGAACGCCAGCGACACCTTCAACAGCACGGTAGCGCCCAGCACCGACAGCCAGAGCGCGGTCCAGTCGCTCCCCGCCTGAGGTGCCTTCGTCAGCCCGGCGTACGCCCAGCCGTAGCCGACCGCCCCGGCGATCGACAGCAGAACGATCCGCGAGTACAGCCGGGCGACCATGAACCGCCACGGTTCAGGAGTCCGCGACCGGCGCCGGACGGCAGCGGCGGTCACAGCGCGACGGTCCGGCACGCCACCGCCTCCACCAGCTCCTGATCGTGCGACGCGAACACCACAGCGACCCCGGCTGCTCTCTCCGCCAGCAAACGGGAGCGCAGCCAGGCGCGGCCGGCCGTGTCGAGGCGCTGTTCCGGTTCGTCCAGCACGAGTACCGAGCGCGGGCGCACGAAGCACGACGCCAGCCCCAGCCGGTGCCGTTGCCCCGAGGACAACGTCGGCGGCAGCTGGTCGGCCGCCGAGGTCAGCCCGACCTCCGCCAGCACCGCCGCGACGTCCGAAGTGGACGCGTGCAGCCACGCCAGCAGCCGCAGGTGCTCCACGACGGACACGTCCGGGAAGTAGTCGGCGTCGTCGAGCAGTGACGCGACGGCGGCGCGGAACGCGCCCGACGACTCGTCCACCGGAGCTCCCTCGAACAGCACGCTGCCCGAGTCGAGCACCTCCGCGCCGACCAGGCACTTCAGCAACGTCGACTTGCCCGAGCCGTTCGGCCCCACGACGGCGACGGCCTCACCGGGAGCAACGACAAGGGACAGACCTGCGAAAACGGGGACTCCGCCGTAGCTGAAGCAGGCGTCCCCCACGCCCAGTGACATGTGATCAGCGTAATGGGAATGGATCGGGCCCCCAGGCGTTAGAGTAGATGCAAACGCATTAGTCATGAGGCAGTACAGATCAGAAGGAGGCGGGTGCCGTGCAGTTCGGAATCTTCTCGGTGAGCGACATCACCAGGGACCCGGTGAGCGGCGAGACCCCCAGCGAGGCCGAGCGCATCGACGCGATCGTGCAGATCGCGGAGAAGGCCGAAGAGGTCGGGCTCGACGTGTTCGCGATCGGCGAGCACCACAACCCGCCGTTCTTCTCGTCCGCGCCGGCCGTGCTGCTCAGCCACATCGCGGCGAAGACGGAGAAGCTGATCGTCAGCACCGCGACGACGCTGATCACCACGAACGACCCGGTGCGCATCGCCGAGGAGTACGCGATGCTGCAGCACCTGTCGAAGGGTCGCATGGACCTGATGCTGGGCCGCGGCAACACCGCGCCGGTCTACCCGTGGTTCGGCGCCGACATCCGGCAGAGCCTGCCGCTGGCGCTCGAGAACTACAACCTGCTGCACCGGTTGTGGCGCGAGGACGTCGTGGACTGGGAAGGGAAGTTCCGCACCCCGTTGCAGGGCTTCACCTCCACGCCGCGGCCGCTGGACGACCTGCCGCCGTTCGTGTGGCACGGGTCGATCCGCACGCCGGAGATCGCCGAGCAGGCCGCGTTCTACGGTGACGGGTTCTTCGCGAACAACATCTTCTGGCCGAAAGAGCACTACATGCGGCTGATCAAGTTCTACCGTCAGCGGTACGCGCACTACGGCCACGGCACGGAGAAGCAGGCCATCGTCGGCCTGGGCGGTCAGGCGTACATCGCGAAGCGGTCGCAGGACGCGCTCAAGGAGTTCCGCCCGTACTTCAACGAGGCTCCCGTCTACGGCCACGGCCCGCGGATGGAGGACTTCATGGACCAGACGCCGCTGTCGGTCGGCAGCCCGCAGGAGGTCATCGACAAGACGCTGACGTTCCGCGAGCACTTCGGCGACTACCAGCGTCAGATGTTCCTGATGGACCACGCCGGCCTGCCGCTCAAGATGGTGCTCAACCAGCTCGACCTGCTCGGCGAGGAGGTGGTTCCGGTGCTGCGCAAGGAGATGGAGGCGCGGCAGGACCCCGAGACCGCCAAGCCGCCGACGCACGCCGGGCGCGTCAAGGACAAGTACGGCGACGGTCCGGTCCGCCAGCCCAAGCCGAACGCCAACCGGGGTGACAACGTCACGGGTGGCTCGCCGTACCAGGACTCGCAGTGACCAGAGCCAACGAGGCGTGGGAGTCCCTGATGAAGGCGTACTCCGTGTTGATGAAGCAGTTCAACGCGGAGGACATCTGGGGCGACCTGACCATGCGGGAGTACGACGTGCTGTACCAGCTGTCCAAGTGCGACAGTCCGCTCAGGATGAGTGAGCTGAACCGCCACGTGCTGCTGAGCCAGCCCGCTCTGTCCCGCATGGTCGACCGCCTGGTCGACCGCGGCTACGTCGACCGCTGCCCCGACCCCGGCGACCGCAGGGGTGTGCGCCTGTCGCTCACCCCCGCGGGCCGGGAGACCCAGAAGCAGATCGGCAGCCCGCACGCACGCAGCGTCACGCGCGCACTGAACGTGCTGACGCCGGAAGAACTCGAACAGCTCGCCGTGATCACCGGCAAGCTCAGCCAGAGCGAGGAGTAATGGGCCAGAACTTCCAGCTGGTGGTGGTGTCCGCCGGCACGAGCGACCCGTCGTCCACCCGGCTGCTCGCCGACCGCGTCGCCGGACGGGTCACCACCCTCGCCAGCAAGCGGGCGCTGACCGTCGGCACGACGGTGATCGAACTGCGCGAGCTCGCCTCCGAGATCGCCAACGCCCTGGTGTCCAACCACATCGGGCCGAAGCTGCAGACCGCCATCGCGACCCTGCGGCACGCGGACGGCATCGTCGCGAGCACCCCCGTCTACAAGGCGGGCGCGAGCGGGCTGTTCACGTCGTTCTTCCAGATCCTCGACAACGACCTGCTGATCGCGAAGCCCGTCGTGCTCGCCGCGACGGCCGGCACCGCCCGGCACGCGCTCGTGGTCGACGACCAGATGCGCGGACTGTTCGCCTACCTGCGCACGGTCGTGGTGCCGACGGCGCTGTTCGCCTCGACCGAGGACTGGCAGGACAACGGCCTCAACAAGCGCATCGACCGCGCGGCCCTCGAACTGGTGGCGCTCATGACCTCCGGCTTCGAGAAGACCGTGCGCGACGAGTCGTGGGGCAGCTACCAGCACGAGTACGGCAGTGCTGGCGGCACCGAGCTGACGATCGACCTCGACTCCGACCTGATGCGCCTCGCCGCCGGTGGCGCGTCCAGCTAGAAGTCCGCGCCGCGCGAGAGCTTCTCGTTCTCGCGAAGCTCGGCCAGTGCACTCTCGTGCATCGCGACGGCGGCGTCGTACGCGGCGCCGCCGAGCACGGCCCGCACCCCGCGTTCGGGATCGCCCGGCTGCTTGCCGTCCTGGTCCGCGAACGTCGCGCGGACGCCCTGCACCAGACCCGTGTACGCGTCAACGGTTTCGCGCACCGGCTCGTCCTGGAACCCCGCGTAGGCCTTGGTGCGGAACGCTCCCGGCTCCACGACGAGCACGCGCACGCTGAACGGCTCGACCTCCTGGCGCAGCGTCTCGGACAACCCTTCGAGCGCGAACTTCGCCGACGATCCGGCCGACCTCACGCCGGGCGAACGGGCGCTGCTCGGCGAACTGCTGGCCGCCTGGCCCGCTAGAGCACCCGGTGTTCCTCGGACCAGGGCACCAGCTTGCGCTCGGCCCAGGTCAGGCCGTAGAAGAGCGCGACGCTGATGATCGCGAGCAGCGTCATCGCCGCGAACGCCAGCGAGGTGTCGGCGCTGCCGCCGGACACGGTGATCACGTAGCCCAGTCCGGCGTCGGCGCCCACGAACTCACCGATCACCGCCCCGATGACCGCCAAAGTGATCGACACCTTCAGGCCGACGAAGATCTGCGGCAACGCGTGCCACAGGCGCAGCTTGAAGAACTCGTGCGTGCGGGTGGCGTCGAGCGACCGGAACAGCTCGACCAGTTCACTCGGCGTCGACTTCATGCCGGACGCGGTCGAGATGACGATCGGGAAGATGCACACCAGCACGACCATGAGCACCTTCGAGGAGATGCCGAACCCGAACCACACCACCACGATCGGCGCGATGGCGACCTTCGGCACGGCGTTGAGCGCGACCAGCAGCGGGTAGAACATCCGCTCCAGCACGCTCGACCCGACGATCAGCAGCGCCAGCGGCACACCGATCACAATGGACAGTCCGAAGCCGGACACGGCCTCCCACAACGTGATCAGCGCCTGTTCGAGCAGGTAGCCGGGCAGTTCCAGGAACGACGCGACGACGTCGGCCGGTGAGGGCACGAGCAGCGGCTCGATCCCGAACACGATCGTGGCGAGCCACCACAGCCCGATGATCGCCAGCAGTCCGAGCACCGGCAGCGCGGCCTTCACGCGGTCACCAGGAGCCCGCGCAGTTCCCGGCTCACCTCGTCGAGCTCGACCTGGCCGAGCGCACGCGGCCTCGGCAGACCCACGTCGACGATCCGGTGGATCCGGCCGGGCCGCGGGCTGAGCACCACGATCCGGTCGGCGAGCAGGACGGCCTCGTCGATGGAGTGCGTCACGAACACGACGGCGCGCGGCCGGGCGAGCTGAACCCGTTGCAGCTCCTCGGAAAGCTCGGTGCGGGTGATCGCGTCCAACGCGGAGAACGGCTCGTCCATCAGCATCACCCGCGGGCTCTGGATCAACGACCGGCACAGCGACACCCGCTGCTGCATTCCTCCGGACAGCTCGTGCGGCAGCCGTTTCTCGAACCCGCCGAGTCCGGCCAGTTCCAGCAGCTCGTGCGCGCGGTCCCGCTGATCGCCCAGGCCGAATATCTCGGTCGGCAGCAGGACGTTGGCCAGCACCGTCCGCCACGGCAGCAACGCCGGCCGCTGGAACATCACCGAGACGTCCCTGCGCGGCCTGGTGACCGGCGAACCGGCCACCAGGATCCGGCCTCGCGCAGCCGTGAGCAGGCCGGCGACGAGCCGCAGCAACGTCGACTTGCCGCAGCCCGACCTCCCGATCACCGCGACGAACTCGTGCTCGCCCACCTCCAGGTCGATGCCGTCGAGCGCGTGCACACCGCCGAAGGAGTGCGAGACCCCGGTCAGGCTGATCACTTGGGCGAGCTCCCGAAGGACACGAAGTCGTCGGGCGCCAACGATCCCGCCGGAATCGCACCGGCCTCCACGAGGGTGCTGACGATCTTCTCGACGCGCGCCTCGGTCACCCCGCCCACGCGACCGCTGTAGTTCACAGGCTTGACGTACGGCGCCATCAGCCCGACCTCGGCACTGGCCACGTCCGCGTCCTGGGTCGGCTGGTACTTCTTGAGGATCGGGCCGACCTCGGCCGGGTGCTCGATCGAGTACTCAAGGCCCTTGAGCAGCGCCGTCATGAAGGTGCGCGCCAGCTCCGGCTTGTTCTGCACGACGTCCTTCGACGACACCAGCGCGTTGCCGTACAGATCGGGAACCAGGTCGCCGTAGGGCAGCACGACCGCCTTCCTCCCCTTCGCCGCGGCCTCGATCAGCGGCTTGCCGACGACGAACTGCCCGATCCCGTCGACCTGCCCGGCGGCCAGCAACTGCGGCAACGCGGGCGGAGCGGACGGCACGAACTGGACCTTCGCCGGATCGATGCCCGCCGCCTTCGCGTAGACCGGGAACATCACCTGGTTCGTCGACCCGGGCTGGTCACCGATCTTCTTGCCGACCAGGTCGGCGGGTGTCGAGATCCCGTTGCCCTCCAGCGCGACGATCGCGGCCAGCGACCGTTGCTGGATCGCCGCCAGCACGGTGACCGGCAGCTTCTCCTTCGCCGTGGTGATCGCGGTGGCGGTGAAGTCGGCGACGCCGAAGTCGGCACGACCGGCCGAGACCAGCTTCAGCACGTCGACGCTGCCGGTGCCCGGCGTGATCGTGACGTCCAGGCCCGCCTCCTCGAAGAACCCCTTCTCCTTCGCCACGTAGACGTAGGCGTCCCGGCCGAACGTGCCGAACGACGTCAGGTAGTCGACCTTCTGCAGAGCTTTCTGCCCGGTCGGCGCCGCGCAGGCCGTGACGGCCAGCAGAACGGCGAGTACGACTGAAAACGCTTTCCTCATGTTCCCTCCCCCGAAGGCTCCCTCATGGTCGAACATAGAGGTCGGGGAGGACCGATGAACACGTCCGATAGTCCGGTGGCCGTGATCGGCGCGGGCCCGATCGGGCTGATCACCGCGTTGGGGCTGGTCGCGCACGGTGTCCCGGTCGTCGTCTTCGAGGCCGGGGACGAACTGTCGGCGGACACGAGAGCGGGCACGATCCTGACGCGCACGCTGGAGGTGCTGGACCGGTACGACGCGCTGGGACCGGTGCTGGAGGCGTCGCTGCGGCTCGACGAGATCGGCGAGGTGGACAGGGCGACCGGGAAGTCGACCGGAAGCGTGCTCACCTCGGCGCTGGCCGGCGAGACGCGGTTTCCGTTCGTCGTCAACGTTCCGCAGCACGAACTGGAGCCGGTGCTCGCGTCGATGCTCGCACCCGGCACGGTGCGGATGGGACACCGGCTGGTGGACTTCGCACAACACGAGAACGGCGTGACGCTGCAACTGTCCACTCCGGACGGAATCGTCGGCTTCGAGGCCGCGTACGTGCTGGGGTGTGACGGCGGACGATCGACCGTGCGGGAACGGCTCGGCGCCGAGGTCACCGGGCACACCCTGGAGCAGCGGTACATGCTGGTCGACCTGGTGTGCGACCTCGACATCGCCCACCCGCGCGACTACCCGTACCTGGCCTACTTCGGCGACCGCGAGGAGTGGATGGTCCTCGTGCGGCAGCCGCACTGCTGGCGGTTCGTGTTCCCGCTGGCGCCCGGCCGCGACGAGCCCGGACCGGACGAGCTGCGGAACAAGGCGCGGCACTTCATCGGCGACGTCGACTCGCTGGAGGTGCTGGGCAGCAACGTCTACACCGTGCACCACCGCGTCGCGTCGTCGTGGCGGGACGGCCGCGTGTTCCTGCTGGGCGACGCGGCGCACCTGATCACGCCGATGTGGGCACTGGGCCTGAACACCGGCGTGCTCGACGCGTCCAACCTGCCGTGGCGGCTGGCGTGGGTGCTGCGCGGATGGGCTTCGGAGGCCTTGCTCGACGGCTACGAGGCCGAGCAGAAACCGGTGGCCGTGCACGGTTCGGGCGCGCTCGCGGAGGCGGCCCGTGCCGTGATGGACCGGCGCTCGGACTCCGTCGCGGGGTGGCAGGACGCGATGACGCGGACGTTGCTCGGCGTGCGGCTGGGCGCGGACTGGTCGATGACGCGCACCGGGCCGTTGCGCGTCGGCGACCGAGCCCCGGACCTGCGGGTCTTCGGCCTGCGCGGCCCGGTCCACCTGCACGAGCTGTGCCGCGACTCGTTCGTCGCGCTGCACCTCACCGACGCGCGCCGCCGGCCGTTCATCCCCGCTGACGGGCCTGCTGGTCTGCGGCAGGTGGTAGTGAGCCGGTGGGACGCTCCGCACTCGGACCTGCGTTCGCACGCGTACTTCGATCCGGGCGACACGGTGCGCGAACGCTTCGGCGACGTCGTGGTCCTGCTGCGGCCGGACGGACACATCGCCCACATCGAACCGTGGACCGCGCACTCGTGGCAGTCGGTCCAGGACCGCTATCTGCAGGAGGTGCGCCTTGCGGGGTGACGTCGTGATCTCACCGTCCGGCGAGGAGATCGTGCTCGTCGACGTCGGCCGGCGCGTGCTGCACGACGATCCGGTGATCAGGGTGTGGGAGGTGACGCTCGAACCGGGCGAGACCCACCCGTGGCACCTGCACCACAACCCGTACGTCGTGCTGAGCATCGACGGCTCGGAGGGCCGGATGGACTGGCTCGACGGCAGCGAACCCAGGTTCATCTCCGAGCACCGCGGCGGTTTCGTGTACCGGCCCGTGTCGCCCGTGCACCGGCTCACGAACATCGGCACGACCTTCTACCGCAACCGGCTGGTCGAGCTGAAGGACCTGGGCGAGAACCTGCCGGAGCCGTTGGACGTCCAGCCCGGCGACGTCAGCGTGCGCACGGTCTCGAACACGGCTCTGGACCTGGAGGGGCCGCACGTTCTCGTGGCGTTGGACAGCGAGGACGTGCGGCTCCACCCGGGTGGACCGTGTCAGCTGGACGACGAGTGGTTCGTCGTCGAGCTGAGCTACTTGGTCAGGTAGGGCTCGATGTCCTCGAACTCGGTGACCCGCCGGACCTCGATCGACATCTCCTCGACGCCCGCGAAGCAGGTGATGTACTCCTCGGCGATGGCCGTGGCCTCGGCGAGGTCCTTCGCGTTGACCAGCAGGAACCCGCCGACGACCTCCTTCGCCTCGGCGTACGGGCCGTCGGTCGACCTGATCGCCGCGCCACGCCTGCGCACCACCGCGCCCGGCTTCAGCACGCCCTCCGCGCCGAGCATGACCCCGTCCGCGTTGAGCTTCCCGATGAACGTGTTCATCCGCTCGATCAGCTCGGGGTTCGGCTCCCACGAGGCGTTGTCGTCCTCGTGAACCCGGTGCATGAGCATGAACCGCATGTCGTCTCCTCGTTGTCGGCTGGCGGCCTGTTCCGGCCGCCACCCCTGCGTCGATCGACGTCACGGAGCTTTCGACATTTTCGCCATGATGGCCAGGTGAGATTTTCGCGGCTGGTCGTCCCCCTGCTCAGCATGTGGCTGTTCGGCAACCTCTACGAGCAGATCGTGTGGAATCCGCAGCTGCTGGCGGACCCGCGGCCCGGTTCGCTCGTGGGCGTGTTCGCGGCAGGCAGTCCGATCTACTACTACCTGCCGTGGGGACCGCTCGGCGTGATCCTGGCCGTCGTCACGCGGGCGCCGCGGCCCGCGCTGGCCTGTCTGGCGGTCTCGGTCGCGATGAAGATCCTGCTGATCACGCAGGTCAACCCGGTGTTCCGCGACCCTGCCGTCTCCCGCGACGTCGTCCACGACCACGCCGTGCTCTGGGCGTTCGGCAACGGGCTCGTCGTCCTCGCGGTCGCCGCCGCGATCCTCTTGATTCAGCGAGCGCAACGTGAAGGTCTAGATCGCCTGGCCCAGCTCGACTCGGCGTGACACGAGATGGCCCGCTGTGCGCAGAGCCAGCGCGGCCATCGTCAGCGACGGGTTGGACGTGCCGAGCGACGGCATGCTGCCGCACCCCACCGCGTACAGGTTCGGGTGGTCCCAACAGCGTTGCCACTGGTCGACCACGGAGTCGCGCGGTGAGCTGCCCATGACGTGCGTGCCGCCGCCGTGCCCGGCACCCCACCAGCGCATCGGTTCGCCGTCGTGCTCGAAGTACCTCTTGTCATCGGGCTTGTACGAGGTGTGGTCCTCGGCTCCGAGCAGCTCGAAGAGCCGGTCCGAGACCCGTTTCGCGGCCAGCAGACCGTCCTTCACGTAGTCCGACAGTCCGTAGTGGACCGACGGGCGCGGGTTGCCCAGCGCGTCGAGGTCGTCGGCCAGCGTGACGCGGTTGGCCGGATCGGCCTCCTGCTCGACCTCGATCTGCAACGTGAACTGCCGGCCGACCCGGTCCGCCACCGCCTCTCTCAGCGCCTTGCCCCTGAGCCCCGCGGCGACGAACTCGGCCGTGTCGGAGTCGGGGCTCCCGGCCGCCCAGCCCCAGCCCCAGTTGCCGATCTCGATGCGGAACGGTGCTCTCACCCGACGTTGCGGACCACTGCGGAACGCCTCGATGCCCGTCGTCGAGCCCGGTCCGCGGAACGGGCCGACCGCCTGCGGCATCAGCGCCCACGTCAGCAGCGCGGGGTGGTCCATCAGGTTGCGGCCGACCTGGTCGCTGCTGTTCGCGAGCCCGGACATGAGCAGCAGCTTCGCGTTCTCGATGGCGTGCGCGGCGAGGACGACCACGTCCGCTTCTTCCTCGTGCCGCGTGTGCCTGCCGGACGTGTCGTCCTCGTAGCGTTGGTAGCTGACCTTGGTGATGCGCCCGGACTCGTCGGCGTGCACCCGGTTCACGACGCATCTCGTGCGCAGTTCGACGTTGCCGGACCACTGCTTCTGCGTCCGGTGCGGGGTGTACTTGGCGTTCTCCGGGCAGATCGGCACGCAGCTCGCGTAGCCGGTGCACCGATGCCCGTCCGGCCGGTAGTCCTGGACCGGGATCCCGTTGCGCGCCTGCGGTGTGCCGACGACGAGCAGTTCGCGCCCGTCGATCCACACACCGTCCACAACGGACGCGATGACGTGGTCGAGGTACGTGCGGGGCAGGGCGTGCATGGGATAGCGGTACCCGTCGGCGACGGGAAGGTGTTGCCGCTGCTCTTCGGCGTCGCCCGCGATCCCGATCTCCCACTCCGCCGCGCGGTAGAAGGGTTCCAGGTCGGCGTAGGTCAACGGCCAGTCGCGGCCACGTCCGAGATCGGCGGTGTGGAAGTCGTCGGGGCGCATCCGGGGTGTGATCCCGGTCCAGGCGGTGCCAGTGCCGCCGTTCATCCGCAGGTACGGGCTCGAGTAGTCGTGCGGCCCGGTGTTGATCAGGTAGCGGCTGGACGGCGCGGCGGCGGTCGTCCGGTACGGCGCGAGCGGCGACTTGACGAGGGCTCTGCGGAACCGGTGCACGGCGTCGTCGTTCGGTTCGGCCCCGGCCTCCAGCACGAGCACGCGGAACCCGTTGTCCCCCAGCACTTTGGCGACGAGCGAGCCGGCGAACCCCGCGCCGACGACCACGGCCCTCACCGGACGCTTCTTCTGGGTCTCTGCTCCCAGCTGCCGAATCCGGCCGCACGGGTCCCCGGCGCGGCGACCCCGACCGCCTTCCACGCCAGGCCTTCGGCGTAGGCGCGCTCGCTCGGGATCACCCCGCGCCAGACCCCGGTGTACCAGAGCTGGATGATCTCGTTCTCCGGCGCGCCGTCGGCCAGCGCGCGGTACTGCTCGACCAGTCCGGTCGACCTCAGCTCGTCCGCCGAGAATCCGGTCAGCTCGGCGGACAACTCCAGGAAGGCGTCCATGGCGCCCATCCTGGGCGGAGGAATCCTCTGCACCAAACGATCCGGGCAAGGCTCACCCGCGTGGCGCAACCTCCATCTCCCCGAGCAGCGACCAGTCGTCCTGCTCCACGGACTGGCTGACGATCCGCGGCGTCTCCGCGAGGTGCGGCGGCAGTTCCTTCTGCGCGTTGCGGAAGTGCTCCGACTGCACGTGCGCGCCGCCCGCGTCGCCGTCCCGGAACGCCTCGACCAGCACGTACTCGGTCGGGTCGTCGAGGCTGCGCGACCAGTCGAACCACAGGCAGCCGGGCTCGGCGCGGGTGGCCTCGGTGAAGCTCCTGCTGATCTCGGGCCAGGCCTCGGCGTGCTCGGGCAGGACGCGGAACTTGGCGGTGATGAAGATCAAGACGGCCTCCTTCTGGTGATCGCTCCCGAGCCTAGGACGGCTCGGTGATCGGGACCAGCGAGCCGTCCGGCCCGATCGTCATCCGCCGCGGGCCGCTCCGGACCATCGCGGCCACCGCGGCGTCGAGGACGGCATCCCGTTCAGGGTGGTCCGAACGCGTCACGCGGAAACCGTGCAGCACGACGTGGTCCGGTGGGCCCTCTGCCGTGAAGCCGAACATCTCCGTCGCGACCGAATCCGCGAGTTCGTACTGGTCGTACGACTCGGAGTTGTGCGACCGGAGCAGCGTGCCGTCCGCGGCCCACTCGGCGAACGCCAGCCACCCCGAACCGGAGTGCTGGGCGAACACCTTCAGCGGACGATCGCCCGCGTACTCCAGGACGTGCTCCTGAACGGGCCAGGTCGCCAACTCCTGATCGCACACGATCGTGGCATCCGGGAACACCGCGACGTACGTGAACCCGTCACCGGGGTAGATCTCGTCCGCCAGTTCGCTGTCCCCGACCGGCTCGACCGCGCAGCCCGGCCGCAACGCCCGGACCACCGCCTCCGCCGCCGAACGATCGGGCGCACCACCGGCGCGCACCGCCGCCCGCACGTCGCCGAACGCCACCAAAGCGGCCTTGGCCCCCATCGTGTTCCTCCCCCTGCGAGGTCGTCCAACCTGCGCGATCATCCCCTGCGTGCCCGAGATGATCGACACTCGCAGGCGGAACCTGGTCGTCGCGGCCGTCCTCCTCGCCATGCTGCTGGCCGCTCTCGACCAGACCATCGTGTCCACCGCGCTGCCCACGATGGTGGCGGACCTGGGTGGTGGCGCGCACCTGTCGTGGGTGGTGACGTCGTACCTGCTCGCCGAGACGATCATGACCGTGCTGATCGGCAAGTTCGGCGACCTCTACGGGCGCAAGAAGACGTTCGTCGTCAGCGTCGCGCTGTTCCTGATCGGCTCGTTCTTCGCGGGCTGGTCGGAGTCGATGGGCATGCTCATCGCGTTCCGCGCGGTCCAGGGCCTGGGCGCCGGCGGGTTGATGGTCACCTCGACGGCGATCATCGCGGACGTCGTGCCGCTCAAGGAACGCGGCAAGTTCCAGGGGTTCGCGGGCGCGGTGTTCGGCATCGCGACCGTGGCGGGGCCGTTGCTCGGCGGGCTGTTCGTCGACCACCTGAGCTGGCGCTGGGCGTTCTACGTGAACATCCCGCTCGGCATCGCCGTGGTGCTGATCGCGATCGCCGCGCTGCCCACGATCAAGGCGGCGGGCAGCCCGAAGATCGACTACGCCGGCATCGCGCTGATCGCCCTGGCCGCCACCGGGTTGACGCTGGTCACGAGCTGGGGCGGCACCGAGTACGCGTGGACGTCGCCGACGATCCTGTGGATGGCGGCCGGATCGATCGTGCTGCTGGTCGCGTTCGTGCTCGTGGAACAACGCGCGGCCGAGCCGATGCTGCCGATGAGGTTGTTCCGCAGCAGGGTGTTCACGGTGTCGGGCATCCTGAGCTTCGTCGTCGGGTTCGCGATGCTCGGCGGCATCACGTACCTGCCGATCTACCTGCAGTACGTGCGCGGCGAGTCGGCCACGGCGTCCGGGCTGTGGATGCTGCCGCTGATCGTCGGTCTGATGTCGACGGCCCTGTTCACCGGCAACACGATCAGCCGCACCGGCCAGTACCGGATCTTCCCGATCGTCGGTTCGGTCGGGCTCACCATCGGCCTGTTCCTGTTGTCCCTCCTGGACGCGGACACGAGCTACTGGGAGATGGGCGCGTTCATGATGGTGCTGGGCGCGGGCATCGGCCTGGTGATGCAGGTGCCGGTGATCGTCGTGCAGAGCACCACGAACTACACCGACCTCGGCGTGGCCACGTCCGGCATCAGCTTCCTGCGCACGATGGGCAGTTCGTTCGGAGTCGCGATCTTCGGCACGATCTACGCCAACCAGCTGCCGAAGCACCTGGTGATCCCGCAGGGCGTCGACCCGCGCGCCATCGCCGGCCCGGCCGCGGTCCACGCGCTGCCGGACGCGATCAGGGCCCCGATCGTCGCCGGGTACGCCGAGACCGTGCAGATGATGTTCCTGATCGCCGCACCGATCGGCCTGGTCGCACTCGCGGTGGCGTTCTTCCTGCCGCAGGTCCAGCTGCGCGACACGTCCCGCGCCGCCGCGGCGGGCAACAGCGGCGTGGGCGAGAGCTTCGCCGCACCGCCGTCGAACTCCTACGACGAACTGCGCAAGCTGGTCTCGACGGTCGTCTCGAAGTCCGACGAGGACCCCGGCCTGGCCGTGCTCCGGCGGTCCGGCGTCGACCTGCCGCTGGAACAGGCGTGGCTGCTCGGCCGCGTGTACCGGGCGTCGACGGACGACGGCGTCGCCACGCTCGACGAGATCGCTGAGATGACGAAGGTGCCCGGCGGCATCTTCGAACCGACCGCGCAGGCACTCGTGCGGTCCGGGCACCTGGCGTTCGGCGACGACGGCTACCGGTTCACCGACGAGGGCGTGGAGGTGTTCACACAGCTCGTGCGGGCGTGGCGGCGCTGGCTGCTCGACCAGCTGCAGGACTGGCACGAGCCGGACCAGCGCGACTTCGCCCAGGCGCTCGACTCGTTCACCGACGAGCTGATCGAGAGCGGCCGGCAGATGAGCCGGGTCTAGATGCGGGCTGCCAGGGCCGCGGCCTCCGCGTCGCGGCCCTGCTCCCGGTAGAGCTCCAGAGCGCGTTCCCGGTGCTCGCGCGCCCGCTCGTCCTCGCCGGCCTCGGCGTGCACGTCACCGAGGTGCTCCAGCACCTTGGCCAGCTCGGCGGAGTTGTCCAGTTCCCGGTACAGCGCCAGCGCCTCGCCGTAGTGCGTGATCGCGTCGGCGTGACGGTCGTCGTGGCGGGCGATGTGCGCCAGGCTGTCCAGCGTCGCGGCGATCCCCTCCACGTGACCGAGCTTGGTGTTGAGGAGCATGGCCTCCTCGCAGAACGTCCTGGCTTCGGCGTAACGGCCCAGGCACGCGTAGCGCCAGCCGACCTCGTTCAGCGACTCGGCCTCGCGGACCTCCGACCCGGCGACGCGGAACTTCTCCAGTCCGAGCACCGAGTGCTCCAGCGCCTTCTCCAGGTCGCCCTCGAACTCGGCCGCCCACGCGATCGACCGGTGGGCGGCACCGTGCGCCACGGGGTCGTCGTTGCGCGCGAACAACTCCAGGCTGCGCTCGAAGTGCTGGTGTCCCAACGCGGACTGGCCCAGCTCGACGTAGTCCGCACCGAGGCACATGTGCGCGGTCGCCTGCTTGGACTCCTCCCCCATGGCCTCGGCTGCCCGCAGCGCCGCCAGCCAGGCCTCCACGTCGTCGAACGTGCGCCCGCGCCGCAGGTGGTAGTTGTTCAGCGTGCGGCCGATCATCCAGGCCACGTCGAAAGCGCCGCGTTCCAGGGCTTGCCGTTGCTCGGTGACCAGGCAGGCGTGCTCCGCGTCGAACCACGCCATCACGGCGGCGTTGCTCTCGAACACGAGCGTGTGGCCGCTTTCGTGCTCCGGCAACGGTTTGTGCGGCTCCTGAGCGAGCGCGGCGGCGCGTGCGGTGGCGGCGTAGAAGTCGGCCAGCCGCGTGCCGGCGTCGGCGGGAAGGTCCGCCGCGTACAGGCCGACCAGGTCGTGCATCCGGTACCGGCCCGGTACGTGCTGGTGCACCAGGTGCGCGTTCTCCAGCTCCCGCAACACCATCCGCGCCCGCGCGACCGCGCGGTCCAGCAACGCCGCGGCCGCCGCGAGACTCACGTCCGCCGTGCCGACGGTGCCGAGCAGGCCGAACGCGCGTGCCGCCTCCTCCGACAGCGCCGCCACGGACCACGAGAACACCGTCCGCAGGTTCGTGCCGATCTCGCCCGCGTCCAGCGCGTCGAGCGGCTGCTCGCGCAGTTCCCCGGCGAACGCGGCCAGCGGGAAGTCCGGTTCCATCGCGGCCCGCGCGGCGACGATCGACAACGCCAGCGGCAGGCCTCCGCACCAGCTCACCAGGTCCGCGACCACCTCGGGTTCGGCCGCCACGCGCTCGGCGCCCAGCCTGGCCACGAGGAACTCCCGGGCGTCGGCCGGGTTCAGCACGTCCAACGACACCGAGCGCGCGCCGTGCGCGGCCACCAGCCCTGCGAGCTTGAGGCGGCTCGTGACCAGCACCGTCGCGTCCGAACCCGGCAGCAGCGGCACGACCTGCTCGGTGGAGCGGGCGTTGTCGAGCAGCACCAGCATCCGCCGGCCCGCGACCACACTGCGGTAGCGCGCGGCGCGTGCGTCCAGGCCCGCCGGGATCGTCTCCTCCCCCAGCGCCTCCAGGAACTCGCGCAGCACCGTCTCCGGCGGCGTCGGCCCGGCGGACGGGTCGAAGCCGCGCAGGTTCACGTAGAGCTGACCGTCCGGGAACTCGGCGAGGTGCCGGTGCGCCCAGTGCAGTGCCAGCGCGGTCTTGCCGATGCCGCCCGTCCCGCCGATCGCGGTGATCACGACGGTGCCGGCCGAGCCCAGCGCGGCCAGTTCGCCGGTGCGGCCGGTGAACCACGGGTGCGGCGCGGGCAGCTGCCTGGGTCCGGCGGCGCGTTCCTCCACGCTGCCGTTGAGAATCCGCTGATGCATGTCCTGCAACGGTTTGCTCGGATCGACGCCGAGCTCGTCGGCGAGGCGGTGACGCACGATCTCGTAGTGCCGCAACGCCTCCGCGTCGTTGCCCGACCGGTGCAGCGCCAGCATCAGTTGCGCGGCAAGGCGTTCGTCGAGCTGGCGTTCGCCGGCCAGCTGCCGCAACGAGGGCAGCAGCGCGGCGTGCCGGCCGTCCGCGAGCGCCACGTCGTTGCGATCCAGTTCGGCGGCGACGCGTTCGGCGTGCAGGCTCTCGCGCAGCGCGTCGAACCACGGCGACTCGAGCCCGTCCAACGCCTGGCCGCGCCACAGCCCGAGCGCCGCGTCGAAGTCGCGGTCGCGCACGAAGGCCCGGAAGCGGAACAGGTCGACCTGCGCCGGATCGACCGTGAGGTGATATCCGGCCGGTGAGCGCTCGATGTCCAGTTCCAGGAGCTTACGGAGCTTTGACACGTAGCCGTAGAGCGTCTCGCGCGCTCGCAGCGGCGCCCGCTCGCCCCAGACGCGGTCGAGCAGCCGGTCGACCGGAACCGGCCGTCCCTCCTCCATCAGCAGCGCGACCAGCACAGACCGTTGCCGGACGTGGCCGATCTCGACCGACTCACCCCGGTCGCGCACCTCGACGGCGCCGAGCAGCCCGAACTCCAAGATCACCCCTCAGCCAGTGGATTCAAGGTTCATCCTAGGTTCGTCCTCGGCCAAACGGGCAAAGTCGTTCTCGCGGAGGGCCCCACCACATCCGGCAGCCCAGCCACCGGGGCCCTCCACCATCGGCGCAGCGAAAGATCACCCGAGCGGACCAGGGCGAACACGTTCCTCCACATGCGACCCTGAAGTCGTGAGCACCACGCGGATCGGGTCGTTCAACGTGGAGAACATGTTCGAACGCCCCAAAGTGATGGGCCGCAACGCCACCAAACACGCGGCCCCGACTCTGGCCGCCCACGCCCGGTTCAACGAACTCATCGCCGCCGAGACCTACACGCCGGAAGTCAAGGAAGAGCTCAAGGAACACCTGACGACGCTGGAGTTGCTCAGGAGCGACCGGAGCAAGTACGCGATCCTGCGGCGCATCCGCGGCCGTTTCCTCGCGCGCCACCGCACCGGCGAAACCTCAGTCGTGGCAAGCGGACGCGAGTCCTGGGTCGGCTGGGTGGAGCTCACCACCGAACCCATCAGCGAACTCGCCACGCGGCACACCGCACAGGTGATGCGCGACGTCGGCGCAGACGTCCTCGGCGTGGTCGAGGCCGAGTCGCGCGAACTGCTGCACATGTTCTCCGCCAGCATGCTCAAGCACGTCGGCTGGACCCCGTACGAGGAAGTCCACCTCATCGACGGCAACGACGAGCGCGGCATCAACGTCGGTTTGCTGACGCGAGAAGAACATCAGGTCATCACCATCCGCACGCACGTGTACGCGCGGGACAGCTCGGGCACGATCTTCTCCCGCGACTGCGCCGAATACCACGTCCGCACGCCCGCCGGCCCCGAGGTCGTCGTGCTCGTGAACCATCTGAAGTCCAAGGGCTACGGCGCCCCCGGCGACCCTCTTGGTGCCCGCCGTCGCTTCCGCCAAGCCGTCCGCATCGCCCGCATCGTGAACCGGCTGCGCGACGAGGGCCACGAGCACATCGCCGTCGTCGGCGACCTCAACGACACCGCGGACAGCGAGGCGCTGCGACCGTTGTTCCAGCGCACGGGCCTGCGGGACATCAGCGAGCACGAGAACTTCGACTGGGACCACCGGCTCGGCACCTATCGCGGCGTCAACGAGAAGGGCAAGATCGACTACGTCCTGCTCACCCCGGAGCTGTTCGCCAAGGCCACCGGCGGCGGCGTCTTCCGCAAGGGCGTGTGGCGCGGCCCGCGCACCAAGAACCGTTGGGACGTCTACGAAACCATGACGAACGAGGTGCACGCGGCCAGCGACCACGCCGCGATCTACGCCGACATCGACTGGAGCGCCTAGACCAGCTCGACGGTCACCTCGATGACGTCGCCCGGCCCGACGTCGTTCTTCTTGCGCACGGCGGCCTTGATCGGCAGCACGTAACAGCCGGACTGCTTGTCCGGGAACACCGACGTCGACCACGTGCTGGCGCCGACTCCGGCACGGACCTTCACGGAGCCGAAGCCGGGGCCGGGCGTGGCGACGTCGCGGATCTGGTCCGAGACGTCCTCGGGCAGCGTCACGAAGGTCCAGGTTTCCGTGCGGCGGGCGTCCCAGATCCAGAGCTCCGCGTCGAAGACGAACATCGCGCCATTCTCACAGCAGTGGACTCACAGGGGCGCGCTGATGTGGAAGTCCTGGTCGAACCGTGCGGCCAGCTCCTCTCCCAGTTCGTACGGCGACCACTTCCGCACCAGGTCCAGGAAGCCGACCAGGTCCTGCCGCACGCCCTCCAGGTGCCTTCGCAGGTCCTCGGCCGGGATGTCGCACGCAGGCCCGTACCTGTGCTCGTCCTGCGGCCACAGCCTCACCCCGTCCTTGGCGAACTCCACCCCGGGAGGCCGGGAGTGACCGAGCCACGGCTCCTCGCCCTCGAGCAGGCCGGCCCAGTCCCGCCAGTTCTCCAGACCGACGCAGCAGCCCGGTTCGATCCGCACCCCGGTCGCGGTGTCCGACACCCGCACCCCGCCCGCCGCGATGATCATCTCCTCCTCCAGCAGCGCGCGCAGCAGCTCAGGACCGAACACCGCGTCGTCGTCAGCGCCGTAGTCGGCGATGGCGGCGAGCGCGGCGTCGAACTCCTCACGGCTCATCCGCGCGGACAGCGCGACGGTGTCACCACCTGTCACCTCGACGACAGCTCGAAACTCGATCACTCACCCATTGTGGTGACGAACGCCACCGACCATTTCGGTCGGTAAACCTACCGAACCGGTCGGTAAACGTCGTAAAGTCGGTCTCATGCCACGACAGCCCAAGGTCGGAGTCGACGAGAGGATCCTCGACGCCGCCGCCGCGCTCTTCGCGCGGCACGGTTTCGAGCAGACCTCGTTGAAGTCGCTCGCGGACGCTGTCGGTCTGTCCAAGGCCGGCCTGCTGCACCACTTCCCGAGCAAGGACGCTCTCTTCGAAGCGGCGTGGGAGCAGAGCCGTGTGCTGACCCGGCACGTCCTCGACCAGGTCTCCTCGCTGCCCGCCGGGTCCGAGCGGGACCGCCGGTCGCTGGAACTGCTGACCGACCACGCGCTGGACCGGCCGGGTCTGGTCTCGCTGCTGTTCCGGACGATGACGGCGCCGGGCGAGGACCCGCAGCAGGCGCAGGACGAGCTGCTCCTCAACGAGATGTTCGTCATCGACCCCGAGAAAGAACTGCCCCGCGCGATCCGCATCGTCGGCGCGCTGAGCTCCATGGCCGTGCTCACCCTGCTGGCCAACCAACAGGGTGACAAGACGACATGGCGTCCCTTGATCCTCGCTACCTGCTTCGACGCACTCGGGCACCAGGAGGCCTGACCATCATGGCGAAACTGCTCTACAAACTGGGGTTCGGTGCGTATCGGCACCGCCTTCCGGTCGTCCTGATCTGGCTGCTCGTGCTGATCGGCTCCGGTGTCGGCGCGTTCACGCTCGGCGGTGAGACGTCCAACTCGATGTCCATCCCCGGCCAGGAGTCGACCACCGCCCTGGAGCGCATCCAGGAGAAGTTCGGCTCCGGTGAGACCGCGTCGGCCAAGGTCGTCGTGCAGGCCCCGGACGGCCAGAAGCTGCCGCAGCACGTCAAGGCGATCACCGACCTGGTGGCCGACGAGTCCGCGCTCAAGGGCGTGCGGTCGGCGACGAACCCGCTCGACCCGGCCGCGCCGAGTGTCAACCGCGACGTCAACGTCGGCTACAGCACCGTCACCTACGACGTGAAGCCCGGTGAGGTCACCGACGAGCAGCGCGCCGAGCTGACCAAGGCCGTCGACAAGGCTCGCGCGGCGGGGCTGACCGTCGAGGTCACCGGCACCGCGATGCAGGAGACGCCGCACGTCGGCGGCCCGACCGAGGCCGTCGGTGTCGTGCTGGCGCTGGTCGTGCTCGCGCTGACCTACGGCTCGCTCGTGACCGCGGGCATGAACCTGCTCAGCGCCGGTATCGGCGTCGGCATCGGCACGCTCGGCATCACGATCGCCACCGGGTTCATGGACCTGCAGTCGACCACGCCGATCCTCGCCTCGATGCTGGGGCTCGCGGTCGGCATCGACTACTCGTTGTTCATCATCAACCGCTACCGCCAGGAACTGCGCCGGGGCTCCGACGTCGGGCACGCCGTCGCGACCGCGGTCGGCACCGCCGGTTCCGCCGTCGTCACCGCCGGTCTGACCGTGGTGATCGCGCTGGTGGGCCTCGCGATCGCGGGCATCCCGTTCCTCACGCAGATGGGCGTCTCGGCCGCCGCCACGATCGTCGTGTCGGTCCTGATCGCCATCACGCTGGTGCCCGCGGTGCTGAGCATGCTCGGCCGCCGCGTGCTGACCCGCAAGGAACGCTCCGCCACCGTCGAGAACCCCGTCGAGCCCAAGGACCGCGGTGTCATCCGCGGCTGGGCCGGTGCGATCACCCGCAACCGCGTCGTCGCGCTGCTGCTGTCGGTCGTGGCGCTCGGCATCGTCGCGATCCCGGTGGCGTCCATGGACACCACGCTGATCCAGAAGCCGCCGGCCGCCTCCACGCAGGAGCGTGCCGACCAGATCCTCGCGAAGGGCTTCGGCGAGGGCTTCAACGGCCCGATCATCGTCCTGTTCGAGGGCCAGGGAGCCGCCGCGACGGCCACCAAGGCGTCCGAGCCGCTCGCCAAGCTCTCCGACGTCGCGATGGTGACGCCGGCGCAGCCGAGCCAGGACGGCAACGCCGCGCTGGTCACCGTGATCCCGAAGTCCGGCCCGGACAGCACCGAGACCGAGAAGCTCGTCGCCGACCTGCGCGCCGAACTGTCCGATGTGGAGGGTGGCAAGGCCTACGTCACCGGCGCCACCGCGGTGAGCGTCGACGTGGCCACGTCCCTGGACAAGGCGCTGCCGATCTACCTGGCGGTCGTCGTCGGCCTGGCGCTCGTGCTGCTGATCCTGGTGTTCCGCTCGCTGCTGGTGCCGCTGGTCGGTGTGCTCGGCTTCCTGCTGACCATCGGTGCGTCGCTCGGCGCCACGGTCGCGGTGTTCCAGTGGGGCTGGCTTTCCAGCGCGGTCAACCTCGAGAGCACCGGCCCGCTGATCAGCCTCACGCCGATCCTGGTGATCGGCATCCTGTTCGGCCTCGCCATGGACTACCAGATCTTCCTGGTGTCCCGGATGCACGAGGCGCACCACCGCGGCGCCAAGCCGTTGGAGGCCATCACCACGGGCTTCCGCCAGGCCGCCCCGGTCGTCGTGGCCGCCGCGCTGATCATGTTCTCGGTGTTCGCGGGCTTCGTCCCCGCCGGCGAGGCGACCGTGAAGTCGATCGCGTTCGCCCTGGCCGTCGGCATCTTCGTGGACGCGTTCGTGGTCCGCATGGTGCTCGTGCCCGCGGCGCTCGCCCTGCTCGGTGAGCGCGCCTGGTGGCTGCCGAAGTTCCTGCGCTGGCTGCCGGAGCTCGACGTCGAGGGCACCGCGCTCGACGAGCTGCCGGCCGAGAAGAAGAAGCAGGAGACGGTCTCCGTCTAACTGAATCCGCTCACCGGTCCGTCATGCCTGTGATCTGATCATGGGCATGACGGACCGGTCTGCGTTCACCACGCTGCCGGCGAGGGCGAACGTTCAGGACGAGGTCGCGCGCGTCTTCTTCGGTCAGGCCACCTGCCCGGCGTGCGACGCCGGACTCACGGCGTCCGCCGAGCTGCTCTGAGCCATCAAGCGCCGCACCCAGCGGGCGACGGTGGGCGGCGGGGGTTCGACGGCGCCACCGAGGTGCTCGACCACGGTCAGCTCGGCACCGGACTCGACGGCGATCGCCCACCCGTGCCGTTCGGTCCACAACAGGGCGACGTCGTGGTCAGGATGACCGGGCAACCTGCCATCCACCGCGATGTACACGCGCAGCGGTTTCTGCCGGTCCACACACGAGGACTCACCGCTCAAGCCGAGTTCCCGCGTGACCCTCAACGCGTAATCAAGCGCGATCACGTCGTCACCGCCCTCCGTCCAACCGGGGTAGCAACGCCGACTGCTTGACGCATGGCGCGGTTACCCCGGTGGACGGAGCGCAAACCTCTACTCGCCGCCGAAGTCGCCGAAGTCCTCGAACGCGTCGTCCATCATCTCGCCGACCACCATGCCGCCGACGAGACCAGCGGCACCGGCCGCGACGACCGTGCCCATGCCCATCCCGCCGCGACCGTGGTGACCGCCGTGGTGACCGTGCTGGCCGTAGCCCTGCATGCCGCCGCCGCGCTGCGCGACCTGGGACAGCCATCCGTTGATGGACGACGCCCAGTCGGCGACCTCGGCCTCCTGGTGCGACAGGCGGAAGTGCCCGAACGCGTCACCGCCCGACGAGAACATGCCGCCGCGCTTGTCGGCTTCCAGGATCACGAACAGCTCGTGCGGCGAAGCCACGAACGTCAGCTCGACCTGCTGGACGGCGCCGGCGAACTGGGCCGGCGGGAAGAACTCGATCTCCTGGTAGAAACCGAGCTCCTGCGGCACGCCGTGCAGGCGGCCGGCCTCGACGTCCGCGCTGCGGAACGAGAAGCCGAGCTGCCCGAACGCGTTGAGCACCGCGTCCTGCGACGGCAGCGGGTGGACCAGCACGGGGTCGAGGTCGCCCTTGTCCGGCGCGCCCGCGATCACGAGCTCGGTCCGCACGCCCACGGTCATGCCGGGCAGCTGGCCGCCGCCCACCGCGGTGATCGGGGTCTCCCACGGGATCGGCAGCTGGAACGGGATCGAGACCAGCTGGCCGGCCCCGACCCGCACGCCCTGCTGCACGACGACCCGCAGGAACTCGGACACGCCGCTGTACTCGTGGTCACCGCGCTCGACCTCGACGCGGGTGACGAGCGACAGCACGACCTGGCCGATCTCGGCGTCCGCGCTGCCACCCTGGATGCGCACCTGCCCGGTGACGACCTGGCCGGGCGTGGCGTGCGGCGAGTCCAGCACGGTGTCGACCGACGGGCCACCGACGCCGAAGGCGCTGAGCATCCGCTTGAACATTTGTGTTTCCCTCTCTAGGAAACTCCGGTCAGCGGACGCCGACCGGACGGGTGTCGGTTTCGTCCTCGAAGTCACCGATCAGCTCTTCGAGGAGGTCTTCCAATGCGGCGATGCCCACGACATCGCCTTCTTCGACCAACGCGAGCTGCGAGCGTTCGGCGCGCATCGCCGTCACGGCCCGGGCCACCGGCATCGACGCCGGCAGCGTCAGCACCGGGCCCATCAGCTCGCGAGCCGTCGGGTCCTCGCCGCGGGCCGTGGCACGCATGGCCTCGCGGATGTGCACGAGTCCGACGTACCGGCCGTCCAGGCCGGTGACCGGGAAGCGCGACCGTCCACACTGGAGGCTGCGCTGCTCGATCTCCCGCGCGGTGGTGTGCTCGGTGACGGTCGACGTCTCCGCGACCGGCACCATCACCTCGCTCACGGTGGTGCGCTGGACCTGCAGCATCCTGGTCAGCAACCGTTGCTGGGCCTCGGGAATCAGGCCGTGCTCGGCGGACTGGCGCAGCAGCATCCGCAGGTCGTCCGGCCGGTGCGCCTGCGCCAGCTCGTCCTGCGGCTCGACCTTCAGCAGGCGCAGCAGGCCGTTGGACACCGCGTTCAGTCCACTGAGGAGCCAGCGGACCGAGCGGGCGAACGCGCGGAACGGCAGCGCCAGGATCAGCGCCGACCGTTCGGGGTGCGCGATGGCCCACGACTTCGGTGCCATCTCGCCGACGACCATGTGCAGGAACACCACCAGCACCAGGCTGATCGCGAACGCGACGCCGTACGCGAACGCGTCCGGCAGGCCGGTCAGCCTCAAAGCCGGTTCCAGCAGGTCCGCGACGGCCGGTTTGGCCAGCGCGCCCAGACCCAGCGTGCACAGCGTGATGCCGAGCTGCGCGCCCGCGAGCATCAGCGACAGCTCACGAATGCCCGCCACGGCGGCGCGGGCCGCCCGGGACGTCTCGGCGGCCTGCTCCAGGCGGTGCCGCTTGGCCGCGATCAACGCGAACTCGGCGGCCACGAAGAAGCCGTTCAAAGCAAGCAGTACAAGGGAGAGGACGATGCTCATCGGGACAACACCACCGAGTCGGGCACGTTGCGCGCCACCGCGGTGACCACCAGGCGCACTCCGTTCATCTCGATCTCGTCGCCGGCCTCGGCCACGCGGCCCAGCTGGTGCAGCACCAGACCGGACACCGTGTCGTACGAGTCGTCGCCCGGAAGTTCCACGCCGGTGACGTCCTCGACCTCGTCCAGCCTCATGCGGCCCGGCACGCGCCAGTCGTCGCCGACCTTCTCGATCATGTCGGCCACCCGGTCGTCCTCGTCGTGGATCTCACCGACGAGCTCCTCCGCCAGGTCCTCCAGCGAGATGACGCCGGCGAACCCGCCGAACTCGTCGACCACGCAGGCGAGCTGACGGCGTTCGGTCCGCAATCTCTCCAGCACGGCCGGCAGCGGCAGCGTCGCCGGGACCACCAGCGCGGGCGAGGCGATCTTCCCGATCGCGACGGCCGACCGTTCCTCCGGCGGCAGGGTCAGCACCTCGGCCAGCCCGACGACCCCGCGCAGGTCGTCGAGGTCGTCACCGGTCACGGGGAAACGCGAGTTCCCGGTGTCCAGCAACGAGACCACGCGACCGGCGGGCTCGTCGAACCGCACGGTGTGGACGTTGACGCGCGGGGTCATGGCCTGTTCCGCGACCAGTTCGCGGAAGCCGATGCCGTGCTCCAGCAGCCGGGTCAGCTCGGCGTCGAGGTGCCCCTGCTCCCCCGCCTCCTCGACGATCTGCCGGAAGTCCTCGGGCGTCGCGCCCTGCGGCAGTTCCTCGACGGGTTCGATGCCGAGCGCGCGCAGCAACCGGTTCGCGGCCGCGTCGAACAACCGGATCACGGGGCCGGCGATCTTCAGGTACACCAGGGTCGACGAGCTCAGCGCCAGCGCGAGCTGTTCCGGCCGCGCGATCGCGAGGTTCTTCGGCAACAGCTCACCGAGCACCATCTGCACGAAGGTGGCGAAGGCCAGCGCGATCACCATCGAGCCCGGCACGCCGAGCCCGGTGCCGAGCAGCGGCTCGGCCACGTAACCGACGAGCAACGCCGTCACCGTGATGCCGAACTGGGCACCGGACAGCATGAAGGAGAGCTTCTGGGTCACGCGGTAGGCACGCTCGGCGGCCTTCGAGCCGCCCTCGGCCATCTGCTGCAGCCGACCGCGGTCGACCGCCATGTACGCGAACTCCTGAGCCACGAAATACCCCGTGGCCACGGTCAGGACCACGATGGCGAGCAAGCCGGATGCGATCAACAAGACGCACCCGGCCACGTACTACAGCCGTCTACACCGGCTTCATCAGGCATGTTCCAACAGTAGCACGTGGCACTGTATGGTTTGCGGTGACGGGGAGGTGACCGCTGTGGCCGAGGCACTGCTGAAGATCGGCGAACTCGCCGCCCGCGCCGGCGTGAGCATCCGCACCGTCGACTACTACACGACGCTGGGCCTGATCTGCCCCGCCCAGCGCACCGCGAGCAACTACCGCCTCTACCGCGGCGACGACGTGGACCGCATCCACCTCGTGCAACGCCTGGAGGTCCACGGTCTTCCCCTGGAGGACATCGCCCGCGCGTTCACCGCCGCTCCCGCCGACACCGCGGCCGTCCTCGGGCAGATCGACACGGACCTGCGCACCCTCCAGGAGGCCGCCGACGCCGCGTCACCCGCGATGCACGGCCTGCTGTTGGTGATCGCGAACCGGGTCCACTCGCTGATCACCATCGCGCTGCAACTCCCGCCGGACCTGCCGATGTAGCTAAGGTCGAACAGGACGACTGGGAGGCGCGCAGTGGGGCTACGCAGCGAGCACTGGTACGCAGGTCAGGACCGCAACGCCTACATCCACCGCGCCTGGATGCGCCGCGGCGTCCCGGACGACGCCTTCTCCCGGCCCCAGATCGCGATCGCCAACAGCGCGTCGGATCTGACGCCGTGCAACGCGCACCTGAACGAGGTCGCGCAGTCTGTCTCCAACGGCGTGTACGAGGCGGGCGGCATCCCGCTGAACCTGCCCGTCGTGTCACTCGGCGAGACCAACGTCCGTCCCACCGCGATGCTGTGGCGCAACATGGCCGCGATGGCGACGGAAGAAATGCTGCGCGCCAACCCCGTCGACGGCGTGGTGCTGCTCGGCGGGTGCGACAAGACGATCCCGGCGCTGCTGATGGCCGCCGCGTCCGTCGACATCCCTGCGGTCGTGGTGCCCGGCGGGCCGATGCTGACCGGCACGTTCCGCGGCACTCCCCTGGGCTGCGGCACGGACGTGTGGCGGCTGTCGGAGGAGGTGCGCGCCGGCACGTTGTCGCAGGAGGCGTTCGCCCGCTCCGAATCGGCGATGATCCGCAGCCGCGGCCACTGCAACACCATGGGCACGGCGTCGACGATGGCGTTGGTCGCGGAGGCCCTGGGCACCACCGTCCCCGGCGTGGCGGGCACCCCGGCGCCGGACAGCAGGCTGCTGGAGGCCTCGCACGGCACCGGGCGGCTGATCGTCGAGCTGATCGAGAAGGACCGGCGCCCCAGCACGTTCCTCACCAAGGCGAACTTCCACAACGCGATCGTGGCGCTGGCCGCGATCGGTGGCTCGACCAACGCCGTGGTGCACCTGCTCGCGATCGCGGGACGGCTGGGCGTCGACCTGACGCTGGACGACTTCGACCGCATCGGCTCCGGCGTGCCGTTGCTGGTCGACCTCCAGCCGGCGGGCCGGTTCCTGATGGAGGACTTCCACCGCGCGGGCGGGCTTCTGGCCGTGCTGCGGGAAGTCCGCGACCTGCTCGATCCGTTGGCCCTGTCCGTCACCGGCACCCCGCTCGTCGACCACCTGGACGACGCGCCGATCTGGGAGCCGGAGGTGATCAGGAGTCGCCAGGAGCCGATCATCGCCGAGGGCGGGATCGCGGTGCTGCGCGGCAATTTGGCGCCATCAGGATGTTTGATCAAACCGGCGGCCGCGTCGGCTCATCTGCTGCAGCACCGGGGCAAGGCCGTGGTGTTCGACAGCATCGAGGACTTCCACGCCCGCATCGACGACCCGGATCTCGACGTGGACGCGGACTCCGTGCTGGTGCTGCGCGGCTGCGGCCCGCGTGGCTATCCGGGGATGCCCGAGGTGTCGAACATGCCGTTGCCGAAGAAGCTGCTGGAACAGGGCGTGCGCGACATGGTGCGGATCTGCGACGGACGCATGAGCGGCACGGCGTACGGCACCGTCGTCCTGCACGTGGCACCAGAGGCCGCGGCGGGCGGACCACTCGGGCTGGTCCGCACGGGCGACGTCATCGTGCTGGACGTGGAGAACCGCCGCATCGACGTGGAAGCGCCGGACTTCCTGTCCCGCACGCCGAACGCCGCGACGACGTCGGCCTTCGCGGCACCGAAACGCGGCTGGGAGCGGCTCTACATCGACCACGTCCTGGGCGCCGACACCGGAGCCGACCTGGACTTCCTGATCGGCTCCAGCGGCAGCGACGTGAGCCGCGAATCACACTGACCTCAGTGCGCGTGCGAGTGCTCCTCGACGTGACCCGCGTCATGCACGTGAGTGTGTGAGTGCGTTTCTCCGTCGTGCGTATGGGTGTGCTCATGCTCGACGTGATCGTGCGCGTGTTCCCCATGCGGATGCGTGTGAGTCGTGTCGCCGTGACTGTGCTCGTGGGTATGCACTCCGTTGGTCATGACTCGATGCTGGCATGAGTCCGGCTTGAGCGCACAGATGCAAGATCTTGCCTATTGCAAGTCCTTTGCTGTTAGCTGCTCCCGGCAACACGGACTTCTGGGGAGGATCTGCATGCGGCGAGCTGTTCTGGTGGCCCTCGTTCTGGTGGCGGGGTGTTCATCCCCCGACGGCGCGACGACCGGGCCGGCCACGTCGATCGTCATCGGCGCGGGCAGTGAGCCGGAGAACCTCAACCCCGTGCTCGGCTACGCCCCGGACGGCGCCGCGAAGATCTTCGACGGGCTCGTGACGCGGGACGCCTCGCTGGCTCTGAAACCGGCGCTGGCCGCGGAACTGCCGACGGCGTCGGCGGACGGCCTGACGTGGACGGCCAAGCTGCGCAAGGACATCACGTTCTCGGACGGCACCCCGGTGACCGCCGACGACGTCGTGTTCACCTACCGGTCCGTGCTGGACAAGAAGGTGAACTCCACGATCGCCTCCCGGTTCGACGCGCTGACCGAGGTCAACGCGGTCGACGCGAGCACCGTCGAGTTCAGGCTCTCGTACCCGTACGCCCCGTTCGCGCAGCAACTCGCACTCGGCATCGTGCCCGCCGCGAAGCTCACGGGCACCGACATCAACAGCACGCCGTTCAACACCACCCCGGTCGGCACCGGCCCGTACACCGTCGAGTCGTGGCGCAAGGGCGACCGGATGGTGTTGAAGGCCAACGAGAAGTACTGGGGCGGCGCACCCGCGATCAAGTCCGTGACCGTCGTCTTCGTGCCGGACGACAACGCCCGCGCGACCCGCATGGCCGCCGGCGAGTTCGACGGGACGGTGCTGCCGCCCAAGCTCGCCCAGACGTACCGCGACCGGTCCGGCTACAAGATCGTGCAGAACCCGTCCGCCGACTACCGCGGTCTGGGCATCCCGTCCGAACTGCCGCTCACCTCGTCGCCGCAGGTCCGGCGCGCGATCAACCTCGGCATCAACCGCCAGGCCATGATCGACGCCGTGCTGGCGGGCTCCGGCAAGCCCGCGTCCACGCCGATCTCGCCGTACCTGAAGGACTGGTACGACGACGGTTCCGCGTTCGGTTACAACGTCGCCGAGGCAGAGAAGCTGCTGGACGAGGCCGGGTGGCGCAAGGGCGCGGACGGCAAGCGCGCGAAGGACGGCCAGCCGGCGAAGCTGCCGGTGCTCTACCCCGCGCCGGACGTGCTGCGCAAGGAACTGGCGCTCGCCACGGCCTCCGACATCGCGAAGCTCGGCATCGACGCGCCCGTCGAGGCCACGACGTTCGAGATCATGCTGCAACGTCAGAAGGAAGCGGCCTCGGTGTGGGGCGGCGGCGACCCGTACGACCCGGACACGGCCGCGTACACGTTGCTGCATTCCCGGTACGCGGGGCAGTCGGGCTACGTGAACATGACGCTGTACAAGAACTCCACTGTGGACAGCGCGCTCGACACCGCGCGCCGCAGCCTCGACCCGGCCGCGCGCAAGAAGGCCTACGACGAGTTCCAGACGGCTTACTCGGCCGATCCCGCCTGGGCGTTCCTGGTGTTCCTCGACCACACCTACGTGCTGCGCGACAAGTGGAACGGCCAGGAGACCCAGGTCGAGCCGCACGACCACGGCCTCGTGCACGCGGTGTGGTGGAACCTCGAACGCTGGACGCCGAAGTCGTGACCCGGTCGATCGGCCTGTTCACGTTGCGGCGCCTGGCCTTCGCGGTCCCGGTGCTGCTCGTGGTCAGCTTCGCGCTGTTCGTGCTGGCCAAGGCCAGCCCGTTCGACCCCGTCGAACGCTACTTCGGCGTCCGGATCATCGGCGCCTCCCCGGAACGCGTCGCGCAGCTGCGCGAGAACTGGGGCGTGGACGAACCCGTCGTCGCCCAGTACTGGGCGTGGCTGCGACACGCTCTGGCGGGCGACCTCGGCGACTCGCTGTCGTTGCAGCAACCCGTGTCGGCGGTGATCGGCGACCGTCTCGGGTGGACGGTGCTGCTGGTGTCGGTCGGCTTCACGCTGGCGCTGGTGCTCGGACTGGTGCTGGGCACGTTCGCGGCGTGGCGGCAGGGGTCGTGGCTCGACCGTTCGATCACGGGCAGCTGCTACGCGCTCGAGGCGGCACCGGTCTTCTGGCTCGGCCTGGCGGTGCTGTACGTGTTCGCTCTGCAGCTGCGATGGCTTCCCGGTGGTGGCGTGACCACGGGCTCCGAACCGCCGTCCGTCGGCGGGGTCGCGGTCCACATGGTGCTGCCGGTGGCGGTGCTCGCGATCTCGCAGGCGCCGTGGTTCGTGTTGTTCGTGCGGCAGAACCTCCTCGAGTCGTTCACGCAGGACCACGTGATCGGAGCGCGGGCTCGCGGGCTGCCGGACCACCTCGTGGTGTCGGGGCACGCGTTGCGCACCTCGCTGCTGCCGTTCCTGACCCTCCTCGGCGCACGGCTGCCCGAGCTGATCACCGGGGCGTTGCTGGTGGAGACGGTGTTCTCGTGGCCGGGCATCGCGCGGGCGACGGTGGAGGCGGCGCTGAACGTCGACTTCGCGTTGCTGGGCGCGCTGACCGTGATGGCGACGGGTGTGGTGTTGCTGGGCAACCTGCTGGCCGACGTCCTGTACGCGCTGGCCGACCCGAGGGTGGCGCTCGATGGCTGACCTGCTCTGGCGTCCTGCCCCGCGCAGCCGCCTCACCGCCGCGAGCCCGCCACGCTCACCGAAGTGGCGGCTCCTGCCCTCCGCGATCATCCTCGGGGTCGTCGCGCTGACCGTTCTGGTCGTGCCGCTGTTCGTGGAGCTCAACGAGCAGTACGTCGACCTCGCGATCGCCAACCAGCCACCGTCCGCCGGGCACCTGTTCGGCACCGACGAGCTGGGGCGCGATGTGTTGCTGCGCTGCGTTTACGCGCTGAGGGTGTCCCTCACCGTCGGCGTGGTCGCCGCTCTGATCTCGGCACTGGTCGGCACGGCGGTCGGCGCGCTGGCGGGGTCGATCGGCGGCTGGTTCGACCGGATCCTGATGCGCGTGGTCGACGCCATCGCGTCGGTGCCGCACCTGTTGCTGGGCATCGTGATCGTCGCGATCCTGCGGCCGAGTCTCTCCGCGGTGATCATCTCGATCGCGCTCACGCACTGGCTCACCGCCGCGAGGATCGTGCGGTCGGAGGTGCTGTCGCTGCGGACCAGGCCGTTCATCGACGCGGCGATCGTCGGTGGCGCTTCGAGACTGCAGGTGATGACCCGGCATCTGCTGCCGAACGTCGCCCCGCAGGTCCTGCTCGCGACCACTCTGATGGTGCCGCACGCGGTGTGGCACGAGACGGCGTTGTCGTTCCTGGGCCTCGGTCTGCCGCCGCACGCGGCCAGCATCGGCAACATGATCAACGACGCCCAGCGCTCGTTGCTGATCGGCGGCTGGTGGATGTCCCTGGCGCCGGGACTGCTGCTGATCATCACGACGCTGGCGGTGTCCGGCGTGAGCGGTGTGTGGCGGGATCGGCTGAACCCCAAGCGGCGCACGGAGTTGACGTGGTGAACCTGGAGATCGACCGGGTGTCGGTGCGGTTCGCGCTCAAGGGCGCGACCGTCGAGGCTGTGAACGACGTGTCGCTGCGCATCCGGCCCGGCGAGTGCGTGGCGCTGGTCGGCGAGAGCGGCTGCGGCAAGACGGTGCTGGCGTCGGCGCTGCTCGGGTTCCTGCCCGGCAACGCGGAGACGTCCGGCAGTGCCCGGCTCGGTGACGTGGACCTGCTCGCGGCGACCGACCACGAGCTCGCGACCACGATCCGCGGCCGGCAGATCGGCCTCGTCCCGCAGAGCCCCGCGAGCCACCTGACGCCGGTCCGCACCGCGCGTTCCCAGCTCGAAGAGGCCGCGCGAGTGCTCGGCGGCGACGCTCTTCAGGCCGCCGAACGTGCGGGGCTGCTGCCCGAGCACCTCGACCTCTACCCACACCAGTTGTCCGGTGGCATGGCGCAGCGCGTCGCGAACGCGCTGGCACTCGTCGGCGATCCGTGGCTGCTGATCGCCGACGAACCGACCACCGGCCTCGACCGCGACCTCGTGGACGGGCTGCTGGACGAGTTCCGCAGGCTCGTCGACGACGGCCACGCCGTCCTGCTGATCACGCACGACCTCGCCGCGGCGCACAAGATCGCCGACCGGATCGCGGTGATGTACGCGGGACGGATCGTGGAGGTCGGCCCGGCCCACGAGGTGCTCGACAACGCGAAGCACCCCTACAGCCGGGGACTCGCCAACGCCCTGCCGGAACGGGACTTCCTGCCGATTCCCGGCCAGCCACCCCTGCTCACCGACCTGCCGGCGGGCTGCGCGTTCGCCCCGCGCTGCGAGCAGGCCACCGCGATCTGCGAGGACCGCCCCGTGCTCACCGACGACCCGCACGCCGTCGCGTGCCACCGCCCGTGCTGACCGCGAACGGCATCACCGCCGGCTACCGCGACCCGGTGATCACCGACGTCAGTCTCACCGTCCAGCCGGGACAGACCGTCGGCCTGGCCGGACCGAGCGGGTCCGGGAAGTCCACTTTGGCCCGTGTGCTCGCGTTGCTGCACAAGCCGTTCGCCGGCACCGTGGAGATCGACGGCGAGACCGTCACCGGGTTCCGGTTCCAGGCCGTGCAGCGCACCAAGATCGGCGTGCTCTTCCAACAGCCCAGGCTGTCCGTCGATCCGCGGTTCACCCTCCGCCAGGCGATCGCGGAGCCGTTGAAGAACCAGGACCGCGTCGACGAACTGGCCTCGCTGGTGATGCTCACCGACGACCTGCTGGGCCGCCGTCCGCACGAGGTCAGCGACGGCCAGTTGCAACGCGCCTGCCTGGCCCGCGCGCTGGCGCTGAACCCGCGCTACCTGATCTGCGACGAGATGACGACGATGCTGGACGCCTCCACGACGGCCGCGCTGGTCGGCGTGATCCGCGCCTACCAACGTGAGTCGAACGCGGGTGTTCTCGCGATCTCGCACGACACCACGCTGCTCACGAGGTGGGCCGACGAGACCGTCAGACTTTCAGCACCGCGTCCACGATGACGTTGTTCCGGTAGCTGCCCGCGACCCGGTCGAACTCGCCCCCGCACGTCACCAGCCGCAACTCCGACAACGGCGTCGGCCCGTACACGGCGTCCGTCGGGAACGCGGTCTTCTCCGTCGTGCGGGTGCTGCTCACGACGAACGTGAGCTTGCTGCCGTCCTCGCGTTCGACCAGTACCTCGGCGCCGGGCCGCAGCTCGGGCAGCCGGAAGAACACCCCGGGCCCGGTCTTCGAGTCGACGTGCCCCGCGATCACCGCCGGACCGGCGTCCCCCGGCGCCACGCCCTTGGCGTACCACCCGGCCTTGTCCGCGCGCGTCGGCGGCTCCAGCACCCCGGCGGAGTCGACCTTCAACGCCTCCAGCGACGTGTCGACCCCGATCGACGGGATCAGCACCGTCACCGGTTCCGGCACCTCGTCCGCGCCGGGACCCTTGACCACGTAGATCAGCGTGACCAGCACGGCCGCTCCCATCAGGAGCTTGCCCTTGGCCATCAGCCGAACCGGAACAGCCGGCCGCGCACCGAGTACATCGCGACGCCCACGATGAGCGCGATCACGAGCGCGGTGAGCCAGTCCCAGCCGCCCGCCATGCCACCGAACCCGGTCTCCTGCCCGCCGCCGGGCACGACCTCGGCGCCCTTGGCGTCCGTGCGCAGCTCGATCCGCCGCGCGCTGACCAGCATCGAGTAGACGCCGCCGGGTTCGAGCGTGGCCTCCAGCGTCGTGGAGTCCTTCCCGCGCGGCAGCACCTGCAGCCCGTCCGAGCCGGGCAGCATCACGACGTAGCCGGTCGTGGAGTTCGCCTGCACGTTGCGGTGCACGAACACGCTGCCGCGCAGCAGGTCCATCTCGGCGTCGCCGGCGTTGATCACGCGCAGCCGCGCCTGCCCGTTCGGCGGCAGGCTGACGTCGTCCTCGAGGACCTTCATCGAGGACGCGATGTCGATGACCGTGTACGCCTTCCCCGCGCCTGCCTGCACGAGCACCGACCGCAGCACCGGGCTCCCGGGATCGGCCCCTGCCGTGCGGAACTCGACGACGTGCTCCCCCGCCTCGACGCGGCGGTACTCGTAGAGCTCGGCGTAGTCGAGGGTGCCGAGCTTGACGCCGTCGAGCGTGGCGTCGACCCGCGCCTGGTCCATCGAGAAGTGCCCGAGGCGCACGTACGTGCCTGTCGCGGCCTGCGCGGGCGTGGCCGAGAACAGCAGCAACAGCACAACGGCGAGCACTCGCACGCGGACCCCTCCCCTCACTGGACGTGTCAACGATAACGCGCCTGATCAGCGCGCGGTGAGGTTCGGCCGGCCGCCGGGCCGTCTCCACGCGTGGGAGCGAACGCCAGGCCCGCCACGAACGCGTCCCCGCCACCGGTCGTGTCGACCACGTCGGCACACGCCGGCAGTTCGTCTCGCAGCCGTCCGGGCACGCCGCCGAGCATCTCCCGGCGTTCCCGCGCGGGCGCCGTGCCGCCGGGACCCGGCACCTCGTCCACGACGAGCACCAGGTCCCGCGCCACCTGTCCGACCACCACGATCTCGTCCACGACGATGGGCTACCCGCTGCGGATCAGTTGATGTCAGCTCCGCGGGAACTGATCGGTGACGTCGTCGCCGTCCGGGAGCACCGCGAACAGGTCCACCGGCGTCCGCTGCGACACCATCTCGCTGCGATGCGCCCGCTTGAGCCGGTCCCTGGCGACGACGACCTGCTGGCTCGGCGCGGACAGCACGAGGACCGGCACCGCGCCCTGCGCGACGTGCGCACCCACCCGGTCCGCGGTCCCGCGCCCGAACTTGAGCACCTTCCCGTACCGCATCAGGTAGAGCAGGTTCTCCTCGCCGCGCAAGCGCTTGAGCTGCCGCACTTCCCCGCTCTCGTCGTCGCGTCCCCACGTGCCGTGCGACTTCGTGAGCCAGCGGAATCCGGTCCACGGCAACCCGTGCACGTCCGTCGCGAGCACGGTCCAGCCCGGCCGGAAGTACTTGGCCAGGCGAACCTTCACGGTCGTCGCGGCGATGAACTCCGAGTTCTCCCGCCAGGTGCCGTCGAGCTCCAGCCGGTGCGCGATCTTCTGCACCGCCGGATCCGGCACCGACCTGTCGTCCAGGCACACCAGGCACCTCGTGCGCCAGCCGACGCCGCACGAGCGCGCGACACCGCACCAGCCGCACTGCTGGATCTGCACGGGCGCACCACCTGGCCGGTCGTGCACCACTTTCATCTGGTCGGACACAACCTGCAGGCACGGCGCGCACAAAGCGCACCACGCGACCTCGGTGACCTCCTTGCGCGGCAACCGGGTCATGCAGTTGATGCACTGCTTCACTTTGCCCTCCCCTTGCGGGAAAGCCTATTCCAGCGCCCTTCGCAGGCGCGAGGAGACGAGAGCGTGACGAGGATCGGTGACCGGGAGCAGCAGGTGCAGGCGTTCGAGCACCTCGGCGTCCTCCCCGCTGTCCGCGAACGACAGCAGCGCGTCGAGATCTCCCCGCTCCAGCACGCCCTTGCGCACCGCGGCGGCGAGGTCAACCCGTTCGTCGCGGACCACCGGAGCGTCCGAACGGGGTAGCAGATCACCGCTGTAGTGCCGGGTGGCCTTGCCCGCGTCGCCGGATCGCAACGCCGTCCGCACGTCGAGGAAGTCGCCGCGCACCACCGCATCGAGCCGATATGGCCTCGTCAACAGGACACCACCGAGCTGCGCACGCAGCCGATGCAGCTCCGCGCGGACCGTGGTCGGGTTCCCACGTTCACCATAGAGCAACAACGCGAGTTGCTCGGCCGTGAGTCCCTTGGGGTGCAGCGCGAGCGCCGTCAGCACCTCCGCGTTGCGCAGCGTCAGCCCCAGCGGCCGTCCGTCGAGATCGGCGTGCAGCCCGCCCAGGAAGTTCAGCGTGAGCACGTGCTGCCGCGGCGCGAACTGCCCCAGGTGGTGCTCGGCCAGCCGGGCGGCCGCGGACACGAGCTGCGCGACGGCCGGGTGCATGGTCTTCAGCGGCCCGCTGACGTCGACGACCCCCAGCAGCAGCCCCGTGTGGGGGGCGTGGATCGGGCTCGCCGCGCACGTCCAGCCGTGATAGGTGCGCACGAGGTGTTCGCGGGAGTGCACGGTGACGGACCGGCCGGTCGCCAGCGCGGTGCCCATCGCGTTCGTGCCGATGACGTCCTCGCTCCAGCGCGACCCCTCGGTGAGGTGGACGCGTTCGGCCTTGTGGCGGACCCCGTTGTCACCCTCGCACCACAGGACGTGGCCCCGAGTGTCGGTGACGATCATGATCGTGTCGTCCATCGACAACGTGTGCGTGAGCAGCGGGACCGTCGCCGCGAGCGGATGCGCGCCACGCAGGTCGGCGACCTCGTCCGGCGCGTAGACGACCGGCGCCTCGTGCCTGTCCGGGTCCACGCGCGCGGCAAGGGAGCGCCGCCACGACTCGAAGATCACCGGACGCGCGGCACCCAGCTCGACTGGGTCCATCGGTCCAGGATGCAGCCCGTAGCACCACACCGGCAAGCCTGGGACTACTCCGATCGGATGCAACGTGGGTGAAACGTTGCCGGTTCTACGTTCGCCGCCTGTTCGCAACGACGCGGAAGGCAGGCCCCATGGCGAAGTACGCGGCTCCAGGACAACCGGACAGCGTGATCACCTATCGCGACCGGTACGACCACTTCATCGGAGGCGAGTACGTGCCGCCCGCCAGGGGCCAGTACTTCGCCAACCCCACCCCGGTCACCGGGGAGGACTTCACCGAGATCGCCCGCGGCACCGCCGAGGACGTCGAACGCGCGCTGGACGCGGCCCACGGCGCCTCCCGCGCGTGGGGCAGGACGTCGGTCGCGGAGCGCGCCAACGTGCTCAACAAGATCGCCGACCGCATCGAGGCCAACCTGGAGATGCTCGCGGTCGCGGAGACGTGGGACAACGGCAAGGCGGTCCGCGAGACGCTCGCCGCCGACCTGCCGCTCGCCGTCGACCACTTCCGCTACTTCGCGGGCGCCCTGCGCGCCCAGGAAGGCGGCATCTCGCAGATCGACGAGGACCTGGTCGCCTACCACCTGCACGAACCGCTCGGCGTCGTCGCGCAGATCATCCCGTGGAACTTCCCGATCCTGATGGCGGTCTGGAAGCTCGCACCCGCCCTGGCCGCGGGCAACGCGATCGTGCTCAAGCCCGCCGAGCAGACCCCGGCGTCGATCCACGTCCTGATGGAACTGATCGCCGACCTCATCCCGCCGGGCGTGCTGAACATCGTCAACGGCTTCGGCGTCGAGGCGGGCAAGCCGCTCGCGTCCTCGCGCCGCGTCGCGAAGGTGGCGTTCACCGGCGAGACGACCACCGGCCGGTTGATCATGCAGTACGCCAGCGAGAACATCATCCCCGTCACGCTGGAGCTCGGCGGCAAGTCGCCGAACGTGTTCTTCTCCGACGTCGCCTCGCAGCGGGACGCCTTCTACGACAAGGCACTCGAAGGCTTCACGATGTTCGCGCTGAACCAGGGCGAGGTCTGCACGTGCCCGTCGCGGGCGTTGATCCAGAGCGACATCTACGACGGCTTCATGGGCGACGCCGTGGAACGGACCCGCGCGATCAAGCAGGGCCACCCGCTCGACACCGAGACGATGATCGGCGCGCAGGCGTCCAACGACCAGCTCGAGAAGATCCTGTCCTACATCGACATCGGCAAGCAGGAGGGCGCCCGCGTCCTGACCGGCGGCGAGCGCGCCGACCTCGGTGGCGAGCTCTCCGGCGGCTACTACGTGACGCCGACGATCTTCGAGGGCGACAACAAGATGCGGATCTTCCAGGAGGAGATCTTCGGCCCGGTCGTCTCGGTCACCCGGTTCTCCGACTACGACGACGCCATGAAGACCGCCAACGACACCCTGTACGGCCTGGGCGCCGGCGTCTGGTCCCGCGACGGTTCCGTCGCCTACCGCGCGGGCCGCGACATCCAGGCGGGCCGCGTGTGGGTGAACAACTACCACGCCTACCCGGCGCACGCGGCGTTCGGCGGCTACAAGCAGTCCGGCATCGGCCGCGAGAACCACAAGATGATGCTCGACCACTACCAGCAGACCAAGAACCTGCTCGTCAGCTACTCCCCGAACGCCCTGGGCTTCTTCTGATGCCCCGCGTCGCACTGACCCCTGAGGCCGCGGACGTTCTCCGCGGCCTCAGGGCCGAGCACGGCGACCTGATGTTCCACCAGTCCGGCGGCTGCTGCGACGGCTCGGCCCCGATGTGCTACCTGGCCGGGGAGTTCCGCACCGGCTCGTCCGACGTCCACCTCGGGGACCTCGCCGTGGACGAGTTCGTGATTCCTGTGTGGATGTCCGCGGCGCAGTTCGAGTACTGGAGCCACACGCACCTGACGATCGACGTCGTGCCCGGTCGTGGGAGCGGTTTCTCGTTGGAGGCACCGCTTGGAATACGTTTTCTGGTGCGCTCTCGACTGCTGGCGGACGACGAGCTCTAGCATGTGGCCGCATGACCGTCCAATGCGGATGCTGCGGAGCCGAGATCACCTCTACGGACCGCATCGACTACAGGCTCAACCGTCCGGAGCAACTGCTCGGCGTGCCCGGCGAGCGACTCGGCGCGCCCACGGGCGGGCTGCTCGTCGGACCGGACGGTGACTCCTACATCCGTTGCCTGCTCCCGGTTCGGCTGACCGGCGGAACCGAGATCGTGTTCGGCGCGTGGACGCAGATCAGCAAAGTCGACGCGATGTACGCGCACGCCGTGTGGGACAACGACGACCAGTACGCGAACCTGCGGATCTCCGGCACGTTCGCGAACGTGATCAAGCCGTGGGACCTGCTCGGTGTCCCGGTCGAGGCGGCGGTGCTCAACATCGACGAGCTGCCGTACTTCACCTCGCACCCGGTGCTGGAGCGGGAATGGGACCGCGACGAGGTGCTGTGCCGCATCCGGCACCCGTTGCCGATCCCCGTGCGCGAGACGCTCGGCGAGGTCTGGACCATCGAACGCACCGACGGCATGCGCTGCGTGGTCGACGGCCGCACGGTCAGGTTCACGAGCCCGGACCGCCGGGTGGCGCTCGACGTCTACGCCGACCTCACCGGCGGCAGCGTGAGCGACTTCCTGGGCGCGGTCCTCGACGGCTACCCCGCGAGCGCCGAGCACTCCGTGTCGCACGACGGTCCCGAGTTGCGTCACGCGTTCTGGCTGAGCGAGGTGATCGACGGCCACGAGGAGCAGGTGTTCCACGGGCACGTCGTCCGTCCCGGCACGATGATCTCCGTGCGTTGCGTGTACCGGTATCCGGCTGACAAGGCGTGGGCGCAGCACGTGCTCAACAGCGTCCGGTACATCGGGTGACGGCCTGCGCGTGCTGCGGTACCGAGACCGACGACTCGGGCGCCATCGACCTGGACCTGGGCCTGCCCTCGGGGGTGCGCAACCCGAAGCTGCTGGCCGGCGGCAACGTGCTGCTGGCCGACGACGCCTCGTTCGTCAGGAGCGTGCTGCCCGTCGAGCTGACCGGCGATCTGGAGCTGTGGTTCGGCGCCTGGATGCGGGTCGGTCTGCAGGAGGCCCTGCACGCGGCTGATTCGTGGGACGGCCCCGGCTACGCCTCGCTGAGGTTCACCGGCACGTTCGCGCACGACGTCAAGCCGTGGGACGGCCTGCGCGGCGCGGAGGTCGTCGCCGAGGTCCGCGAGCCCGACGACCTGCCCGAATACGTCCAGCACCCGCTGCTCGGCACGACCTGGGACCGTGACCAGGTGCTCAGCGGGTACCTGGTCGAGCTGCCGGTCTCGATCCGGCAGAAGCTGCCCGGCCAGTGGAGCATCGAACGAACCGCGGGCCTCACCCCGCACGTGCTCGAAGAAGGTCTGCGCTTCGCCGGTCCCGGCCGCGCGGTGTTCGTGGACGTCCGCAGGGCCATCGGAACGTCGGCCGAGAAGTTCCTGGAGCTCGCTCTGGAGGGCGCGCCTTCCGTGCCTGAGGACCAGCAGTTCCTCGTGCGGGACGGCGTCGAGATACGGCACGCGCTGTGGCTCACGACCACTTCGGAGGGCGTGACGCGGCACGAGTTCCACGGCCACGTCGCGCGGTTCGGCGAGATGCTCGTCGTGACGTGCGTGCACGACGACCCGGCCGACCACGCGTGGGCGCGGCACGTGCTGAACAGCGCTCGCTTCCGTCGCGTGACTCGCTCGTAACGTCAGGGAAATCCCAAGTTTGGGTGAGTGAGCTGGACCACTTGCCGAGCTCGACTGACGATTCCCGCCATGAACGTCCTGCTGGCATTCGCACTCACCGCGAGTCTCACGTCGCCGGTGCACCTGCCTCCGACCGCACCGTGCCCGGAGAACGTCCCCGCCGGCACCACCTGCTACGAGGGCCGGGACCCCAACGGCGCGTACTACACGATCGCCGTGCCGAAGAAGTGGAACAAGACGCTGGTCGTGCACTCGCACGGCGGCCCCGACCTGGGCGAGCCCACGCCGGAGCGCACGCGTGACGACTTGAACCGCTGGTCCGTGATGGTCAAGGAGGGCTACGCGTGGGCGGGCACCTCGTACCGGCGCGGCGGCTACGGGACGCGGATGGCGGCCGAGGACACCGACAACCTGCGCAAGATGGTCAGCGCGATGCTCAAGCCGCACAAGGTCTACATCCACGGGCAGTCGTGGGGCGGCAACGTCGCGGCCAAGACCATCGAGCTGTACAAGGGTTATGACGCGGCGCTGCTCACGAGTGGCGTCATGGCCGGTGGTTCGCGCGGGTACGACTACCGCGTCGACCTGCGCGTGGTCTACCAGTACTACTGCGGCAACCACCCGCGGCCGTCCGAGGCGCAGTACCCGCTGTGGCAGGGCCTGCGTCCCGGCTCCACGATGACGACCGCCGGGCTGCGCGGCCGGATCGAGGAATGCCTCGGCGTGGCCGGTAGCCGCACGCCCGAGCAGCAGCAGAAGCTCGACGACATCCTCGCGGTCACGAAGATCCCCGAGGAGACGCTGAACTCGCACCTGAACTTCGCGACGTTCACGTTCCGCGACATCGTGCACCTCCGGCTGGGCGACCGGAATCCTTGGAGCAACGCTGGTGTGGTGTACAAGGGTTCGCACGACGACAAGGCGCTGAACGCGGGCGTCGAACGCTTCGCCGCCGACCCCGCCGCCCGTGCCGAGCTCGCGTACGACAGCGACCTCACCGGCAAGATCGACATCCCGGTGCTGTCGGTGCACGCGATCGGCGACCCGACCGCGTTCGTGGAGCACGAGTCGGCCTACCGCGACGTCGTGACGAAGGCCGGCCGTTGGTACAACCTCGTGCAGACCTTCACGACCGAGGCCACGCACAGCGCGTTCAGCGACTCCGAGTACGCCGCGGCCATGCAGTCGCTGGAGGCCTGGGAGAAGTGGGGCGTCCGCTCCAACGCCTTCCTGATCGCGGCGGCCTGCTCCAGCCACGACAAGAAGTACGGCACGGGGTGCTTCTACAACCCCTGGTACAAGCCGAAGTCCTACGAGTCCCGGGTCGCGCCCCGCGAGTGACCCGATGAAGAAGGGCCCGGCTGCGCACACCGCCTCCATCACGCTGTGCGCGGCCGGGTCCGAGTTTCACCCTTGACCTCCACATTGGTCGAGGTACGACGATCTTCACCATGACCGACATCGCGGAAATCGAAGAGCTCGTCGCCACAGTCCAGCACTCGCAGCAGAACGAGCTCGCGGAGGAGTTCATCGGCCTCTTCCGCGCCGACGCGATCTGGACGACCGCACACGGCAAGCGCCTCACCGGTCGCGACGAGATCGCCTCCTTCACCCGCCAGGTCCTGCCCGGCGCGACGAAGGAGGCGACCGCCACGTACGAGGTGGCGCACATCGTGTTCATCCGCCCGGACGTGGCGGCCGTCAAGATCCGCCAGCGTCCGGTGAAGCCCGACGGCACGGTGATTCCCGAACAGAACGAGGGCTCACCGCTCTACGTCCTGTCCAAAGAGGACGGCACGTGGAAGATCGCCGCCGGGCAGAACACCATCGTGCTCTAGTGGTGTGGCCCGGAACGTTGCCGGGCGAATTCGCGGTCAGACGGGTGCATCGCGGTGTCGCCCCCACGTCCTCGTACTGGTTGTACGTGGGCGTGGGGGCGACACCGCGAGGTGCCCTGCTGAGCGTGAATTACCCAGCCAACGTTCCGGGTCGCACCACTAGCGCCCCTGCAGCGACTTCACCTTGTCGCCGAAGGTCCAGTTCTTCGAGCCGTCCCAGTTGATCGACCAGGTCATGAGGCCCTTGAGCTGGCCGCCGAAGCTGTTCCACGCCTGCCCCACCAGCGTGGGGTTCATGTAGCCGCCGCCGGCACCGGGCTGCGCGGGCAGGCCGGGAACCTGCTTGTCGTAGGGCACCTTGATCGTGGTGCCCTGCACGACCAGTCCCTTGTTCAGGCACTGCGTCTGCGCCACGAACCCCTGCACGGTCCCGGCCGAGTAGCTGTCGCCGGCGCAGCCGTACATGGAACCGTTGTAGTACTGCATGTTCAGCCACCACAGGCGGCCGTTGTCCGCGTACTTCTTGATGATCGGCAGGTACGCGCCCCAGATCGAGCCGTACACGACACTGCCGCCCGTCACGTACGCGGTCTCCGGCGCCATGGTGAGCCCGAACCCGGCGGGCATCGCCGCCAGCACGCCGTCGATGATGCGGATCAGGTTGGCCTGCGAGGCCGACAACGAGTTGATGTTGCCGCTCCCGACCAGCCCGGTCTCGATGTCGATGTCGATCCCGTCGAAGTTGTACTTCTTCAGAATCGGCACCACGGTGGCGACGAACCGGTTGGCCACGGCGGTCGAGCTCAGATCGATGCCCGCCGCCGCGCCACCGATCGACAGCAGGATCGTGGCCCCGGCCGCCTTCGCCGCGCACATCTCGGCGGGCGTGGCGACCTTCACGCCAACGTCCATGCCGTCCTCCCACAGCACGGTGCCGTCGGAGCGGATCACGGGGAACGCCGCGTTGATCACGTTGTAGCCGTGCTGCTTGATGCGGCTGTCGGTGATCGGCGTCCAGCCGAACGGCGGGTGCACCCCGTTCGACGCGCCGTCCCAGTTCTCCCAGTACCCGTGCAGGACCTTGCCCGCCGGACGGGGTTTGAGCGCGCAGGTGTCGGCCGCCTGGGCAGCGGACGGGACGAGCACGGTGCTCATGAGCAGAAGCAGGGCGGTCAGTGCCCTCAGCAACAAGCGGGCAGACATTCGCTCACCTTTCGCTTACAGGCGGCGACCCGCTGTCATTGAAGCACGAAATGGTCCAGACCTCTAGCTACCACCAGACCTCGACGGCAGCGCGGTACTCGGCCGACGCCAGGAACCCCGCGGCGAGGTCCTGGTGCGCCAGCCCGGCCCTGACCCTGCCCGCCCAGTCGTCCCAGCCGGCGGGGTCGGGAGAACGCCGCAGGAAGCGCTCGTAGGCCTCGCGCACGATGTTGCGGGTGTACTCCTCGGAGTTCAGGAAGCCGTTGGCCACGTCGCGCACCGACATTCCGCGCTTCATCAGGTCCACCCAGCCGTCGACCGCGCCTGGCTCGGGCGCGCGGTCCAGCAGCCTGCGGTACAGCGAGTCCACGAACCGCTCCGGCGTCGGGTTCCTGAGCTGGTACTCGGCGCTCTCCACGACGCCGGCGACGAGTGCCTGGCGACTCATGCCCCGGCGCAGGAGGTCGGACCAGCCCATGAGGCCGCCGGGCTCCGGCGCGCGGTCGAGGAGCTTGAAGTACAGCTGCGTGACGATGCGCTCCGAGTTCTCCAGGGAGTAGCAGAACCCGCGCACGAGGCCGTCCGCCGTCATGGCGCCGGTCAGGAGAAACCGCACCCAGCCGTCCAGCCCGGCGTCGTCGAAGCGCCTGCCGAGCAGGTCCCGGTAGAGCGAGGCGATCCAGATGTGATCGCGGTAGACCTGCCGCACACCGGCCCGGTCGTCCGGCATCGGCGTGTTCGGCGTCGGGTAGAACGGGTTCATCGTCGAGTTGGGCGTGGTGGTGTGGTGCAGGCCCAGCGAATGGCCGATCTCGTGCACGAGCACGGTGAGCAGGTCGATGCCCCCGGCACCGACACCCTCCCGCCACGTCTCGTCCTCGTCGAGGTGGATGTCGCCGGCGAGCTCGCCCGAGTTGGGCGGCGGGAAGAAGGCGTGCGCCAGCACGGAACCGGGGCCGTCGAAGGCGGGATCCTCCTCCGGCCCATGTGCACGCGAGCCGAACAGGATCCGGATGTCGCCGGTCTGCCCGTCGCCGACCTCGACGAACACCAACGGCACCACCGCGGACCACCGGTGGAACGCCTCCCGCACGATCTGCCGCTGCCGCGCGGCGTCGAGGTCGGGTGAGGTGTTGTAAACGCGGTAGGTGATGACCGCCTGAGCCCAGCGCGTGCCGGACGCGACGAACTCGCCCGGTTCCGCGGCCGTGAACGGATCCACGGCCACGCGGTCGGGGAACCCGCACCGGGGCCGCGCCACCGCCTCCGCTGTCGTCTCGTCGAACTCGCCGGTGACGGGGAGGGCGGCCGCCTCCTGGAACTGGGTCAACGCGACGCGGACGAGACTCGTCTCGTCCGCCTGCTCACCCCGCGACGGCGGCAGGTAGCCGTACCGGGTCAGATAAGCGAGTTCCTTCTCGTGGTTCGCCATGTGGATCTCCTCTGGGGTCGGACGAGTGCTCCGCCTCAGCCTCACCAATGCGAACCGCCTTGGAAAATAAGGAGAAGTGCGTAGATGTCCGATGTGGACGACGATCAGATCAGGCCGTGCTCGCGGGCCGCCAGCACGGCGGTCACCCTGTTCGACACGCCGAGCTTGCGATAGGCGTTCTCGAGGTGCTTGGTCGCGGTGCGCGGTGAGATGCCCATCGCACGCGCACTCGACCGCGCCGTCCTCCCGGCCATCACGTACGACAGCACTTCCCTTTCGCGTGGTGTCAGCGTCATGGTGCGGCAGGGTCCGCAGGAGGGCCGCGAAGTACGTGTCCGATTCGTTATCGGAGCGGTGTACTCCGCGCCGCGTCGTCGGCCCCTCGAATGGCATGGCAGACACGAACTACTTCATGATCGAGTCTCAGAACGAGCAGAGGGCGACGCTGAACCTGGTGCCCGACGGCTCGTCATCCGGCCTCACCTCGCTGCCCGAGAGCGTGCTGACCCAGCACCGCGCGCGGATGCTCGACCCGGCCACCGCGGCACGGGTGCCGGGGTACGTGGCGGACGGGCCGACCGCCTATCGCACCGAGGAACTCCTGGTACCTCACGACCTGCAGGTGGACACCCTCAACCAGGTGCTCGGCTTCGATCTCGGCCTTGTCCTCAAGCGGGACGGCGACGAGAAGACTCGCTGCCGGTTGGTGCCCGACGAGGACGTGGGCCGGAGGAAGGCGCGAGTGGAGAAAGGCATGCCGGCCGCGATCGACGTCGACGCGTGGAAGGCGTTGCAGACGCTGAGATCGGCGACGCTGGCAGGCGACGACCGGCTCAACAACTCACCAGGTCTCAAGGAGGCCGTCGAGAAGATCTCGTTGAACCGGCTGCTGATCGGCTCCGCCATGGGCGGGATCGGCGGCATGAGCACCCTCCAGGGCGTGCCCGGCGCCATCGGCGGCAACCCCGATCCCGGTGCGGGCCCAGGAGATCTCGGGTACTGGCGGTTCCCCGTCGCGGTGCAGCTTCCCCCCGCGCAGCGGTCGGATGACGCCGACACACCTCGACGTCCGGTGATCGCCGTACTGGACACCGGCATCGGTAAGAACAGCTGGCTTGGAATCGTCGACGAGAACGATCTCGGATCGTTTGTGAGCATCGACCCCGCCATCCAGGAGAAGGTGACCAGCCCGACCTCGCACAACAGCATCGGCTCGTACTGGGACCACCCGTCCACCGGCACACCGCTGACCGGATACCTCAGCACGCACACCGGGCACGGCGCGTTCGTCATCGGCATCATCCACCAGGTCGAACCCGACGCCGACGTGCTGTCGATCCGGGTCATGCACGAGGACGGGATCGTCCACACGGACGTGCTGATCACCGTCCTGGAGCGGCTGGCGCTGAGAGTCGAGGCGGCACAGGCTGCCAACGACGAGGAGCGGATGATCGATGTCGTGTCCTTGTCCCTGGGCGGATACCGGGAAGACTCGACGCAGCCCGCCAAGTTCGACATGCTCGCGGAGAAGATCAACGAACTGCGTGCGCTCGGCGTCGTGGTCGTGGCTTCCGCCGGGAACTACGCGAGCGCGAGAGAGTTCTGGCCGGCCGCTCTGGCCACACGGATCGTCGAGGACGAGATCACCGAGGGACCTCCGGTCGTGAGCGTCGGAGCCCGCAACCCCAACGGCACGAAAACCTTGTTCACCAACGACGCCATCTGGGTGACGACCTGGGCACTGGGCGCCGGAGTGGTCAGCACGTTCCCGGAGAACACCGACGGCAGCGGCAATCCCCGTTACCGGGTCATTGCCGAGAACGCTGCCGCTGACGACAGACTGGGCATCAGGGAGTCGTTGGAGACCGACAACTTCGGCTCCGGCTATGCCATCTGGGCTGGAACCTCGTTCGCTGCTCCAGCCGTGGCCGCCCAAATCGCCCGATTGCTGAAGGAAAGCCCCGAGGCCGAGCTCAGTCAGAGGACTACGCTCAAACGGGCAAAGGCGGCGGTGCGAAAAATTCTCGGGCAGTAGCAAGCAACCGCAGCGGGTGGTGGGTCATGCAGGACCGTGATGCCTTACAGGCCAGGGAAACGCCGGAGTCGAGACGCACCAGAGTCACCGAGCTGTTCGGCGCGGTGCGCGAAGGCAGGCACGAGCGCCTCGACGAACTCGTCGCCGAACTGAGTCCCCTGCTGTGGCAGGTCGCCCGCGGGCAGGGTCTGGATCGGCCAACGAGCCAAGACGTCGTGCAGACGACCTGGCTGAACTTCCTGCGGGACATCGACAACATTCGCGAGCCGGGCGCCGTGGTCGGCTGGCTGATCACCACCACCAAGCGAGAAGCGTGGCGGGCTCGCCGGAAGATGCACATCGGCGAGCCCCTGGACGGGTACGACGTGGCCGACGATTCCACGTCACCTGAGGAGAACGCGCTGTTGTCGGATCGGCAACGCCGGCTGTGGGAGGCCGTGGCACGGCTTCCCCGGCGTTGTCAGGAACTGTTGCGCGTGGTCGCGTTCGTGCAGCGGCCGGACTACACCGCGGTCTCCCGCGCGCTCGGCATGGCACGCGGCAGCGTCGGGCCGACCCGCGGAAGATGCCTGGCACAACTGAGGTCCGTTCTGGACGCCGATCCCGGCGGGAGATGGCTATGAACACAGACGGCATGGCGGAGCCGTTGGACGACAGGGACTTCCTGATCCTCGACAGTGTGCGGGACCTCTACGAGTCGGTCGACCCCATGCCTGCCGAGATGCTCGACGAGATCCGGTTCGCGCTGGCGTTGGAACATCTCGAGACCGAGGTGGCGCGGGCGTCCGACCTCGCGGAGGCGATGACACGCGGCGGGGAGAACCGGCGGCTCATCACGTTCGAGAGCGAGCGCATGACGATCGTGATCGGTGTCCAGGACGACGACGGCACGATAAGGCTGGACGGGTGGCTCACGCCGCCGGGCGCGCACCGCGTCGAACTGCACGTGCCGACAGGGGTCATCACCACGTCGGCGGACGAGCAGGGCAGGTTCTCGATCGACGGGATCGTCCGCTCCTCCGCGTATCTGACGGTGCGACTGGCTCAGCCTCAGACCGCGTTGCGAGCCGTCACCACGCCCACGGTGAACCTGTGACGAGAACCATGCGATGAGAACACTGCCCCAGGCGACCGTTGATCGCGTGCTGCGCATGCGTGAGGTCGGATCCAGCCTCACGAACAGCGGACGTCCCGCGGCCGGCGCACGTGCGCTCCGTGCCGCGCTGCTCCTGGCGGGCTGGCCGGACGGCGCCGACACCGGCAACTGGCTCGCCGGCCGCGTGCTGATCAGCCTCGGTCTCGCCGAGGCCGAGCAGGGCGACACCGAGGCGGGGTTGCGCCTGCTCGACGAGGCCGCGCGGATGGTCGCCCCCGAGCACCGCGGAATCCTGTTGCAGAACAAGGGTGTCGTGCTGCAGCGGGCGGGCCGCACGGACGAGGCGGCGCCGTTGTTCGACGCCGCCATTCCCCTGCTGGCCGACGTCCGCGACGACTTCACCCTCGCGACCGCGTTGCTCAACAGGGCGACGTTGCGGCTCGGTGTGGGACGCGTCCGGCTCGCACGCGACGACCTGGGCCGCTGCCGCCAGATCGCCGAGAAGAACCGCTACGACCTGCTCACGGCCAAGGTCGACCACGACCTCGGCTACTGCCACCTGCTGGCCGGTGACATCCCGCTCGCCCTGCGATCGCTCGACGAGGCATCCCGCCAGTACCGGTTGCACGGCGCGGACTACCTGCCGGTCGTCGTGATGGACAAGGCCAGGACGCTCCTGGCCGTGGGGCTCGCCAGCGAGGCCAGCCGGGAGCTCACCGAGGCCTTCCAGCTGTTCCGCCGTGACCACTTCAGCGTCGACTACGCGTGGGCGGAACTCACCAGGGCACAGATCGCGCTCGCGACGGGAGACCACGGCACCGCGTTGATGTGGTCGCGGCGTGCCGCACGCCGATTCCGGCGGCACGGCGACGCGGCCTGGGCGGCGGTGGCGGAGGTGACGACCGTGCAGGCGCAGTTGATGTGCGGTCGTCAGCCGAACGCTCTCGTCACTCGAGCCCGCCTGCTCGCGGATCGTTTGCACGACCTGGGTTTGCGCTACGACGGTGACCACGCCGAGCTCCTGTCCGCGCGGGCGTTGATCGCCGCCGGCCGTGTGGTCGATGCCGGCATCGCCGTGGCCCGGACGACCCGTCCCGCGGCGGGCGCACCGCTGGAGACTCGGTTGCTCCGCCAGCTGGTTCAGGCCGAGCTGCACAGCACCGCCGGCAGGACGGCGGCCGCGCTGGCTCACGCCCGCAGCGGCCTGGCGATGCTGAACCGGCAGCGCCGCCGGTTCGGCAGCATCGAGCTCCGCGCCGGTATCTCGGCACTGGGCCAGGAACTCGCCTGCACCGGGCTCCGCCTGGCTCTGCGCAACGGTTCCGCCCGGCTGGTCTTCGACTGGTCGGAACGCTGCCGTGCGCAGGCTTTCCGCGCACGGCCGGTGAGGGCCCTCGCCGACCAGGACACCCGCGAGATGATCGCCGAGCTGCGCCAGCTCGACCGCGTCAACCAACGGCACCACGTCGCACAGCTCGAACGCCGGCTGCGGGAGCGAGGCTGGCAGCAGGAGGGCACCGGCGAGGCCGTGGTCCCGATGTCGTTGAGCACGGTCCAGCAGGAGCTGGCCGGGACGCACGCGATGGTGAGCTTCGTCCACCACGACGGCGACCTGGCCGCATTGGTGATCAAGGACGGTTCCGTCGGCCTGGTTCACCTCGGTGCCCTCGGCACCGTGGTCGAGGCCGTGCGGAGATTGATCAGTGACCTCGACGCCCTGTCGAGCTGGCACCTTCCCACGCACCTCTTCGCGGTCTTCCGCGAGTCCGCCGAGTGGCATCTGGGTCAGCTGCAGCGTGCGCTGCTCACCCCATTGCGCCCACTGTTGGGACACGGCAACGTCGTCGTGGTGCCGTGCACCGGCCTCACCGGAATCCCATGGGGACTGCTGCCCGACTTCCGCGAGCGGGCGGTGTCCGTCGCGCCGTCGGCATCGGTGTGGGTCACTGCCCGCCGGTCGGCGACCACGGGACACGACGGTGCCGCGCTCTTCGTCGCCGGGCCAAACCTGAACCAGGCAGAGGCGGAGGTGCGCGAACTCGTGCGGCTGTACCCGCGCAGCACCTGCCTGGTCGGCGAGGACGCCACTGTGGAGGCCACCCTGCGTGCCCTCGACGGCGCCACCATCGCGCACCTCGCCACGCACGGCCACCACGAACCGGAGAACGTCCTGTTCTCCCGGCTGGACCTTGTGGACGGCCCGCTGCTGGCGTACGAGCTGCAGGGTCTGACTCAGGCACCGAAGCACGTGATCCTGTCTGCCTGCGACGTCGGCCAGGCCCAGGTCCGCGCCGGCGACGAGATCCTCGGCCTGACGGCCGCGATGCTCTACGTCGGCACGACCACCGTCGTGTCCAGTGTCGCCCGCGTGCACGACGACGTGGTCGTTGCCGTCATGCACGAATATCACCGGGCGATCCTTGCCGGAAACGAGCCCGCCCAGGCGCTCGCGGTCGCTTCCGGCATCGGATCCCTCGTACCCCTTGTCTGCTACGGAGCGGGGTAGCTCAGCCACCGCGACCACCTGCGGAGCAGCCTCGTTGCCGTCGTCGAAGTACTAGGCTCAGGCCGCTTTCAGCGACCAGAGCGTCTCCTCGGAGACCTCCACGACTGGGCAGCCGCCTCTGGATCCTGCGCGTAGCTGCACGAGGGTCGCGATGCTGTTCACCGTGCCGGGCCGGCCGCCGTTCACCACGAGCCACCTCGTCCACGGCGAGAAGATCGTCGAGGCCGGGACGAGCATCCCGGGTCGACGTGCACCCGGCGCGCGACCTCTTCCGGCTGGTCGACGACCCGGCCTCGAACCAGGCGTCCCGCTAGTTCTCGCTCTCACGCCACCTTGATGACGACCTTGCCCGCGGTGTGACCGTTCTCGACGGTGGCGAGGGCAGCCGGGGCGTCGGCGAGTGCGTGCACCGCGGTGATCACGGGTGCGAGGACTCCGTCGAGGGCCAGCCGGGCCGACCGTTCCAGGTTCTCGCGGTCGAGGCGACGCTCGACGAAACGTCCACCGAGATCGGCCACGGACGCGTCCCCCACGGCGATGACGGTGCGGGGATCCTTTGCCAGCGGCGCGACCGTCCGCAGCGAGGTGCCCCCGACCAGGTCGACGATCCCGTCGAAGCCGTCCGGAACCAGCTCGCGCGCCGCGGCGACCACGTCCTCGGCGGCGTAGTCGATGAACCGCACCCCGACGGCTTCGGCCTGCTCGCGCTTCGCGGTGCTGCCGGTGCCGATCACCCGCAGCTCGCGTGCGACGGCCAGCCGGGCGACGGCGAGACCGACACCGCCGCCGACGCCGTTGACCAGGATCGTGGCACCGGCCGGGAGGCCGAGCTGGTCGAGCGCGTCCACCGCGGTCGTCCCGGCCACCGGCAGCGTCGCCGCCACGGTCGCGGACAGGCCGGCCGGGATGCGCGCGGTGTTCGGCGCGGACAGCACCGTCGTCTCGGCGTAGGTACCGCCACCGGTGAGTGCGAAGCCGAAGACCGCGTCACCCACCTCGAGCCCGTCGACGTCCTCGCCCAGGGCTAGGACGGTTCCCGCCGCCTCCATCCCCAGCACGCGGGGAAACGGACGCCCGCCGTCGAGCCCGGGAACCAGACCAGAGCGCACGAGGTGGTCGAGGGGGTTCACGCCGGCGACGTCGACCCGGATCAGCACTTCGCCGCGACCGGGGACCGGATCGGGACGATCGAAGAACTCCTGCACCTCGGGCCCGCCGTGCTTGCCGAAACCCCATGCCTGTCCCATTTTCTGCCGCCTCCCAGGTGATCGGCCCGGTGATTCCGGGCCCTGTCACCACCCTCACCCCTGACATCGATGTAAAGGGCAAGCAGCTGAGGCGCGGGTCACACCATCAGGCCGGCTGCGCCACCTGTTCCGGGATCCTGGACAACTCCGCCCGGTGGCGACTGTTGATCTGCATCAGCGCATCGAGCGCGTCCCGTTCCTCGGTCAGCTGCGCGATGTCGGCGTCGATCCGGTCGCGCTCGCGCATCATCGCCGTGTACGTCTCCTCGGCGACGCCCAGATCATCGGGGAGATCCACGCACGGCAGCACAGTCGCGATCACCCGGCTGGGCAAGCCCGCGTCGAACAGCTGCCGGATGAGGGACACGCGGTCGACCTCGGCGTCGGAGTAGTGGCGCTGCCCCGCGTCGGAGCGCGAACTGGTCAGCAGTCCTTGCTCTTCGTAGTACCGCAGTGAGCGCGGACTCACGCCCGTGCGCCTGGACAGCTCGCCGATCCGCATGTCTCAGAATTTACTCCCGCGTGCTTCAGGTTCAGGGAAGCCGGCACCGGCGCGCGGTCCTCGATCACACGCCGTTCCCTCTTGCGTCGGCAGCGATCTATGGCGGACAGGCCGCCAGATCTAGGTCGCAAGTACGCTCGCATGGTGAATCGAGCGGTATCAGGCGGGATGGCTCTGGCGCAGGTGATGGCTCACTGCGGGGGCAGCCTCGCCGAAGCAGTGCGTCATGTGACCGGAGCGATCGCCTCCGAGCCGGCGAACCCGGAACCGTACGCGATCGTCGCCGAGTGGTGGCGGGACAGACCGTCCGAGCTGGTCGAGGTCCTCCGGGGAGCCAACTCCCTGCAGGAGGCGGTGGCGCAGTCATACCTCAGCTTTCTCCAGGGTGACATGGATGCCGCCGCGATGACGATCGGATCGGTCACCGGTGTGCGTCCCGACATCGCGTGGGCCGCGGCCCCCTGGTTCACCGACGAGCGTTTTCTCGGCGTTGTGAGTGCGGACGCGCTGGCCGAGGCCGCGATGCGCACGATGGACCGCGGCCACGACCTGGACGCCCCGGACATGAGAGAGCGGTTCCGGCCGTGGTTCGACGCCATTAACGCAGTCCGCTCCCGTCAGCCGTCGCCGGACGCGTTGGCCAAGATGGCGATCTTCCTGCGTGCCTGCGGTCTCACCGATGCGTCGTTCGCCCTGTGCGACCAGGCGGATTCCGTTGAACGAGTCATGTTCACGGAAGTCGTCCGGGCTGGCACGTGGCGAAAGCTGGGAATTCCGGAGCAGACGGCAGCCGCGTTCGAACGAGCCGTCACACTGGACCCGACCAACTGGTCGCTCTACCTGGACCTGGCCGACCTGCACGCCGAACAAGGCGACTTCGCCGCTGCGGTCCAGTTGACTGATCGGGGCTTGGAACACGAGCCATCCGAGCCCACCCTGCGGGCGGCGAGGGCCGCCTACCGGACGCGGCTCACCGGCTCACCTGCCGACTTGCGCGAACTCATCGACCTGGCGCCGCTCCTGCAGAACGACTCGTACCGGCACGTGCTGATCGACCACGCATGTGCTGGCGACGCCCTGCCTGACGAACTCGTGGCCGCGGCGCGGCGCATTCAGGCCGGCTGAAGCCCGCTTCAGCCGCGAGCAGCCACCGCATTCCCGACTGCGGCGGCAACTCGGCACCTCCGGTGCGTGCCGTGAACGTCGCGCATCCAACCAGCTGCACATTCCTGGTCCAAGTACTCACCGAACGCACGCTCATGCCGCCGAGCGTGCACGCCGGGCCTACCAACACGATTACGGCCGCCGAGAGCGCTTCGTGGTTCACAGTGCCCTTCGAATGCGGCCGTGGCGTCTCCCGCCATCCACATCGACGGTGCCACCTGCCACGCACCAATCCGAGAGGCCGGCCCGCTCGCTTGGGTTCGCGCCTGCACGGCAGCTTGAGCGCCCCGTCTCCACCGGCACTCCGGCTGCCCTGCGCTCAGTGGTCGACTGGGGCGCCGAACAGCCCCGTCGTGATCATCTCGCTGGCGTGAAGCGAGAAGCTCTCCTCCTGTCGTCAGGAATAACGGGCTCGCGCAGCAACTACGTGCTGGATCTGGGCATAGGTGGTATCCAGGTCAGCTGTCGTCTGTGCAGGTAGCGGCCGACACACTGGCTTGCCGCGCGAGTGGTCAAGCGTATTAGCACAGATGGGGCAACCTACGGGCGAGTATCAGCGCGGCATATCGGTTCGACTGGTCAGCTGAGGAATGCGCTCACCATTGTCATGTGGCAGGGCATTGGCGAGGTTGACAGAACGGCCTGACTGCTGTGATACGACTAGCCATTCGCACATGGTGATGACGGCCGCCTGTTGCGATGCGAAGCAGATTGTGCGTCAGGGGTGCTTGTGACCGCGAAGACCACGAAAGATCGTTTGCGACAGCGCCTGCGATCCCACGTGCCCAGAAAACCGATGCTCATCGGGCTCAGTTCGGTGACGGTCGGCATCGCTGGGCTGCTGTACGAACTCGACCAGTATGTAGCCGGCAGCCTGGTGCTGGTCACAGGAGGCGTGCTCGGCGCCGCAAGCGAGCGGCTAACCCGGCTAGCCAGACAGGACCATGACGCGCGGTCAGCGTCACCACACGGGTGCGATCTTGACGGTAGTAGTCACCGTGAAGGGCAGATCTGGAACATTCCTCGTCCGACGGCGACGTTCGCGGGCCGACATTCCGACCTGGCACGGTTGAAGCGCCGGTTAGCGCGTTCGTCGGTCTCCTTGGCCGCAGTCGCGCTTCACGGAGTGCCTGGTCTTGGTAAGACGCAACTGGCCATGGCGTATGCCGAGCGCCATCGCAGCGACTTCGACCTCGGTTGGTGGCTCAACGGTTCAAGTCGACTGTGGGCCGTGGCCGGTTTGGCAGAGCTGGCTGGACAGTTGGGGGTCGGTCTCAACGATCAGGAGCAGGCGGCCCGTGCCGCAGTTGCCGAACTCGGGCGGCGGGAACGATGGTTGCTCATCATCGACGACCCGCTCGACCAGGCGGATCTCGAAGGCTTGATCCCGAACGGACCAGGCCAAGTGATCATCACCTCTCGCAATCCGTCGTGGAGCACTGTCGCGTCGACCTATGAGGTGTCCCCCTTCTCGACAGCTGACGCCGTGAAGCTTCTGCTCGCCCACAGTGGAGACAAGAACAAGGAAGCCGCGGCTGTTATCGCCGATCAGATGCAAGGACTCCCGTTGGCGTTGGTGCAGGCCGGCACCTACTGCCGCTCCGGCGCGATCACGCTTGATGAGTACGCCCAGCGCTTCCTGACAAGCCAGGCCCGGCTGCTTGAGGAAGGAAGTCCAGGACCATACCCGCTCACGGTGGCCGTGACAGTCCGTCTAGTACTGGCGCAGCTAAGACGTGAAAGCCCTGTTGCCACCCAGTTGCTCTACTTGTTTGCGCACATGGGGCCAACAGGGTTACCGCACGATCTGCCCGCTCACGCGCCGCATGTGCTGCCACGGCGCCTTGCGCGTCTCGCCCAGGACCCCGTGTCGCTGGACAAGGCGATCCAGGTGCTCGTGAGGACCTCACTTATCAGCCCGGACCGGCCTGGCTATCTCCGCATGCACGGTGTGGTGCAAGAAATCGTCAGGGCCGATGTCGACCGGCGAACGAATACGTTGTGGCAGCGTGCGATGCGCAGGTGTCGCACGATCAGGGACAACGGGAACTCTTGGGGCGTGGCTCGCTGGCTCGATTCGGTGGGGCGCTTGCTGGTACACGCCTTTCCAGCTGATACCGAGGATCTGAGTCGCTGGACGCGCTGTGCGGAGCTGCAGCCCCATCTGGATGCGTATGCGGGGCTGGCAGGGCATTACAGTAGTGACGGCCTGATTTTGGCTAATGCGTGCGAACGTCTCGCGTTCTACCTCTGTGACCGTGGTGAGTTCGCTGCCGCTGAGCATCGCCACAACCAGACGTTGTCCCTGCGGAAGAAGGCTCTTGGTGCCAAGCACCCGGAGACGCTCGCTCACCAGCACCGCCTCGGACAGATGTTAACGCTACGCGGGGACTACATCCAATCCGCGGAACGCCTCCGTCAGCTGCACACCGTGCAACTGCGAACCGGAGGGCCGACCGATCCCGCGACGCTAGGCACCCAGCTGAGACTGGCGTTCGCGGTATTCGAGCTGGGCGAACTGCGCGAGGCCGAACGGCTCGCCCGAGACGTATGGAACTTTCTGCGCAACAGCTTCGGCGAGGATCACAAAGACACGCTGCAGGCACGTTTCGTGCTCGGCGCGGTCCTATTCGAGTCCAAATTGGACGAAGCGAGTCAGCACAACACGGCAGTGCATCAAGCTTTTGACGAGGTCTACGGCCGTGAGCACCTTCGTAGCCTCATGGCGTGGCACAACTGGGCCCGCAACCGTGCCGAGGTGGGCGCCTACGAACAGGCGCGGTCCGAACTCACGGAGATCCTTTCCATCACCAGCCGTGTTCACGGTCCGCGTCATCCATTCACCTTGTTCGCGCAGCACAACCTTGCACGTACGCTCTGGCTCCAGGGCGCGGAACTGAACTCGGTACAGGCACACTTTGAAGCCACCCTGGCGGCTCGGGAGGAAGCGATGGGGCCGAGGCACCCCAAAACACTGACCACCCGCCACTACCTCGCACGGGTACTCGCGAAGCAGGGTGACGTCGAAGCCGCCGAGAGGCAGCTACTCCACATCATCGAATGTCGGCACTCTGTGTTGGGCCACCGCCATCCCCAGACGATGCTTGCCATTGAGGATCTTGAACGACTGCGAACGTCGGGCACGATGAGTGTCAATGGTGTCGATGCCGCACGTAGGCTCCGGCCCGATCTGACAGAAGGCTGAGGCGGAAACCGCTGCTGCAAGGCGACAACTCAGGTTTCGATTCGTCACACCAGCGGCGCTGCCAGCCCAAAACGTCCGCTTCTGCCGATGAGCGTGCGCCCGAAGGAGCGTAGGTACGACCTCGGTCGCGGTGGCGGATGATGACTCCGCCGCACGAGGATGCGGCTCGATCGAACTGGAGGTGTCCGATGTTCGAACTGAGCATCGAGGAGGTGATCGCGGAGAGCAATCTCGAACTCTTCACGCGTGTTGACGGATTCAAGATCGAGCTGTTTCAGCGCAGCAGCAGTACCGCGCTGCGGTTCACCGATGACCAAGGCCAGGAGATCGCCAGCTTCCCCTGGTGGGACGACGTCGACCAGGATCTCCGCAGGTGGACTGTGGAAAACATCCCTCTGGGCAATATCCTGCAGCCGTACACGGACCTCGACCAGGGCTGGGGCATCCTGATCTGGCGCCAAGCAGATCGGGTGTACATCGCGGAGTGCAACGGCGAAAAACTGTTCCACAGCCTGCACTGGGTCGTCGCAGATGAGTACACCAACGCATGGACTGATGCTCTGGCACAAGCACGCCGAACCCCCGAACCAACGGCTTGACCTGCTCTCATGCCGCTGCCCGAGCGCATCTCCACCACCGAGTCAACCGGTTCGTTGGGGCCGGTCCTGCCCGCTGTCGCGGCATCAGGGGTCGCCGCTGCGCGGGCCTTGCGATCGGCGGGTCAGGGTGTCAGGCCGGCGGGATGGTGAAGATCAGGCCTTGGCTCATGGTCGAGCGGATGCCCTGCACGTCCTTGGTGACGACCTTCGCCCGGTGCTGCCTGTCGGGGGTCAGCCCGGTCAGCGTGACCTGCTTCTCGGTGACCAAGCCGGTGTGCCCGCCGTCCAGGTACACCTCGTAGCCCAGGGTCGGGTTCCACCAGGGGGAGGCTTCCCAGGCCAGTGTCACGGACGTCGGGGTCGTCGAGACCACCCGCAACCCGCTCGGGCGCGGCGGCCGCTCGAAAATGGCGGACTGCGACCACACGGTGCCCAGCAGGTCGTTCTGCGCCGGGTCGTGCGAGCAGGACGCGGTGACCGTGCCGAGAGGAGTGCCGTCGGCGCGCTCGGGGCGCAGTGTCAGCGCCAGGTCGTCCACGTGCAGGTCGTAGTAACCCGGTGTGGTCAGGTACTGCGTCGGGAAGGAGCCCGCGGCCCGCACCGCGGTGCCCTGGGTGGTCGTCAGCCACGTGGGCGCGACGGTGAACGAGGCCTGGGTGGTCCGCGTCCCGTCCGGGCCGGTGATGTGCGCGTCGAGTGTCGCGGTGCTGTCGGTGTCCAGGCGCACCCCGCCGGCCATCGTCAGGACCGGGCGCAGCTCGCGCAGGTCCAGGTCCACGTCGAGGTAGGCGGGTTCGTGCCTGGCGACGGTGTTCAGGCCCGCGCCTTCGTCCGGCAGACCGCCGACGACCCACACGGTCATCCGGGCGCTCGGCCCGAGGGAGGTCGCGCAGGTGTAGTCCATCCGCACCGCGGTCGTCTGCGCCGACGCCGAGGTCGCGGCTCCCGTCAGCGCCCCGACGGCCACCAGGGCAGATAACAGCGACAAGGCGGTGATGCGGAGCGGGTTTCGTTTTCTGCGCAACTTCATGTCCTCTCCGTGTTCACTCGACCACGGAAAGTGTCCCGCACGTCGACGTCGGTACGTGTCGACCATTCAGCCGCAGCAAGGTGAAGGCGATGTCCGAGCAACGCCTGACTTCCCACGCCACAACGAATGCACTCTCATGCCGCTGATCGTGCGCGGAGCTTCGACGCGCTCATGCCGACGAGCGGATGGCCGAGCGGTCGTCGCATGCCTGGCCGAGCGTGGTCGCCTTACTTGGCACTCGGCACCTGCACGAGTGACTCCGGACGTAGCGGCCACTCTGCGGAGGTGAGGCTGAGTCGATCGCCATAGGGGTACCGGTCATTCTCGTCGGCCGGCAGCGGATCGCGGACGAGACAACGATGCAGCAGCAGTTCTCGGCGCTGGTCCAGCGGCTCCACCTCGTGCTCGTGCCAACCGGCTCGAGGCGCTGGAGGGTCGTCGGCGATGTCCACCTCGCCGTCCCAGTTGAGGTGCAACCCCTCCTCATCCGAGTAGAACCGGCTGAAACATGTTCGCCACTGCGAGTTCGAACCCCAGCCGTGCGACGAGTCATCGGTCGGGCGCGACTGGCGACGGAAGGTGAAGTACAGCGTCGAGGTCGTGGCCACCGTGGCGTCGATGAGGTACTGCGGAGCCCGCACCCGCACGCCGGCGCGGCTGAACAGCAGGTCACCGAACCACAAGCCAGGCCACAACACCTCCTCCACCGTCACACTCGTCGCCGAGGGATCCTGCACCACGGTGAAGATCTCGTGGTGGAACGGGGAGAACGCCTCGGCGTGGTCGAACGGGGTCAGCCCGATACCCGAGAAGAACTCCGTGTACACGGCGAGCCCGTCGGACGTCACCCCACTGGTGGCGCCATTGGCGACGGTACGTTCTCCGGTGGCGCCGAACTCGGTGGGCGGTTCTCCCTGCGTGCAGAACCCTTCGATCAGGTAGTCGCTGACACGGCTGAGCCCGTACAGCTTCATGATCCGCCACAACTGCTCGTCGTCGCCGGAGTAGCCGCCGGCAGGCAGTCGCTCCCGTTTCCGCAGCGGCTCCAACTCGGCCAGGTGCTCGGCCGCGGTCGCCCTCTGACTGCTCAGGTACGCCCGACGCCCGCCGACGCCGTCATCGTGATCGAGCAACCCTTCGTACAGCTCACGAAAATAGCCCCAGTCGAGTTCCACGGCGCGATCATGATCCAGCCGACCACCATCTGCAACGACGTTTCGCAACCAGCGGGAACGCACTCTCATGCCGCTGGCCGGTACTCGGCCGGGGTGAAAGAACATCAACCGGCATCGCACGTTGACTCGCATCTGACTGAGGCACATTTGCGCGCGTATGCCGACACCGTCCGGCAACCAAGTCGTTGCTGGCCAAGCCTTTCCCGCAACGACCTCGCTCACCGACTCCTCGCCGGTCGGCGACGGCTGGGCCCGCACCCACCTCGGCCGCCGGGACCCGGACGCTGACCACCGTCATCACGGTGGCGGTGTCCCTGCCTGCGGTACCTGGTGCGCGCCACCTCAGGGCTCACGCTGCCCTCTCGACCGCGCGACCTTGAGCTTGGTGGCCCAGGCCACCCCGCCTGGGTCACCAACATCGCGCCACCCGACACCTTCGGGCGGCCCACTTCTGCTCGCTGTGGGCTCAAGCCGCCTTCAGCGACCAGAGCGTCTCCTCCGAGACCTTCCACAGCTGGGCCGCCGCCTCCGGATCCTGCGCGTACGGTGCGACGCCACGCATGTGGCTGCCGCCCGCGACCGGCGCGGACTCGTTGCAGTCCTCGAAGTAGCGGCCCGAGATGCCGTCCAGCAGCGGCGTGGTGGCCACGACGAGCGTGGTCGCGGCGCCCTGTTCCGGGGTCTTCATGCGGCGGGTGGCCGCGGCGCCGCTTTGGCGGATGCGCTCCTGCAGTTCCTCCGGCGTGAGGTGGCGCTGGAGGTTCGTGGCGATGCTGCCGGGCATGAGGGCGTTCATCGTGATGCCCTCAGAGGCCCAGCGGGCGCCCGCCTCCACGCCGAACAGGATGTTCGCGGTCTTGGACTGGCCGTAGGCCTGCCAGCGCTCGTACTCGCGGTGGGCGTAGTGGATGTCGTCGAACACGACCTCGCTCATGAGGTGCGCGGACGAGCTGACGTTCACCACTCGGGCGCCTTCGGCTCGCAGCGAGTTGAACAGGCCCAGGGTGAGGGCGAAGTGGCCGAAGTGGTTCGTGGCGAACTGGAGTTCCCAGCCCTCCGGCGTGCGGGTGAACGGGGTGGCCATGACGCCCGCGTTGTTGATCAGCAGGTGCAGCGGACCGTCCCAGTTGCGGGCGAACGCCTTCACCGACTCCTGGGAGGAGAGGTCGAGACGGGCCACGGAGATCCGCTTGTTGCCGGTCGACCTGCAGAGCGACGTGGCCACGCGCTGGCCCGCGTCGATGTCGCGAGCCGCGATGGTGACCTCGGCGCCGGCCGTGGCGAGGGCGCGCACCGTCTCCACGCCGATGCCCGAGGCACCGCCGGTGACGATGGCGCGGCGGCCGGCGAGGTCGGCCACATCCGCGACTTCCTGGGCCGTCGTGTCGAATCCGAATCCTGTGGTGATCATGCCTGCACCTTCAACGTTTCCTCGGAGACCTTCCACAGCTGGGCGGCGGCCTCGGGGTCGACCGCGTAGGCGGCGACACCGTTGGTCATGCCCTCGGTGTGGGGAACGGCCTCGTTGCAGTCTTCGAAGTAGAGGCCCGAACGGCCCTCCACCAAGGGGGACACGGCGAGCACCAGCGTGGTGGCCGCGCCCTGCTCCGGCGTCTTGAGCCGCAACGGGTTGTCGCCGCCGCGCAGCTTGATGCGCGCCTGCAGTTCCTCCTGCGAGATGTGGCGCTGCAGCGCCGTCAGGATGCCGCCCGGCATCAGGGCGTTCATCGTGATGCCGTCAGCGGCCCAGCGCCTGCCGGCCTCGACGCCGAACAGCACGTTCGCGGTCTTGGACTGGCCGTACGCCTTCCAGCGGTCGTACTCGCGGCGCTCGAAGTGGACGTCCTCGAACACCACCGGGCTCGACAGGTGGCCAGCCGAACTGACGTTGACCACGCGGGCGCCCTCGGCGCGCAGCGCGTCGAACAGGCCCAGCGTCAGCGTGAAGTGGCCGAAGTGGTTCGTGGCGAACTGGAGCTCCCAGCCCTCCGCCGTGCGGGTGAGCGGCGAGGCCATGACACCCGCGTTGTTGATCAGCAGGTGCAGCGGGCCGTCCCACGCCGCGGCGAAGGCCTTGACCGACTCCTGCGAGGTCAGCTCCAGCGGAGCGACCAGAACGGCCTTGTTGCCGGTGGAGGCGGACACCTCGGCGGCGACCTTCCGGCCGGCCTCGACGTCGCGCGCCGCGATGGTGACCTCGGCGCCCGCGGCGGCCAGAGCCCGCACGGTCTCGACGCCGATGCCCGACGCCCCACCGGTGACCACGGCGCGGCGGCCGGAGAGGTCGACGCCCTCGACGACCTCGAGAGCGGTGCTCCCGAACCCGAACGGGGTGGTGATGCGCTCACTCATCCTGTTTCCCCAACCTGTGTCGTACACTGAAACGGAGGTTCCTCCGGTTCGGGTTCCACCGTAAACGGAGGGGGCTCCGTTTAGCAAGTGACGTACCCCATAGGAGTGATGAAGTGCGTGCAGACGCGGTCCGGAACCGGGGGCTGCTGATCGAGGTGGCGCTCGACGCGTTCACCCACGAGAAGGACGCGACGCTCGGCGCCATCGCCAAGAAGGCGGGCGTCGGGATCGGCACGCTGTACCGCCACTTCCCCACCCGCGAGGCGTTGATCGAGGCGGTCTACCGCACCGAGCTGGAGAAGCTCTGCGACGCCGCGCCCGAGCTGCTCAAGACCCACGAACCCGAAGCCGCGCTACGGGAGTGGATGGACCGCTTCATCGCCTACGCCGCGACGAAACGCGACCTCAAGGACGCGCTGCAGGCCGTGATCGCCCTGGGCCTCAACCCGTTCGAGCACAGCCGCGCGAAGATGACCGAGGCCGTGTCGAGCCTGCTCGCCCCCCTCGGCGCGCGAACCGAACCCATGGACCTGATGGCGCTGCTGATCGGCGTCGCGCAGAACGGCGACCCGGCTCAGGCGAAGCGGATGCTGGACCTGATCATGAACGGGGTTCTCCACGACGCTGCCGCTCGAACCGCTCCACCAGCACCGGCGCCTCGTTGATCAGGAACGTGTAGAAGTCCCGCATGTACGTGAGCCGGTCGTGCGCGAGACCGGGCCCGACCGCCTCGACGCCCTTCTCCACGGCGCGAAGCACCTCGTCGACCACGGAGTGCTGGCGCGAGTAGAGCGTCGTCCAGGCGTTGTCCAGCATCCGGAAGTGCTCGCGCCGGCTGCCCGCGACGTAGATCCGCTCGATCAGCCCCATCTGCGCGACCATCCTGACCGCGCCCGACACCGATCCCGCGCTCACGCCCAGGAACTCGGCGAGATCGCCCGCGGTCAGCGAGTCCTTCTCGGTGAACATGAACGCGGCGATCGTCCGCGCTCCCATCCGCTGCATCCCGGCGCCGACCAGCGTCAGCGCCAACTGCTCGGCGGCTTCCCTGCGCTCTGTCTCGCCCGTCACAGTCATCCTGTCTTCAGAAATTTCTGAACGTTCGCTAGCCTCAATCCTAGGGGAAGGGGCTGGTCATGGCCACAGCACTCGTCGTCGGGGCCGGGGTCTCCGGCCTCGCCACCGCACTCAGACTCGCCCGCAGCACGTGGGACGTGGTCGTGCTCGACCACGGCACCCACCACGAACCGGTCGTGCTCACCGGCCCGGACCGCCACGCCGCGAAAAGGCTCGCCGCGCTGCCCCATCCGCTGCACTACGAGACCCGCCACAGCAAGGTCACCGCGCTGCACCCCGACCGGTTCGGCGTCACGGTCGCGTTCAACGACCACGACGACGAATGGTTCGACATCGTCGTGTGCGCCCAGCCGTGCTGCGAGGCGGAGCGATTACCCGGCCTCTGCCTCGAAACCTGGTCCCGCGACCACGTGGCCCTGCTCTACCGCGCCGTCCGCGACACCGGCCTCCCGCTCAGCGCCGCCGAGCTGCTCGCCGACGCGTTCGACATCCACAACGACGACATCGCCGCTTTCGCTTGGTGGGAAACCACTCTGAAGCCACACGCCGTTAGGCGGACCTTTACCCGCGTTCGGTAAGCCTGCGGGTCATGACCACGTTACGGAGACGTACCTTCATCGTGGGCGGCCTCGCGGGAGCGAGCGCCGGAGTGCTGCTTCCCGCACTGGCCAACGCGATCGGCTACCCGTTCACCCTCGGAGTCGCGTCCGGCGAACCGGCGGCCGACGGGTTCGTGATCTGGACCCGCCTCGCCCCCAGCCCGCTGAACGCCGACGGTCTCGGCGGCATGCCGAACACCAACAGCGCCGTCGAATGGCAGGTCGCCACCGACGAACGCTTCACCGCCATCGTCCGCACCGGCACGTTCACCACCACCCAGGCAAGCGCTCACGCCGTGCACGTCACACTCACCGGCCTGGAGCCGGGACGTGAGTACTGGTACCGCTTCCGCACCAGCGGTCACATCTCCCCCACCGGCCGCGCCCTCACCGCACCGGCCGTCGGCACCTCGCCCGCGCTGACGATGCTCTTCGCCTCGTGCGCGCACTACGAGGAGGGCTACTTCACGGGCTACCGCCGGATGGCCGAGGAACACCCCGACCTGATCCTGCACCTCGGCGACTACATCTACGAAGGCGCCGCCACCACCACGAAGGTCCGCCAGTTCGCCCCCGCCACCGAGATCAGCACGCTCGCGAACTACCGGGTCCGCCACGCCCAGTACAAGGCCGACCCGGACCTGCAGACCGCGCACGCCGCCGCACCGTGGCTGGTCGTGTGGGACGACCACGAGGTCGAGAACAATTACGCGAACCTCGTCCGCAACGACAGCAACCCCGCCGGTGACTTCACGGCTCGCCGCGCCGCCGCGTACAAGGCGTACTACGAACACATGCCGCTGCGATCCGCCCAGGCGCCGAGCGCCGCGAACATGTTGCTGCACCGCAGGGTCCGCTGGGGCAGCCTCGCCACGTTCCACATGCTCGACACCCGCCAGTACCGCAACGACCAGGCGTGCGGCGACGGCACCAAGGTCTGCCCCGCCGCCGACGATCCCGCCCGCACCCTCACCGGCACCCCGCAGGAGACGTGGCTGATCGACGGCCTCAGGCAGAAGCTCGGCACCTGGGACTTCCTGGGCCAGCAGGTGTTCTTCGCGCAACGGCTCGCCGCGGCGGACGGTTCCAAGAGCATGGACGCGTGGGACGGCTACACGGCCAACCGCACGCGCATCCAGAACGCGTGGGACACCAACGGGAACAAGGGCACGGTCGTGCTCACCGGCGACGTGCACCGCAGCTGGGGCGCGAACATCATGCAGAACTACGGAACCCAGAACCGGATCATCGGCACCGAGCTCGTCACGACGTCGATCACGTCCGGCGGTGACGGCAACGCGGCCGACAACAGCCTCAACCCGACCCTGAACCCGCACGTGAAGTACTTCAAGAACCTGCGCGGCTACGTGAAGACGCAGACCACGCCGACCGAGATGCGGGTCGACTACCGGGCCGTCGACAAGGTCACCGTGCGCGACTACCCGGTCAAGACCGTCGGCAGCTACGTCGTCGAGGCCACCAACCCCGGATTGCAGGCACCGTGAAGACACTCCTGATCGCGAGCCTCCTGCTGGCACCCGCCCCGATGACGTGGTCCACGGTCAACAGCGACTCGACCGGAGACCAGGACAACGCGTCCGTCTCAGCCACCCGCAACGGCTACACGGCCGTCGTGTGGGAGGACGACCGGGACACCACCGAGCCCACCGACCCGATCCACTCCGACGTCTGGATCCGCCTCTTCAAAGAGGGAGCGGCGGTCTACGAGAAGAAGCTCTCCACCGGCGGCACCGGCAACTGGCGCCACTGGCAGCCGGACGTCTCGCTGCACGAGGACGGCAGCGCGGTCGTCGTCTGGTCGGAGGACCCGGACGGCAACGGCTACTACAACATCGCGGTCCGCTCGGTCAGCGCGTCCGGGACCGTGTCGGGCTCCGGCACGGCCAACGCCAGCGCCGACGGCCAGCAGTACTTCCCCAGCGTGGCGGCGGACCCGGACAGCGGTGGCTTCGCGGTCACGTGGGAGGACCAGCAGGGTACCGCCGCGCCCACGGTGCGGGTGAGCGTGTTCGCGTCCCTGGGCTCCAAGTCCTACGAGGCCCAGGTCAACAACGCCGGCGGCACCCACGCCAAGCCCCAGGTCGCGATGAGCGCCGCGGGCAACGCGATCATCGCCTGGGAGGCCGACGCGAACGTCGCCCGCAAGATCGTCACCGCGGCCGGTGGCGTGAAGCAGGCGCAGACCACGACGGGGCAGGGGAAACGCCCCGCCGTGGCGGCCAACTTCAACGGCGACTTCGCCATCGCCTGGGAGCAGTCCGGAGTCCGCGCCCAGTCGTTCACGGCGGCCGGAACCTCACGTGGTGCCGTCGCGCAGACCACCGGCACCGACCCGCAGATCGGCATCGACGACCAGCTCGGCGTCGCGGTGACCACGACGGAGGCGCAGGACGTCCACACCAGCCTCTACAACCCCGACGGCACCACCACGGGCCGTCCCGAACGGCAGCTCACGGTCTCGAACGCCACCGGCAGGCAGGACGAACCCGCCGTGGGCGTCGACCCGTGGGGCCGCGTCACCGTCGTCTACACCGACGACAACGACGGCAACGGGTTCGACCAGATCTACCTGGGCACCGGCCTGACCACCCAGCGGTGGTGAGTCAGCGCTGATCCGACGGCCTGCGGCGCTGGTGGACGTCCAGCAGCGCCGCGGGCTGCCAGAAGCCGTGCACGTCGTAGGTGTCGACACCGGGCGGCACGATCTCGTCGATCCGGTCCAGAACGTCGTCGGTCAGCACCAGCGAGGCGCCCTCCAGCAACGACTCCAGCTGCTCCATCGTGCGCGGCCCGGTGATCGCCGAGGTCACGCCGGGATGCGTCGTCACGAACGCGACCGCCAGCGCGGGCAGCGAGACCCCCATCTCGTCGGCGAGCTTCGCGAACTGCTCCACGGCCTCGAACTTCGCCGCGTTGCCCGGCAGCGACTCGTCGAACCGCTCGGGGCTCAGGGTCGCCCGGAACGCCTCGGCCGACGCGCCCCTGCGGTGCTTGCCCGACAGGAAACCGCTGGCCAGTGGGCTCCACACCAGCACACCCATGCCGAGCCGGCGCGCCGTCGGCAGCACCGACCGCTCGACGCCGCGCGCCAGCAGCGAGTACGGCGGCTGCTCGGTCCTGAACCGCAGGTAGCCCCGGTTCATCGCCACGTGGTGCGCCTCGACGATCTCCTCCGCCGGATAGGTCGAGCACCCGAACGCCCGGATCTTCCCGTCCCTCACCAGGTCCGTCAGCACCGACAGCGTCTCGTCGATGTCGGTCTTGTAGTCCGGCCGGTGCACCTGGTAGAGGTCGATCCAGTCGGTCTGCAACCGCCGCAGGCTGTCCTCGACGGCCTTCAGGACGTACCTGCGCGAGTTGCCGCTGTTGTTGCGGCCCTCCCCCAGCGGGAAGTGCACCTTCGTGGCCAGCACCACGTCGTCGCGCCGGTCCTTCAAGGCCTTTCCGACGATCTCCTCGGACTCGCCCGCCGAGTACATGTCGGCGGTGTCGACGAAGTTGATGCCCGCGTCGAGGGCGCGGTGGATGATCCGCACGCCCTCTTCGTGGTCGTTGTTGGCCACGGATCCGAACATCATGGCGCCGAGGCAGTGGTGGCTGACCTCGATGCCGGTTCCCCCGAGAACGCGATAGCGCATGTTCATGGCGAGAACCTACGAACTAGAGCCGTCTCTAGGTCAAGAAGCACGTTGTTACTCTCGGGATCATGACCTCCGAGAGCGATCGACAGGCGTTCAAGCCCCTGCCCGGTCGCACGACCCCCAGTTCGACCGCCTGCGAAGCCGTGCTGCGAGACCTGTTGCCGCTGGTAGGGGCCGAAATTCCGGCCGCGGACCAGCCCGACGTCAAGCCCTCGTGGCGCCATCGGGCCCGGCGTGCCGTCGGCAAGGCGGTGGCGGCCTCCGAGGCGGCTCCCGAGGAGTGGTTCGAACCGCTGATGCGGGCCGCCGTCCTCGAACCGGACTCCGGTTTCAGCCGGGAGCTCGTCAAGCCCGCCATCACGGCGTTCGGCCGGCGCCGCGTCCAGCTCGCACTTCTCGACTACCTCGACACGGGCACCGCGGCCGACGTCGCGGGCGCCACCCGCGCCTGGCACGGGACCGAAGTCCAGATCGCGTACGAGCCGGGTTCCAGGACGCCCACGCCGGAGAGCCTCGCCGAATGGGAGGAGGGAAGCGATCTGCGCGAGCGCTACCAGCAGCTGCGCGACCAGGTCGAGGTGCGCTCGGCCGGGTAGCCCGGCACCTATGCTCGGACCATGGGGCTGAGCATCGGACAGGTGGCCGAACGCACCGGACTGAGCGTGCACGCGCTGCGGTTCTACGAGAAGGAAGGCATCCTCGCGCACCAGGTCCACAGAGGACCGGGCGGCCGCCGGGTGTACACGCAGCAGGACATCGACTGGCTGAAGATGTGCATCATGCTGCGCATGTCGGGGATGCCGGTGCCGGAGATCCGCCGCTACACCGACCTGGTCCGCCAGGGCGACGGCAACGAGCTGCAGCGCCTGGACATCCTGAAGGAGCACCAGGAACGCGTGGCCCAGCAGATGGTGCAGCTGCAGGAGTGCATGGACCTGATCACGCGCAAGGTGGGCATCTACCAGGACTACGTCAATTCGATCGCCGCCAGGGCGGTCGGCCAATAGTCTCGGCCCCATGCCTGTCGTGCTCTCGCTGAACGTCGCCCAGAAGACGGCCCCGGCCGACTACGCCCGCGTCGGTGCCACCGGCATCGACAAGCGCCCGGTGGACGGACCGCTGCGGATCAGCCCGCCCGGCGCCAAGGGCTCGGCGGGCAGCGGCGTCGCGGGTGACTCGATCGCCGACTGGGCCGCGCACGGCGGCGAGTACCAGGCCGTGTACGGCTACGCCCGCGAGGACCTCGACTGGTGGCAGTCGGAGCTGGGCGCCGAGTTCCACGCCGGCCAGTTCGGCGAGAACCTGACCACCCAGGGCATCGACCACACGACCGCGCTGGTCGGCGAACACTGGCGGATCGGCACGGCTCTGCTGGAGGTCACCGGCCCGCGCATCCCGTGCCGCACGTTCGCCGAGTTCCTCGGCCTGCGCGGCTGGGTCAAGCGGTTCACGCAGGTCGCCCGGCCCGGCGCCTACTTCCGCGTGCTGGAGGAAGGCCTGGTCGGGCCGGGCGACGAGATCACCGTCGTGCACCGGCCCGACCACGACGTGACGGTCGAGCTGTTCTTCCGCGCCGTGACCACGGAGGCCGCGTTGCTGCCCCGGTTGCTCGCGGCCGGCGACTCGGTGCCGCCGGAGGTCGTCGAACTGGTGCACAAGCGTTCGGTGGTCGAGTCCTAGTGGCGTGGCCTGAAACGTTGCCGTGCGAATTCGCGGTCAGACGGCCGCGAGGTGTCCTGCTGAGCGTGAATTCACCGCCGGCGTTTCGGGTCACGCCACTAGTTCGGCGGGAAGTTCCTGACCCAGCGCTTCTGCCACGGCGTTTCGACGGCACGCTTGTGGTAGTTCGCGCGCGTCCACGCCACGGCCTCGGCCGCCGGGACGCCCGCCAGCACGGCCAGGCACGAGATCACCGTGCCGGTCCGGCCGATGCCGCCGCTGCACGCCACCTCGACCAGTTCGCCGGACAACGCCCGCGCGTGCAGCGAGCGGATCACCCTGATGGCGGCGTCGTGGTCACGTGGAAGGCGGAAGTCCGGCCAGTCGATCCAGTCGTGCGGCCACGGCACGTCGACCGGCTTCGGTTGCAGGTACACGCCGTACTGCGGGTGCGGCTCCACGATCTTTCCGTCGCGCAGGCCACGCCCTCTGATCACGGCGCCGTCGGGTAGCTCAATCGTCTTCACGAAACGTTCCCCCATGAGTACCAAGCGGGTGCTAGGCGAACGACAGTACTACCAGTGGCGGAATCCCTTCTGCCGCAACGCCTCCCCACGCCTGGTTGCGCGGACGGCTCATCGCGAGCTGGTCGGCCACGGCCAGCACCACGCTGCCGCCGACCATGAACCACGACACGTAGAAGATCAGCGTGCGGCCGACCAGTTCCTGCCCGCTGTGCACCGCGATCAGCCCCGCGATCACCCCGCACGCCAGGAACAGGTTGTAGAACCCGACCCCGAACGCCCACAGCCGGATCGCCGGCACGTCCTGCGCGGGCTGCCCGAACATCGACCGGTGCACGCGCCCGATCAGGAACGCCTCGCAGACCCACACCACCAGGTGGATCAGGGCCGCGACCGCCGCGGCGACCTGGGCGACGACGCTCACCGCGTCACCCCGTGCCGGGCCAACGCCTCCATGCCGTTCGAGGACAGGTCGAGGAAGAACGCGCCCATCACGTCCCCGACGGCGAACGCCAGGAACTGCACTGACGGCGTGTGCACCGTGAACGTGTGGGACGCGTTGGGCGGAATGGTGATGGCATCGCCCGGTGAGAGGTCGTGGAGCTCGCCGTCGAGGAACACAGCCATGCGTCCGTGCAGCACGTAGTACGCCTTCGGCCACGGTGTGCGGTGCGGCGGTGCGGCTTCCCCACGCGGTGCGTCCACCTCGAACAACTCGTAGGTGCCGCCGGTGTGCTTCGCCGATATCCGGACGGTGATGGTCGCGTCGGGCACGGTGAGTACCTCGCCCTCGCCTGCGGTGGTCAGCATGCACCGCACCCTCCGCGACGGGATCGCGCCGTTGTATCCCGGAAAACTGGGATCCCGGACGGTCTGGAGCGGGCGCATACTGCGAACCATGTGGGAGGGTCGGGCGCTGGGCGTGCGACGCGACGTCACGGCACTGGCGGGCGCGGGGCTCGACGTCGCGCAACTGCACTCGGCGGCCATCGCCCTGGTGGACCGGGTGGTTCCGTGCGAGCTCGCCTGCTGGGCGTCGATGGACCCGGACTCCGGCGTGTTCAGCACCATGACCAGCGGCGTCAACCGCATCCCGCAGCAGTACGAGCCGGTGCTCGCGACCTGCGAGTACACGCCCGGTGAACCGCACACTTTCGCGTCGCTGGCGCAGCGCGGTGACACGGTGGCGAGGCTGGAGGACAAGCGGTCCACGCGGCTCAACGAGGTCTGGCGGCCGCTGGGTCTCAGTCACGAGCTGCGGTCGTTGTTCCGGGCCGACGACACCTGCTGGGGCGGGGCGGGAATGGTGCGCACCGCCGAGTTCAGCGAGCGCGAGCTGGAGTTCATGGCCTCGGTGGCACCCGCTCTCGGCGCCGCCACCCGCGTCGCGGCACGCACGTCGGCCCGCAGGACCGGTGCGCCCGCCATCGTCGTGGTCAGCGGGGACGGCACGATCCAGGCCTCGACCGCGTCCACCGCGCAGTGGCGGGACGAGCTGGAGGACGTCGCGCCGGGCCGGTTCGCGGTGATGTTGCGGGCCGCGGCGGCGGGAGCGCGGTCCGGGGCGTTCAGGGCGAGGGTCCGCGACGCCCGCGGCGGCTGGATCCTGCTCGAAGCCAGCGAGCTCGTGAGCGACGACGAGTTCGCGGCGGCGGTGACGATCAGCCGGGCGTCCGGCGCGGACCTGCTGGGGTTGCTGATCAAGGCGCACGGCGTGACCAGCCGTGAAGAGGACGTCTGCCACGAGGTGCTCGCCGGGCAGCCGACGTCGGCGATCGCGGCACGGCTGGCCATCTCGCCCTACACCGTGCAGGACCACCTCAAGTCGCTGTTCGCCAAGTTCGGTGTGCGCAGCCGCGCGGAACTGGTGGCGATGCTGTCCTGAGACCGAACACAGGACTCTCGGAGGATTCGCCCGGCAGGTCCTTCTGCCAGCATGGCCGCCATGTACTCCGACCGCGCCCTCGTCATCGGCGCCGGCTTCGCGGGACTGCTGGCGGCGAGGGTGTTGTCCGAGTCGTACGGCGAGGTCGTGCTGGTCGAACGGGACAAGATCACCCCCGACGCGGGGTACCGCGCGGGCACCCCGCAGGCCAGCCACCCGCACGCGCTGCTGGCACGCGGGGCGGACGCGCTGGAAACGCTCTTCCCGAGGCTCGGCGCGGAGCTGGAGGACGCGGGCGCGGTCCGCGCGGACCTCGGCAGCGACTTCCTGATCCGCACCCCGTCCGGCTGGGCACCGCGCGACTACCTGGGCCTCAGCGTGCTCTCGATGACGCGGGTGCTGATCGAACGGACCATCCGCCGCCGGGTGCTGGGCCTCCCGAACGTGTCCCTTGTGGACGGTGTGGCGATCGACGGTCTGCTGCACGACCGGGGCACGGTCACCGGGGTGCACGGCCGGCGCGGCGACAGGCCGTTCACCGACTACGCCGATCTCGTGGTCGAAGCCTCGGGGCGTGACGGCAAGCTCGTGTCGTGGCTCGCGGAACTCGGCGTGCACTGCCCGGCACCGATGATCGTCAACGGCCACGTCAGCTTCACCTCGCGTCTCTACGAGGTGAACCGCGACCTGAAGCTCGACTGGAAGACCGCCTTCGAGGTCACCCACGCCCCTGGCGCGAGACGCGGCGGTTCGGTGTCCACAGTGGACGGCGATCAGTGGTTCGTGACGTTGTTCGGCGCGGACGGCGACTCCGCGCCGACCGACGACGACGGTTTCCTCGACTACGCCACGACCCTGCACTGCCAGGACATCGCCGAGATCATCAAAACGGCCACCCCGGCCTCGAAGATCTACCAGGCGGGCAACCTGCGCAGCCGGTGGAACCGCTTTCACCAGGTCCCGGACTGGCCGCGCGGCCTGCTCGCGCTCGGCGACTCCGTGGTCTCGCTCAACCCCATGCACGGCCACGGCCTGACGCTCGCCGCCCTGTACTGCCTGGATCTGCGCACGCTGCTGCAGGAACACGACCTCGCCCACGAACCGCTCGTCTTCCAGCGCGCGGTCGCCAGGACCGCCAAGCTCCCGTGGAGGTCCGCGACGACCGCCGATCTCCGCTGGAGCGCCCGGAAACTCCCGCTGAGCACCCGGCTCCTGCGCTGGTACACCGACCGCGCGTTCGCGGCCGCCCCGGGAAACCGGCAGGTCTACCGCGCGTTCATCCGCGTCTCGCACCTGGTCGGCCACCCGGCCACGCTGTTCCGGCCGGCCGTGCTCTTCCGGGTGCTGCTGGGAAAGGCGTTCAGCGCACGGAGCCCTCGGGCCACAGAACCGTGACCGGCACACCACGCGACCGCGCGTAGGCCACCACGTCGGCAGTTCCGCCGGGTCCACGTCCTGGGAGCCCGTCCCACACGGCGAGCAGCGAGTCGGACTCGTCGACCATCCGCTTGCCCGCCTCCATGTAGGCGTGAGGATCCGGCGTGACGTACTCCAGCTGCACGACCTTGGCCGCCCGCGCGAGCAACGCGTCGTAGACGGGCCGGTAGTCCTCGGGCAACGTCTCGCGGTACTTCGAGGCCGGCAGCACGGCGACGAGCGCGCCGCCCACGTCCAGCACGGCCCGCGCGAACACCGCGTCCGCACCGTCCGCGAGGCACGACACCCCGGCCACGTCGCCGTGCTCCGCCACCGAGGCGCGGATCATCTCGTCGATCCGCGCCTCCAGCTCGGCGGAGAGTCCGCGATGTCCTGTGATGGCGAGGCGCGTCGTCATTTCGGCAGGATATGCGGCGCTCAGTCGCGGCGGTTCTGCTCCGCGATGGCCAGGTAGTGCGTGTTCGTCATGATCCCGAGGATGTTGCCGAACGGGTCGACCACCGACGCCGTCACGAAGCCCGGACCGCGCACCTGGGGTTCGTCGTGGATCTTGGCGCCCAGCTCCTGCAGCCTCGCGAACGTCGCGTCCAGGTCGTCGACCGCCCAGTAGAGGATCTGCCCCGCAGGGCCGTCGGACGGCGTCACCTCGAACCGGCGGTTCACGAGTCCGAGTTCGGCCTGGTAGTCGCCGATGCGGAACTCGACGTACGCGAGCACGCCGTCCGGGGTGCTCCGCTCGAAGTAGGCGTCGACCCCGAGGAACCGCGCGTACCAGTCACGGGCCTCGGTCAGGTCGTCGGCGTAGTAGGACACGGTCGACATTCCTCGCAACACAACTGCCTCCAGTGGAACTTCGCTTCGGTCTGTGCACTGACAAGCCTCCGCCGTAAAGTGCTCATCGAGTGAGCACTTTCAGCGGGAATCTGGAGACATGCGCGCAGACCGTCTAGTCGCCACGTTGTTGCTGATGCAGGCTCGCGGCCGGGTGACCGCCGCCGAACTGGCCGCGGAGCTCGAAGTCTCGAACGCCACCGCCCGGCGCGACCTCGAAGCCCTGTCCGCGGCGGGGGTACCCGTGTACCCCCAACCGGGCAGAGGCGGGGGCTGGTCGCTGATCGGCGGCGCCCGCACCGACCTGAGCGGCCTGACCTCGGCGGAGGCCCAGGCGTTGTTCCTGGTCGCCGGACCGGCCGCGTCCGTCGCCCCGCAGATCAAGTCGGCGTTGCGGAAGCTGGTCCGCGCGCTGCCGCAGACCTTCCGGGCCGAGGCGGAGGCCGCTGCCGAGTCGACGATCGTCGACACCGCCGGATGGGGCGAGGACGTCAAGGACAGGCCGGGCCTGGTCACCGCGCTGCAGCAGGCCGTCGTCAAACAGGTGCGGGTGCGGCTGAGCTACCGGAAACGCGGTGAGGCACCGAAAGAGCGCCTGGTCGACCCGTGGGGACTCGTCGACAAGGACGGCACCTGGTACTTCATCGCCGGCACCGACGAGGGCCGGCGCACGTTCCGGCTCGACCGCATCACCGGCCTGATCCCCACCGACGTCCCGTCCTCCCGGCCCGCCGACTTCGAGCTGGCGGGCGCCTGGAGCGAGGTCGTCACGGCCATGGAGGAGCGGCGTTCGGAGACGTCGGCGTCCGTGCTCGTGCCCACGCGGTTCCTGAAGGTCTTCCAGCACCAGCACGGACGCCACTGCACGGTCGTCGAGGACCGGGGCGAGTTCACGATGGTCGAACTGACGGCGCCACGTCCGCTCGACATCGCCCGCAACGTCGCCGGGTGGGGCGGCCTGATCACCGTCGAGTCCCCCGAGGTCGAGGAGCACCTGGCCCGCATCGGCGCGGAGCTGGTCAGCCGATACCGGCGTGCTGCTCCAGCCGGGCCAGCCGGGTCATGATCATCTCTAGGATCTTCGCCGCGTCCGGGGTGGCCTGCTGCTGCTTCTTGAGGTGGACGATGCCCGCGAGCGCCGTCTGGACAGCGCGGCGCGCGCCCTTGATCTCGATGCCCAGCTCGCGCAACTCCTCGCCGCCCGCGCCGTTCGGTTCGGCGACGATGCCGAGCAGCAGGTGCTCGCATCCCACGTAGTTGTGACCCAGAGCGATGGACTCGACGACCGCGAGCTCCAGCGCGGCCGCCCCGTCGTCGGCGAACCCGGGTTTCCTGCCCGTGGCCGCGGGGGTGGCGGAGGGCAGGCCTTTCGGTTCGACGTCGAGCGCTCGGAGGACGTCCATCGCCAGGTTCTCGCCCTCCCCGATGATGCCGGCCAGCAGGTGCGAGGTGCCGAGTTCGGTGCCCTGGGAGACCTCTGCGGCGATCTGGACGGCCTTCCACGCGCGGTCGGTGAACTGCGGGGGTTTGTCCCGTTGAAGGCCCTTGATGTCGAGCGCCCGGATCGCGGCGATCCGCTTGACCGAGCCTTCGAGCGCCCGCTGACAGATCGCCGAGACGGGAATGTTCATGTCCTTCACGGAGTCGGCGAGCTCGTCGGGCAGGTACACGTTGATTTTTGGCATAACCCCATATGTACCCCCAGATGGGGTTACAGTCAACCACGAACGCGGCAACCGTCACACTTGTGAGTGATCAGAGGGGACGGGAGCACCCGCGTGGAGGACAGCAGCAGGCTCATCGGAAGCCGCTACCAGTTGAAGCAGAAGGTCGGCCAGGGCGCGATGGGAGTCGTCTGGCAGGCCTACGACGAGCAGCTTCACCGCGTGGTCGCGGCCAAGGAACTGCTCGCGCTGGACGGCCTCGACGAAGCCAGGGTGGCCCGCGCGAAGGCCAGGGCCATGCGCGAGGCCCGCCTCGCCGCGCGCCTGGAGCATCCGAACGCCATCCGCGTCTACGACGTGGTGGAGGAGGACGGCCGGCCGTGGCTGATCATGGAGTACCTCCCCTCCCGCAGTCTCGCGGCCGTGATCACCGAGCAGGGCACGCTGCCACCCCGTGAGGTGGCCCGCATCGGGTGCTACACCGCCGCCGCACTGGCCGCCGCGCACCGCCACGGCATCCAGCACCGCGACGTGAAGCCCGGCAACGTCCTGATCGGCGACCAGGAAGTCAAGATCACCGACTTCGGCATCTCCCGGGCCACCGACGACGACGGCACCGCCACCGCGACCGGCACCGTCGGCACCCCCGCCTTCTTCTCCCCCGAGGTCGCCCGCGGCGAGGACGCCGGTCTCCCCTCCGACGTCTTCTCGCTCGGCGCCACGCTCTACAACGCCGTCGAGGGCGGCCCGCCGTTCGGCACGGCGGACAACAACCTCGTGATGCTGCACCGCGTCGCCGGCGGTTCGATCATGCCGCCCGCCAACGCGGGCCCCCTGCTGTCCCCCGTGCTGTTCCGGCTGCTCGCGAACGACCCCGAGCGCCGTCCGAGCATGCAGGAGGCCGTTCACCTGCTGGCCGCCGTCGTGAACGAGACGCCGCAGGCCTCCCAGGCGACCGTGGTCATCCCGGCGACGGTCAAGCTCCCGGCCGAGGCGCAGCCGGAGGAGAAGGCGAAGCAGGAGGCCGCGGCCGCCGCGGCGGGCCTGATCGCGGGCGCGGCGGCCGTGGAGGCAGCCGGTCTGACCGCCCCGCCCAAGGCAGAGCCCGAACCCGAGCCGGCACCGGAACCGGAAGCGGCACCCGAGCCCGAAGCGACGCCGGAACCTGAGGCGACGACACCGGTCGCCGAGGTGAAGGCGGAGGCACCTGCTCCCGCCGAGGAGAAGGCGCCGGAGGCAGCCCCGATCGTGACCCCGCCGGTCCGCGAGACCGCGGCGCAGCCTCCCACGCCGGTTCTCCCCGTCAGCCCTCCGCCCGCGCCCCCTGCGGAACCCGACGAGAACCGCCGCAAGTTCCCGCTGGTCCCCATCGCGATCGTTCTCCTCGTGCTGGCCGTGGGTGTCGGATCGTTCCTGTTGTGGCCCAAGGGCAACGGCAACCAGAACAACGCCCAGCCGCCGACCGGCAGCCAGACCGGCGCGAGCACCCCGTCGAGCCAGCCGACGTCGGGTCAGACCCAGCCGCAGGAACCGGCGAACAGCCAGACCCCGCCACCGGAGAACTCCCAGACGAACCCTCCGGCCGGCACGCCGAGCCAGGGCCAGCCGGAGCCGCCCGCCGGGCCGAAGAACGCCCAGGAGGCGATCACCGCCTACTACGCGCTGATCCCCGGCGACCTGCAGACCGGCTGGACCCTGCTCACCGACAGCTTCAAGGCCGGGCGCGGGCTGACCTACGACGGCTACCAGTCGTTCTGGCGCAGCTACACCTCGGTGCAGTTGTCGAACTTCGTTCCGCAGGGCGACAACGCCGTGACCGTGACGTTGCAGTACATGCAGGGTGGGAACGTCGCCATGACCGAGACGCCGACGTTCACGTTCGTGCAGCAGAACGGCAAGTGGCTGATCAACAGCCAGGGATGATGGCGGCATGACTCGACGCGCACTCGTCACCGGAGCCTCCCGCGGCATCGGCGCCGCCATCGCCCACGCCCTCGCGGCGAGCGGCCACCAGGTCGCCGTCCACTACCGCTCCGGCGCGGACGAGGCCCAGGCCGTGGCGGCGAGCCTGCCCGGCGACGGCCACGTGACCGTCCAGGGCGACCTCGGCGCGAACCGGGCCGGGCAGGTCGTGAGCGAGACCGCCGAGAAGCTCGGCGGTCTCGACGTCCTGGTCAACAACGCGGGGATCTACTTCCACCACCCCGTCGCCACGACGAGCTTCGAGGAGTGGCAGGACGCCTGGCGCCGCACGATCGAGCTCAACCTGTACGGCCCCGCCGACCTCGCCTGGCACGCGGTCCGGCACATGAGCACGGGCGGCCGCATCATCAACGTCGGTTCGCGGGGTGCCTACCGGGGTGAGCCCGACGCCCCCGCGTACGGCGCGGCGAAGGCCGGTCTGCACGCGATGACCCAGTCGCTCGCCCAGTCCCTGGCGCCGCGCGGCATCGCGGTCGCGGGCGTCGCGCCGGGATTCGTGCGGACCGACATGGTCACCGACCTCCTCGCCAGTCCCGAGGGCGAGCGGATCCGGTCGCAGAGCCCGTTCGGGCGCGTGGCCGAACCCGACGAGGTCGCCGCCGCCGTCGCGTGGCTGGCCACGGAGAACGCGCTGTGGGCCAGCGGCACGATCATCGACGTCAACGGCGCCTCACACCTCCGATGATTCGCCGAAACCGACCGGAACCAGTTCCGGTCGCGAGTTGATCTTCCAGCAACCGGTCTAGACCACTAACGTCGCGGTGGGCGCTCGACGAAGTGGAAGGCCTCCCCTGCAATGCGTTCATTCCGTTCACGCCTCGGTGCCGCCGGCCTCGCGCTGGCCGCCGCCGCGGCGACATTGACAGTCATGGCGCCTGCCGCGCAGGCCGCCTACCCCGCCGGGTTCAAGAGCGTCGGCTACATGCCGTCGTGGGCCGGCAACGTCAGCTCGATCCAGTACAGCAAGCTCACGCACATCAACTACTCGTTCGTGCTGCCGAACTCCAACGGCACGCTCCAGGGCCTGCCGGACCCCGGCAAGCTGCAGCAGCTGGTGAGCCTCGGCCACCAGAACGGCGTCAAGGTCTCGATCGCGGTCGGTGGCTGGAACGACGGCAACGACGACAACTTCGAGATCCTGGCGGCCAGCGCGAACGGTCGCACGACGTTCGTCAACGCGCTGATCAACCTGGTCAACCAGTACAACCTCGACGGTGTCGACATCGACTGGGAGTACCCGGATCCGGGCGCGGAGGGCGACAACTACACCCTGCTGATGCGTCAGCTCGGCGACCAGTTGCACAGCCGCGGCAAGCTGCTCACGGCCGCGGTCGTGAGTGAGGGCGGCACGGCGAACGGCGTGCAGCCCGCGGTGTTCGGCATCGTCGACTGGCTCAACATCATGGCCTACGACGGTGGCAGCCCGCACGCGAACTACGACTGGTCGATCGCTTCCGTCAACTTCTGGAAGAACCGCGGACTGCCTGCGAGCAAGGCCGTTCTCGGTGTGCCGTTCTACAGCCGGCCGACCTACATCTCCTACCGCGACCTGGTCGCGCAGGACCCGGCCAACGCCAACCGCGACAGCTACAACGGCAACCAGTACAACGGCATCCCGACGATCAAGCGCAAGACGACGTGGGCGCTGTCGAACGCAGGCGGCATCATGAACTGGGAGCTCTCCCAGGACACGACCGGCAGCACCAGCCTGCTCAACGCCATCTGGGAGACCGCCGGCAACGGCAACCCCCAGCCTCCGACCGGTGGCACCATCACCGGCTTCGGCGGCAAGTGCGTCGACGTGGCCGCGGCGAACTCGGCCAACGGCACCGCGGTGCAGCTCTACACGTGCAACGGCACGAACGCCCAGCAGTGGACTCGCAACGGAAGCACGTTGCGCGCCTTGGGCAAGTGCCTCGACGCGTCGGGTACCGCCAACGGCGCGGTGACCCAGCTGTGGGACTGCACGGGTTCCGGCAACCAGCAGTGGACCTCCGAGTCCAACGGCCAGCTGCGCAACACGGCGTCAGGAAGGTGTCTCGACGCCACCGGCAACAGCTCCGCCGACGGCACCAGGCTTCAGCTCTGGGACTGCGCCGCCACCGCCAACCAGCGGTGGACCATCAACGCCTGAGGCTCCTGACTTCAGGAACTTCAGCCCGATGACGCAGGCGATGATCCCGGTGAGGAACACGATCTTCCACGCGGAGAGCGTCTCCTCGCCGGTGATCATCGCCCACGTCACGGTCAGCGCCGCACCGATGCCGACCCACACGGCGTAGGCGGTCCCGACCGGAATCCGCTTCATGCCGAAGGAAAGCCCGACCATGCTCAGCGTCGCGGCGACCAGGAAGAGCACGTAGGCCCCCTGGGACAACGCCGTCGCCCACACCGCTTCGAGCACGGCGCTTCCCAGCAACACGGCCCAGTACATCAGCTCACCACCTTCAGGCCCGCGACGCAGCCGATCAACGCGACGAGCAGCAACGCCCTGGCCACCCCGAGCTTCTCCTCACCGCGCAGCACCGCGACGAGCACCGTGAGCACGGCCCCCACACCGACCCACACCGCATACGCCGTGCCGACCGGGATCCCGCGCATCGCCCACGCGAGTCCGACGACGCTCAGCGTCATCGACACGGCGAACACCACCACCGGCCACGGCCGGCGGAAACCCTTCGACGCCGAGAGCGCCGTGGCCCACACGGCCTCCAGCACCCCCGACGCGATCAGCACCACCCAGTACATTAGTACGACCGTACCAGAAAAGCGCGAACCGGGCGGCTACGATCCGTGATGTGGCTCCCAGCCTGGAAAACCTGCTGGTCGTAGGCGTCGCGTCGAGCGCTCTGTTCGACCTGACCGCGTCCGACGCCGTCTTCTCGACCGAGGGAGAACAGGCCTACCGCGCCTACCAGGAAGCCCACCTCACCGAACCGTTCGCGGCGGGCGTCGCGTTCCCGTTCATCCGCCGCCTGCTGCGACTCAACGCGCTGGCACCGCTGGTCGAGGTGATCGTGCTGTCGCGCAACTCCCCCGACACGGGCCTGCGCATCTTGAGGTCAGCCGCCCACCACGGCCTCACGATCACCCGCGCGATCTTCACCGAGGGCCGGGCACCGCACGAGTTCATGCCGGCGCTGAACATGTCGTTGTTCTTGTCCGCCAACGAGAACGACGTCCGCAAGGCGACGCTGGCGGGAATGCCGGCCGGCCAGGTGCTCAAGTCGTCGTTCCAGGACGACGACGATCCGGCGCTGCGCATCGCGTTCGACTTCGACGGCGTCCTAGCCGACGACGCGTCCGAGCGGATCTACCAGAGCGGCGGGCTCGACCAGTTCCAGCAGCACGAGGCCACGAACGTCGTCACACCACTGGATCCCGGGCCGCTGAGGAACTTCCTCGCGGGCGTGAACCGCATCCAGCGCCAGGCGGAGGACCGCATCCGGGTCTCGGTGGTGACCGCGCGGTCCGCTCCGGCTCACGAGCGCGCGATCAACAGCCTCAAGGCCTGGGGGCTGACGGTGAACGACGCGTTCTTCCTGGGAGGCTTGAAGAAGGCGCCGATCCTGGACGTGCTCAAGCCGCACATCTTCTTCGACGACCAGCGTGGGCACCTGATCCAGACCGTGCCGTGCGTGCACGTCCCGTTCGGCGTGACGAACGAGTGATCACGAGCGGCGCCACCACCTCTTCGGCCGTGGCGCCCGCACCGGGTCCAGGCCCAGCGTTTCCAGCTCGGCCAGGTTGCCGGCGTGGGTCTTGGTGTTCAGCGCGAGCGTGCCCAGCTGCGGATCTTCCTCGCCGATCTCGACTTCCTCGGTCAGCAGAACGTCCATCAACCGCTTCACCGACGGCGACGGGATCGGCTCGTCGACCGCGAAGTGCAGCATCAGGTGCTCCATGCCGGTGTCGCGCCACCGGGCGTTCGACACCCAGACCGTCCTGATCGCGGGGAACTCCGCGATCCGCCGCACCAGCGCCTGCCGCAGCGCGATGGCCAGCGCGTGTGTGGACGGACGAAGCTGCAACCACTCCCCCGCGGCGTCGCGGCCGCGCTCGCGCATCGCCCGGCGCAGCAACGGCACCGGCACGCGGGCCCAGCCGCCGAACGAGTGCAGCGACAGCATGTCGACACCGGTCTGCTTCGCGATGTCCAGCAGTCGCAACACATCGCAGTGCACGGCACCGGCGGCCTGCGGCAACTGGTCGGCGCAGCACGCCTCGCTGACGAAGCCGGGAATCGCGGGGCCTCCATCCGCGCCCGTGGCGAAGAGCACGGAGCCGCTCGCCTGCACGGGCACGAACACCCCGTGATCGGCCAGCGCGGCGAGCAGCCGCTCCGAGTCGTCGGACTGGGAATCAAGAGCAGCGGCGAGCGCGGAGTTCACGATCATTTCCTCCCCCAAGGAAAAAGCCCGGCCACCCAACGGGATGACCGGGCCTGATCCTAGAGGCTACTTCGCGAGACCGTCCTCGATCGCCTTGATGATCGCCGGCCGCAACTGCGCGGCCGAGATGATCGCGTCGACCGCCCCGACCTCGACCGCGCGCTGCACGCTGTGCACCCGGTCGAACTCGGCGGCCATCTCGTTGAGCTTCTCGGTCCGCACGCTCTGCCGCGTCGTCACCAGCTCGCCGGTCAACGCCGCCCGCTCGGCACCGGACGCCTCGGCCACCGCGGACTCCAGCTTCTTCACGCGCGGGTCGTTGGCCGTGCGGCCGTCGACCTCGCGGGCGAACACCACGGCCGCGGCGGGCGCGCCACCGATGACCGAGGCGAAGGAGCCCTCGACCGCGAGCACCGTCATGGACGGGTTCAGGGCCTTGGAGAAGACCACGAACGCGCCGCCGTGGTACCGCGAGATCACCGTGAAGACGATCGGGCCGCGGAAGTTGACGATCGCGCGGCCGATCTCGGCGCCGTACTCCAGCTGCAGTTCCCGCATCGACTCCGGCGAGCCGTCGAAGCCGGACAGGTTCGCCAGCACGACCAGCGGGCGGTTGCCCGAGGCCGCGTTGATCGCGCGGGCCGCCTTCTTCGACGACTTCGGGAACAACGTGCCGGCCGTGTAGGTGTCCGGGCCGTCGGTGGGCGGGAAGCCGGTGCGCGACACTCCGCGCGACTCGACGCCCAGCAGCGTCACCGGGATGCCGCCGAGGTGCACGTCCTGGACGACGGCGGTGTCGGCGTCGGCCATGCCGGCCCAGCGCTCCAGCACGTCGTGGTCCTGGTCGGACAACGCCCGCATGACGGTGCGGATGTCGAACGGCTTCTTGCGGTCCGGGTTCGACTCGATCGAGAAGATCTCGCCGACCGTGTTGAACGGGCTGTCCCCCACCACGTGCGGGTACGAGGAGACGTCACGGCCGACAGGGTCCGAAGTGGACACTCGGCGCGGTCCGACCTCGCCCGGCGCGATGTAGCTGTGCTCGTAGTGGCCCAGCAGCACGTCGAACGCCGCCCGCAGGTTCGGGGCCCAGTACTGCGCCTGGCCGTTCGGGCCCATGACGCGGTCGTAGCCGCCGATGCCGTAGTTGTCCTCCGCCGAGACGCCACCGGAGAAGTCGAGCGCCTGCTTGCCGGTCAGCACCATCGCCGAGTCCGGGGTCATGACCAGGATGCCCTTGGTGTGCATGAGCATCGTGGCCTCGGCGTTCCAGTACGGCTGGGCGCCGACGTTGATGCCGTTGACGACGACGTTGATCTCGCCACCGTCCTGCGTGAACTCGACGATCCGCTTGAGCGCCGCGGCCACCCAGTCCATGTTCTCGACACCGGAGTTCATCGAGATCTTCGCGCCGGACGAGAGCGAGAACCACTCCAGCGGAACGGAGAGCTCCTCGGCCAGGTCGATGGCGTGGATCACCCGCGAGCACTCGGGCTCGGCCAGCGCGCCCAGGGACTTCGTCGGGTCGCCCAGCAGCACGACGCGCTTCATGCCCTCGGGGTAGGCCGGGGTCGGCGTGGTCACCACACCGACGACGATGCCGGCCTTGTTGCCACCACGCGGGCGGTCGACGGGCACGAGTGCGCCCTCGACCAGGTCGTGCTCCACGAAGGACCCGCCGTCGCCGACGAGCATGTCGACCAGCTCGTACGGGTAGATCGTGCCGCGCGACTGGGCGCGCAGGACGTTCTGCCGGTAGTCGTCGAGCGGCTGGATCGGGGCCGTCGGGGGCTGCACGAACGAGAACCGCACACCGGCCCCGGCGTCGTTCGCGATCCGCACCCCGATGTCGGTGATGTCACCGGACACGGGATCCCTGCGGCGCGCCAGGAACAGGACCTCTTCCAGGTCCAGGCCCGCGGTCGTCGGCAGCACGCGCTGACCGATCGCGTCCAGGTCCTTCGACCCGAGCTCGGTGGGCGGCCACGCGTAGAGCACCACGCGGTTGGTGGCCAGCCGAGTGCGGCCACCGGACTGCGCGCGAGCCCTGCGGATGCCGTCCAGGCACGTGGCGAGCACGTCCTCGGCGGCGGGCAGGGCCACGATCCGGCCCTCGTCGTCGCGCAACGGCGTCAGGTCGCGGACCTGGCCGAGCGCCACGAGCCGCTCGTCGGACTTGTTCGCCTTGGCCACGGCGCGGAACAGGTAGACGTCCTCGTCCACAGAGGACAGCCGGGTGAGGTCGAACTCGCGCAGCCGTTCGAGCTGCATGCGTTCGGCGATGCGCGGGTGCAGCCCGCGCACCAGCCTCTCCTCCGCGAACCCGTTGGACGACGGGCGGAACGTGAAGTGGTGGTGCATCGACTCGCCGCGACGGCCCGCCACCGTGGTGGTGATGCGGGTGATCGTCGGCGGCAGCTGGTGCGCGGCCAGTGCGGCGCCCAGACCGGCGGCCATCTCGTCCTGGTCGGACGGGCCGTCGGCCCAGTTGACGTAGAGGTCCGCGACGACCGCGCTGCCGGTGCCGTGCTTGACGACGTCGCCGACGGCGTCGATCAGCGACGGGAACTCCACCGCGGTCGAGATGAGCCGCGTCTGCTCCGGCTCGTTCTCCGCGATGAAGAACGCCCCGTTCACGCGCGGGTTCTCCAGCGCCTTCTTCGTGTAGTAGCGGCGGGCCAGCACCTCCAGCAACGGGGTGTTGTCCGCACCGGGCTTGCCGATGCGCTGGCCGAGCAGCCGCACCAGCGGTTCGGCCGACGCCACCATCGCCACGATCCGCTCCTCGCGGTCCGCGGCCTGCGGCTGCGCGTCGAGGTGGATCAGGTGCTTGCGGACCTCGCTGTGCACGCGGGCGCGGTTGCGGCGCACCAGCGGCTGCGCGAACCAGGTGAACACGACGCTGCGGGCGAGGTCGGCCACCGCCGGGTAGCGGACCTGCGTCGCGGCGACGATGTGCTCCAGCACCAGGCCGATCTGGACCTGCTCGGACTCGACCGGCGGCGCCTCCTGCACCCACTGGCGCAGCAGGGTCGTCGCGACGGCCGCGTCGAACACGCCCCGGCGCGACGCCACGAAGATCCGGAAGACGGCCTGCTCCAGCTCCGGCGTGCGGTCGAGCTCGGTGATGCCGTAGTGGCCCATCACGTTCTGCAGGCGGGCGCGGAAGCCCTCCGGCAGCGCCGCGCGGTCGGCGTCCAGAGTCTTCAGGTACGTGTGGAGGTGCTCGCGCGGAGAGTGGATGTGGTTCTCCGGCTTGGTCTCCTCACCGGCGGGACGGTTGCGCGAGAGGTCGCAGAGGTCGGCGAAGATGCCGAGCAGCTGGGCCTCCTGCACGAGCGGCCGCTCCAGCAGGTCGTGCCGCGCGCCCATGTAGTCCGTCAGCACCCGCTCGGTGTCCGCGGCCGTGGTGTCGAAGCCCAGCAACAGGTTGCGCAGGTCGTCTAGGCCACGAGCGACGAGTTCCTCCGGCCGGACGTCCGTGCGCGGCGCGGGCAGTTCCAGCTCGACCGCCGACTCGGACTTCTGCTCCTCGACGGCGCCGGCCTCGTCCTCGATCTCCTCCAGCTTGAGCAACGCGCCACCGGCGGGCACCTGGGTGCCGACGACGACGTTGAGCTCCTTGAGGCGGGCGCGGAACGGCGCGCGCAGCACCGTCTCCATCTTCATCGCCTCGAGCACGAGCACCGGCGCGCCGGCCTCGACCTCGGCGCCGACCGCGAGCGGTGTGGCGACGACGAGCGCGGGCATCGGCGAGCGCAGGACGCCGCCCTCGTCGCGGGTGACGCGGTGGGTGACCCCGTCGACCTCGACCTGGTGAACCACGCCGTGCGTGCCGGTGACGACGCGGAAGCGCTCGCCGTTGACGGTGATCTGGCCGACGTGGTGGTCGAACCGCTCGACGTCGACGTCCCCGGTCAGCACGGTGTCGGAGTCCGCGGCGGACACGCCGACGCGGTACTTCGCGGCACCGATGCGGGCGACGTTCACGAGGTAGGGCTGGCCGCGCAGCACGAACTCCAGCTTGACCGCGCCCTCGTGGTTCGTGCGCGGCTGGCCGCCACGCGAGGACGCCAGCAGCTCGGAGCGGTTGATCTGCTCCTCGTCCTCGTACACCTCGATGCCGGCAGCGGCCAGGGCGATGGCGGAGTGGCGGTGCGAGATCAGGCCGCCCTCGGCGCGGACGCGGTCGATCCACGAGGTGTCGGCCGAGCCGTCGATCACGGCGGGCTCGTCGAGCAGGTCGAGCACGAAGCTCTTGTTGGTCGTGCCGCCCTCGATGATGACGGTCGTCTCGGCCATGGCGCGGCGCAGCTTGCCCAGCGCCTCGTCACGGGTGCGGCCGTACGCGATGATCTTCGCGATCATCGAGTCGAAGTCGGCGGGGATCTGCGAGCCCTCGGCCACGCCGGTGTCGACGCGGATGCCGGGGCCGGCCGGGAGCTCCAGCCGGACGATCGTGCCGGGGCACGGCGCGAAGTCGCGGTCCGGGTCCTCGGCGTTCAGGCGGGCCTCGACCGCGTGACCGAGCTCGACGGGCTTGTCGCCTTCGAGCTTGCCGCCACCCGCCACGTGCAGCTGCGCCTTGACCAGGTCGAAGCTCGTGGTGATCTCGGTGATCGGGTGCTCGACCTGCAGGCGGGTGTTGACCTCGAGGAACGCGAAGAGCTTCTCACCGGGGTGGTAGAGGAACTCGACGGTGCACGCGCCGCGGTAGCCCACCGCGTTCGCGAGCCGCTCGGCCGAGGCCTTCAGCTCGTCGACCTGGTGCGGCTCCAGCACGCACGACGCGGACTCCTCGATGATCTTCTGGTTGCGCCGCTGCACCGAGCAGTCGCGGACGCCGAGCGCCCACGCCGTGCCCTGGCCGTCGGCGATGACCTGCACCTCGACGTGCCGGGCGCCGGTGACCAGGCGCTCCAGGAACATCACGCCGGAGCCGAACGCGCGCGCGGCCTCCAGGCTGGTGCGCTCGAAGTTCTCTTCCATCTCCGCGGGGGAGGTGATCTTGCGGATGCCCCGGCCACCACCACCGGCGGTCGCCTTGAGCATCAACGGGTAGGTGACCTCCTCGGCCACCTTGAGGGCGTGCTCCAGGTCCGTGACGGCACCGCGCGACCACGGCGCGACGGGGACACCGACCTCCTCGGCGATCAGCTTCGAGCCGATCTTGTCACCGAGCTTGCGCATGGCCTCGGCGGACGGGCCGACGAACGCGACGCCGACCTTCTCGCACAGTTCGGCGAACTCGGGGATCTCGGCGACGAAGCCCCAGCCGACCCACGCGGCGTCGGCCTTCGTCTCGACGAGTGCCCTCTCCAGGACCTCTAGATTGAGGTACGGACGGTCAGCCGCCAGGCCGAGGTTGTAGGCGAGGTCCGCTTCCCTGACGAAGGGCGCGGACTTGTCGACATCGGTGTACAGGGCGACGGTCTCGATCCGTTCCCCTGACTCGGCGGCGAGCTCACGGACGGCGTGGATCAGCCGCATAGCGGCTTCCCCGCGGTTGACGATCGCTACACGACTGAACAACGACTTGGCTCCTCGCGGACATTACGACCTCAGCGGCAAACGCCGCCCAATCGATGTACACACTCTCGTCTACTACCCGGTAGGAAAACCGCTAGATCGAAGCGAGTTGAGCAGCGTGGTTTGTATGAAACCAACAAGCCACCAGGTCCTCGGCACAGCATCACTTGAGCCCGTGTCCCAACTCACCACCCCGCTCGGCGTTCACCCGGGACCACGCGAGCCCCGCGGCGAACACGAGCGGTAACGCCGTGATCACCAGGGCGGTGCGCACCGACAGCGCGTCGGCCAGGACTCCCCCGGCCAGCGCCCCGACGGGCTGCCCCACCCCGAACGTCATCATGCGCCCCACCAGGTTGACTCTGCCCTGAAGATGATCAGGGGACAGCAGCTGACGCACCGTGATGCCGTTGACGATCACGATCGTCGAGGTCAGACCCCACAGGGCGGTGCCCAGCACGGCGAGCCACCAGAGCTGCGCCCCCACCAGCAACCCCATCACCCCCACCCCGGCGGTCAGTCCGATCGTGGTGGTGCGGCGGGGTTCGCAGGTGTCGCTGATCGCGGGCATGAGGACCGTGGCGACGAACGACCCGGCGGCCAGCGCGCTGAACAACACGCCGATCCGCACGTCGTTCTGCGGCACCTCGAACACCCGGAAGGCGTAGACCACCAGCAGCCCGGACACGGCGCCGCCCGCGACCGCCTGACCGAGACCCAAGGCGAGGAAGAGCCGGACTGTGGGCTCCCTCCACAGGAAGTCGAGTCCCTCCCGGATGTCCGCTTTGAGGGAGGTGCGCGGCGGCCGGGTCAGGTGCAGCGGCCGCAGGATCGTGCGGACGAGCGCCGCGGACACGGCGAAGCTCACCGCGTCGAGCGCCATCGTCCCGGCCGGCCCGTGGATCGCGAACAACACTCCCACGACCGACGGCGCAGCGACGTGCACGGCGGTGGCCGTGCTCCAGATGGCGCTGTTGGCCCGGACGAGGTTCTCGCTGCCGACGAGCGCGGGCACGGCACCGAAGGTGGCCGCGTCGAACCAGACACCGACGCTCGCGACCCCCGCCGCGACCAGCAGGAGGTGCAGCGGGGTCAGCGCGTGCAGAGCCGACGCCACGGGCACGCTGGCGAGCAGCCCGGCGCTGACCAGGTCGGTGACGACCATGACCGTGCGCCGGTGCGTGCGGTCGACGAGCGCGCCCGCGACGAGCCCGAACGCGAGGTACGGCGCCGCGGTCAGCGCCGCGAGCGCTCCCGTGTACGCGGCGCTGCCGGTGAGCGAGTACATGAGGACGGGCAGCGCGACACCCGACACCGCGGACCCGGCCGTCGAGACCAGCCTGGCGAGCCAGAACTTCCTGAACTCCCGATCGTCCCAGAGGGTCACATCAGGACTGGGGAATCCGGATCACGCTCCCCGGGGTGATCACGTTGGGGTCCGTGATGACGTGCGGGTTGGCCCGCACCAGCCGCGTGTAGGTGTTGCCGGAGCCGTAGAACTGCGTGGCGATCGACCACAGCGTGTCACCGGCCTTGATCACGTACTCCTGGTACACCCGGTAACCGGGCACGATCCGCGGCCCGTACACCACCGGCACGATGACCTTGTCGAGTTCGGCGCCGTCCTGCGGCGACACCCAGAACACCTCGACGAAGAGCCGGTCGAGCGCGAACGACGCCCCCGACACGTCGACCTGGACCTGGAACTGGCCGTGGCCGCCGACCCCGTCCCCCGCGGTGAACCCGCCGACCACCTCGTCGTGGCCCTCGTGGATCCGGTAGCCGAACTGGGCCTCGAACGCCCCGCCCGCGGTGCCGGCGATGTGGACGCGGCTCCCGACCAGGCCGAGCGCGCGAGGTTGCTGAACGTCGATGGACATGGTGTCCCCTTCCTCCGCTAGTTAGGTCGTGAGCGGAGCGGGGGTCGTTGCCGGGGTTCACCCCGGTGGCGCAACGGCTGGTGGTGGAGGTCGGAGTCGAACCGACTCTGCACGGGGCTCCCGTTTTACAGACGGGCGGGGCTCCACAGCCCCATCTCCACCATTGTCGTGCGCATTTCTGGCGCACGAAAAAGCCGCCCTGACCCGTTCGCACGGGCGGGCGGCTCTCGACGTCGGTGAGGCCTTACGGCGTCACGACGGAGAGCCTGAGCTGGGCGGATAGCTGCGATAGCGGCGCATGCGGACCACCTTGCCGGACCGTCCGCGACGTCGCCAGCCATTTATCCGGCTATTTGACGGAAACGAGGTTCCCGGCGTGGACGACATCCAGGCGTGAGGGTTGTGGGGCGTGGCCGTGAGCTCGCCGCGGCGCGGTCGTGGCTGGCGGCGGAGACCGGGCGGCTGGTGCTGTGCGGCGGCGAGCCGGGCATCGGCAAGACGCGGCTGGCCCAGGAACTGGCCGGGCACGCGCTCGCGATCGGCCGGGAGGTCGTGTGGGGGCACTGCGTCGAAACCGCCGGCGCGCCCGCGTTCTGGCCGTGGCGGCAGGTGCTGAAGGCGACCGGCGCGGATCCTGATCTCGTGCTCGCGCACGACGCCGAGGTGCCGCAGGACAGGTTCCGGGTGTTCGACGCGATCGCGACCGCGCTGGACCGCGACGGCCTGGTGATCATCGTCGAGGACGTCCACTGGGCCGACGAGGCGTCACTGCTCGTGCTCGCTCATCTCGCCACGCAACTGCGGAACGTGCTGTTGTTCGCGACCTTCCGCGATCCGTGCCCGGCCGTCGCGGACCTCATGCGCTCGGCCGACCGGATCGACCTGCACGGCCTGTCCCCCGACGAGGTCGCGGAGCTGGTCGGGACCGAGCACGCGGCCACGATCACCGAGCTGACCAGCGGGAACCCGTTGTTCGTCACGGAGATCGCCCGCGCGGTCGGCGACGGCACGTGGCGCGCGGACCAGCCACCGCGCAGCGTCCGCGACATCGTCACCGCCCGCCTGGGCCGGCTCTGTCCCGACGCCCGCGAGCTGGTCAAGACGGCCGCGCTGATCGGCCGCGACTTCGACCTCGACCTGGCCGCCAGGGCCTCCGGACTGCCGATCAGCGCGCTGGACGAGGCCACGACGCTGATCGACGCGACCGGGCACCGGTTCGTGCACGCGCTGACCCGCGACGCCGTCGAGGCCGCGCTCACCCCGGCCGAACGCCGCGCGCTGCACCGCCGGATCGCCGAGGCGATGACGAGCAGCACGCGCTATTCCGACGTGGCCCGGCATTGGAACGCTTGCGGCGAAACAGAAGAGGCCCGCGCGTGGACGATCCGTGCGGCGCAGGACGCGGTGGTCCGGCTCGCCTACGAGGAAGGCGTGCGTCTCTACCGCGCCGCCGCCGAACTGGACGACAGCCACGACATCCAGGTGGCGCTGGGCAGAGCCGCCTACTTCGCCGGGGACCTCGCCGGATGTGTCCAGGCGGCCCAGCGCGCGGCTGAGCTGGCCTCGTCGCCCGAGCAGATCGCGGAGGCCGCCCTGGTCCTCGAAGCCGCACCCGGCGCGGGCGTCAACGCGGTCGCGACCCCGTTGTGCGACAACGCCCTTCGCCAGGACGTCGGCCCGGCCACCCGCGCCCGGCTGCTGGCCCAGCGCAGCCACCTCGCGTTCTACCGCGGCGAGCAGCACCGGCTCGACGAGCTCAGCCGGGAGGCGCTGAGGCTGGCCCGCGGCGACGATCGTGCGCTCGCCGAAGCGTTGCACGCCAGGCAGGAGGCGTGCCCAGGCCCGGCCGGACGTGCCGAACGCCTCGACCTGGCGACCGAGATGATCGACCTCGCCCACCGCACGCACAGCCCGCGCGGTGCGATGTGGGGCTCGCTGTGGCGCATCCACGCGTTGGTCGAGAGCGGCGAACTCGCTGCCGCACAAGAAGAACTCCCGGCCCTGAAGCTGGCCTGCGAACGCGTCGGTGGCCAGGTCCCGTTGTGGCACCTGGACGTCGTGACGGCGTGTCTCGCCCAGGCACAGGGCCGTTTCGCCGAGGCCCAGGAGGTCGGCCGCAGAGCCTACGACCGCATGCGGGTGATCGAGCGCGAACCGGCTTCAGGCGCCTACTTCGCTTTGCAGTGCGGGCTTTCCTGTCATCTCGGCGTCACCGAGGACGGCCTCGCGCTGGCCCGTCACTTCCACGACCCGCCACCGCGGTTCCGGCTGATGTCGAAGCTCACGCGGGCGTTCCTGTTGCTGCGCGCGGGTTTCCGCGACGAGGCCCTGGACTTCTACCGCCGGTCCGGCCCCATCGCCGAGTGGGACCTGCCCGCGTTCTTCGTGCTGCCCGGCCTGGTCGACGCCGTCCTGGTGACGTCGGGCCTGGGGCTGACCGAGGACCTGCGGCTGATCCTGCCCCGTCTCGCGGAGTTCCGCGGCGAGCACGCGGCCGGCAACGGCGTCGCGTACATGGGCCCGGTCACCCTCGCGCTGGGCCGCGGTCACCTGGCACTCGGCGACCACGAGCAGGCCGTCGCGGACCTCACCGCCGCCGTCGACGAGGCCTCCCGCGCCGGCGCGCCCGCGTTCGCCGCCGAGGCCCGCTGGCACCTCGCGGCCGCGTTGCGCGCGGCAGGCCGTGACGCCGACGCCGTGCACCGCGCCGCCGACCGTGCGATCCGCACGCTGGGCATGACCGCGTTCACCACGACCGAACTGAGCGGCCGCGAGCACGAGGTCGCGTCACTGGTCACCGAGGGCATGACGAACCGGCAGATCGCGCGCCGGCTGGTGATCTCCGAGCGGACCGCCCAGAACCACGTCCAGCACATCCTCACCAAGCTCGGCTTCAGCACCCGCAGCCAGATCGCGGCGTGGATGAGTACCGCACCGAGTACTCCGGCGGATGGCTGACCAGCGCGAACTTCCTACCTTGGGAGCACACCGACCGAGGAGGACCCCATGTGGCTCACCATCGCGACCCCGCCCATCCAGTCCCTCGACCAGCTCGACCAGGTGATGGGCGCGGCCACCCCCGACGGCCTGCGCGCCCGCTACGCCTGCCGGGCCGACGGCGAGTTCCGGGTCATCGCCGTGTGGGAGTCGAAGGAGCACGCCGACCGCTTCTTCCGCGAGGTGCTCGGCCCGATCCTGGCCCGCGTGCTCGGCCCGGAGCCGTCCGGCGCGCCCGCGATGACCGGCATGGAGGTGCTGCGCGAGTTCGTGCCGCGCCAAAAGACGACTATCAGCTAGTTCAGGACCGCGATCGACACGTTCAGGGCCGCCGCGAAGCTCACCCACGCCAGATAGGGCACCAGGAGCGCCCCGGCGGCCCTGCTCCGCCGCCAGAACGCCACGATCACCGCGACGATCGCCAGCCACAGCACCAGGATCTCGGCGAACGCCACCCAGAACCACCCGAGCCCGAAGAACAACGGCGTCCAGGCCGCGTTCAGCACCAGCTGCACGCCGAACAACGCCAACTCGTTCCGGGTCGCTCCCGCGCGCCAGGCAAGCCAGCCCGCGACCGCGATCATCACGTACAGCGTCGTCCACACCGGACCGAACAGCCACGCGGGCGGCGCCCAGGAAGGCTGCTCCAGAGCCATGTACGTCGATCCGGCCGACACGGAGAACAGCGACCCCACCACGGCGGTCACCAGCACGGCGCCCGCGAAGAGCCCGAGAGCGCGAACCGGATGGCGTTCGGATACCAGCGTCATGCCAGGGTGATACCCGTTCACGAGCCGGCCAAAGCACGAACGATCTCGAGCACCGCCGCCCTGCTCGGCCGCACGCGCTCGGCGGCGTTGAGCAGCGTGAGTTCGTCGACCAGCACGGCCTCGCGGATCTGCGCGTCGTGCCCCGGCAACTCGGCCCGCAACGCCTCCACCAGCCGCGACCGCAACGCGCGGCCCAGCGGGTCGTCAGCCGGCAGCAGGCGCCAATGCGTGCGCAGGATCCGTGCCGCCACGTCCTCGCCGCCGACCACCCAGAGCAGGCGGATCATCCGGTCGGCGAGGCCCATGGGAACAACGGTAAGGCCTGCTCCTGAAGTCGGCTCAGTACCTTCGACCACGAATCTTTCCCGGATCGGGAACGCTCGCGGGGCTCTTCCCGACAGGGGATTCACCAACGAATCCCTGGAGGAAACAGTGTCCTGGAATGGCAGACCCGCGAACTGCGGGAAGTGTCACGGCAGCACCATTCGCTGCGACACCTGCAAGGGCAACGGCAAGGTGCAGTGGACGTTCGGGGACTGCACCTCGTGCGACGGCACCGGCCACGTGTGCCCGTCGGACGGGAAGTACTGGAGATGACGGCCGTCACTTCGGACCGTCCGTGAAGAACGGTCCGAAGCGCCGGGCGGTCTACTTCTTCTTGCCGGTGAACAGGGCTTTGACCTGGTTCCCGCGGCGGCGCAGACCCCACTTCGTCACGCGGATCAGCGCCTCGCGCACGATGTTGCCGCTCATCTTCGACTCGCCGAACTCGCGTTCCAGGAACGTGATCGGCACCTCGCGAACCCGGAAGCCCAGCTCCAGCGTCCGCCACAGCAGGTCGATCTGGAAGCAGTAGCCGGCCGACGCGACCGAGGCGAGGTTCAGCTTGCGCAGGGTGTCCGCGCGGAACGCCCGGTAGCCGCCCGTCATGTCGCGGATGTTCGCGCCCAGTGCGAGCCGCGAGTACAGCGAGCCGCCCAGCGACAGGAACTTGCGCTGCGCCGGCCAGTTCACGACCTCGCCGCCCGGCACCCAGCGCGAACCCAGGACCAGGTCGGCCTTCGGCAGCGCGTCGAGCAGCCGGTGCAGCTGCTCCGGTGCGTGCGAGCCGTCGGCGTCCATCTCGCAGATGACGCCGTAGTCCCGCTCCAGCGCCCACTGGAAGCCCGCGACGTACGCGGCGCCCAGACCGGCCTTCTCGGTGCGGTGCATCACGTGGACCCGGTCGTCCGCGGCCGCCATCTCGTCGGCGAGCTGGCCGGTGCCATCGGGGCTGCCGTCGTCGACCACCAGCACGTGCACGTCGGGCAGTGCCGTGTGCAGTCGCTTGACGATCTTTCCGATGTTGTCCCGCTCGTTGTACGTCGGGATCACCACCAGCACCTGCCCGAGTTCCTGGTCAGGCTGCCGCGCCATTCGAGTCCTTCCGTCGTCGGGTGAAGCCCAGCGCCAACGCCACAAGGCCCGCAGCGGCAATCACCCACTCGGGCCAGGCTCCTAGCCAAGTCGCCAGCGTAGTCTGTGACCGCAGCGGCAGTGTCGCGACCAGGGCACCCGGCTCGAAAAGCCCAGTCTTCTGAGTGACGGAACCGTCAGGTTCGACGATCCCGCTGACGCCTGAGGTGGCCGCCACGACCACGGCCCGTCCGTGCTCCACCGCACGCAGTCTGGACATGGAAAGCTGCTGGTAGGTCATCTCCGTGTAGCCGAACGTGGCGTTGTTCGTCGGGATCGCGATGATCGTCGCGCCGGCCGTCACGGAGTCGCGGACCACTGAGTCGAACGCCACTTCGTAACATGTGTCAATCGCGACCTTCGCCGGTCCCATGACGAAACCTTCCGGGTCCGTGCCGGGCTGGAAGACACCCGCCCGATCGACCTCGGACGCGAACAGCCGGAAGAACGACCGCATCGGCATGGTCTCGCCGAACGGCTGCAGCTTGCGCTTCGTGTAGGTGTCCGTGGCCCCCTTCTCGGGGTCCCACAGCACCACCTGGTTTCGCGGCAGCCCGTCGCTCTTGTCGACGACCACGGCGCCCACCGCGATCGGCGCCTTGATCGCCTTCGCCGCCCTGTCGATGACCGCGGCGGCGTCGCTGTTGCGGAACGGGTCGATGTCCGACGAGTTCTCCGGCCAGATCACCACGTCGGGCTGCTTCACCTTGCCCGCCGCCACGTCCGCGGCCAGTTCGAGCGTGCGCTTCGCGTGGTTGTCGAGCACGGCCCGGCGCTGCGAGTTGAAGTCGAGCCCGGCGCGCGGCACGTTGCCCTGGATCGCGGCGACGGTGACCGTCCCGGCGGACGCGTCCACCCCCACGGGCACCACCAGGCCTACCGCCAGCGGCACGACGACCAGCGGCAGGCCGAGCTTCCAGTTCTTCACGAGCCAGAACAGCCCGAACCCGGTCAGCACCACCGCGAACGTCACCAGCGGCGCCCCGCCGAGCGAGGCGAGCGGCAGGAACCAGCCCTCCGGCTGCCCGAAGGCGATCTTTCCCCAGGTGAACCCACCGAACGGGAACACCCCGCGCAGCGCCTCGTCCGCCACCCACAGGCACGCCGCCCAGAGCGGCCACCCCGGCACGCGCGACGCGAACGCCATCGCCGCCGTGCCGATCGAGATCATCAGCGCGCACGCGAACGCCAGCGGCAGCCACGCGATCAGCCCGACGAACTCACCGGTCCACCGCAGCAGCGGCACCATGAAGCCGAGCCCGAACAGCAGCCCGTACCCGAAGCCTGCGCGCGCACGCCTGTCGTAGATCACATGCGCGAGCAACGCGAACCCGACCGGCGCCAGGAACCACAGCGGGCGCGGCGGAAAGCTCAGGTAGACCAGCACGCCGCCGGCGACGGCGAGTGCGATGCGCGACAGCACCGGAGTGCTCACTTTTCGCCTGCGCGCGGGCAATTCCGGCGATTCCGGCGCGATGGGGGGTGCGACCACCCGATCAGAGTACGAGGCCCCGGAGTACACAGGACGTATGAGCTACGTCGATCTTGTGTTGGAGCGACTGTCCACAGACGACGACCGTGAGTCCGTGATCGGCGGCGACACCAGACTCACCCGCGCACAAGCCCGTGACCTGCTGTTCCGCCTCGCCGACGGTCTCGTCCAGCGCGGTATCGGCCCCGGCGACGGCGTGGCCGCACACGTCGGCAACACGCCGGAGGCCGTTCTGCTGGCCGTGGCCGTCCACCTGCTCGGCGGCCGGCTCGTCTACGTGCCGCCGGAGCCGGGCCCGAACGAACTCAGGGCGTTGATCGAGCGAGCCGACGTGTCCGGGGTGGTGGTCGACCCCGCCTTCAGCACCCGGCTCGACGGCTGGGACCTCGCCGACCTCCCCGGCGACCCCGTCGAACGCGTTCCGGCGCCCGGCTTCACCACCGTCATGTACACCGGCGGCACGACCGGTCTGCCCAAGCTCGCCGTCCACCGCTCCGACGACCGGTGGGCGGCGTCTGCGCAGACACCGCCCATGAACCTGCTCTGCAACACGCTCATCACCCACGGCAGTGGCTCCGGCGCGGCGCGGCTCGCCCTGATGACCGGCTCGAAGCTGGTGCTGGGCCCGTCGACGTTCGACGCGGACACGTTCGTGCGCCTCGCCCGCGACGAGGAGATCAACGCGACGATGTTCGTGCCGCCGATGATGTACGAGGTGCTCGACCACCCGGACTGTCCCGGCCCGCAGTTCGGCGTCGTCATCCTCGGCGGCTCCCCGCTCGCCCCGCAGCGGCTGCGCCAGGCGATCGAGAAGTGGGGCCCGGTCGTCAACCAGGGCTACGGCATGACGGAGGCCATGGCGATCACGATGATGCCCGCGACGTCCGTCGACCTCTCGCGGCCGGACACGTTGCGCACGGTCGGCAAGGCGAATCCCGCCATGGAGGTCGAAACCCGCGACGGTGACGTGTGGGTGCGCGGCCCGTTCGTGATGGAGGGCTCTGCTGGTCATCAAGATCTGGTCCGGGTGTGAGTCGACGAAAAGCGCGTCGACTCACACCCGAAGGGGTGAACCCCCATTGAGCGAAACGGCCGATGGCTGGTTCAACACCGGCGACATGGGCTATTTCGACGACGACGGATTCCTCTACCTCAACGACCGCAGCAAAGACGTCATCGTCACTGGTAGAACGTCCGACAACGTCTACTCACGCCTGCTTGACGACTTTCTCGTCACGCTTCCCGGCATCCGGCAGGCGGCGGCGGTCGCCCGGCCGGACGAGGCACTGGGCGAGGTCGTGCATCTTTTCCTGGTCACCGAAGGACCGGATGTCGATGTCGACAGAATTCGCGATTCGGTCGTTGCCGAACTGGGTGAGCTTTACCAGCCCAGAGGGGTCACGATCGTGCCTCGACTGCCCCTGACCAAGGTGGGAAAGGTCGACAAGCGCAAGCTTCGCTCCCAGTTTCGGTAAGGTTCGGGCTAAATCAGGAGGTGACGGATGCCCCGTCCAAGCGTGGAAGCCGAACGCAAGGCGCAGATCCTCGCGTCCACCTGCAAGGTGATCGCGGCAGAGGGCTTCCGCCACCTCCGGGTGTCCGACGTGGCCAAGGACGCCGGCGTGTCGGGTGGAACGGTCCACTACTACTTCGAGACCAAGCGCGAACTCACCGACGCGGCCTTCGAGCACTGCTTCGAGCTCTCGGTCCGGCGCCGCCGCTGGATCCTCGAGTCCGACGAGCCCCCGTTGTCGCGTCTGCGCATGGTGGTCGAGTCGTACCTCCCCGAGGGGGCCGAGACCGTCGAGGCGTGGAAGGTCTGGGCGGAGCTCTGGGTCGAGGCGATCCGCAGCCCCGAACTGCAGGAGCTCAACGAGCGCTTCTACGGCGAGTGGCGCGACATCGTGGCGAGCATCTTCCGCGACGGCCAGGCCTCCGGCGACATCCACTCGTCCGGTGACCCGCTCGAACTGGCGAACATGATGGTCAGCATGCTCGACGGCCTCGCGCTTCAGGTGCTCGCGGGATCGAGGGCCATGACGGTCGACGCCATGCGCACCACGTGCCTGAGGTTCGTCGACCAGCTCTCCACCGCGTCCGTCGGATAGCTCAGTCCGCTCGTCACCACGCACAGCACGAGCAACAGCGCTACTGGCGTGCGCGTGAAACCCAGGAACAGCAACCCCTTCGGCACCGGCACGGTCTCCGCGAACCGCTGAGCCTCGCTGAGCAGCAGCCCGGCGAACATCAGGAACACCACGGCCAGCGGGAGCGTGCGCCCGACAGCGCTCACCGCGATGAGGCTTCCCGCGGACACCACCACGACCGCGGCCGTGAACCACCAGTGGTGCGGCGAATGCGACGGCCCCTTGCCGCCACGTGCCATCAACCAGTCCCCGAACAACACCGCCACCGTGCACAACACCAGCACCCGCATGGCCGTCAACGCGTTCTCCCCGTCGTACGCCATCGGCACGTAGGCGATCCCCAGGGCTACCAACGGGGTTACGGCCAGCCCGCGGGCCACCCGCATCACCGCGGGCCGTTGCTCCACGCCCGGCCTCATCGCCGACCTGGCCCGGATCTGGTCGGCGTCGCCCAGCTTGCTCTTCGCGGCGTCGGCGTCCTCCAGTTCCCAGACCACCCACACGAGCCCGAGCAACACCACCAGACCGAGCACGATCGCGTACCCGGTCAGCTGCCGCGGCCCGTAGATCCACCCGACGCCCCCTACGAGGACGCACAACCCAAGCCGGATCAACGCCCCGAGCTCCGGCCGCGCACTGCGCCACGTCTTCTGCGGCCACGACGTCAGCACCAGCCGTCGCATCACGAACCACACGCTCGCGCCCATCGCCACCGCCGCGACGACCATCGCCAGTCCCATCCCAGGCCGCGCGAGAGACCGCGTGTCCCCGAACAACATCACCGCCGAGACGAGCGACACCACCGTCACCTGAACCCTGAGACGCCCCAACGCCCACAGGTGCTGCCGAACCCAGCGATCCCGGTTCCGCCAAGCCGACTCGACCGCCACCGTCACGAGAAACCCGAGCGCGATGAGGCCGACAGGATTGCCCGCGAGATGCCCCACGGCGAGAACGGTGATCGGCACCGCCCGCGGATACGGACTCTCGACCAGCGTCAGGCTGCGCAACGGCGACGGCGGCCCGTTTCGCTCCTTGGTCCGCAACCACTGCCAGGCATGCCACAACAGCGGCGCGTAAACCGCGATGAACACCGTGTCGATCAGGAAGTCAACGCGCATTTCGGCTCCCCCAACGTTCGGGACAACCGTGCTGTCGCAGGTCACAGCCCTGGAGTTACGTGATGTAGCTCATCCGGGTGAAATCAGGGTTCATCCCCGATGCAACAGATGGACGAAAGTGGGCATCCTGGGTATATGACCACGACAGTTGCTTTGAGCAGGCCCAGGACCAACCGGATGATCGCGGGTGTCTGCGCGGGGCTCGCCCAGCGCTGGGGAATGAAGGCAAGCACCGTGCGCCTTCTGTTCCTGCTGTCCTGCCTTCTGCCCGGACCGCAGTTCGTCGTCTACATCGTGCTTTGGGTGATCATGCCCGACCGCGGTTACTGATCGACCGCAGGGAACGCCGCCCACCCCTCAGGTGGGCGGCCGTCCCGTCAGGGGGCGATCAACTCGCGGTAGCCGGGAATCGGCACACCGCCCGCCTTCTCGTACCGGAGCGCGTCGCTGGTACCGACGCGGGTGCCGTCACCCAGGCTCCTGTTCGAGGTCCACAGGATCGCACGCAACTGCGCGTTCTCGACGGACAGAACGTCCTCATTGGACCGCAGCTCACCGTTCTCCAGGGACCACTCGGCGACCGCCGCCCAGAACTTCTCCACCGCCTCCCACACGAGAAGGCAGCGCGGCCCGAGCACGACTCGGATCTCCTCCGTCGTGTGGAACTGCTCCAAGCCGTGCGAGGCGAGGTGCTGCAGGACCTCGACCAGCGTCACGACGAGTTCGTGGTTGGCCTCCTCGGCGGCCAGCTTCTCCGCGACGCGCGCGACCATCGGCAGCACGTCGTCCGGCGTCGTGCGGTCCGCCGCCACGCAAGCTGTCACCTTCGCGACGTTCAGCTCGCTCTGGTCGTCGAGGTGCTTCCAGGTCAGTCCGGCCGACTCCGCCAACCGCTGCGGTGCGGTCCTGCGTCCCCACATCTGCTTCTCCCCCAAGTGCGACTACCGGGAGATCATCGCAGAGGCGTCCACTGGAATGTCCCTTGACCAGGCGCAGGAACGCCTTCCACGCTTCCGGCTGGACCGCCAGGTGAGCAACGAGCGATGTGCTCAGTGCTTCCGGCACGCCCCAGGAGTGCGCTAGTTCTCCGTGTTGGCGGGCGCTGCTGGCGGTGCGTCGGCGTCGAGCCCCTGGCGAACGGCACTGGCTTCTTCGTCGAGCAGAGGGCGAGCACGGGTGGCCCAGTCCGCGTCGATGCGGAAGCTGTCGCCGCGGAAGCGTGGAAAGACGTGCAGATGGAAGTGGAAGATCTCCTGGAAGGCGGCTTCTCCGTCGGCGAGGAACACGTTGACGCCCTCGCAGCGCAGACCAGAGCGTCGAAGGGCGCGGCCCACGCGGTGGCCGATCCTCCAGACGTGTGTGCTCGTCTCCTCGTCCAGGTCTTCCAGCCCGACGGCATGCAGCCGTGGCACTACGAGGACGTGCCCCGGCGTCACCGCGCCGAGGTCCATGAACGCAACGACTCGATCATCTGCATATGCCACGCTCGCCTCGGCCTCTCCGGCGACGATGGCGCAGAAGACGCATTTCTCTGGCCTCTGGTCATTCACGTGCAAAGCGTTGCAGCTGCGTCGTGGGCGACGCGAGGCAGAGTGATGCCGGCTGCGGCTTTCGCCAGTCCGCTGCAGTCGAAGCCGCCATCGTTCAGGCCGCCACCTCCCCAGACGTAGGTGTAGATGGGCTCTACGACTTTCAGCGGTTCTCCTCCACCGGTATCCCGGCCAGTTCCTCCGACAGGCCCGTGAACGACTCCGGCTCCACCCGCAACACCCCGCTGAACGGCTGCGTCATCCCCACGCACAACACGCACACGAACGCCAGCACCGCCGCCGTCAGGCTCATCTGCAGCACGTGCCGCCTCCGTGCCGTGAAGCCGATCAACAACGGGAACACGATCATCCCCACGGCTCCCGCGATCGTGCCGAACAACATCAGCACGCCGGTGTTGTCCAGCCCGCCGGCCGAGTCGATCCGGTCGCGGCGCAGGTCGGTGATCTCCCGCATCCGTTCCAGCGACCGCTCCCGCGCGCTCTTCACCTGGTCCGGCGACGCGGGCAGGGACAGGATCTCGGAGTGCAGCGAGTTGAGCGTCTCAGTCGTCGCGTCGTCGGACTCGCCGACGGCCAGGCGCGGCCATTCCTTGTCCGCCACCAGTTTCGGGTACTCGGTGAGCAGCGAGCGGATGTGGTCGCGTTGCGGTTGGGGCATGACGGCGGTCTGCCAGTAGACGTCGGCCACGGCGGCGGCCTCGCGGGAGGCGTTGTCCTCGGCTGCGCCGCTCTCCTCCCAGACGATCACCACGTAGAACGCCAGCGCGACGATGAACAGGCCGCTGATCACCGCGCCCAGGAAGCCTCGCGAGTCCGCGTCCCGGTCGTCGGCCTGCTCGTGGGCACGGGAGCGCCCGAACAGGATGCAGGCGATGGCGGTCACGACCACCGACGCGAGAACGATGACTAGCGCGGTCCACATGGGGTCCATCTCCCCACAGCGGACACCGTTTGACCACCAACACCACGCTTCCCGGCACTGTTGTGCGCCCGTCAAGAGCAACGAGGCGTTGATCAAGCACACAGCAAGTCCACATCGGAGCACGCGGCCTCAACCCGTTGACACGAACAGGAGAACCGCACCCCGCCAACCGCGACGGAGAGTGAGGACGGCGTGATCAACGTGCGGTGACAACCACCGGGAAGCGTGCCAACCTGTGCCCCGACCCGACCGGAAGGCGTGGCATGCGTGTACCGATCCTCATCGCCGTCGTGCTGCTGATCCCACTGCTCACGCCGGGGCCGGTCGCCGCGGCCGAGGTGTGGCGCACCCAGTTCGACGAGGCGGTGTACGGAGACGTCACGGTCGTCGGCAACTCCGTCCTCACCTGCCCGACGCCCGAGCAGGCCGGACCGCATCCGAAGTACCCGCCGCAGTCCTGTGTGGACGCGCTGAACCGCAAGGGGAACGGGCCTTCCGCGCTGAACAACGCGCATCGCATGTCGTGGAACGACGTCGACGCCGATCCGGCGACGGTCAACTCGTCCAGCGCCGAACTCACCATCCCGGCCGGCGCGACCGTCGCCTACGCCAAGCTCGGCTGGGCGGGCAGCGCGCGCTGCCGCGACGCACAAGATCCACCAGGCACACCGCAGGACCCGGTCACCTTCAACGGCGCCGAAGTCGCCCCCGGCCGGTTCGTCATCGACGCGCCGGACGAGCTCTCCCACACCGACAACGCCTTCTACAGCGCCGAAGCCGACGTCACCCGCGCGCTGACGAGCGGCACCGTGACGGTCGGCAACGTCTGGGCACCGCAAGGGTTCGACTGCTTCGGCGGATGGTCGCTGACGGTCGTGTGGAAGTTCGCGAACGCCACCGCGACGACACCCGCGAAGCGTCACATCGCGGTGCACGGCGGGCACGTCCGGCTCCCCACCAAGAAGCCCGTGCTGAGCACGCCGATCGCGCCGACGCACCCAGCGGGCGGGGCCATCCGTCTGGGCATCACCGCGTACGAGGGCGACTGGGCCACGGACGGCGACCAGATGCTCGTCAACGGCGCGTCGATCGGCGGGCGCAACGCGTTCGTGTCGTCCGCACAGGGTGCTGCCTATCCCAACAACATGGGCGTCGACGCGCGCACGGTGACCATCAGCGAGGACGCCCTCAAGCCCGGCACCAAGAGCGCCGAACTCAGCTTCAAGAGGGCGGACGACGCGTTCCTCGTCCAGAGCATCGCGTGGTCGTTCCCGCTCCCCGAACTCACGCTGACGGTCGACCCGGAGAAGCCCGCCGCGCACCCCGAAGACACCGTCGCCCAGACCGCGACGATCACCAACGCCGGTGACGCGCCCGCCGCCGACGTGACCGTGTGCGGCCAGCAGATCGGCACGATCGCTCCACGCGCCACCGAAACCCGCACCTGTTCCTCCACGGCGGCCGACGACGACTACCCCGCGACCGTCGCGGTGAGCGGCACCAGCCTCGCCGGCGATCCGCTCGCGACGCAGAAGGCGACGACGGTCGACGTGCTGCATCCCGCGCTGAGCGCGACCACCACGGCCGACGAGATGACCGCTCTCCCGGGCCAGGCCGTCAAGTTCACGACGACGGTCACGAACACCGGCGACACCCCGCTCTACGACCTCGCCGCCCGCGCGGCCCGGGGGTGCGACCCCCTGCAGGGGCAGCTCGACCCCGGCGCGACGTCCACGGTGGACTGCACGGCCCCCGCCGGCGACGAGAGCGGCGCGCTGACCTCCACCGTCACGGCGGCCGACAAGATCGGCGGCAAGGTCGAGGCGACGGCGTCCGTGCAGGTCAAGGTGATCTACCCGCGGCTGACGATCAGCGCTGCCTGGTCGAAGGACCGGGCGCTGGACGGCGAGAGCGTCACGGTCACCGTCACGGTCGGCAATCCGTCGGACCTGCCGATCGCCGACGTCCGCGTGGAGGGCGAGCCTGCCGCGTGCCAGCGGGAGTTCCCGGTACTGCAACCGCGCGAGCGCGTCAGCTACACCTGTCTGGCCACGGCCCCGATGAACTCACGGTTGACCGTGTCCGGCGCGGGTGCCGGTGGGGCCATCAGCGAAAGCGCGGTCGTGCGGATCGAGTCGCTGAGCGCCCCGCTGCCGCCTGTTCCCGAACCGCGCGCATCGGCGCCTGACGAACCAGCGCCTCCACGCCCGGTCGCGCACGTCGAACAGGTGTCGAAACCGGCGGTCGGTGGTGTGGCCGCGGTAATCGGGATGATCGGCATGGTGGTCGTCGCGAGCGCGTTCTCCGGGTTGGGGCGCCGTTGATAACCGGGAGAATTCGCATTCACGGCACTAACAGAGGCATTTTACTTCGGAGCGGAATGCGGTAGAAGGGCCTTATGGAGATCACCGCCTTCCTAGACCGCAAGCTGGCCCGCCGGTTCCGGACGTACGACTCCGACGGCGACGGGTTCATCGAGCGGGAGGACTTCACACAGGCGGGCGAGCGCACCACGAAGGCATTCGGCTTAGGTCACGACGACCCGAAAGCCGTGCGGTTCCACGACATGCTGATCGGGCTGTGGAAGCAGCTCTCGGCGGTCACCGACCAGGACCGCGACGGGCGGATCAGCGTCGAGGAGTACAAGAAGGCGTTCGCGAACGGGTTGCTGGAGACGCCGGAGTCGTTCGACGAGGGTTATGTGCCGTTCCTCGACGCGCTGATGGCGATCGCGGACGAGGACGACGACGGCAAACTCACTCTGGAAGAGCACGTGACGTGGACCGGCGCGTTGATGAACCTCTCGGAGGCGAACGCGCGCGGAATTCACGACCTGCTGTCCGACGAGGACGGACTGCTGTCCACTCAGGCCTTGCTGGAGGCGATCCGGGAGTTCTACTTCTCCGAGGATCCCGCCGAGGCCGGCAACTGGCTGCTCGGATCGTTGGACTGACGTGCTCTTGAAAACCCTGCAGGAGTACGCGGCCAGGGCCCAGCCCGCCGAACACGTCGAAGAGGCGGGCGGATGGTGGCTGCGGCACTCCCCCGACGACGCCTGGTGGGTCAGCGCGGTGCTGCCGCACGACCGTGAAGACCGGGTCGAGGTCGCCGAGGAGTTCTGCGCCGAACACGGGTCCGGGGTGCGGTTCCAGATCACGCCGGGCGTGTGCGCGGACGACCTCGACCTGCGACTGGAGGACAGGGGTTACACGCGGGGTCATGACATGTCCCTGCAGATCGCCTCGACCGCCGAGGTGCTGCGCCACGCCGATGCCGACGCCGGCGAGGTGACGCCCAGACCGACCGACGAGTGGCTGGCGGCGTGGCAGAAGGTGACCAAGCGGGACGTCAGCGCCGAACGCGACCTGCTCAGCCGCGTCGAGCATCCCAGCACGTACGCGTACGCCGAGGTGGACGGCCAGGTGGTGGCCGTGGGACGCGCCGTGGCCGAGGAGGGGTGGGCCGGGGTGTTCGGCATGGCGACACTCCCGCACGCACGCGGTCAGGGAGCCGCACGGTCCGTGCTGGCCGCACTGGCCTCGTGGGCCGCCGCACGCGAGGCGAACCACCTGTACCTGCAGATGGAGAAGGCGAACACCACGGCGTTCCGGCTGTACGAACGGACCGGGTTCCGCGAGGTCTGCACGTACCACTACCGGATTCGTGCATAACCAATCAGGAATCAAGAAGGCAGAGCCGAGGTGCGCGAGTTAGTTTTGCGCCATGACCAGGACTGCACGGGCGGCGCACGATGCCGACACCCACGATCTGATCCGCGTGCAGGGCGCGCGGGTCAACAACCTGCGCGACGTCGACGTGGAGATCCCGAAGCGCCGGTTGACGGTCTTCACCGGTGTCTCCGGGTCCGGCAAGAGCTCGCTGGTGTTCGGCACCATCGCCGCGGAGTCGCAGCGGCTGATCAACGAGACCTACAGCGCGTTCATCCAGGGCTTCATGCCGACGCTGCCGCGCCCCGAGGTGTACCTGCTGGAGGGCATCACCACGGCGATCCTGGTCGACCAGCAGCGGATGGGCGCCGACCCGCGCTCGACCGTCGGCACCGCGACCGACGTGAACGCGATGCTGCGCATCCTGTTCAGCCGCCTCGGCGCACCGCACATCGGCGGCCCGCAGGCGTTCTCGTTCAACGTCGCCTCGATCTCCGGCGCGGGCGCCGTGACGATCGAGAAGGGCGGCCAGAAGGTCAAGGAGCGCCGCGAGTTCTCCATCACCGGCGGCATGTGCCCGCGCTGCGAGGGCCGCGGGCAGATCTCCGACATCGACCTGACCGAGGTATACGACGAGTCGAAGTCGATCCTCGAGGGCGCGATCAAGGTGCCCGGCTACAACGTCGACAACCAGTGGACCGTGCAGACGTTCGCGCAGTCCGGTTTCATCGACCCGGCCAAGCCGATCCGCAAGTACACCAAGAAGGAACTGCACGACTTCCTGTACCGGGACCCGATCAAGATCAAGGTCAACGGCATCAACCTGACCTACGAGGGCCTGATCCCGAAGCTGCAGAAGTCCATGCTGTCCAAGGACCGCGAGGCGCTGCAGCCGCACATCCGCGCGTTCGTGGACCGCGCGGCGACGTTCGGTACCTGCCCGGACTGCTCTGGTACCCGCCTGACGGAGGCGGCGCGGTCGTCGAAGATCAAGGGCGTCTCGATCGCGGACCTGTGCGACATGCAGATCACGGATCTGGCGGACTGGATCCGCGGCGTGAAGGACAAGTCCGTCGCGCCGCTGGTGGACAAGCTCGCGCACACGCTGGACTCGTTCGTCGAGATCGGCCTTGGCTACCTGTCGCTGAACCGGCCCGCGGGCACGTTGTCCGGCGGCGAGGCGCAGCGCGTCAAGATGATCCGGCACCTCGGGTCCGCGCTGACCGACGTCACGTACGTGTTCGACGAGCCGACGATCGGGCTGCACCCGCACGACATCGAGCGGATGAACAACCTGCTGCTTCGCCTGCGGGACAAGGGCAACACCGTCCTAGTCGTGGAGCACAAGCCCGAGACGATCGCGATCGCCGACCACATCGTCGACCTCGGTCCCGGCGCCGGGCGGGGTGGCGGCACGATCTGCTTCGAAGGGTCCCTGGCGGAGTTGCGCAAGAGCGACACCGTGACGGGCCGCCACCTCGACGACCGCGCGTCGCTGAAGCCCGAGGTGCGGGAGAAGACCGGCGTGCTGGAGATCCGCGGCGCGTCCACGAACAACCTGCGTGACGTCGACGTCGACATCCCTCTCGGGGTGCTGACCGTGGTCACCGGCGTGGCCGGTTCGGGCAAGAGCTCGTTGATCCACCGATCGATGCCGAAGGACTCCGGTGCGATCGTCGTCGACCAGACCCCGATCAAGGGCTCGCGCCGGTCCAACCCGGCGACCTACACCGGTCTGCTGGAGCCGATCCGCAAGGCGTTCGCCAAGGCCAACGGCGTGAAGCCCGCGCTGTTCAGCGCGAACTCCGAGGGCGCCTGCCCGAACTGCAACGGCGCCGGCGTGGTGTTCACCGACCTCGGCATCATGGCGACGATCGAGTCCCCCTGCGACGTCTGCGAGGGCAAGCGGTTCGACCAGGCCGTGCTGGAGTTCAAGCTCGGCGGACGTGACATCTCCGAGGTGCTCGCGATGCCCGTCTCCGAGGCCGTGGAGTTCTTCGGCGCCGGTGAGGCTCGCACGCCTGCCGCGCACGCGATTCTGGAGCGCCTCAACGACGTCGGTCTCGGCTACCTGTCGCTGGGCCAGCCGCTGACGACTCTGTCCGGCGGCGAACGCCAGCGCCTGAAGCTGGCCACGCACATGGGGGACAAGGGCGGCATCTACGTCCTGGACGAGCCCACCACCGGGCTGCACCTGGCTGACGTCGAACAGCTCCTCGGGCTGCTGGACCGCCTGGTCGAGGCGGGCAAGTCGGTGATCGTGATCGAGCACCACCAGGCCGTGATGGCGCACGCCGACTGGATCATCGACCTCGGCCCCGGCGCGGGCCACGACGGCGGCAAGATCGTGTTCGAGGGCACACCCGCCGACCTCGTGGCCGACCGTTCGACACTGACCGGCGAGCACCTGGCGGATTACGTTGGTGCCCCGGCGCGTCGCAAGAAGCGTTGAGCGGGTACCAAGGGGGCATGCACATCACCACGTTCCTGGACCGCAAGCTCAGTCGCAGGTTCGAGACCTACGACAGTGACCAGGACGGGTACGTCAACCGAGCGGACTTCGAACTGGCGGCGTCACGGACGACCGCCGCGTTCGGCCTGGGCCCGGACGACCGGCGGGCGAGGCGGTTCCAGGAGCACCTGCTGGGTGTGTGGGACCACCTCTCCGCCATGACGGACACCAACGACGACGGCCGGATCAGCGTGGACGAGTACAAGGCCGCGTTCGCCAAGGGGCTGCTGGAGCGGCCGGAGGCGTTCGACGACATCTACGTGCCGTACCTCGACGCGCTGATGGCCGTCGCCGACCACGACGGCGACGGCCATCTCGGCGTCGACGAGTACATGCGGTGGACCACGGCGTGGATCAACCTGCCCGAGGACGCCGCACGGGCCGTGCACGCGCGGCTCGACCACGACGGCGACGGCCTGATCGGCACAGAGGACCTGCTGGCGGCGATCCGGGCGTACTACTTCTCGGAGGACCTGGACGGGCCGGGAGCGTGGCTGCTCGGCCCGCTCGACTAGCCCCGGGTCTCGGCGACGCTCTTGATCGAGGCGGCCTCGGTCTCGACGTACCGCCTGGCCAGCCCCTTGGTGAACAGCCAGCCGAGCCCGGACAGCGGCCCGGACACGCTCACGGCGAGGGTGAGCCGGGCGCCGTCCGGGTGCGATTCGACGACGTGCGAGGCGACGCTGAGGGCGCCGGCCTGCTTCGACTCCCAGGTGTAGGACATCCCGCGGGTCAGTTCGGTGACCGTCCACACCGCCTCGGGCAGCTTCGGTTGCCTGAGGCGGGCGCTGGAGCCGACCGTGAACGGTCCGTCGTCGAGGCGTTCCACGGAGTCGACCGTCGGGATTCGTTCCGGCCAGCGCTCGACGTCGATGAGCACCTCCCAGACGCGTTCAGGCGGGGCCGCGATCGTGATGGCGTGCTGCAGGCCAGGCATCGGCCGAGTCTACGACTGCCGGAACCGTTGTTCGATCTCCTTCACCGCGGTGGCCGCGAGTTCTGCCGCCGCCGCTCGGGGTGAGGGCTGGTCGACGATCTTGGCGACGAGCCGGCGCATGTTCGTGCTGATCTTCGCGAACGCCGACTCGGCCGTGGCGTCGATGTCGCCGAACAGGGTCCACCACCACCAGGAGTTCGTGGCGGAGTTCGCGACGACGTCCGGGATGACCAGCGCTTCGATCTTGGCTTCGGCCTCTGCCGTCACCGGCATGTTGGCGGCTTCGACGATCAGCTTGGCGTTGACCTGGTGCGCGTTGTCCTTGTCGATCGCGTAGCTGGTGGCGGCCGGGACCAGCACGTCCGCCTCGACGTCGAGCCAGCTGGCGCGGTCGAGTTCTCGATCTTCGGGGCGCAGTTTTGACCGATCGATGGCGCCGTGGGAATCCCGGGACAGCAAAAGGGTTTCCACATCGAGCCCATCAGGGTTTGCTATGACACCGTGGACGTCCGCGAGCCCGACGATCTTGACGCCTGCTGTGGCGAGGTAGCGGGCCGTGGCGCCGCCCATCGAGCCGAAGCCCTGCACGAACGCGGTGGGGTTGCGCAGGTGGAGGTGCTCGATCCCCGCGAGCGCGGCCTCGGCGACGCCGTAGCCGCCGACCAGTTCGTCCAGGCTGACGCCGTCGACGGTGACCGCGAAGGCGTCCGCGAGGCGTTCCCTGGCCTTCTGCTCGTCGTCCAGCAACGGGTAGACCGCCTGGATGGACGACTGGAGGCCGATCTTCTCGATCGCCACGTCGATGGCCTGTTGCCGCAGTCCGAGGTCCTCCCCCATCGTCCAGAAGCGTTCGACGTAGGGCGACATGGCGTACAGGTACGCCGTGAGGACCTCTTGCGCCCGCGGGTCGTAGGGGTCGAAGTCGATGCCACCCTTCGCGCCGCCGAGGGGAACGTACCGGGCGCCGGGGTCGTAGTTGAGAGCCTCCTTGGCGGTCATCCCCTCCGCCAGGCCGCGGACCTCGTCGAGCGTGCACCCGGCACGCATGCGCAGACCCCCGCTGCTGACCCCGCGCACCAGCCGGTCGATGACGAGGTAGCCACGCGCTCCCGTCGCCGGGTCGATCCACGTGACCTGGAGAAAACTCATCGAACGCGTCCCCTTGACTCGAGCGTGTGACCGGCAGCTCCGCATAACTGACTGACGAATCAGTCAACCACTTGGAGGGCCCGTGAGCGAGGTACAGCCTCTCAGCGGAAACTGGCTGGGCGAACGCACCCACCTGCGCAAGTCGCTGCGCCGGGTCGACGTGACGTTCTACCTGCTCTGCACCCTCGTCGGCCTGGACACGATCGGCAGCGTCGCCGCGCACGGCCCGCAGGGGCTCGTCTGGATGGTGATCCTGGCGGTGGTGTTCTTCCTGCCGTACGGGTTCCTGACCACCGAGCTCGGCACGGCGTTCCCCGTCGAGGGCGGCCCCTACGTGTGGACCAAGCTCGCGTTCGGACGTCTCGCGGCCGGGGTGAACCAGGTCCTCTACTGGCTGTCCAACCCGTTGTGGACGGGCGGCACGCTGGCGATCATCGCCGTGACGACGTTCGAGACGTTCTTCCTGCCGTTGGGCATGGCGGGCAAGCACGTCGCGGGGCTGGCGTTCATCTGGACCGGCGTTCTCGCCGTCGCGGCGTCGTTGCGGATCGGCAAGTGGGTGCCCATCGCGGGTGCGTTCGCGCGGATCGTGCTGCTGGGGTTCTTCATGGTCTCGGTCGTCGTCTACGCGCTGAAGAACGGCGTACAACCGTTGTCCGGTGGCGACTTCGTGCCGACCTGGACGGGTTTCGTGGCGCTGGTACCGGTGCTGATCTTCAACTACGTCGGCTTCGAACTCCCGTCGACCGCCACCGAGGAGATGACGGACCCGCAGCGCACCGTGCCGTTCGCGATCCTGCGTGCGGGCGTCGCGGCGTTTCTTCTTTACGGAGGACCGATTCTAGGGATTCTGCTGGTGGTGCCGGCCTCGCGGATCCAGGGCCTGGGCGGGTTCATCGACGCCGCCAAACAGGTGCTGACCGTCTACGGCGGATCGGTTTCGCCTGACGGAACCGTCATGTTGACCGGCGCGGGCGCGGTACTGGGAAGCATTTGTGCGGCCGGCTTGATCATCGGCGTGCTGACTTCCGGTGTCTCGTGGGCGATCGGCGCGCATCGGGCGCAGGCCGTGGCCTGTGCGGACGGAGCCGGACCCGCCTGTCTGGGCCGTTTGTCCCCTCGTCACGGCACTCCGTTGCGCGTGAACATCCTGTCCGGACTGCTGGCGTCCGTCGTTCTGGTGACGGCACTGAACTTGTCCGGCGGCGACTCCGAGAAGTACTTCACCGCCGGGCTGGCGCTGGTGATCTCGACGACGTTCATCAGCTACCTGCTGACGTTCCCGTCGATGCTGGTGCTGCGCCGCCGGATGCCGGACGTCGAACGCCCGTTCCGCGCGCCTTTCGCCGTGCTGACAACGGTTCTGACGACCGGTCTGGTCGCGTTCACCGTCGTGGTGCTGATCTGGCCGCCGGAACTTCCCCCGGCGTTCGCGGGCGAACGGACGCAGTACACGCTGTCGCAGGTCGTACCGCTGCTGATCGTGCTCGGCATCGGCTTCTTGTTCTACGCGCTGGGTTCCCCGACTCGCGCTCGTGACGTCACCTCGACATCTGCATGAGGAACTCCGCGTTGCTCTGGGTCTTGCGCACCCCTTCGAGCAGCACGTCGATGTCGCGTTCGGCCATGGCACGGCGCATCTTGTCGGTGATGGCGAGTTCCTGCGGCCCGACCAGCAGTTCCGCCTTGCGGGTGCTGGACTGGTGGAGATCCACCGCGGGGTAGATCCGCTTCTGCGCGGCCTTGCGGTCGAGCTTCAGCTCGGCGTTGCCGGTGCTCTTGAGCTCCTCGAAGATGGCCGTGTCGGCCAGCGACCCGGTCTCGACGAGCGAGGTGGCGAAGATCGTGAGGCTGCCACCGTCCTCGATGTTGCGCGCGGCACCGAGGAACTGCTTCGGCGGCGTCAGCGCCCTGGCGTCGATGCCACCGCTGAGAATGCGGCCACCGTTGGGCTGCGCGAGATTGTAGGCCCGCCCGAGCCGCGTCAGCGAGTCGAGCAGGATCACGACGTCCTGCCCGTCCTCGACGAGCCGCTTGGCCCGCTCGACCGCGAGCTCGGCCACGCGGATGTGTTCGTTGGGGTGCTCGTCGAAGGTCGAGGTGAACATCTCACCAGGGATCGTCTTGCGCATGTCGGTGACCTCTTCAGGCCGTTCGCCGACGAGCGCCACGATCAGGTGGACGTCCGGGTAGTTCTTGGCGATCGCCGCCGCGATCTGTTGCAGAACAATGGTCTTGCCTGCTTTGGGCGGCGCGACGATCAGCGCCCGCTGCCCCTTGCCGACCGGCATGACCAGGTCGATCGTGCGGCTGGTGAGCTCGTTGGGGTCGTGCTCCAGCCGCAGCCGCTCGTTGGGATAAAGCGGCGTCAGGTCTTCGAACCGTGGCCGCTTGTGCGGCTTGCGCCCGTTGACCGTGTCAACGCTGATGAGCTTGTCGTTCTCCGCTTCACCGCTGATCTGGTCGCCGCGCCGCAGGTCGTGCTGCCGCACGAGACTCTGCGGAACCTGCGGCCCGTCAACGAGAAACGCCTTGTGGTTGCGTACGTCGAGTACACCGATGTGCATCGGGTCTGTCCTTTCAGGAGGGTTGTTCGAGACGCGCTTCATCGACTCCGCGCACGGGGTGCGACGGGAGGAGAGCGCTGCAGATGCTGTTGATTCGACCGCATCTGATGTGTGGGGCCACCGGCGTGAGAAGCCGGGGGTGTTGGCTGCGGCGTTGTGATCGTCCAGCAGCTGGTCGGAGCTTACGTGCGCTTGTTATTCCGCGCACTTCTTCCACGAGAGCCGGAACGTAGTGCTCACGCTCGAGTCGGTCGAGTCCATGGTCATGAAGCTGCCACTCCCCTTGCCGGTGAGCTTCAGTTCGGTCTCGACGGTCAACGGCTTGCGATCCTTGCACGGCCCGTGCGCGACCCCGCTCGGCGTGTCGGTGACCTGCCAGTTGTCACTCATCGGCGCCTGATAGGTGTGGCTGGTGTGCCGCGTCGGAAATCCGGGGAACCAGTAGCCGTTGCGCACGACACCCTTCGCCTTGTCCGTGAGGTGCGCGAACCCTCGGTAGTCCGTCGCCGCGATGCCGTAGGTGTACCCGGCGGCGTGGTTGATCCTGAGGGCGATCGTGCAGCTGCTCTTGGCCTCGTTTCCGTTGCCCTGCACCAGGAAGTCGCTGTAGGTGACCGTGAACGCCTCGTTGTCCTGGGACATGGCGACGTTCGTCGTGCCGACCGGGCACCCGGAACCGCCGACGCCGACCACGTCGATCGTCACCGGGCCGGGCGGCGGCACGAGCGCTGCCAGCAGTGCCAGCACGACCAGCATCGAGGCCTCCTCACGTCACTGCGGAAGAACCTATCGAGGCCCGCAATCCGTCGAATGGCGCAGAGGCCCACGCACCTGCACGTCATCCCCGGCGAGGCGAGGTGGGGTCATGCCACGCGTTGTCCGCTCCTCGTCGTTCAACGGCACCACCGAGGGGATGATCAGCGCGTCGACGGCCACCACGCCGTCCGGCCCCACGCGCACGGGGTTCAGCTCGATCTCGGCGAGGTCCGGTCTGGCCACGAGCGTCTCGGAGATCTTCGCGATCACCTCGGACAACGCCGCCACGTCGACCGGCGGCGCGCCACGCGCGCCGGACAGGAGTGGCGCGGAGACGAGGCGTGCCAGCATGTCCCGTGCCGTGGCGGGAGTCACGGGCGCCAGCTCGATCGCGGTGTCCCTGAACAACTCCGCGTGGATGCCGCCCGCGCCGACGAGGATCACCGGGCCGAACGAGTGGTCCCGCTTAGCTCCGATGATCAGTTCGACGGTGTGCTCGCGCGTGTCCATCTCTTCGAGGACGTACTGGCCCGGGCCGAGCCGCGCTCGCATCTCCTCGAACGCCGACGCGGGATCGGTGAGGTTGATCTTCACGCCGCCGTGCTCGCTCTTGTGGGCCAGCCAGTCGGCTTTGAGGGCGAACGGGCCTTCGAGACACGTCGCCCGCACCTCGGCCGTTGACGTGACGGCGTGTGCCTTGGGGAACCGGACGAAGCCGAGCAGGTCCCGGGCCGCCAGGTAGCCCGGTTCGAAGGGCGCGACCGGATCACTGGGACCGGAGGGCACGACCGAGTCCGGCTCGCGAGTGGACCGTTGATCAAGCGCACCGAGCCGAGCCGCGTCACCGAGTGCGGCCACCGCGCGCTCGATCGTGTGCTGCACGGGCACGCCGCCCGCGCGCAACGTGCGGACCGCGGCGGAGTCCTCGCGCATGCTGTGCACGACCACGGGCACGCCGGTCTCCCTTGCCAGCGAGCAGATCCGCACGGCGATGGCCACCTCGGAGGACTCCAGGGAGGGCGTGTCCTCTCCGTAGCTGCCGAAGTAGCCGGACAACACGACCGTGTCGACTTCACCTCCGCGCACCAGCACCTCGACCGCACGGGAGTAGTTCGCGAGGTCCTGCTCCCCCGCACCGGCGAGGTCGATCGGGTTGCGTTTCGACGCACCCACCGGCAGACCGTCCACAGCGGACAACGTGGGCACCGTCAGCCCGGCCGCCGCCGCGAGATCCGCCGCGATCGCGCCCTGCCCACCCGAGTCCGAGATGACCCCCACCCTGCCCCCACGGGGCACCCCGGACGTCAGCACCGCCGCCAGGTCGACCAGAGCCGCGGGCGTCGCCACCCGAACCGCTCCCGCGAGGCGACAAGCCGCGTCCACGACGTCCAAACAGGACGTCAGAGCACCTGTGTGCGTACGAGCGGCTTCCTGCGCGGCGACGGAGGACCCGACGGTCAGCAGCACCACGGGTTTGCCGGCCGCGCGCAGTTCCGACATCGCCGCCACGATCCCCGGACCGAAGCTCTCCAGGTAGAGGCCCACGACGGTGGTCAGGTCGTGGGAGACCAGGTCCAGCAACGCTTCCGTCGCCGTCACGTCCGCCTGGTTGCCGACCGAGACGAACCTGGAGATCCCGATGTCCGACGACGCCGCGAGGCCGGCGATCTCCAGCCCGACCTGTCCGCTCTGCGACACCACGCCCAGCGAACCTGCCTGGAACCGGCCCCACGCGAGGTGCAGCGACGTCGCCGCGTCGAACACGCCCAGGCAGTTCGGGCCGAGCAGCCGCGCGCCCGCGTCCCGGATCCGGCGGATGACGCGATCGTCGATTCCCGAGGTGATGCCGACGAAACCGCGCACACCGACCGCGAGCGCCTCGTCCACCACGGCCGGCACGTGTGCCGCGGGTACCGCGAGGACGACCAGTTCGGGGGCCTCGGCCAGTTCGGAGAGCGAGCGGACGGTGGGCTGTCCCAGAACGGCGCCACCACCGCGGTTCACGAGGTGCACGGCGCGGCGGTCGTGGCCTACGAGGGCGCCGCGAGCGAGCCAGTGACCCCACTTGGCGGGGTCGTCGCTCGCCCCCACGACGGCGACGGACGCGGGATCGGAGAAGATCATCTCTCACCGAGGCCGCGGGAGATGATCAGGCGCTGGATGTCCGAGGTGCCTTCTTCGATCTCCTCGAGCTTGGCGTCGCGCATCCAGCGCTCGACGGGGTACTCGCGGGAGTATCCGTAGCCCCCCAACGTCTGCACGGCCGCGTGCGTGCACCACATGGCGTTCTCCGACCCGACGAGTTTCGCCATCGCCGACTCCTGAGCCACCGCGTGGCCGTCGTCGTACAGGGTGGCCGCGCGCACGGCCAGCAGGTGCGAGGTGTCGACGCGCGTGGCCATGTCCGCGAGCCGGAACGCCACCGCCTGGTGCCGGATGATCGGCACCCCGAACTGCTCACGGTCGGTCGCATAGGCGGAAGCGAAGTCCAGCGCGGCACGGGCGAGGCCCGTCGTGGCCGCGCCGATGAGGATGCGCGACGCGTCGAACGTCCGCATCAGGCCGCCGAACGCCTGGCCCTCCTCGCCGAGCCGGTTCTCCACGGGCACGCGCACGTCGCTGAGGAACACCTCGGCGTTGACGATCGCGCGCTGCCCCATCTTCTGGAACGGCGGCCCGACCGTCAGCCCCGGCGTGTCACGCGGCACGACGAAAGCCGTGACACCACGCGACCTCAGCGACGGATCCACCGTCGCGAAGATCACGAACATCTCGGCGTAGGGGGCGTTGGAGATCCAGGTCTTCTGTCCTTTGAGGACGTACTCGTCACCCTCGCGCCGCGCCGACGTCTGGATGCTCGCCGCGTCCGACCCGCTGCCGGGCTCGGTCACGGCGACGGCGGTGAGCGGCGGTTCCGCGGACCCGAGCGGACCGAGGAACCGCTCCTGCTGCTCAGGTGTGCCGAGGTGCTCGATCGGCGCGCTGAAGAATCCGTTGGACGTGATCAGGTTGCCGATGCCGATGTCGCCGTGACACAGCTCCTGCTGAATCAGCACCTGGGTCAGCAGGTCGACGCCACCGCCGCCGAACCGCTCGGGGAGCATGAACGAGGTCAGCCCGAGCGCGGACGCCTTCTCCCACACGTCGAGCGGCGACTCGGTGTCCGCCTCGTCGACGGCACGCCCGCGTGGACGGATCTCCTTCGCCGCGAACTCCCTGGCCAGTTCTACGAACTGCTCCTGTTCGGCCGTGAGCCGCAGGCCGTCGCGGACGGTCCGCCCCATCTCGCACCCCTAAGTTGACTGACGAATCAGTTATTCACGATCCATCGGGCAGCCTAGCTCTGTCGAGACGGGTCAGCAGGGTCGCGAACGGGTGACTACCAGGGCATATGGGGAACGAAGAATGGCCCCTCGACAACGCCGACACCGACGTACGGTGTCCCTGCCGAGATGCTGATCACCTGCTTGGAGCAGCCGGCACGGGTGCGATGTCCGGCTGCGCCGGGGTGGTCCCCGTGATGGCAACCATCCCGCTGCTTTCCGCGAGACGGACTGCCATCACGGGACTAGGTCCGGAGAGCGGCACCGACGATCTCCATGGCCTCCTGCCGCGAGAGGCCCAGCTCCGCGGACATCGCCGCGTACTGGACCGCCGCCGCACGAACGCGTTCGCGGTTGCTGTCGCCGTTCGCGCTGACCACCGTGCCGGCGCGGCCCCGCGTCTCCACGAGGCCGGCCTCCTCCAGTTCACGGTAGGCGCGTGCCACCGTGTTCACGGCCAGGCCCAGGTCCTTCGCCAGGGCACGCACCGTTGGCAGCTTCGCGCCCACCGGCAGTTCTCGGTTCGAGATGGCGTGCGCGTAGTGCACGCGCACCTGCTCGTAGGGAGGTGTCTCCCCCTGGTGGTCGATCTTCACTGCGCCCCATCCTCCCCGCATGTAGCTACTTCTGTATTGACCAACGGGAGAAGGCGGCGGAGGTTGCGGTCGATTCAGCGCAGATTGTTCTTTTCGGCTCCCATCTGCACGTAGAGCTTGCGCCAGCCCTGGTCGGCGTCGGTGGCGGTTTTGCCGTCGCAGTAGGGTTTTGCGCCGTTCGACGTGTAGTAACGCAACAGGGATAACGAGACGACGGTGTCCCAATTACCTTCGTCGAAGTACTCCTCCCCCGGTGTCTGCTCCTGGTGTTTCATGCAGGAGATGTCGGACTGCCGTTCGTCGTCGAACTGCGCGGTGGGGGTGCCTTCGGTGCCGCACGCGGCCAGGCCCAGGGCCAAAGCGGCCAGCACGATGAGCTTCTTCATGATCCTTCTCCTTGACTAACCGGCCAGCGCACGCGTGGCCAGACCGACTCCGACGAGCATCACCAGCGCCGCGGTGCCCAGCGGCGTGAAGTCCGCGAACCCGCGGAAGCGGGCCAGGCGCGGCCCGAAGCGGTCGCGCAACGAGACCAGCAGCAGCCCGGCGGCGGTCAGCATCGCCGCCATGCCCAGGCCGTAGGCGAGCACCAGCACCACGCCGAACCAGGTGCGGCCGAGCGCGATGGCGCCCAGCAGCACCACCAGAGCCGAGGGGGACGGCACCAACCCGCCCGCCACCCCCATTCCGACGAGCCCCGCCCGGCGGTGCGCATGGCCATGGCCGTGTCCGTGCCCATGTCCATGCCCGCGGTCGTGCCGCTTACGACCACGGGACAGCACCGCCGAGCGGAGCAGCACCCCTCCGATCACCGCGACCAGCAGACCGCTCGCGACGCCGAGCCAGCGCAACACCGACTCGCCCGCGATCGCGCTGGACGCACTGATCAGCAGCCCCAGCACCAGGACACCCGCCGTGTGGGTGATGGTGACGGTGGCGCCGACGAGGAGTGCGTCGCGGCGGGTTCCCCTCGAACCCGCCAGGTAGGCGGCCATCACGGTCTTGCCGTGGCCGGGCAGCGCCGCGTGCGACGCGCCCAGCACCAGAGACAGCAGGACCGCACCGATTCCGACCACCGGGGTGAGATCACCCACCAGTCCGACGGCCGCCTTCGTGGCTTCACCCAGAACACCAGGTGGGGTCACGGCTGACCCCTCACCTGGTTGCGCGAGGAACCGCACCGCCCGCACGTCCAGCGGCGACGAGAGCAGGTCGTCCGGGTACGTGCGCAGTTCGTTGCTGATCGTCTCGGCCGGCGCGCCGGACACCGCGATGTCGACGCCGACGACGGTGATCTCGCGCCAGCCGGGTTTGTCCTTGAGGTAGGAGTCGCTGAACGTCACCTCGACCTCCCCGCGCACCGGCAGCGGCGCGGTGTACTCGCAGGTCAGACGCATCGTCGGCAGGCCGGCCTCACCGGGCGGGCGCACGACGTCGGCGTCGAGCACCTCGAACCGCAGTTCCTTCTCGTCGGCCATCGCGTTCAACGACTTCGCGCGTTCCGTGCAGCGCTTGCGGGCGTCGACGAACTCCCGGTCCTGCAGGGTCGGGATCTCCGCACTGTCCACAACGGACCGCAGCTCGATCCGGTCCGCGAACACCCGCAGCCCGTCGTAGTGGTTCACGCTGAGGTTGCTCAACGGGTGGGCCTGCGCCACCCCGCCCATCAGCAGCATCCCGAACAGCACCATCAGGAACACTCTCATCGCAGGCTCCCCAGAATCGCCTCACGGTGCCGCAGCACGGAAGGGTCTCGCCACCCCAGAGAGACGGCCTTGTCCGAGTACGGCAGCGCTTCCGCGGACCGCTTGTTCACGTGCAGAGCCCAGGCGAGAGCATCAGCCGTGAAGACGCTCTGCCGTTTGGCCCACTCCTTCTCCGCGAACCGCAACGCCTCGGCGGGGTCGCCGTGATCGGCAGAGATCAAAGCCGCCGTCAGATCGTCACCGCCCAACGCGCGCAACTGCCGCAAGGCGAGGTCGTACTGCGTTCGCGCCTCGGCAGACCGACCCGCCTTGTCCAAGGCCTCGCCGTACCTCACCAGGTGTTCCGGTGACGGCACCTTCGACGCCAGCTCGCGAGTGGCCTCGACGGACTCGTCGGTCCGCCCGTCCAGCTTGTCCAGGTGGAGCCGGCAGAACGCGACCTCGTCCGGTGACGAAGCCGATTCCAGCGCTCGTTCCAGAGCCCCGCGCGCCTCGTCGAGACGGCCTCGCAGTTCGAAGTGGTAGGCCGCGCGAGTGAACGACGCGACACCCGGCCGTAGGTCAAGCATGCGTTGCAGTGCAACGGATTCACCCTCGGAGTCACCGAGCTGGGTCAACGCGTCGACCAGCACTCCCTGTGCGGCAGCGGAGTCCGGCAACGCCGACACAGCGCGCCGGCCCCAGTCGCGGGCGGCAGCGAAGTCGTGCTGAGCGTTGGCGAGCGCACCACGCCCGATGAACGCCTCGCCGTTGCCGTCCGGCTTGAGCCGCAACGACTCGGTCAGCGCCTTCTCGGCTCGGGAATGGTGCTGGGGGTCGAAAGTGACGCGGGCGAGCTCCACGTGCGCGGACCCGAGCTGGGCCCAGGCAGAGGCGTCCTGCGGAGTGCGGCGGAGCTTGGCCTGCAACGACTCGGCGTTGCGCTGCAAAGAAGAGGTCTGCGTGGCGGCGGGTGTCGCCGCCTGCGGGGGAGCGCAGGCGGCGACAGCCAAAAGGGCAGCCAGCAGCGGAAGTGTTTTCCACATGGGAGGCACCCTCGTTCAGCGGGAGTTGACCGCCTGGTTGCTGGGCAGTCCGACGTACGGGAACCGATCTCCGAAGCGAACGTCGTTGCCGTTCACCCGGTCACCCTTCGCGAGCGCCGGCACGAGCTTGCCGGTCAGCGCCGCGCCTACGACCGCCTGGATCTCGATGTCCACGACGTCGTCGGTGAGCCTGCGGCCGTTCGGGAACCCCTGCAGGTCCCCGCCGAGCACGCCGAGCCGGTTGGGGTTGCGCGTCACCGGCGTGGACATGTTGAGCCGCAACATCTCCGACGGCTGGAACCTCTTCGGGTTCACATCGGCGTTGTTCAGCTGCGAGTTGAGATCGGCCTTGATCGGGCCGCCCGCCTTCGTGGTGATGCCGGTCAGGAAGATCTCCACCAGGTCGGCGCGCGGCGTCTTCGGCGCGGGGATGCCGTAGATCGCCTGGATCAGCCGGGCCAGTTCCGGGTCGTTCACCCGGTCCAGCAGCGCCTGGACCTTCGCGTCACCGACGGGTTCGAGCCCGTTGAACGCGTCCTTCAACGGCGCGGACGACACCACCTCGTTGACCAGCGGGTTGCCGAGCCTCGACACCTGCACGAAGTTGCCCTGCGGGGTCGCCTTGCCGGGGTCGAGCTTCAGCGTGCGGCGCTCGGTGTCACTCCAGACTCCGATCACCGGGTTGCGCTTCGGGTCGCCCTTGAGCGCGAGCATGGTCTTGGGCACCTGGATGGCGATGGTGTTGACGTTGTAGCCCATCAGGGTGTCCTGGTTGACCTCCTTCAGGTTCCCGCCGTACAGCAGGTCGAACACCCGCAGGTCCAGGAAGAACGAGTCCTCGGACGGTCCGATGTAGACCTGGCCGCCACCGGGGATCTTCGCCGTCGCCTGGTCCCTGATCGCGCCGAAGTTCGGGAACGACGCCGGGCCGGTGTTCGACGGCGCCGCGCGGCCGTCCTTCACGAGCTGGGTCGTCTTGCCCTGCTCGACGAGTTCCAGGGAGTAGTTCTGGCGGAACAACAGGTTCTCGTCGTTGATCGACGTGACCGGCCCGTTGTTGTAGAGGAAGGTGTTCGCCTTGCCCCGCCGGTCGTCCGTGCTGAACGTGACCCGGAACGTCTTGTCCGGCACCGCGTCGCCGTCCGCGTCGACGTTGATGTCGTACCGGGCGTCGGTGGCCCACGGGTAGAAGTTGGGGCCGCCGTTGGGTTCCTGCAACCCGAACCAGTTCGCGATGAGCGTGACCGTGTCGGGCTTGTCGGGGCTCGTGAAGGCGTACACGTCGGTGTTGTCGACCGCCGGGTCCGCCGCGATCAGTGGCGCCTCGCGGTGGCTGGAGGCCTGCGCCGCCGGTATCGCCGCCGCCACCGCGACCACGGCCGCGGCCGCGGCGATCGCACCCCGGCGTAATCGTTGTTTGTTGCTACTTGGCATTGTCCTGCTCCCTTCCCACGGCGGGGATTCGGAGCAGGACGCCATCCGGTTCGGACTAAATTTTGGAGTTATTCCGCGGCTTTCGGCGCGACGACCGTGCCGCGAGCCCGCGTTACGACGATCGGCTCAGCCAGTACGTCGGCTGCCGAAGGTCCGCGTTCGGGGGCAGAACGGCACACCACACGTGCCTCGAACTCGATCTCACGCGACCGCTTCCCGATGCGCACCAACGTCGCCGAGGCCTCGACGACGTCGCCGGCCTGGATCGGCGCCGCGAACTCGACGGAGCTGTACCCCGCGAACAGCCCCTCGTCGGAGTCCGTGTGGATGAGCAACTCGGTGGCGACGTCACCGAACATGCCGAGCCCGTACGCACCGTCGACCAGGTTGCCGCCGTAGTGCGCATGCGAGTGCGGCACGTAACGGCGGTGCGTCACCGAGAAACCCTCGACCAAAGCTCCGCTCACGCGGCGACCCCCTTCTTCTCCTGCATCGCGTGCACCAGATAGCTCGCGACCTCGCCCGGCGTGGTACCCCGGGAGAACACTCGATCAACCCCCAGCTCGCCCGCCATCAACGGATCGAATCGCGGACCGCCCGCCACCAGCAACGGCCGCCGGTCCCCCATCGCCTCGCGGAACGCCGCCGACATCTCCTGCGTGTTCAGGATGTGCGCGTCCCGCTGGGTCACGACCTGGGAGATCAGCACCGCGTCGGCCTTCTCGGTGCGGGCGGACCGCACCAGTTCGGGCACGGAGACCTGGGCGCCGAGGTTCACGACCTTCAGCTCCCGGTAGTACTCCAGGCCCTTCTCGCCCGCGAAGCCCTTGATGTTGAGGATCGCGTCGATGCCGACGGTGTGCGCGTCCGTGCCGATGCACCCGCCGACGACGACCAGCTTGCGCCGCAACACCTTCTTCAAAGCCGAGTTGACTTCGGAAGGGCTGAGCAACGGGTACTCGCGCTCGACGACCTTGACGTCGTCCAGGTCCACCAGGTGCTTCACCGAGCCGTAGACGACGAAGAACGTGAAGTCGGCGCCGATGGGGTTCGAGTGGACCACCATCGCGGGGTCCATGCCCATCTTGTTCGCGAGCTGCAGCGCAGCGCCGTCCGCCTTGGGACCGAAGGGAATCGGCAGCGTGAACGACGTCTGGATCATGCCGTCACCGGTGGTGTCACCGTACGGCCGCACGTACCTCTTCGCGTCAGACATCGTTGGCCTCCAGCATCTCCGAAGCCGGGTTGAAGTACTCGGGGGCCTTCTCGACCACGCCGTCCGCGCCCTTGCCCTTGTCCGCGGGGCGCTTCATCAGGCCGAACGTGCCGTCCGCGATGGCGTTGAGCAGACCGTCGTCGACGATGCGCCCCAGCAGATCGACGGCCTCGCCGAGCACCTGGTGCGCCCGCTTGACGATCAGCCCGTCCGGGGAGGGCCGGAAGTCCTCGGCGAGGCTGCCCGCCGCGTTCAGCACGTACCGGACGTTCTTCAGCGCCAGGTCGCGGTCCGACAGGAACGGTGTCACGACGGCTTCGGTCATCATGCCGACGAGCAGAATGGACTGTCCTGTCAGGACACCCGCGAGGTTGAAGAACCCGTCCAGCAGATAGCCGTCGAACACGTCGCCGGTCATGTGCTTGGTCGGCGGCATCCACTTCAGCGGCGCGTCCGGGAACAGTTCGCGGGCCAGCAGGGCGTGCGCGAGTTCGAGCCGGAACGAGTCGGGCACCTTCGGATTGATCTCGAACGCGTGGCCGAGGCCCAGCAGGTGGTCGGGCAGTCCCGCCTCGTGGGCGAAGTGCTCGTTGAGGAGCTGGGAGACCGTGACGGTGTGAGCAGCGTCGACGGCGTCCGCGGTGGTGAGGTAGTTGTCCTCGCCGGTGTTGATGATGATGCCGGCACGCGCGTGGACCTGGCGGGAGAAGCGCTGGTCGACGAACGTGCGGATCGGGTTGATGTCGCGGAACAGGATGCCGTACATCGAGTCGTTCAACATCATGTCCAGGCGCTGAAGCCCTGCCAGGACAGCGATCTCCGGCATGCACAGACCGGACGCGTAGTTGGTCAGCCGCACGTACCGGCCGACCTCCTTCGACACGTCGTCGAGGGCCGCGCGCATGATCCGGAAGTTCTCCTGCGTGGCGTACGTGCCCGCGAACCCGTGGTGCGTGGCGCCTTCCGGGACGTAGTCGAGCAGCGACTGCCCGGTCGAGCGGATCACCGCGATGATGTCGGCGCCGGCGCGGGCGGCGTTCTGGGCCTGGATCACGTCCTCGTCGATGTCGCCGGTCGCGACGATCAGGTAGATCCACGGGCGTTGCGCGGGATCACCCCACTTGGTGATCAGCTTGTCACGCTGGACCCGGTTGCGGTCGACCGTCTTGAGGCCCTTCGACACCGCGGACGTGGACGCCTTGCGCGCCGCCGTCAGGTCCTTGCCGGTGGGGATCCTGAACTGGATCTGGCCGGCGGCGGTGGCCTCGGCGAGTTCGGTGAGGGTGCCGAGGTTGTGCTCGCGCAGCGCGTGGAACGCCGGGAGCACGACGCCGTGTTCCAGTCCGCACTGCTCGCGGACCGTGTCGATCACGCGGTTGACCCACGGGACGTCACCGGCGCGGTGCGTGGAGTCCGCGCCGGTGATGCCTGCCAGGCGAAGTGTGGCGCGCTCGACGGCGACGGTGGTGTGCGCCTTCGCGAGGGACACCACCGGTTCGGCCGCCCGCGCCGCGAGCTTGCGCGCCGTGGCGACGACCAAGGGATCCAGGTCGAGCAACGCCATGAGTCACTTCCTCTCGTAAATCGTCCGGCCGTTGAGAACGGTCCGCACGCACACGGGCGCGGGACCGGTGAGATCGGGCAGTCCGGGCACACCGGAACGCGGGTCGGTCGACCAGCGCTGCACCCGTGCGTCCGAGCCGGCGACGACGAGGTCACCGGTCTCCCACACCGCGTACGTCGCGGGCGCACCGGGCTGAAGCGTGCCGGTCAGGCCGTCGTTCACGCCCGCAGCACGCCAGCCGCCGCGGGTGTGGGCGGTGAAAGCGGCACGCGGGGAGACACCGTGGCCCTCGGTCTTGTGGTGCACGGCAGCCTTCACCGCGGCCCACGGGTCGATGGCCGTCACCGGGGTGTCCGAGCCGAACGCGAGCACGACACCCGCGGCCGCGAGGCGGGAAAAGGGGTTCAGCCCCACACCGCGCTCGTCGCCGAGTCGCTGGACGTACATCCCAGTCGGGCCGCCCCATTCGGCGTCGAACAGCGGCTGCACGGAGGCGACGACGCCCCACCCGGCGAGTTTCTCCGCCTGCTCCCTCGACACCATCTCGACGTGTTCGAGGCGATGGCGTGCCGACGCGAGTTCGGGGGTGCCGAGCGTCTTCTCCGCGATCTCGAAACCCTCGATCACGGCGGCCATGCCCGCGTCGCCGATGACGTGGAACCCCGCCTGCACCCCCAGCTCGGTGCACTTGACCAGGTGGTCGGCGATCTGCCGTCCGTCCAGGTAGAGGGCTCCGGACGTGTCGGCGTCGGCGTAGGGCTCGGTCAAGGCGGCGGTGCGGGAGCCGATCGCGCCGTCGACGAAGTGGTCGCCGGCGAGTCCGCGCACGGGAACGCCCGGCAGCTCGTGGGCACCCCAGTAGGCCACCACCTCGGGGCCTTCGGTGTGGGCGAGGAGTTCGCGCAGGTCGTCCTCGCCGGAGATGTCCGGGCCGGCGCACTCGTGCACGGACGCGATGCCTTTCGACGCCGCGTGACGCAGGAACGTCAGTTGTGCGGCCGCGCGCTGTTCGGGCGTGATGGCGGCTTTCGCCGTGCCGCGCACGTGGTGGTGTGCGGCGCGCGAGAGAGGGCCGTCCGCGGAGAACCCATCGGCGGTGCGGGCTTCGTCGGTGATCAGGTCCGAGGAGACCAACGCCGAGTGCACGTCGATGCGCGACAGGTACACCGTCTTGCCCTGAGCGGCCTCGTCGATCTCGGCGCGCGTCGGCGGACGGTTCTCCGGCCAGCGCGTCTCGTCCCACCCGTGACCCCACACCAAGGGGCCTTCGGCGGCGCGCACCTTCTCCAGCAGTTCGTCCACAGAGGACGTCTTCGTCAGGTCGAGGCCGGTCAGGAGCAGACCTGCGGACGTGGCGTGCACGTGCGCGTCAACGAACGCGGGCGCGACGAACGCGCCGTCGAGTTCGACGACCTCGGCGTCCGGGTGCAGCGCGTGCCCGACCGAGTCCTGTCCGATCCACACGACGACACCGTCCGTGACGGCCATCGCCGTCGCATCCGGTGCGTAGATGCGGCCGCCGACCAAAAGTTGCGTACTCACGTCACGCAGTCTGCCGTTGCTCGAACAGGGCCCGCACACCCGCCCGCGTCCGGACCAGGTCCAACGCGAACTGGGCGTGACCAGGCACATATCCGTTGCCGACGATCATCTCCACGTCCGCGGCCAGACCCTCCGCACCGAGGGCCGCCGCGCTGAACGAGGTGGCCATCGAGAAGAAGATCACGGTGCCGCCGTCCGCGGTCGCGAGGATGGCGCCGTGCTCGCACCCCGGCACGTCCACGCACACGACCGTGACGTCGACCTGCTTGCCCACGGCCTCGGCCACGGCGACCGGATTGCGCGCGTCCGCGATCACGACCTCGTCCGCGAGGCCCGACTCACGCACCTGCGCGGCCTCACGCTCGGTCGGCACCAACGCGACGAGGCGCGACGCACCGGCCTGACGTGCGGCCGCGAGAGAGAGCGACCCGGACTTGCCGCCACCGCCGAGCACCAGCACCGACCCACCAGGATGCTTGCGCACCACACGGTCAGTCAGTGCCGGTGCACCGCACACGTCGAGCACGGACAGCGCCAGCTCGTTCGGCATGTCGTCCGGCAGCACGGCCGCGATGGACCGCCCGAACAGCACCGCGGTCCCCCGGCACGGCACCTGCTCGTCCTCGCCGTCCCAGTCCTGCAGGCCGTCGTTGATCCGCAGCGGCGTCAGCGTGAGGCTGACCAGCGTCGCGATCCGGTCACCGGCCTTGAGCCCGAGCGGCGACTCCGGCCCCACCTCGAGGACGGTGCCGAGCAGCATGCCGCCCGACCCGGTGACGGGGTTCTGCATCTTGCCGCGCTCGCCGACGATGTCGAGCACGGCCTGCCGGACCGCCGCGCCGCTGCCGTGCTGCTCCCTGAGCTGCCGGAACGACGCCGCGTCCAGGTTGAGCCGCTCGACCGCGACGATCACCTCGTCGGGGGCGGGCACGGGTTCCGCGTCCAGCCGCCACGCCTGCTGCGGCAGGACACCGGCAGGCTCCAGGACGCGGTGCAGTCCGTACGCGCTCACGCGAAAATCCTTCGGTCGACGACGCTGTCTCGAAGATATCTTCACGTGAAGCGTAAAGATTGCGCAAGCATCACTCGGTAACCAGGCGATACCAACGGCAGTCGTAGGGTGCGAGGTCGACCTTGGCACCGATCTTCGCGGGCTTCACGGAACCGCCGGTGAACAGGTCCGTGAGCACCCCTTCGGCCGGAACCCGCACGGTGACCTCCTGGTCCGTGAAGTTGTGCACGGCGATAACCGAGCCGCCGTCGCAGTCCGCGCGGTGGGCGAACACGGTCGGGTCGCCGACGTCGAGCACCTTCACCTCGCCCCACGCCAGCTCCGGGCACTCCCGGTAGCGCTCGACCAGGAGCCGCATCCACGTCAGCAACGAGTCGGGGTCGTGGCGCTGCTCCCCCGCGGCATCCCAGTCCATCGGCACGCGCACCGCCAGCCTGCCCTCGAGCGACAGGTCCTCCTCCAGCCCGATCTCCTCGCCGTAGAACAACACCGGAGTGCCCGGCAGCGTGAAGAGCAGGCTGTAGACCATGCGGATGCGGCGCTGGTCGCCGTCGAGCATGCCGGGCAGTCGCCGGCGCAGACCGCGGCCGTAGAGCTGCATCTTCGGATCAGGACCGAAGGCGTCGAAGACCTCCTGGCGTTCGTCCATCGGCAGCTTGTCCAGGGTCAGTTCGTCGTGGTTGCGGACGAACGTCGCCCAGTGGCCGTCGCGCGGTGGCGCCGGGCGTTCCTGCAGGGCCTTGGCCAGCGGTCCGGTCGACTGCCGCGCCAGGGCCAGGTACATCGCCTGCATGCCGACGAAGTCGAAACACATCGTGAGCTCGTCGCCGACGCCCTGGCCGTAGAACGCCATCGTGTCCTTGTACGGCAGGTTGACCTCGCCCAGCAGGACGGCCTCGCCGTTGCGGCGGTTGAGGAACGCCCGCAGGTCGGTGAGGTAGTCGTGCGGGTCGGGCAGCGAGACGGCGTCGAGCGGGTCGTTGTGCTCCAGCAGGAACGGGACGGCGTCCACGCGGAAGCCGCTCAGGCCCAGTTCCATCCAGAAGCCCATGATCCGGGCGATCTCGTCACGCACCTCGGGGTTGGAGACGTTGAGGTCGGGCTGGTGCTTGTAGAAGCGGTGCAGGTAGTACCTGCCGACCTCCTCCGAGTACTCCCAGAGGCTGTTCTCCTTGTCGGGGAACGTGATTCCCTGCGGTCCGTCGTTCTGGGGCTTGTCGGCCCAGACGTACCAGTCGCGTTTCGACGGGTCGTGGAACCACGGGTGCTCGTCGGACGTGTGGTTCACGACCAGGTCGGCGATCACGCGCATGCCACGGTCTCGTGCTGCGCGCACGAACTCCACGAAGTCGCCCAGCGAACCCAGCCGCGGGTCGACGCCGTAGAAGTCGGTGATGTCGTAGCCGTCGTCGCGTTCAGGGGTCGGATAGAACGGCATCAGCCACACACACGTGACGCCCAAGGCGTGGAGGTGGTCGATGCGTTCGGTGGCGCCGCGGAAGCCGTCGCTGGAGAACGTCTCCACGTCCAGGCAGTACAGAAAGGCGTTCTTCCACCAGACGTCGGACGTGCGGATCACGCGGTCACCTCCGGTAACACGTGCTCGCCGAACGCGTCGACGAACGGGATCAGGTCCTGGCCCACGTGGTGCAGGTAGATCTCTTCAAAGCCGAGGTCCGCGTACGTCCGCAGCTGCTCGGCGTGCCACTTCAGGTCCGCGGACACGTTGACGACCTCGGCGACCTGCTCCGGCGTGACGTGCTCGGCGACCACGTCGAAGTGCTCGGCCAGTTCGAGGTCCCAGCACACGGGCGGGCGGAACACGTTGCTGCGCCACTGTTCGTGCGCGATCGCGAGAGCCGTGTCGTCGTCATCGGCCCAGCTCAGATGCACCTGCAGGTGGAGCTTGCCCTTACCGCCGGCATCCCGGTAGGCGTCCGCGACCTCGCGCAACTTCTCCGGGGTGGTGTTGACGGTGATCAGCCCGTCCGCCCACTCAGCGCACCAGCGGGCCGTTTCCGTGCTCACGGCGGCGCCGATCAGCAGGGGCACCTCGTCCGGCAACGTCCACAGCTTCGCGCGGTCGACCGTGACCAGGCCGTCGTGGCTGACCTCCTCGCCCTTCAGCAGCGCCCGGATCACGTCGACGCATTCGCGCAGCCGGGCCGTGCGGACGTCCTTGCGGGGCCATACGTCGCCGGTGATGTGCTCGTTGCTGGCCTCGCCGGTGCCGAGCGCGGCCCAGAAGCGGCCGGGGTTCATCGCGGCGAGGGTGCCGATCGCCTGTGCGGTGATCGCCGGGTGGTAGCGCTGTCCCGGGGCCGTGACCACGCCGAACGGGAGGTCGGTGGCCTGCAGTGCCGCGCCGAGCCACGACCAGGCGAACCCGGACTGACCCTGGCGCGCGCTCCAGGGCGAGAAGTGGTCCGAGCTCATCGCCGCGCCGAACCCCGCCTCCTCCGCCCTGCGCACGGCGGTGAGGAGGTCGGCGGGATGTATCTGCTCGTGTGAGGCGTGTATGCCGTAGACCGTCATGCGCCTCAGGTACCCAGAGAAGAAGTTCTGGAAAAGCTTTGAACCGATCCTGAACGGGGTCCGTGTTGAGTGCAGCACCCTCACCGCGGAGGAGGAACGGCGATGTTCAACGAGACCCGGGTCGGCACGGCGACCGTCGTTGAGTTCGTTCGGCCGGACGGCTCGGTCGAGCCGATGAACGTCGACCTCCACTACCGCTCAGACGATCCGCATGCCGTGACCATGCGTTTTCACGCACGCGACCAGGAGTCGGTCTGGCTGGTCGGACGCGAACTGCTCGCCGACGGGATCCTGTCGCCCGCCGGGCTCGGGGACGTGCGGCTGCGGCCGGGCGACGGGGACGTGCTGTTCCTGGAGCTGTTCACCGAGGACTCGCACGCGGTGTTCCAGCTGTCGGCGACGGAGTTGCAGCGGTTCCTGGACTCCACCTACGCGGCGGTGCCGGCCGGTCGTGAGGTCCTCGACTTCGAACTGCTGATGAAGGACCTGCTGGGTTGATCCAGTCCTAGAGACGCAGTCCCAGCACGAGCTTGTCCGCGGAGTCGACCACGCGGAAACCGATGTGCTCCCAGAAGCCGATCGCGTGTGTGTTGTGGTGCCGCACGTGCACGTGGACGCCCTTTTCCAGGCGTTCGAGCACGCTGCGAACGAGCGTGCCCCCGAACCCCTTGCCCTTCGCGCGGGGCAACAGGTTCGCGTGCATGTGCGCCGGATAGTCCCGGATCATCATCAGGTCGGCGCGGGCCGGTTGATGGATCTGCTGCACGATCCGGTTCGCGTTCGGCCTCAGCGGATAGCGAACGCGCAGGTCAGGCCACCAGTCGCGGTCGCAGCGGTCCTCGAAGGCCTCCGTGTCGGACGCCGCGAGCGCGTACCCGCAGACCCCCTCGTCGTCCTCCGCCACGAACACCAGGTCGGGCTCGAACGCCACGTACGGTCCGACGTAGGCGTGGCCCATCAGCCGCGCGTCGTCGAACAGATGGCGAGCGCCCTGGCCCCCGTTGCCGGTGTCGAGGCAGATGTCGTACAGCGCGTCCAGGTCAGAGGGCCGGTACGCGCGGATCACCTGAGCTCGCGCCGTTCGGTGATGACGACGGGCTCGGCTTCGACGTCGATCACTTCGCCCTCGACGACCTGACCGGCGCCGAAGCGGCGTTCGTGCTCGAACTTGAGCGCCGCCGCCTCCGCCTGGCGCGCGATCCGCCGGCTCACGAGCTTGCGCGTGGGCGGGAAGAGCAGGAACAACGCGGCCGCGTCGCTGATGAAGCCCGGCACCATGATCAACGCGCCGGCGGCCGCGATCAGCACGCCGTCCGCCATCTCCTGGTGCGGCTGCTGACGCTGGAACACCGACTCGCGGAACGCGGCCATCGTCTGCGCGCCCTGGCGGCGCACCAGCGACAGTCCGACGAGGGTGCCGAGCAGGAGCAGAGCGATCATCCAGAGCCCGCCGATGGCGTTGCCGACGGCGACCATGACCGCGATCTCGGCGAACATCCCGAGCAGCAGCAGCGCGAAAAGGGGCATGCCTGGTCAACGCACGACAGCCGTCAAATGCTCCCGACCGGCCCTCCACCAGGTCTTGAGCTGAAATATTTACGGCACGCTAGCGGTATGACAGGATATCTTTACGCGACCTCGACGCTGAGGAGTACGGATGACTGCGCTGCACGACGCCACCACGGCGCTGGAGCGGCTGGACCGCCAGCCGTACACGTACGTCCGCCGAGAGCTGGTCGAACCTGACTGGCGACGCTTCCCCGGCTGGTCGCACGTGACCGAGGCGCAATGGCGCGACGCCCAGTGGCAGCGGGTGAACTGCGTCAAGAACGTGAAGCAGCTCCGCAAGGTCGCGGGCGACCTGCTCACCGACAAGTTCTACGACGACCTCGCCGCGGACATGGGCGCGTTCGCGACGATGTCGATGCTGATCCCGCCGCAGATGTTCAACACGATGGCGGTCGACGCCGAACTTTCTCCCGACGCCTTCACCGAGGCGTTCCTGAACGACCCGGTCCGCCGCTACATGCTGCCGGTCGCCTCCGACCGCGACCCCCACTGGCCGTCACACCCGCACTCGCAGCGCGACTCGCTGCACGAGGCGGAGATGTGGGTCGTAGAGGGCCTGACCCACCGCTACCCCACCAAGGTCCTGGCCGAGATGGTGTCGACCTGTCCCCAGTACTGCGGGCACTGCACCCGCATGGACCTGGTCGGCAACTCCACGCCGTTGATCGACAAGCACAAGCTCTCCCTGAAGCCGGTCGACCGCCAGGACCAGATGATCGAGTACCTGAAGAAGACCCCGGGCGTCCGAGACGTGGTGGTCTCCGGCGGCGACGTGGCGAACGTGCCGTGGCCGCAACTCGAGTCGTTCCTGATGCGCCTGCTGGACATCGAGACCGTCCGCGACGTCCGCCTGGCCACCAAGGCGCTGGCCGGCCTGCCCCAGCACTGGCTCCAGCCACGCGTCGTCGAGGGCCTGGAACGCGTCGCACGCACGGCTTCCCGACGCGGCGTGAACCTCGCGATCCACACGCACGTGAACCACGCACAGTCCGTGACGCCTCTCGTCGCCGAGGCCGCCCGCACCGCACTTGAGGTGGGCGTGCGCGACGTCCGCAACCAGGGCGTGCTCATGAAGGGCGTCAACGCCACCTCGGACGACCTGCTGGACCTTTGCTTCGCGCTGCAAGGGGAAGCGAACATCCTGCCGTACTACTTCTACATGTGCGACATGATCCCCAACGCAGAACATTGGAGGGTGTCCGTCTGGGAAGCCCAAGAACTTCAGCACGCGATCATGGGCTACCTACCCGGCTACGCGACGCCGCGGATCGTCTGCGACGTCCCGTACGTGGGCAAGCGGTGGGTGCACCAGCTCGCCGAATATGACCGTGAGCTGGGCATTTCTTACTGGACGAAGAACTACCGCACCGGGATCGAGCTCGAGGACCCGGAGGCTCTCGACCGTCGCTACCCCTACTACGACCCGATCTCCACCCTCGGCGCGGCCGGCCAGAAGTGGTGGACCGACCAGGCCTGACGGGCCACGATGGGGCCGTTTTCGGGACACCTCCCGGAGGCGGCCCCGTCGGCATGTTTTGCCTGTTCAGGCCCATCGTGACTCATTGGGTCTCGACGAGAAGGGGCCCAGAAGGGGCCCCAGAAGTCCACAGTGGACACTGTTTCAGGTACACAGTGGACACCGCCGGCCAGCGAATGGTCTAGCGCGCGGCGACTCGCACGTCTGCCATCAGACAGGGGTCGTTCTCCCGCGATGGAAGATCGCGCCTACAGCGAAGCCAACCACTGCTCCCTCGCGCACCGAGCTATCCCTGACTCCCTCACCGCGATTCCGGTCGATGACTCACGGGTCACCGACCGCAGACGGGCAGTCCTTGTGACCGAGAACACGTCACCAAATTCGGACAAATAGAAAGCGCAGTTCATCGCTATCGACGCTAGGTCATCCAGGTGAAGCTTGTAACGCGAACACTAGGCCACTTCAGCGAAAATACGCGTGCTTGAAGCGGGTAGCTGCTACCTTCCTTCTTTCAATGGACGACGTGTGTCTACAAGACTGCGTGCGTGCTCTCAATCATCATCGGCGTCTGCGCGGTCGTTCTGACAGTCCTGATCGGACTGTGCCCACCGCTCGTTATTGTTCTTCGGGATGTTAATGACCCGAAAGACCGGCAGCTCGTAGTCCACGCGCTCCGAGAGCTGATCGTGAGCTCGCTGGCGGCTGTAGCGCAGCTTCCAGGCAAGCTCGCGCAGTCCCTCCTAGACGTCGCACTTTCGGCGAGGGGGCCGGACAACCTGACTCCCCCGCTTGTCGAACCGAGCCCGGCACTGTCAGTGATTTCATCTGTACCGGCACCCGGACATGACCAGATACCCGGCGGACCACGGCCTTAGCACAAGACGTACCCATGTCCAGTCCGAACCACGAGCGCGACCGGTTAGCGGAACTACGAGCCAAAACTCGGTCAGATCGCGCACTGGTTCGGGCTACATATTCGGCAATTTCTCCCAGAGCGGGCTATTCCACACATCGCCTGGGCAGGGATGACGACCAGTTTCACGCCAGTCACTTCGACTCCTACGCCCGAGCCCAGACTTGACGACTATCCACGCGGAGAGTGGCGCAATCGGAGACTCCGACCTCGGTGACGGCGAGGAGGCAATCGATCTCGCCGACTACTACGGAGGAACAACTCCTCAGGAAGCGCACCGGGTTATATACCGCCAGCTCAAGCACTCGGCTCGTCACGCAGCGGATGAGTCCCCTTCTTGGGCCTCAAGAAGACGCTTGAGGGATTCGGGACGATCTACCGAAAGATTAAGGCAGAGAGCGCCGGCGAGCTGACCAAGATTCGCTTCGAATCCGTCTCCAACCGGCGGCTGGATGCGCTGCCATGGCAAGCGGGTTGACGACCTTGAAGTCCGAGATTGGAGACCGTTGGAGACACGTCAACAAGGAGATTCGGAAGTGGCAGCTTCCGTTCAGCGTGGCGCCGTGTCGAGCACCGCCCCATGTGGTGAAGTCTTCGCTCTATGACTCCTGGAGAGCACTCCGGCCCAGTCGCGGTGAGGGCCGAACTCCTACCCGCGCGGGCCGCATACCTGATACGCGCCGGCAGTCGGCGCGGCCTGCGACGCGCAGTCCAAGAAGCCACCACACGCTGGGGCGGCATGGCCGAACCGATCATCCCTGTCCGGCGCGACGGATCGGTCGAGGGATGGTGGCGGCAAGTCGTGGAGTTCGCCGGCGTCGAAGGACTTGTCGACGTGGACGTCGGCGCCTCTGTAGCCGCCGACGTGGCCAAGTCGTTCAAACTGCCGGTGACCGAACTGAAGCACATAGACCGGGGCGGAATTACCCGCTTCTCAACGCATCCTGCACGTCTTCCTGACTACGGCGACCCAACGCAGGCCCGGGTGATCCCTGCGGTCGGAAGCCCGTTGTGGCAGGTCGTCTTGGCTGGTGACTTCACCGCCGAGCACGAGCAAGCTCTCGACGGAAGCTTTGGCTACCGCAGGGCCCCGACTGCCGATCAAGTCGCCCGCGCGGCGCTGCACGGCCAGACGTGTCTCGATCAGACCGTCAGCAACTTCGCCGAGAACTACACCGCCGGCGCCTCGTCCATACCGGCGTTGATCTGGATGACAACCAGGGATACGTACCGCGACTGCTTGTGGTTCTGGAACTTCCGCGCCTTGAACGACCGGGGACACAACCCCGCTCCAATGATGATCGTCTCGGCCGACGACCTTCCTCATTGGATTGGCTTCGACCGAAATCTCGCCCATCAGTTGGATCGACCGGACGAGTTCGACCCTGACGTGGTCGTCAACAGCTTCTCTGTCTCGGAAGAGAGACTGCACTCGCTCGCACAGGAGTTCCTCGGTCTGCACGTGTCGGAGCAGAAGCTGACGTCACGCATCAGGTTTCCCGCTGACGCTCGCGTGCCGCCGCACACCTACCTCACCAATCTCGAACTGCGCGACTTCCTGCTCTTCGAACGAAGGTACGGAGAGTCACGTGAGGTAGAGACCTATGCCACCGCCGGTCGAGCACGACTGCGGTTCACCTCGCCGATCGAGTTCTCCGGCTCAGGCAAGACACTGCTCCGCATGTCCAGCCCGCTGTTCGATCCGTTTCCCCGCAAGGACATCCTTGCGAAACGGATCACGAACGGAGCGACCTGGCGAAGCGATCGTCTTGAGATCGCAACGAATGCGATGAACTCCTACCAACTGGAGCTGCACTTCCCATCGCTGCACGAGGCGACAACCCTCCTCATCGGTGAGCACACCTCCGAGTGGCACCTCTCGGAGAAAGGCAAGATCGCCGACGCACTCAACGCCGACTCGGATCTCTCGATCCTGCTACGGCCCAGCGTGCACGAAGCGATCTCTCATCTGACCTCGCCTCGTTCCACCTCGTACCTGCGCCAGATGGAGAAGATGCGCAAGAGCGGCACGTCCGAGGACGAGGTGCAGGCGTTTGGTGCGCGCTGGGGTGGTCGCGGTGTACGGCGATACGACAGCGCTGAAGGGTTGACGAACAGGCTGGGCAAGTCCGCGGTCCAGCCTGTCGAAGCCCTGGAGTCGCTGTGCGCGATGAACTGGGCGGAAAGAGGATTCGAGACTGTCTGCGCGCGCTGCGGGCTGAGCAGCTTCGTACCGATCTCCGACGTGAGCTCAGTGGCTCGCTGTCCTGGCTGCAGAGCCGCCACCTACTACACGTCCACCGATGCCGGCCTCACCTTGCAGTACAGGCTGAACTCCTTCATCGACTTGGCAAGTGATCAAGGAGTGATCCCGCATCTGCTGGTTGTCGCCGCGCTGCACAAGCGCGAGCCGCACACCCACCTGCTGGGTGGCGTGCTCGCCACCTTCCAGAACGGCACGGTCAACGAGATAGATGTCCTCGGTGTTCACGCCCAGCAGTTCATCGCCGGCGAGGTCAAGACCAAGGCTAGCGACTTCACCCCGGCCCAGCTCAAACGAGACCTCTCCGTCAGCTCACGCCTGGGCGCCGAGACTCACCTGCTCGCCGCAGTCGATGAAATCCCCAGCGAAGTCAAGCGTACGAGCCAAGAGTTGGCAGATGCGGCAGGCTTGCGGCTACTTATCTTGTCCAAGCACGATCTCCGCCCTGTCGATGATCTCTAGCGAGGCAGAGTGGTTCAGCACGCCTGTGTATCCCGAGGCGTTCATGCCCGGCCCGTCTGGAGCCGCCGTCGAGGTGGGCGCCGAGCCTCAGCACGTGGTTCTCGTCCTCACCCAGCCAGTCCGAGACAAGGTTGCATCCGACCGCGCCGCTCTGTTCGAACACGTCGACGCGAGTCACGAAACCCTCGGCGTCCCGCGTGGACTTCACGTGGTCGATCGACGCCGCGAACCCTGGGCACGTTCGTGTGCCCTGTTGCCGCCGTTCTGATCAGCGATCGACTGAAACTTCCGAAGGCGGGGAACGATGTCCTGGTAGGTGACCGCCGGGACGTCGGCGGCGGCGCCGCTCGAACCGGCCACCACCACGACACTCGCCAACGCGATAGAAAGTCGCATGTGTAGCGAAGCTAGAGAGTGGATGTCCTGAAAATGTCAGATTGTGGTCCGGAAATCGTGACGGTCGCTTCGGGTGAAAGCAAACGAACAGATGTGCGACTGGCGCCGCGATTCAGCTCGAACCGAACACTTGTGCGTCTGCAAATAGGCCTGTCAGGTGACTGATCAGCGCATACGGGCCGAGGTCGGCGCAGGTGAGTCACACTGCGGTGATGTCGACGAAGTCCGCGAACGTGGTCATCGAGGTCGTGGCCGGTACCGACGCCGCGACGATCGAGCGTGCGGTTGAACTCGGCAACACGGCAAAGAAGACGCTCGGTCTCTTCCCGCGCGAAGCGTATTTCGAGTACGCGGCCAAACACTGCTTGCTCGGCGCGATGAGAGACGGCGAACTGGTCGGTTACGCGCTGTTTCGCTTGCCACGCAACGAGGTCACCCTGGTGCACCTCTGCGTCGACAAGCCTTTCCGGGAGAAGGGCGTGGCTCAGCTGCTCGTCGACGAGGTGAGCCGTCGGCACCGGGCGAGGTTGGGCGTTCGCGCGAAGTGCCGCGACAGCTACGCCGACATCCAGCGGGTGTGGCGTGGGCTCGGCTTCAAACACCTCGGACGTGCGCGTGGGCGTGGTGAAGACAAGGCTCCGATGACTGTGTGGTGGCTCGACCACGAGCACGCCAACCTGTTCACTCCGGTGGACGAGCCAACCGAGCTGGCCGTGGCGATCGACGTCAACATCCTGATGGACCTGCACACCCGCAAGGACCATCCTCAGGCGGAACGGTCCCAGGTGTTGCTCGCACCCGATGTAGCGGACCGGATCGAGATGGTCGTGCCGCACGGACTCGAACGTGACCTCGACCGGCACTCGGCCGAGTCGCGCAGCAGGTTGGCCGATGTCGCCGCGCGTTACCGGCGCCCGAGCGGGCCGCCGAAGCGAGCCGAAGAGCTGCACGAGGTGCTACTCGACGCGGTTCGAACGGCCGAACCTGACCGTGCGCTGACCCCGCAGGACAAGGGAGACCTGTGGCATCTCGCTGAGACCGCCGGGGCAGGCATCCAGGTGTTCCTGACCTGGGACGAACGACTGCGGTCTCAGATGGCCCCGTTGCTCCCCCGGCTCGTCGCGTTTCCCGAACTCATGGCATTGCGTGTGATCGACCCGCACCACCTGGTCGTTCATCTCGATGAGCTGGCCCACTCGGTGGCTTACCAACCCAGGACGCTCGCCGGCAGTTCGTTCAGCACCGAGCTGGCGAACGCCCAGTCCGAGGCGGTACTCCTGACCTTCCTGGACCGGCGCGGCGGCGAGACAAAGCAGGAACTCAAGTCCCGCCTGAACGCACTAGCTCGTGCACCGCGATCTCACTCCATCGTGCGTGCAAGCGACGGGACGACCGTCGGCTGCTACGCGTCGATCGTCGACGACCACGTCCTCAAAGCACCGCTGCTACGCGTCCCGGATCACCCGGACGCCGACACCATGGCTCGCTACCTGCTTTGGACGTTGCGACTGGAAGCACGGAGCCACGGCGCCCACGTGGTACGCATCGAGGACCCCTATCTCTCCCCCGCCATCGAACGTGCGGCGAGCCACGAGAGCTACCAGCGCGTCAACGACACATGGCACAGCTGGGTGGTTGAGGCCGCCGGAACCGGCGCCCAGGTCAGCTCCGCTGTCTCCGCAGCGCAGGCCCAGGTCGGTCTCGGGCCTGCCGCCCTGCTTCCACCTCGTCTCGCCCCCGAATCAGCCGCGCAGTACGAACGGACCTGGTGGCCCGCCAAGATCACCGACAGCGACCTACCCCACTTCGCCGTCGCGATCCAGCCGCGCTGGAGCGCTGAGCTCCTCGGTGAGCCGCAGACCCTCACCCACCGGCCGACCACGCTGGCCCTGGGACGGGAGCACGTCTACTACCGCGGCAATCACCCCAGCGTGCTCAAGGCCCCTGGTCGAGTTCTGTGGTACCTGACGCAGGACGCCACCACCGGTGGTGGACGGTTCATCGGCACGTCGCTTCTCGACGCGATCGACATCGGAGCGCCGCTGGAACTGCACGAACAGTTCGCCCACTACGGGGTCTTCACCCTTGCTGACATCGACGGCGCCGCAGGGCAACGAGGTAGCGCGCAGGCGCTCCGGGTGTCCTACACCGAGCTGTTCCCGCGTCACATCCGCTGGTCCGAGTACCTCGACCTGATCCAATCGATGGACGGTCCGAAACGGATCCAGGGACCGGTTCGAATGCCGACCGCGACGTTCGCCGCGATCTACGACATGGCGAACACGACGAAGCGGTGACGTGATCCACGATCATCGTGGTGCAACATCACTTCGACCCCGTCGACCGCTAAGGTCACCCCCTGTGACTGCAACAGCGGTGGAATCGAGCGCGTGGACACCTGCTGTGCGCCCTTTGCTGATGTCGCTGCGTCCGCGATTCGCGGAAGCCATCCTGGACGGCACCAAGACCGTCGAACTGCGGCGCACCCGACTGTCCGCGCCCGACGGAACACACCTGATCCTCTACGCCAGCTCACCGGTGATGGCCGTCGTCGGCACCGCGGTGATCGTAGGCCGGGACACCGACACACCGGCACGGATCTGGCGGCGCCACCGCAAGCACGTCGGGCTGTTGCGACCCGAGTACGACGAGTACTTCGACGGTTCCGAACTGGCCACTGCCGTTTATGTGGGAGACCCGCGAAGACTGGCCACCCCTTGGCCATTGTCCGCACTGCGGGACACCGCCAAGTTCCAACCTCCCCAGAGCTACAGGTTCGTCTCCGACGACGACCCCGCCCAGCTACGCAACCTGGTGCCTGCGTACCCCCAGTGAGCAGCACTTCCCCATCTGATTCCAAATACATGGTCAGCGTGGTCCGCCCTGCAGTGTGAGAGCCAACTGACCTGCCGTCCCTCCGCGCCACGGGCACACCCGACTTGGACAAGAGCGGCATGCGCGCCTCGACTAGGCAACCTGCGGGAGAGCACCAACAGGCGACTGGGCCGTGTGCTCAGAACAGCATCTGCTGGTCAGATTTCGACTCGTCAGAGTGGTCTGCCCGTTGAGCGCGAACTTGTCTTCGACGGCCGCGTCGGGCGTGGGCAGACCGTGCTCCGCGATGATCGGCAGAATCCGGTCGCTCAGCCAAATCTGGCATCGCCGCGACGATTCGGACCCCTTCGAGCAGACCTCGGCGTAGCGGCTGACGAGGTCGGGCCGCACGCCGCCGGGCCTGGTCAGGAAGGCGTTCGGTCGATGCTCCATCGGCCAGCACCGATCGGCCTCGGACGAGTCTCACGCCACCAGCGAGTCCGGCGACCGAGGCTGGCGTGACGCGACAGGGCGAGCGGACTCGGAGGCCTGTCCACCGCCCTGCACGACCTGTTGGGGCGCGTTCTGCGGACGTGCCCCAACAGGTCGTGTCAACGTTCCTGGACTATGTTGACCTCGCGGTAGACCAAGGTGTCCAGTGCATCGCGGAACGCCTTGAAGTCATCGATCGGCTCGGTCGGTTCGTCCTCTAGCTGAAAGTTTCGTCGCATCCCTCGGATGTGGCTCTTCAGGTCTTCTGCGTCGATTGAGTTATCCAGGCTTGCCTCGACTTCTTCCAGCAGAAGCGTGGCCTCTTCCCGGGTGGCGGTGGCCGGGTGGTCGCGCAAGAACGAACGCTTCAAGCGCTTGATCTTGGCGCTCGTCTTCTCGGTCGTGATCTCGCGCATCGCTTGACGCTGTCGAGCACCCAACTCCCGGAACAAGATGCGGAAGTTGTTGGCCATGACCTCTGCCGCGGCCTCGAAACCCGCGTCCTGCCGGGCCACCTCGAGCACGTTGCGAGAGAACCCCACCTTGTCGAGGTGGAAGCCTTCCAGCTTGCCCGCAGCTGCTTTCTCCAATGCGTCATGCGTACCGGAGCAGCCTGCGAAGGACACGTCCTTGGCGGTAAGGGTACGGATCTTCGCTGCTTGATCGGGTTCAAGGAAGTCGTGTGCGTACCGTCGCACCGCGGCGATCCCGATCTCCAGCGGAACGAGGTCCTCAATGGCAACAACCCCGTCGGGAAACGTGCTCACGAGTCCTTCACCAGTCAGATCACCGAGCTGCAGGACGAACTTGGACTCGATCAGTGGCATGCCGTCTGGCCCCTTCCGGAGCGCCTTGCACGCTTGGTTGCCCGCGGTGTCGCTGTCGAGCAAGGCGATCACAGCGGGCCGGTCGACGTCTCGTCCTCGTGCGAGGTACACCAGATACGGGACGTGGGAGGCTGAGCCTGCCGGCACCAGCGTCAAGGTGTTCAGGTCGAGGTTGTCCAAGGACGACGCCTTCTGCTTGCGCAGGTGCGCAGACATGCCCGCGAGCATGATCTGGTCGGACATGCCTTCCAGCATCAGGTTGCAGTTGCTGATGAAGGTCGTCTCGCCAACAAAGCTGCCGAACGCTGACCGCAGCGGCTCGTAGTGGTTTCGTGCGGCGTTGCGCACGACGCGGGTGCCTTCGTCACCCTCGCCCTTCTCCAGGACGCGGATCCGTTCACCGTGGTTCTTGTCGATCAAGAACGGGGAATGTGTCACGTAGACGACCTGGCACGCTGCCCGGTTCGGGTCTTGCGGGTTCGCGAAGTCCTCGAAGATGCGGAGGAGATCTTGCTGGCCCGTGCTGGACAGGTAGGCGTCCGGTTCGTCCATGAGAAGGATCTCGCGCGCACCGGACTTCGGCGCCTCGTGGGCGAGATACTGCACGAAGTAGCTGAGGAAGTACCTGAGCCCACCGCTGCGTTCGTCAGCGGAGTACTCCGTACCGGTCCTGTCCCGGATCGTGAAGACCAGGTCCTGATCGCGCAAGGTCAACCGCAGCTCGAACTGGTGATCCTGCGACCACCACTTCGGGAAGTTCAGCGACGCCGCGAGCTCGCGATTCATCCGCTCCACGATCCCGTTGGCGAAGCCGTCCTTGCTCGCGTCGACCGCCTTCAGCAGCTCCTCGAACGCCGTGCGGTCGATGCCGGCCACCTTCAGCAGAAGGTCGTCAGCAAGCGCGAGCTGCTCGTCGTGCTCCTCGGTCTCCACATCCACTGCCGCGAAAGCGCTCATGATGTTCGACGCCGCTGCTGCGACCTGCTCAGCTGAGCCGAACCACGACGACCCGTTCTCCAGGATCTCGTTGAGGAACGACTGCCGTCCCTTACGAGGACTGGTACGCAGCGACTTCCTACCGTGGGCGAGGTACTTAATCGGAACACTTTCAGGTAGCGCAACGTCAGCGTTGATCTCAAACCACTGCGGGAGGGCACCGTCGAGTGCCTTCCTGTCCTTGACGGCAAGCTTCTTCCACTCGTTGTCCTGCTGGAGGTAGACGACGGGGTCAGGTCCTCCCATGCGGAACACCAAGAAGGAGTCCAGTTCGTCGTCCACTTCCGTCTTGCAGGCCTTGGCCAAGGCCGCTCGATCGCCTGCGTCCAAGCCCTTGAGCTCCACCCCGAAGTCGGGGAACGCCATGGTCTTGTTCACCGCGAAGTACTGCGAGTACCTGCAGAAGTCACCACGCTCGATGCCCTGGCCGGTGAGCGCGTGCTTCACCGCCCACAACAGCTGGCTCTTACCGGACTCGTTCGCGCCCACGACAGTGGTCACGCCATCCTCCAGCGGCACCCTGACGAAGGGGAACTCCATGCCATCCGACTTCAGCACGTCCCAAGGGTCGGCGACGAACCCCTCGTCAGCCTTGCGCAGGTAGTCGAAGTTGAACGAGCGGAAGAAGCGGATGTAGACGGTGGCGATGAACATCGGCGACTCGCTCCAGCTCGTGGACCTTCTGATGACCGGCATGCTACGTCCGGGGTCCGACAATTTCCGGCGGATAACGGACCCCTGCTGCCGAGACGTAGTGCCCCGCGGACCCAGGTTCGGCATTCATCGCCGTCATGAGGACGCTTCCGGTAATCAGGTAGGCCATTTCCAGCAGTGCGGAACTCCAGTACGTACATCGGTCTGGCCGACGAGGGTGTAGTGGGCAGAGGCGGTCGAGCTGTCGCGAGATGGACCACTGAGCGTCGAAGACGTGGCGAAGGCCGGCGGTCGCGGCACGAGCTAGCAGGTGCCGTCCGTAGATCCCCGAAGTCGTGCGTGCAGGCACCCAACTACTCGGTGCTGCGTCTGGATCTCGCTTAACCCGATCCGCAGAGCCTCGTCGTCGAGGTCCATGATCGCGCGCGTGCAGTGCGCTCCCGCCTGGCCCGCCGCCTCGACGAAGCCGTCCCATCGGCTTTGCATCCACGGGTTGTCGACGCGGAAGAAGCCCTGCCCGTCGCGCGCGGCGCGGGTTACATCGGTGCAGTGGCCTGCACGTGTGGGCGTCTCGACGTGGCCCTGCATACGGTCGATGTAGTCGAATAGGTTCTCAGCGGCCACGGCGTAGTGGACGAGCACTTCGCGGGCGCCCCGGTCGGCCATCACGCGACGAACACGTGGGCACCACATGCTCGCCGGTTCAGCGAGGAGCTGGCGTGACTACCACGGCATGCAACGCCCAGAGCACCGGCGGCGTTGTCCTCCACACAGCGGAACCCTGGCGGGAGGATGAGCACTATGGCACGTGCTGCCGGGGTCCAGGCCAGAGTAAATCAGCTTGTCGGGGATTTCCGCAGGTATGTGGAGGTTTACGACCGCGATCCCGCATTCGCCGTCGCACAGAGGGACGCGCACCGAGCCACCATCGCCACAAGGTACGCAGCAGGCACAGTGCGCGATGCTGTCGGCGACCCGCAGTTCGTATCCACGCTGCACCGCACACTCAACGCATGGGGCATAGGGCATAGAAGCTCACGGCTCGCACCCATCACCGAGTTCGCCCAAGCCCTCCGCAGAGCGGAGCCTGCGGTCACAGAACTCGAGTCGCTCCACATTGGAGACGACGGCCTAGCGGCCGACATCGCCGACAAGCTCTGGAACATCTTGGAGTCGCTCAGCGTGGTCGACAACAAGGCCAAGATCGTGGCCGGCACGAAGACTCTGCACCACCTCTTACCGAACCTCGTCCCTCCGATGGATCGAACGTGGACCGGCGAGTTCTTCCTCCTCCACCCACCTGAGTGGCAGACACACCAACGGCGCACCTTCCACTCCCAAAAGCGGCACGGGACAACGAGGCGCCGCTACGACTACTTGTGGCACCGGCTCGGCAAGCACCTGCCGTGGGTCGCGACGCGGCAGGTGAGCACCCACTGTATCCACCCCACGCTCACGTGGGTCGAGCGGTACTTCGGCTATGCCGTCGCGCGGGCACTTCGGCAAGAGCGACGCAGGCACCACGACCACCTACGTCCGAGCCACCATCGACGAAGTCGCCACGGCACTCGCCTCGCTCACGAACGAAGAACACCCGCTGGCCGTCGTCAGCCTTTCGTGAGAATGACTCGGCTCGTGTGTACGAATGCGGTGATAGGTGCTCGCGACGCCGACGCCAAACCTTCAACACGGCTCGAAGGTCAACCCCCGATCTGCCCAGACACGACGGGCTGGACGTGGTGCACGGTGCCGGCGGCGGAGGAGGTGAAGACCACCCCGCGCTCCACCAGCCGCTCACGCAGGTCGTCGACGCTTTCGACCAGCAGGTCGGGCAGGGCGTAGTACTCCTCCAGGATCGCGCGGGCCTGGTCGTTGTCGGTCACCGCGCAGTCGTAGCGCACCTCGCCGTCTTCGATGGTGATGTCGAAGGCGAAGAACGCACAGCACGCCTTCTCCCTCGCGGCCAGGTCTCGCACCCACTCCTCCAAGCCGGGCTCGACACGGAACCGGAACCGAATCCCATCGGTGGTCCTTTCCCGGCCAAGGAAAGCCGCATGGGTGAACAGCCGCCGGTACTCGGCCAACCTCTCGGCATCGGTGTCCGGGGCGTCGGTCATGTCGCACACGATCGGGGTGGCAGCGTCCGGGATCTGCATGGTCAGGCTCCTTGTCGTCGTCTTGTCTCCTGCCTAATCCGACTCTAGAGTCTGGACCTGAGTCCAGAGTCAAGAGGTGACCGCGTGAAAATCGGCCAAGTCGCCAATCAAGCCGGCGTAAGCATCGACACCGTCCGCTTCTACGAACGCCGCGGTGTACTGCCAGCCGCTGACCGCAGACCGTCCGGCTACCGGGTGTTCAGCGAGTCCGCGGTAGAACGGATCCGTATGGCCAAAGCCCTGCAAGACATGGGTTTCACCCTGGACGAGGTCATCGATGCCTTGCACGCTCACGACACGGGCGATGCCACCTGCGACAGTGAAAGATGGCGCCTGGAAGGCGTGGTTGACCGGATCGACGCCAAGATCGCCGACCTACAGCGCGCACGTCGCCACACGCAGGGGATCCTCGAAGGATGCCGAGCCGGCCAATGCCAACTCGCCCTCGGCAGCACCTGAACCGCGAGAGCTCATCACCATCACTGACCGCGCCACCGACCACATCGGACCTAGCACTACCGACAACCCTCCGAGCGGACACCATGAAGAACAACCGGCTCTTCGCAGCAGCCTCGCGACGAGCCGGGCCGATGCCGGCAACGCGCGCTCAGAAGCCGAGCAGCATGTGGAACAGCGGCTCCCGGTTGTTCCAGTTCGTACCGTTCGATCGGCGCTTCAATTGCTCGGCCGCGGCGCCGTCGAGCAGTAGGTGGATCGAATCGCGCGGTCGGTCGAGGCCTTTGCGAACGGCCTGCTTGTCCACGTTGCCGGTGCGCCTCGCGGCCCCGAAACGCGAAGGCGCGGCTGTAGAAGGTCTCGACCAGCCGGGTATCTGCAAAGTCGGGGTCGTCAGGATGTGCGCCGTGTCCCGGGTTCTTCTGGGGACTATCGATGATCAGCAGTCCCGGCGCGCGTGCACCTTGCTCGTAGGCCACTTCCCACAAGGAGAGGTATCACGCGAGGCTGATCAGTACGAGGCCGCCGCTGCTCGCCGACGTATAGGGAAGTCCGCGTACGTACGGCATGAGCTTGTCGTCCAGCATCGGGTCGCGCAATTTCGGGTACCCAATGTCCGCCGGCACTTCGCCGAAGCGTTGGGAGAGCCTGCGCAGCACGGCAGCGGGCTCTGGACGTGCTGCAGCCAGGCGCCGCTCCGCACAAAGTCGTGACGCGTGACCAGAAAGCCGGTCAGCCTGCGCCTCTGCTTCGCGCACGCGCTCCCACAAACGCTTGGTCTGCCTCGATTTGGGCAGTCCGCAGAATCCTCAGGTCATCACCAAGGCGAGTCCAGTAGTCGTTCAGCTCGTCAAGGCGACGTGTGATGGCCTTGAGCTCCGCTGAAGCACCGAAGGGCCCGGTCTCGTTGGCGCTGCGACGTCGCCTGTCCCTCCTTCCCATTCGCATGCGTCACAACGGTCGTATCCTCTGCGAGGCCGATGTGGCGCTGAGGTGAGCAGCAAGGCCCTAACCACTCGCTTTCTCGCCGGTCGGGGTGACAGCGAACCAGACTCCGTCAAGGCCATCTCCGGCTGCATCGCCGGCTTTCTCGTGTAGACCGATCCGGTGCCCGCACGCCCAACATCCGGTCCGGTTCGGCGAGGAGTCCGGCCCGCCCGTAAAACCGCAGGGTCTGCCAGTTCACACCCGCAGCCTCGACAACCCTCTCGGCGCGCAATCCGGTCACGACGACATTCCTTCGACCGGCGCCGCGAGCGCCTCGAACACGTCGGCGACGCGCAGTGCACGCTCCTCGGTGGGCAAGGTGCAACCTTGTGGTGCCCAGGGCTCAGCTTCTGTGGTCAAGCTTCGACGGTAAGCCTGTGCCCGGATACCTGATGTAAGTCACTGACAGCCGCATCCGGCAGCGGATTTGGCTTCGGCCAACGTCACGCCCGGCTCGACCGCTTGCTCGGTCGGCGTGCAGCACGCACTGACGCCACAGCACGACGCTTCACCCTGCGTCACAACAGGGATGTCAGCCGATTCGATCGGCTTGGTCGCGCGCACGATCGCTCCGTGCATCCCGTCCGCGGCCTCGAAGGTCGGCGTGATCTCGATGCCGGCGAAGCCAGCCGCCTGCAGACCTTCGCGGTACTCGGTGAAGGTGAGGGCCCCGGCGATGCAGCCGACGTAGGAACCCCGCTCAGCTCGCTCGGCGGGCGTGAGGTGGTCGTCGGCGACCACGTCGGAGATGCCGATGCGGCCGCCGGGGCGCAGAACGCGGAAGGTCTCGGCGAACACGGCGGGCTTGTCGACGGAGAGGTTGATGACGCAGTTGGAGATCACGACGTCGACGGTGTTGCCGGGCAACGGGATGGCCTCGATGTTGCCCTTGAGGAACTCGACGTTGGTGGCGCCGGCCTTATCCGCGTTGGACAGTGCGAGCGCGAGCATCTCGTCGGTCATGTCCAGCCCGTAGGCCTTACCGGTCGGACCGACACGGCGGGCGGAGAGCAGGACGTCGATGCCGCCGCCCGAGCCCAGGTCCAGCACCCGCTCGCCCTCGCGGAGCTCGGCAACCGCGGTGGGGTTGCCGCAGCCGAGTGAGGCGGCGACCGCCTCGGCGGGCAGCTGGTCGCGATCGGCCGCGGCGTAGAGCGTGGCGCCGAAGTTCTCGTCGATCTCCATAGCCTCCGGGCCGCAGCACCCACCTCCCCCTTGGGCCACAGCGGTCGCTGCTGCCGCATAGCTGGCGCGAACCGTTTCCCGCAGCTCGGTCTGCTCGCTCATGAGTGTCCTACCTCCAGGTTGTATTGAAGTCTGTCTATGTCATGTTGCACCTCGGGCGAAGAACAGTCAATATTGAAGTATGTCGAAGCAAGAGGGCGGTTGCTGCGAGCCCCTCTCCGAGGAGCCGCTCGCCGAAGTCCAGGCAGTCGAACTGGCGACGATGTTCAAGGCGCTCGGCGACCCGGTGCGCATGCGGCTGCTGTCGTTGATCGCCTCGCGACCCAGCGGCGAGGTCTGCGTCTGCGAGCTCACACCGGCGTTCAACCTCTCCCAGCCGACGATCTCCCATCACCTCAAGCTGCTCCGGCAGGCCGGTCTGGTCGATTCCGAGCGCCGGGGCACATGGGTGTACTACCGGGTGCGGCCGGAGACCACCGACAGGATGGCCGCCGTGCTGTCCAGCGTCAGCGGCGAGCGCACCGCGGTGTAGGTCAGGCAGGGTTCGCCCGCTGTTCATGTTCGCGTCGCCAGCCGACCGGCACGACCACCTACTGTCCTGGATCGACATAAGCCGATCTACCGCGCTTGTCGTTCCCGATGGACTCGCATGGAGGTACCGTGCCGCCGCGTCCCACCACGGACCAGCGGATCATCCCGCTGCCGTTGGCGTCGACCAACCACGCCGGGCGTTCCGCCCTGACCTGCCGCTACCGCTGCGGCGACGCCTGCTTCCACGAGGCGCCCAACACCTCGGCCAATCCCTACCTCGGCGACGTGATCGCCAGCGCATTGTCCCGCCGTTCGCTGCTGCGGTCGACGGCAGTGTTGTCGCTGGCTGCCGCCGGAACGGCCGCTGTCGCCGCACCTGCTTTCGCCGGCCCCGAGCCCGATGTCGAGCTGAGCCTCCATGGCGGCCGCGGTGCTCGCGGGCTCAGCTTCGAGCCGGTGGCGCACAACAAGCTCGACTCCGTGGTCGTCCCGCCCGGTTACGAGCAAGACGTCGTGATCCGGTGGGGTGACCCGGTTCTACCGGGCGCGCCGGCATTCGATCCGGCCAAGCAGACCGCTGCGGCGCAGGCGAAGCAGTTCGGCTTCAACGTCGACTACCTCGCGCTGCTGGACCTCGACCACGATCGGCTCGTGCTGGTCGCGAACCACGAGTACACCAGCGAGCTGGTGATGTTCGCCGGGTACAGCGCGGCCAACCCGACGCGTGAGCAGGTCGAGATCGCCTGGGCGGCGCACGGTCTGAGCGTTGTCGTGCTGGCGGAAGAGCGCCGCTCCGGCAAGCTCTCGCCGGTGAAGCACCGGCTCAACCGCCGGATCACCGCCACGAGCAAGCTGGAGTTCACCGGGCCGGCTGCGGGTAGCGCGCTGCTGAAGACCTCGGCGGACCCGGCCGGGCGCACGGTGCTGGGCACGCTGAACAACTGTGGTGGTGGCGTCACGCCGTGGGGCACGGTGCTGTCCGGCGAGGAGAACTTCAACCAGTACTTCGGCAACGCCGACCTGGTCACCGACCCGACCACGAAGGCGCGGCTCACCCGCTACGGGTTGCGGGGTACGGCGAGCGAGCGCAAGTGGGAGCGGTTCGACAAGCGCTTCGACGTGGCGCAGGAGCCCAACGAGACCAACCGGCACGGCTGGGTCGTCGAGATCGACCCGTTCGACCCGGACTTCGTGCCGCGCAAGCGGACCGCGCTCGGCCGGTTCAAGCACGAAGCCGCCGAGCCGCGGCTCACCCCTGACGGCCGGGTCGTGCTCTACATGGGTGACGACGAGCGGTTCGACTACTTCTACAAGTACGTCTCCAAGAACAGCATGCGGCGCGGCAACAGCCAGGCCGCCCGCCGGCACAACCTCACGCTGCTCGACGAAGGCACGCTGTACGTCGCCAAGTTCACCGGCGACAGCCCCGCCGCAGAAATCGACGGGTCCGGCAAGCTGCCCTCGGACGGCGCGTTCGACGGCACCGGCGAATGGGTCGCGCTGGCGAGCGGGAGCAAGTCGTTCGTGCCGGGCATGACCGCCGAAGAGGTCTACGTGTTCACGCGTCTCGCCGCAGACAAGGTGGGCGCGACGAAGATGGACCGGCCCGAGGACGTCGAGCCGCACCCGGACAACGGGACCGTCTACATCGCACTGACCAACAACTCCGACCGCGGCGTGGCAGGCAAGGCGGCGCCGGACGAGGCCAACCCGCGCACCCGCAACCGGCACGGCCAGATCATGGAGGTCATGGAGTCGCGCAACAACGCCGCGGCGACGAGCTTCCGGTGGCGGTTGTTCCTGGTGTGCGGCGATCCTGCGGACCCGAGTACCTACTTCGCCGGGTTCCCGAAGGACAAGGTGTCGGCGGTGTCCTGCCCGGACAACCTCGCGTTCGACCGCCACGGCAACCTGTGGATCGCAACGGACGGCAGCGCGCTCGGCTCCAACGACGGCCTCTTCGGCGTCGCTGTGGACGGTCGCTATCGCGGTCAGGTCAAGCAGTTCCTCACCGTGCCCGTCGGCGCGGAGACCTGCGGGCCAATCATTGAGGAACGGCGTGTCATCGTCGCCGTACAGCATCCCGGTGAGATCGACGGTGCGACGGTGGAGAAGCCCGGCTCGACCTGGCCCGGCGGACCCGGCACGATCGCACGCCCGTCCGTGATCGCGGTGCGCCGGACGGACTGCGGCCGGATCGGCGACTAAGACTCGGCTACCGATGGCCGGGATCGGTTAGTGGGAACGACTAACCAAGGTGGGGACCGTCCACGCGGGCGGTCCCCACTTCCGTTGAACACCAACCGCTTCGACCTGACAGCTGGTCACTTGTGATGAGCTGGGCGAGGCCGATGCCCAGCCGGGTTGATGATCGTGCAGATGTCGTTCTCGGTACAGGTCGCCGGGTCGGTCACAGCACCTCGGCGGACAAGACCGCGGAGCGCGTCGCGAGTCTTGGTCATCTCGGCCAGGCGGCGCTCGATGTCGGCCAGGCGCTCGCTGATCAATGCGGTGACGTGACCACAGGGTGCCTGTCCACCATCGCGCAACGCGAGGACAGAGCTGATCTCGGCGAGCGTGAGCCCGGCGCTCTGCGCGTTGCGGACGAAGGCGAGTCGCGCGATGGCTTGCTCGGGATAGTCGCGGTAGCCGCCACTTGTACGTGGCGGCGCCGGCAGCAGACCGGACTGCTCGTAGAAGCGGATGGTCTTCGTGCTCAAGCCACTTGTCGCAGCAAGAGTCCCGATGCGCATACCCCGGACGCTACTCCTTGACCTTCCAGTGCGCTGGAAGGTCTAGCGTCGTGGTGTATGGAACAAGGCTGGAGGGCACGCAATGCGAATCACGGTGCTGACGGTTCCGGGATGCCCGAATGCGGCCCCTGCGCTCGAGCGGGTCACAGCTGCGCTCGCGGGCCGGGCCGCTGAGATCGAGTTGGTCGAGGTACACGACCAAGACCAGGCCTGTGCACTGGGGATGACGGGCTCTCCGACGATCCTGCTCGACGGCATCGACCCGTTCGCGGCTGCCGAGGCGGTGCCATCGGTGTCATGCCGCCTATACCGGGGCGCGGACGGAACGGTGGCAGGAGCGCCGAGCGAAGCCGCACTGAGGCAGGCGATCGACAGTACCGGCCTTGCGCAACCGGCCGCTGTCGGCGACTGCTGTGAATCGGATGCGCTCGACGTCGTCGGCCGTGGCGGGAGAGGGCGTCGCGCGCCCGACGCGCGCGGCCTGCGGGCGGTGCATCAGGCGGTGCTGCGCCAGTTCGCCGCCACCGGCGCCGCTTCCGCACTGGACGAGCTGGAACCGATCGCCGCCGAAGCGGGCCGGACGGCCGGTGACGTGCTGGAGGAACTGGCCCGCGAGGACTTCCTGACCTTGGACGGGCAAGGGCACATCCGCGCCGCTTATCCGTTCTCCGCCACGGAGACGCGCCACCATGTACGGATCGATGGTGGCGCCGAGGTGTGGTCGATGTGCGCGATCGACGCGCTCGGCATCCCTGCGATGCTCAACCGTGACGCCGAGATCACCTCCACTGACCCGGTGACCGGCGAGCCGATCACCGTCACCACGCGGGACGGTAAGGCGACCTGGGAACCTGCCGGTGCGGTGGTGTTCGTCGGACAACGCCCAGGCGGCGGACCCGCGGCCACGGCATGCTGCGACGCACTTAACTTCTTCCGGAGCCACACCACCGCCCACGCCTGGATCAGCGAGCATCCCGAGGTCCCCGGACGCATCGTCGAGCAGTCGCAGGCGGAAGAGATCGCCGCGCGGACTTTCGGCCCCGTTCTCGCTTCCGGACCTTCATGAACGCCCTCGAGAAAGTCAGACGCGTGCCTCGACCCCAAGTTCCTGGAGGAGCTCACGCACGTGGCGCTCGATCTCGTCGCGCACGGGGCGAACGTCGGCGACGTCCTTGCCCGCTGGGTCGTCGAGCGTCCAGTCCAGGTAGCGCTTGCCTGGGAACACCGGGCACGCGTCGCCGCAGCCCATAGAGACGATCACGTCGGCGGCGCGGACGATCTCGTCGGTCCATGGCTTGGGGAACTCGCGGGAGATGTTGATGCCGCGCTCGAGCATGGCCTCGACGGCGGCCGGGTTGATCTGGTTGCCGGGCTCGGAGCCGCCGGACCAGGCCACCGCGCGGTCCTCGGCGAGGTCTTCGAAGAACCCGAGCGCCATCTGGCTGCGCCCGGCGTTGTGCACGCAGAGGAAGAGCACGATCGGCTTGTTGTCCGTCACGTGTCCTTCGACCTTGGCCAGCGCGTGCAGCCTCTGGCGGGCGAACCGTTCTGCCAGCAGCGGCAGGAAGTTCGGGATGGTGCTGTTCGAGGCGAACTGGTCGTAGCTGGTGTTCAGGAACCGTTCGATGGTCTCGGTGCCGAAGATGCCGTGAAACTGCGACTGCAGGCGGCTGGCGGCGGTCTTGAGGGCGAGTTGCTGGTCGATGCTCAGGGTCATCGGTCTTCTCCAGACTGGTGAACGACGGGGGCCAGCCGGTCGACCCGGTCGGCGAGATCGAGGAAGGCGTGTTCGAAGGCGTCCTCGGTGCCGGCGCGGGCCGGGTCGGGAACCGACCAGTGCAGGCGGTCGAGGTGACTGTCGAGCTGTTCGTGGGCGTTGTCGCAGACGGCGACCACGAGGTCGTCCGGCCGCAGGATGTCTTCGACGCGTGCGGTTCGGGCACGGGCGAGCGGCAGGCCGTGCGCCTTGGCGGTCGCGACCGCGAGCGGGTGCACTCCGTCCGCCGGCTTCGTACCGGCGGAGGCGGTGGGAACGGTGCTGCGCTTCTTCCACAGCGCCGCGGCGAGCTGAGAGCGCGCCGAGTTGTAGGTGCAGACGAACACCACGCGCGGCGCTGTCCGGTTTCCCGCCGGGCCGAGCCCCGTCAGCGCGTCCGCACGCAGGCGCAGGTAGTTGCGGCGCTGGTCCCCTTCCGAGCGGATGCGCTCCAGCACGCCTGCCTGTTCGAGCAGCTTCACGTGGTGTGCCAGCAGGTTGCTGGGCAGGCCGAGCTCGCGGCCGACCTCGCTGGGCGAGGCGTCACCAAGAAGCAGCCGGTCGACGATCGCCAGCCGCGCGGGTTCGCCGAGCACCGCGTACAGCCGTGCCCGCTCCACCACCGAGGAAGACCACTCAATGTTCATTGACTCAATGATGGTTGAGTATTCTTCGGCTGTCAACGGTGCTGCGCTGCCACGACGCAACTCACAACGGCCACATGCCGTGGGGCCGGAAGGCGGAGATGAAAGCATGACGGTCAACGAAGGACTCGTGACGACTCGAGCCGGTCGACCTGCGCGGTGGCGCGGCAGCGGGCTGGTCTCACTGCCAACGACGCACGCCGCCTTCGCCCCGCTACAGCCGCGACAACAGCTTCCGCGACCTGCGGCACAACCTGCGCTTCGCCACCATCACGGCGCCTGCTCGATCACTGGCGCGATGTTCGGCGGGCTGTTCCTCGCCGTCATCCTGCCGATCTCCGCGGCGAAATTGGCTCGTCACCACTGAGCGCCTGCTGCGCGTGGCGGCACGCGCGCAGCAGATGAACGCCACAACCGAGCCGAATCAGGCTCGCCAGTGCGGCCGTGATGGCCAAGACGCTGAGCCCGGCATCGGAACTGGTGGCCAGGACGGTGAGCATGCCGAGGTCCCCGACCATGCAGCCCACCACGACCGCTGCAGCGCCAGCCAAGGCCCGCCGAGGGACAGCGGACGGCACCCAGCGCGTCAAACCGCCAGTGGTGGCAAGCACCAGCAGTCCTATGAGGACCGCGACACAGATCAACGGCAGCACCGGAATGCCTGCCGGTGAAGTCGGCGCGAGCAGAAGCAGCCACCAGACACCCACCAGCGGGCCGGTGACGACCAGCACCGTGACGACGTGGCGTGCCTGCTGCGTGACCAATTCCCCTGCAAACGCGGCAGCGACCTGGTCAACCGTGCCGAACTCGTCGACGGCGGCTTCGGCGGCCGCTCGGGGTGGGCTACCGCTGTCGGTGTGGCGGGCGGCGGCTTCCGTCAAACCGTCGCGGAGTTCGTCGAGCACCGCGACGCGCGCCCGGCGCGGGCCTGGAAGACGAGTGGCGAGGGCGGCCAGATAACCCTCGATGATCAGGACGTCGCGGGCCATTGTCGCCTCGCCAGCAACGCTGACACCGCCGTCGAGAACGTGTCCCAAACAACCCGTTCTGCCTTCAAGGCCTCGCGCCCGGCGAGCGTGATCTCGTAGGTGCGGCGACGCCGACCGCCAACGGTGTCCCACCGGCTGTGCACCAGTCCAGAACGCTCCAGCCGATGCAGCGCCGGGTACACCGTCCCGGTCGGCAGATCGAAAGTGCCGTCGCTGCCTTCCCGCACGGCGTCGATCACCGCGTAGCCGTGTCGCGGCCCGCCTTCCAGGACCGCCAGCAGCAACGCGTCCAAGTGCCCCTTGAGCGTCTCGGGCCTCATAGGTAGCAACGCTACTCCGGCAGCTTGACAAAGTCACGACTTGCCAGTTCAAGGCCTTGGAGTAGCATCGCTACCTATAGCAATACTAGCTATAGGTGGTGGTGGCCGTGGACATCCTTCACCTGACCGAGGCGATAGACGTCGACCGCGAGGAAGCAGGCGGCAAGGCGTCCACGTTGGCCGAGCTGCTCGCGATCGGTTTCCCCGTGCCACCGGGCTTCGTCGTGCTCGCACGCGCCTTCGATCAGTCCGACACAGCTCTCGACGCCGCGTTGCTCGATGCCGCCGAGCGGCTGGGCAGCAGCCCATTCGCTGTGCGGTCCTCGGCTGCGGCGGAGGATCTCCCCGACGCGTCCTACGCCGGGCTGTACGAGTCGTTCCTCAACGTCCCCCTCGACGGACTCCCCGAGGCGGTCCGGGCCTGCCGAGCCTCGATGGCCGCCGCGCGCGTGACCGCGTACCGGGACACGCCGACGCAGATGGCGGTGCTGGTCCAGACGATGGTCGAAGCCGACGCCGCGGGAGTGGCGTTCACCGCGGACCCGCTCACCGGTGACCGGGACGACTTACTGGTCACCGCGGTCCGCGGCTTGGGCGAGCGACTGGTCGGCGGCGAGGCCGTCGGCGATCAGTGGACGGTGCGAGGCAGTGCGGTGCGATGTCAGCGGGTGACCGAACACGCGGTGGACGCCGATCAGGTTCGCGCGGTCGCAGAGTTGGGCCGCCGAGTCGAGGCCCACTTCGGACGGCCGCAGGACATCGAGTGGGCCTTCGCGGCGGGGCGGCTGTTCCTGCTGCAGGCACGGCCGATGACCGCCCTGCCCGATCCCGTCGACTGGCGCGCACCCGGTCCAGGGTTGTGGCAGCGCAACTTCCGGCTCGGCGAGTGGCTGCCGGAGCCGCTGACTCCGCTGTTCGCCGACTGGGTGCTCCCCCGCATCATCGCCGGGTTCAACGAGGAGATGAAGGCGACGGCCGGCGTCTCGCTGCCGTTCGGGCACGAGCTCGTGCACGGCTGGTACTACACGACGCCGCACCCGGTCATCACACCTGCGCGGCTCGCCGGCGCTCTCGTCCGCGGCAGGCTGACGTTGCTGCGGTTCATGCGTCATGCGTTGGTCCAGCCTCTGGTGAACCCTTCTGCTGCTGACACTGCGCTTCTCGCGCAACTCCATGTCCGTTGGACGGAGTTGCGTACGCGTTACCAGCAGCTGGTCGACAGCACGGACAGCACGGTTGACGACATCGCCGTCCTCGCGGGCAAGTACCTGTGGCTGCTGGCCGTCGTCGGAGGCGCCGCGTGGAAGATGGAGGCCGCGCTGGGACGTTTCGCCCGGCGGTACCTTCCAGATCAGCTTCCTGACGGCGTAGCGGTGTTGCTCGCCGGCTTGCCGGGCATCGAGACGGACATCCCGCCGCACGCGGTGTACTCGCTCGACTGGTACCACCCGATGACAACGCGATCCACAGTGGATGAATCGCGACGCGTCACGTCCGCCACAAACCGTGCGGCCGCAGAGAACCTGTGTCGCGACGCACTCACCAACCGGCCCTCGCTGCGGGCGAAGTTCGACGCGTTGCTCGCCGTCGCTCAGCGCTATGCCGTCATTCGCGAGCAGCAGGCGCGTGACCTCACGCTCGGCTGGCCGTTGCTGCGCCGCCTTGCCCTGCGTCATGGCGCGGAACTGCTATCCGGCGATCCGACCGACATCTTCTTCTGCACCCGCGCCGAGCTGAATGCCAAGGACAACAACCTCGCTGCGGTGATTCAGCGGCGGCGCACGACCTGGCAACGGCAACGTCGTCTGGCAGCACCGCTGCAGCTGGGTACCCCGTCCCGCCTGATCGGCGCGGTCATGAGCAGAGCAGGCGCTGCCCACTCCCCGACACCCGCCGCGGACAACTCGATCACCGGCCAACCGGCCAGCCCGGGGCGGGCCAGCGGCAGGGTCAGGATTCTGCGCGAGCCCAGCGAGATCGATCGGTTCGTCCCCGGTGAGGTGCTCGTCGCACCGACGACGACGCCTGCATGGACTCCGCTGTTCGCCATTGCGGCGGCGGTTATCACTGATGGCGGCAACCTCGCCGCGCACGCCTCGCTCGTCGCCCGCGAATACGGCATCCCCGCGGTCGTAGGAACCGGCAACGGGACCCGCGTGCTGTCCGAAGGACAAACTGTCGCGGTCGACGGCACCACTGGCGTCGTGAGCTGGTGATGGCGATGGCCCTGCAAGTCCTGATCGTCGGCCACGTCCTGCTGGGCCTCATGGCCACGATCACCGGAGCCGCCGCCATGCTCAGCCCCAAGCGAGCCGGCCGACATCCCCGCCGGGGCTTGTTCTACCTCGCCGGACTCACGGGCGTCGCGCTGACCGGCAGCGTGATCGCCATGTCCGACTGGACGCACCTGTGGCACCTCGCCACCCTCGGTGCCGCCGCGGCGGCCTTGGCCGCGATGGGCTTCGCCGCGCGACGGACGCGATGGCGCGGTTGGCTCGCCTGGCACATCGTCGGCATGGGCGGCTCCTACATCGCGATGCTGACGGCGTTCTACGTCGACAACGGCCCGCGCCTGCCGCTGTGGCAGCTTTTGCCGCCAGTCACGTTCTGGTTCCTGCCCGCGATCGTCGGGCTGCCGCTGATCGCGTTCTCCCTGCGCCGCTACGTCCGAACCTGATGGCTGGGAGCGAGCAGCCCGTCCAGCGACGGCATCCGGGACGAGATGGTGTCGCCGGTGAACCCGGCGATCCAGCCGTCCTCCTCCTCGAAGAACCGGATCGCGCAGAACTCGGGCACCGTACCCATGTCGAACCAGTGCCGGGTGCCGGCGGGCACCGACATCAGGTCACCGGCCTCGCACACCACCGCGTAGATCCGGTCGCCC